>NZ_CP093325.1:0-575000 GCF_022637375.2 Bacillus sp. N5-665
ATGGATATTCAGCAGAATCTAAGCCATTTAAATTAAACTCTGATTTTCCAGAAATTATTTTTGTCATAAAATGATTTTCCACAGAAATTTCGACAGTCTCTTTAGGTAATTTTTTTACAATCTCACTAAAATATTTTGCTTGTAAAATAATACTTCCTGATTGTGCTACTTCTACGATTTCTTTTCCATCGTCTTCAACTGGGATAAAAGATTCAATAGAAATATCAGCATCGCTTCCTGTTAACGTTACTCCTTCTTCAGTAGCGACAACTTTAATTCCTGTAAGGATCGGAATTGTTGTACGGGAAGAAACAGCCTTCATTACATCTTGTACACTTCTTACAAGATAGTCTTTTTGTATTGTAAAACGCATAAAGAAAAACCTCCGGTAAGTATAATATTTTATTTAATTAATAAAGATAAAAAATAGTAGTAATAGTAATAGGTCCTGTGGATATGTGGATAACCCCATTAAAGGATGTAAAAACAGTCTATCTACATGTGGATAGACTGTGCATAAAATAAGGGAAGTTATTCACACTATTCAGCTACTACTTTAAAATATCGTTAATTTCTTCAACTTGCTTTTGTAATTGCGTATCCGTTTTAAGTAGCTTAGAAATTTTTTCGTGAGCATGGATAACTGTTGTATGATCACGTCCACCAAATTCTTCACCTATTTTAGGTAAGGAGTAATCTGTAAGTTCGCGCGATAAATACATTGCAATTTGGCGAGGGAAGGCAACTGATTTTGTTCGCTTTTTCGCCTTGAAATCTTCCAGTTTTATTTGATAAACATCCCCGACAGCCTTTTGAATATCATAAATAGAGATAATTTTTGGTTTAGAATTTGGAATAATATTTTTAAGTGCTTCAGCTGCTAAATCAGCATTAATATCTTTGTTAATTAAAGATGAATAAGCTACAACTCGGATGAGTGCACCTTCTAGTTCACGAATGTTTGAATCAATTTGATTTGCAATATAAAGCATAACCTCATTTGGTATATCGAGTCCTTCAGCCTTTGCTTTTTTACGTAAAATTGCAATTCGTGTTTCTAAATCGGGTGGCGTAATATCCGTAATGAGTCCCCATTCAAAGCGAGAACGAAGACGATCTTCTAAAGTTGGAATTTCTTTTGGTGGCCGATCACTTGAAATTACAATTTGTTTACTTTCTTCGTGTAATGCATTGAATGTATGGAAAAACTCTTCTTGAGTTTGTTCTTTTCCTGCTAGAAATTGAATATCATCTATCAATAAAACATCTACATTACGGTATTTATTACGAAAATCGACCGCTTTATTATCACGAATAGAATTAATGAATTCATTTGTAAATTTTTCTGATGATAAATATACAACCTTCGCGTTTGGGTTATGTTCAATTACATAATGACCAATTGCATGCATTAAATGGGTCTTTCCGAGTCCAACTCCCCCGTAAATAAAGAGAGGATTATATGCTTTAGCTGGCGCTTCGGCTACGGCCAATGAAGCAGCGTGAGCAAAACGGTTACCAGAGCCAATAACAAATGTATCAAACGTATATTTTGGATTTAGCATACTCTGTGGTAAATGATTAGAATCATCTTGTGCTGAATTTGGTTTAGAAGGAGGAAGATCAATCTCCTCTTCAGCTTGACTTTGGGGAATAATAAAGCGAATAGCTAATTTTGCCCCCGTTAAATCATAAAGTGTTTCCGAAATTAGCTCTGAATAATGAGATTCTAACCAATCACGAGCGAATTCATTTGGAGCCGTAATTGTTAATACGTCTTTTTTTAAATTATGTGCGGTTGTTGATTTTAACCATGTTTCATAACTAGGTTTACTGACCTTTTTTTCTAGTTCTTTTAAGGCGCTGTTCCATAAATCAGAGATGTTTTCCAAAGGTGTCCCTCCTTTACTAAGATGGTAAAAGAATAAGGTTGCGCAACAAATGTACAACCTAAATAAATATAAAATGTATATTTATACGAAACGTATTTTAAAACCTAAAAACGTCGTTTGTATATGAGATAGGGTTTTCGACAAAAAAAGCAGATGTGGATAATCATTTACCCACATGTGATTAAAACTGTCCACATGTTATACACAAATTGTGGATAAGATAAAGATGTGGAAAACTTATTCAAAGTGAAAACACAACTATAATATCAAAAAAAAGTAGCTATAGCAATGAATTTAAGAAAGTTATCCACAAAATCAATACCTTGTGGAATAAACTTGTCCACAACACGATATACTGTGTAAAAGTACGAAAAGGGTTTGTGGATATAAAAAACCGAAAAAAACATTTATCCACAAGGAAATATAGGGTCTGTGAAAAAGTATGTGAATAGGTTCAAAATGAATATTTGATGAAAATTTCGAGAACCATTGACATTTTCCTAGTTGATTAACTATAATTTATAGGACTGTCTTTAACAGATATTCCTCAGGGAGGTGTCATATAATGAAAAGAACTTACCAACCAAATAAACGTAAGCGCAGCAAAGTACATGGTTTCCGCAGCCGTATGAGCACAGCGAACGGACGTAAAGTGCTAGCAGCTCGTCGTCGTAAAGGAAGAAAAGTATTATCTGCGTAGACCACTGATCGTTCAGTGGTCTTTTTTTCTAATAATAGTGAATTTCCACTGATGAACTACAGGAGTGTCAATTGATATGAAGAAAAAATATCGTATAAAAAAGAATGATGAATTCCAGACGGTTTTTCAAAAAGGAAAATCAAATGCTAACCGTCAGCTTGTTGTCTATCAACTAGATAAGGGAGAGCAGCCAAACTTTCGTATTGGCCTTTCTGTCAGCAAGAAAATAGGAAATGCAGTAGTGCGTAACCGAATTAAACGTATGATTCGCCAGTCGATCACAGAATTAAAAGATGAGATAGATTCTGGAAAAGATTTTGTTATAATAGCAAGGAAGCCTTGTGCAGAGATGACATATGAAGAATTAAAGAAAAGCTTAATTCATGTCTTTAAACGCTCTGGTATGAAAAGAATAAAAAAGTAGCGTAAGGAAATGAATTACACTATATACATACCGAAACAAGGAGGAGCAGGCTTTGAAAAAGAAAATAGGTTTACTAGCCATGGTTATTGCATTAATGGCAATTGCTACTGGCTGTAGTGAAGTGAATCAGCCGATTACACCGAAAAGTACTGGAATTTGGAATGAATATTTCGTATATCCGCTTTCTCAGTTAATTACGTATTTTGCCAACTTATTTGGTAGTAATTACGGTTTAGCAATCGTTGTTACAACTCTTATCATTCGTTTTGCATTATTACCATTAATGATTAAACAAACGAAGAGTACGAAAGCAATGCAGGCGTTACAACCAGAAATGGTGAAGTTAAAAGAGAAATATAGTTCTAAAGATCAAGCAACACAACAAAAACTACAACAAGAAATGATGCAGTTATATCAAAAAAATGGTGTAAACCCATTAGCAGGATGTTTACCGATATTTGTTCAGATGCCTATTTTATTCGCGTTTTACCATGCGATAATGAGAACAGCTGAAATTAGTAAGCATACATTTTTATGGTTCGATTTAGGGCAGGCAGATCCGTACTATATCTTACCGATTGTCGCGGCAATTACGACATTTATTCAGCAAAAGCTTGCAATGGCAGGAACAGCTGGTCAAAATCCGCAAATGGCAATGATGATTTGGCTTATGCCAATTATGATCTTAGTCTTTGCAATTAACTTCCCAGCTGCATTATCACTTTACTGGGTTGTTGGTAATATCTTTGGTATCGCTCAAATGTACTTGATCAAGGGGCCAGAAATTAAGGCTAGTAAGGCAGGAGGATCAAGCAAGTGAGTGTAGTTACTGCTAAAGGACAAACAGTCGAGCTGGCAGTACAAGATGCTTTAAGACAACTAAATGTTCCAAAAGACCGAGTAGATATAAATATTATTGATGAGGGTAAAAGAGGATTCCTAGGTTTATTTGGGAATCGACCTGCAGTAGTAGAAGTTGTATTGAAGAAAGATCCAATTCAAGAATGTGAAGAATATTTAAAAAATGTTATTCACGATATGGGTGTGGAAGCTGAGATTAGTAAAATTGTAAAAGGACGCGAAGTTGAATTTACAATTTCTGGCGAAAATATAGGTGTTTTGATTGGGAAAAGAGGAAACACCTTGAATTCTTTACAGTATTTAACAAAACTTGTGGCGAATCGTAGTACGAAGCAGTATATTGGTATCACACTAGATGCTGAAAATTATCGTAGTAAAAGAAAAGGTACATTAGAAGCACTTTCTTATCGATTAGCAAAACAAGTAGTAAGTACGAAAAAAAGAGTTGTGTTGGAGCCTATGCCATCTTTTGAACGAAAGATTATCCACCAAGCATTATCTAATCATCAAAATATCATTACAACTTCTGAAGGAAAAGAACCACATCGACATGTTGTAATATCTTCCAAGTGACCGGTTACTCAATTGAGTGCCGGTTTTTTTGAGTGGAAAATAGGTGTGGATAACTAAAAAACACTAAACTTATCCACTGTGAATAAGTTTAGTGTTTTTTACATGAGGACATAATAAAATGAGTTATTATTCTTTTGTAGATAGGTTCGTTATGGTATTCTAATAATTTAGTGAAGAAAATAATCATGTTGAAATAGAGATAAATAAGCAAGTGAGGTGAAAGGACATGGAATTTGATACAATTGCCGCGATTTCCACAGCGCTTGGAGAGGGTGCAATTGCCATTGTTCGAGTAAGTGGAGATGATGCGGTTGAAAAAGTTAATCGTATTTTTAAAGGGAAGGATTTAACAGAGGTTCCTTCTCACACAATTCATTATGGTCATATTGTCGATTTAGATACAAATCAGGTTATTGAAGAAGTGATGGTATCTATTCTGCGTGCACCAAGGACTTTTACACGTGAAAATATAGTGGAAATTAACTGTCACGGCGGACTTGTTTCGGTAAATAAAGTATTGCAGCTTATTTTAGCACAAGGAGTACGATTAGCGGAGCCTGGTGAATTTACAAAACGTGCTTTTTTAAATGGCCGTATTGATTTATCACAAGCAGAAGCTGTTATGGACTTAATCCGTGCAAAAACAGATCGTGCAATGAACGTAGCGATTAATCAAATGGAAGGACGATTATCTAAATTAATCGGCCGTCTGCGTCAGGACATATTAGAAACGTTGGCTCACGTTGAGGTAAACATAGATTACCCGGAATATGATGATGTGGAAGAAATGACACATAATATTTTAATTGAGAAAGCTACACATGTTCGTACGGAAATTGCAAAAATATTAGAAACATCGAAGCAAGGAAAGATTTTACGTGAAGGTATTGCTACTGCAATCATCGGTAGACCTAACGTTGGGAAGTCATCGCTATTAAATAGTCTTGTTCAGGAGAAAAAGGCAATTGTAACTGATATTGCAGGAACAACTCGTGATGTTATTGAAGAGTACGTTAATGTGCGTGGTGTACCACTTAAACTTATAGATACAGCCGGTATTCGTGAAACAGAAGATGTTGTTGAACGAATTGGTGTAGAGCGTTCAAAAGAAATGATGAGCCAAGCTGATTTAGTGTTAGTTGTCGTTAATTATAGCGAGGCTTTAACGCATGAGGATGAAGATCTATTCCGTGCCGTACAAGGAAAAGATTTCATTATTATTGTAAATAAGACAGATTTATCGCAAGTAATCGATATGGAACGTGTTACAGAATTGGCAGCGGGAAATCGTATTATTACAACATCGTTAATTGAGGAACAAGGAATAGATGAGCTTGAAAAGGCAATAGCTGATTTATTCTTTGAAGGAACAATTGATTCTGCAGATGTGACATATGTTTCTAACGCGAGACATATTGGATTATTAACACAAGCAGGAAAAACAATTGGAGATGCAATTGAGGCGATAGAAAATGGTGTTCCAATTGATATGGTGCAAATTGATTTAACAAGAACGTGGGAAATACTTGGTGAAATTACTGGTGATACCGTCCATGAAAGCCTAATTGACCAGTTGTTCTCTCAATTTTGTTTAGGAAAATAATATAGCGATGTTTTAGAAGGATAGAGATTATTAGGAGGAATAAACAATGGGATACAATGCCGGTTCATACGATGTCATAGTAATCGGTGCAGGTCATGCAGGATGTGAAGCTGGTCTTGCGGCAGCACGAATGGGCTCCAAAACATTAATGTTAACAATTAATTTAGATATGGTAGCGTTTATGCCATGTAACCCTTCTGTTGGTGGACCAGCAAAAGGGATTGTTGTTCGGGAAATTGATGCATTAGGCGGAGAAATGGGACGCAACATTGATAAAACGTATATTCAAATGCGTATGTTAAATACAGGTAAAGGACCAGCTGTACGCGCGCTTCGCGCACAAGCAGATAAGTTCTCTTACCAGCATGAATTAAAGAAAACAATTGAAGAAACACCAAATTTAACGTTGTTCCAAGGAATGGTTGAGCGTTTAATCGTCGAAGATGGCGAATGTAAAGGGGTAGTTACGCAAGCTGGTGCTGAATATACAGCCAAAACAGTTGTAATTACGACTGGAACATTTTTACGCGGTGAGATTATTATGGGAGGTTTAAAATATTCGAGCGGTCCGAATAATCAACAACCATCTATAACTTTATCCGAACATTTAGAGGAGCTTGGATTTGATCTTGTTAGATTTAAAACAGGTACGCCTCCGCGTGTAAATAGTAATACGATTGATTACAGTAAAACAGAAATTCAGCCAGGTGATGATAAACCACGAGCTTTCTCTTTTGAAACGACAAAATTTATTATGGATCAAATTCCATGTTGGTTGACGTATACAAGTACGGAAACACATCGTTTAATAGATGAAAACCTACATCGCTCAGCTATGTATTCTGGTATGATTAAGGGAACAGGACCTAGATATTGTCCTTCAATTGAAGACAAAGTAGTAAGATTTAATGATAAACCACGTCATCAAATTTTCTTAGAGCCAGAAGGACGTAATACACAAGAAGTGTATGTACAAGGTTTATCCACAAGCTTACCAGAAGATGTGCAACGTGATATGCTTAGAACAATACCTGGCCTAGAAAACGTTGAAATGATGCGTACAGGTTATGCAATTGAATATGATGCAATTGTGCCAACACAACTATGGCCAACACTTGAAACGAAAAAAATTAAAAATTTATATACAGCAGGACAAATTAACGGAACTTCTGGTTACGAAGAGGCGGCAGGACAAGGGCTTATGGCTGGGATTAATGCAGCATGTCGTTCTTTAGGTAAAAAAGAAGTTATTTTAGGTCGCGCGGATGCTTATATTGGTGTTTTAATTGATGATCTTGTAACGAAAGGTACAAATGAACCATATCGCCTATTAACGTCTCGTGCAGAATATCGCCTATTATTACGCCACGATAATGCTGATCTTCGTTTAACTGAAGTTGGTCGTGAAATTGGATTAATTAAAGAAGAGCGTTATGAGCGATTTACAAATAAAAAATTAAAAATTGAACAGGAAAAGGAACGTTTAAGCAGCATTATTATTAAACCACGTCCTGAAGTTCAAGAATTAATTCGTAGTATTGGCGGAAGTGAATTGAAAGATGGAATACGTGCAAGTGACTTATTACGTCGTCCAGAGATGACATATGAGCATATTCATCTTTTAGTACCAAGTGAAGTAGAATTAAGTGATGAAATTACAGAACAAGTTGAAATTCAGATTAAGTACGAAGGATATATCGAAAAATCTTTACAGCAAGTAGAGCGTATGAAGAAAATGGAAAACAAAAAAATCCCTGTGGATATTGATTATGATGCAATTTCTAGCCTTGCCTCAGAAGCGAGACAGAAATTGAAAGATGTTCGTCCACTTTCAATGGGGCAGGCTTCACGTATTTCTGGCGTGAATCCAGCGGATGTTTCTATTTTACTTGTGTATATTGAACAAGGAAAAATTGCGCGAGTATCGAACCAATAAATAGTAAGGAGATATTGTTAGATGAACATAGAACAATTTCAATCTATGCTAGAAGAGAAGGGTATCACCCTCTCTTCTAGACAGTTAGAGCAGTTCGCAATCTACTTTGAAACATTAGTAGAGTGGAATGAAAAAATGAACTTAACGGCTATTACGGAGAAAGAGGAAGTATATTTAAAACACTTTTTTGATTCCATTACGGCTGCTTTTTATTATGATTTTTCAGAACCATTCTCAATTTGTGATGTTGGCGCAGGAGCTGGATTCCCAAGTATTCCTTTGAAAATCTGTTTCCCGCACTTAAAAGTAACAATTGTAGACTCATTGCAAAAACGTATTAACTTCTTAAATCATTTAGCACAAAAGTTGGAATTAGGTGACGTTGCGTTTTGTCACGATCGTGCTGAAACATTTGGGAAAAAAGAAGGTGTACGTGAATCGTACGATATTGTAATGGCACGTGCAGTTGCGCGTCTTTCGGTATTGAGTGAGCTATGTTTACCACTTGTAAAAGTTGGGGGAACGTTCATTGCAATGAAAGGTGCCGCAGCAAACGAAGAAATTGAAAATGGCAAGTATGCTTTAGAGGTGCTAGGCGGGAATTTAAAAGAAATGTCTACGTTCCAATTACCGTTTGAAGAAAGCGAACGTAATATTTTATTAATCGAGAAAAAGCGCAAGACACCAAAGAAATATCCACGCAAACCGGGAACACCCAATAAATTACCTATTGAAAAATAAATCTTATTAGACGTAAGATTAAATTATATAAATGAAAACGTAAATGTTTCATAGGAAACATTTTATGGAGAATAGTCAATAGGCCTAAAAGGTGGTGGAATATGTATGAAAAATACGTTTTCTCGTTTATTTGGCTTTGGAGATAAAGAGAGCGAATTCGAATTACAAGACGAAAGCCATGAAGAAATAGATAAAAAGGTATATGAAGAAATACAAGAAATTCCGATAGTAAATATTACCCCTAACCGTTATCAACCACGAACAGTTTTTGATGATGCGCGAATTGAAGAGCTAGCACTAACGATTCGTACACACGGACTGATTCAGCCAATTGTTGTGAGGCAATATGAGGATGACAAGTACGAGATTATCGCTGGAGAAAGGCGTTTCCGTGCGGCAACAAAGTTAGGGTGGGAAAAGGTTCCTGCAATTATAAAGAACTTAAATGATACAGAGACAGCTTCTGTAGCTTTAATTGAAAACTTGCAACGTGAGGAACTAACAGCAATCGAGGAAGCTGTGGCATATCAAAAGCTAATTGAGTTACATAATTTAACACAAGAAGCATTGGCACAACGACTTGGAAAAGGACAATCCACAATCGCAAATAAGTTGCGATTGTTAAAGTTGCCTGAAGAAATAAAACGTGCGTTATTAGAAAAAAGCATTACAGAACGTCATGCCCGCGCGCTCATTCCTTTAAAGAATGAGGAATTACAACTGAAGGTTTTACAGGAAATTGTAGAGAAACAACTGAATGTAAAGCAAACAGAGGAACGAATTGCGAAATTACTAGAGGAAGCCAAACCGAAGCGTAAGGCAAAGCAAAAAGCAGTAAGTCGAGATACGAGAATTGCCATGAATACAATTAGGCAGTCATTACAAATGGTTGCTGACAGTGGTTTAAATGTTAATTCTGCGGAAGAAGAATTTGATGAATACTATCAAATTACAATTAAAATTCCGAAGAAAAAATAATAATGGCGTGTTAGAGACCTTATCCTATTGGATAGGTCTCTTTTACTATATTTTCTTGTTAGATGAAGAAGGAGTTTAGAAATAAATTTTGAAGTTTAATAAGGACGTAAAAGAAAAACTTTTATTTCATGTTACAATAAACGTAATTGTTACTAGAATAAGATAGAAAGGTTGAAAGTAGGTGACATCATGGGAAAAATCATTGCTATTGCCAATCAAAAAGGTGGCGTTGGAAAAACAACAACATCTGTTAATTTAGGGGCTGGATTGGCACAAGTAGGTAAAAAGGTCCTTCTTGTAGATATTGACGCTCAAGGAAATGCAACGACTGGTGTGGGAATTGAAAAATCCGAATTAGATCAATGTATTTACAATGTTCTTGTGGAAGATGCAGATGTTCAAGGGGTTATACGGAAAACCGCAACTGAAAACTTAGATGTTCTACCCGCTACAATTCAATTGGCAGGTGCTGAAATTGAATTGGTACCGACTATTTCCCGGGAAGTACGTTTACAAAGGGCATTACAGCCAGTTCGTGATGAATATGACTATATTATTATCGACTGTCCCCCGTCCTTAGGGTTATTAACGATTAATGCGTTAACCGCAGCAGATTCTGTTATTATTCCTGTTCAATGCGAATATTACGCACTAGAAGGATTAAGTCAGCTATTAAATACAGTTCGACTTGTGCAAAAGCACTTAAATAAAAATCTAGCAATTCAAGGTGTATTGCTAACGATGTTGGATGCCCGTACGAATTTAGGGATTCAGGTTATAGATGAAGTGAAAAAATACTTTAGGGATAAAGTATACCGTTCGATTATTCCTCGTAATGTTCGTTTAAGTGAAGCACCAAGTCATGGGAAACCAATTATGCAGTATGACGCTAAATCAAGAGGGGCAGAAGTATATATAGATTTAGCAGAGGAAGTGATTGCAGGTGGCTAAAGGATTAGGAAGAGGAATTAATGTGTTTTTTCCTGATTTAGATGTGAAAGAAGAAGAGGCAATTCAGGAGATCGTGATAACTGAATTAAGACCGAATCCATATCAACCACGTAAACACTTTAATAAAGAGGCAATTCAAGAATTATCGGCCTCTATTAAAGAGCACGGCATATTGCAACCGTTAATTGCTAGGAAGAGTATTAAAGGATATGAAATTGTTGCAGGTGAAAGAAGATATCGTGCTGCCAAAGAGGCGGGGCTCGAAAAGGTACCTGCCGTTGTAAGACAATTAAATGAGCAGCAAATGATGGAATTTGCATTGCTTGAAAACTTACAACGAGAAGATTTAAACCCAATGGAAGAAGCAATGGCATATCAAATGTTAATGAATGAGCTAAATGTAACGCAAGAACAATTAGCAAAACGTCTTGGTAAGAGCAGACCTTACATTGCAAATTATACGCGTTTATTAAGCCTCCCTCCATTTGTGCAAGATATGATTGCAAATGGGCAACTTTCAATGGCTCATGGGAGAACTTTGCTTACGATAAAAGATGAAGAACAATTGAAATCTTTATTGAAACGAATCGAAAAAGAAGGATTAAATGTTCGTCAATTAGAGAAAATTGTTCAGGAGATTAATCAACGCGTTTCACGTGAAACAAAACAAGTGAAAAAAGAGAGAAACATATTTTTTGTAGAACGCGAAACGTTCTTAAGGGAAAAGTTTGGCACAGATGTGAAAATTAAAGAAACGAAAAAAGAAAAAGGTAAAATCGAAATTGAATTTTTTAATAAAGAAGATTTAAATCGTATTTTAGAATTATTAGCGCAGAAAAACTAAAAAGCAAACCATCTTATTATTTATAGATGGTTTGCTTTTTTTAATACAGATAATTTTTGGTCTGTTTCTTTTATACTTTGTGCAATTACATCAGCCATTTTCATGACTAAACTTAATCTTGTATTTTGCAGGACGAAAAACTCCATAAAACCATTTAGATTTACGATGCCATGAATATGTAAATCACCAACTGCAGGTAATTTTTTGTTCATCGCAGCTCCAGGTTTACTAGGCCCCATTCCGGTAGTGATGGAACCGATGCTTTGAGACTTCCCTAAACAGGCATCAACCGCAATTATAAATGAAGTAGGATTATCTTTCTGTATATTTTGAATTCTTTCTTCTAAATTTAGCGCATGCACTGGCTCATCTAGTGTGCCGAACACTTGGAAGTTTTTAATTCCTACTTGTTCTAGTTTCGTACCGACTAACGGACCGAGTGCATCGCCTGTAGAACGATCTGTTCCGATACAAACGAGAATAATCGGTATATTTGTTTTAATAGGAATATGGGAAAGTAAGAAGTTACTAATTGTCTCGGAGGCTTCTACGTCTTGGTGCATAACATTTTGAGTTTCTTTTTCGAAAAAGGGTAAGCGAAAACTTCCAATATTCATGAAGCATCCATCCTTTTAATAAATTTTCAAAATATGTTATATGGTGAGTAAAATGGAAAACTATAAGTGCGTATTTCCTGTAAAACTTGAGTGAAAACGGAAATAATAGTACTAGTATATATATATTCGTTCCATTTTATACCTGCACGGAAGTTAACAAATACAATTAAAGTCATAAAATTTTTGCGGAAATCAGGGTGACTTCTGATACAATGAGAAGGATAATTAAAAAGGAATTTTAGTTGGAGAGGTAGAGGTATATGGATTTAGCGTTGAAATGGTTTGAGTCCATTGATTGGACGAATATAGGTGTGAAATCACTAAAAATAGTCGTTATTTTAATACTTGGTGCAATTATTGTGCGAGTTGCGCGTGCAATTGTACGAAATGCGTTTCGTATGGGAAGCCGTTCGCCAATTCAAATTTCAGAACGTCGTACAGTTACAGTAGCGAAGTTACTTGAAAATATTGTGGCATACGTTGTTATGTTCATTATGTTAATTGCGATTTTGGGTGTGTTTAATATTAATGCATCTGGTTTATTAGCGGGTGCCGGGGTAATTGGTTTAGCAGTCGGATTTGGTGCTCAAAGTTTAGTGAAAGATGTTATTACGGGGTTATTTATTTTGCTAGAAGATCAATTTTCAGTAGGTGACTATGTGAAAATTGGTCAGTTTGAAGGTGTCGTTCTAGAAATTGGACTTCGTACAACAAAAGTAAAGAGCTGGACAGGCGAAATTCATACTTTACCAAACGGAAGTATCATTCAAGTTACAAACTATTCAGTTAGTAATAGTGTAGCATTTGTTGATGTATCCATTTCGTATGAGGCTGACATAGCGAAAGCGGAGCAGGTCATTGAAGAGTTATTAGAAGAATTACCTGCACAGTATGCGCAAATGGTAACAAAGCCTCAGTTATTAGGTGTGCAAACATTGGCTGCATCAGAAGTTATATTACGTGTTATTGCGGAAGTAGAGCCGATGCAACATGCGGTTGTTGCAAGAGCCCTTCGTAAAGAAATTAAAAATCGTCTAGATTTACATGGAATTGAAATTCCATATCCACGTATGGTTTTATATAATCGTGAAGAATTGGTGAGTGGAAAAGCAATTTAGTATGGAGAGGGGTTTGGAGAATGGAGCAAAAGCAGTATAACTTGTACGATGTTGTGGAAATGAAGAAAGCCCACCCATGTGGTGAGAATCGCTGGAAGATTATTCGTATGGGAATGGATATCCGCATTAAGTGCGAGGGATGTGACCATTCAGTAATGATTCCTCGAAGAGAATTTGATCGTAAGGTGAAAAAAATACTTGTGAAGCACGAAGAATAGAGAGAAAGTAACAGTTGCAATGGGTAGCTGTTACTTTTTTCGTTTGGAGGAAACTTGTCATTTTTTTCGTTACTATCTATAATGATGAAAGATTGAGACATAGGAGTGAAAAATATGGGATTAACGGCTGGGATTGTTGGATTACCTAACGTAGGGAAGTCAACTTTATTTAATGCAATTACACAAGCAGGAGCAGAATCTGCAAACTATCCATTCTGTACAATTGATCCAAACGTAGGGATTGTAGAAGTACCAGATGAGCGTTTAAATAAATTAACGGAATTAGTAGAACCGAAAAAAACTGTTCCGACTGTATTTGAGTTTACTGATATTGCAGGTATCGTAAAAGGTGCTAGTAAAGGTGAAGGTTTAGGAAATAAATTCTTATCTCACATTCGCCAAGTAGATGCAATTTGCCAAGTTGTTCGTTGTTTTGAAGACGAAAACATTACACACGTTTCAGGGAAAGTAGATCCGATCGATGATATTGAAACAATCAACTTAGAGCTAATCTTAGCGGATTTAGAGTCTGTTGATAAACGTATCGAACGTGTTGCGAAATTAGCAAGACAAAAAGATAAAGAAGCGGTATATGAGCATGAAATTTTAGTTCGCTTAAAAGAGGCTTTTGAAGAGGGAAAACCAGCTCGTACTGTTGAATTTACAGAAGAGCAAATGAAGATTGTTAAAGGTCTTCATTTACTTACAACGAAAGAAATGTTATATGTAGCAAACGTAAGTGAGGACGATATTATCGATCCTTCTGAAAACAAATACGTACAAATGGTAAAAGAATTTGCTGCAAATGAAAATTCTCAAGTAATCGTTGTATGTGCAAAAATCGAAGAAGAAATCGCTGAGCTAGACGAGGAAGAGAAAAAAGTATTCCTTGAAGAACTAGGCATTGAAGAATCTGGTTTAGATCAATTAATTCGTGCTGCATATGATTTATTAGGACTTGCTACTTACTTCACAGCAGGTGTGCAAGAAGTGCGTGCATGGACGTTTAAACAAGGTATGAAAGCACCACAATGTGCTGGCGTAATTCATACAGACTTTGAGCGTGGATTTATTCGTGCAGAAACAGTTTCTTACGAAGATTTAATGACAAACGGTTCTATGACAGCTGCAAAAGAAGCTGGTAAAGTTCGTTTAGAAGGAAAAGAGTATATCGTAAAAGACGGAGACGTTATGCACTTCCGCTTCAACGTTTAATTTAATATTTCCTAGGAAAAATAAAGATATGAACTTGGCAAATATATTATGTTTTTGCCAAGTTTTTTATGTATGGGTGAGTTGATTCATCTAACTTACTATGATATAATCTAAACTCGTGAGTAATTACTATAAATTAATTGCTCCTTGCCCATTATGGGCCGTTTAGACCAAAAGGAGGTGAAAGTGTAATGAGAAAGTACGAAATTATGTACATCATTCGTCCTGGCGTTGAAGAAGAAGCTCAAAAAGCTTTAGTTGAACGTTTCGCAGGTGTTTTAACAAACAATGGTGCAGAAATCATTAACACGAAAGAGTGGGGTAAGCGTCGTTTAGCTTACGAAATCAACGACTTACGTGAAGGTTTCTACATGATCTTAAACGTGAACTCTAACGCAGAAGCGATTAACGAATTCGACCGTTTAGCTAAGATCAACGAAGATATCCTTCGTCATATCGTTGTTAAAGAAGAAGAAAAATAATTGATATATAAGGGAGAGTGGTTCGATTGATGAATCGTGTTATCCTCGTTGGTCGTTTAACTAAGGACCCTGACTTACGTTACACGCCCAATGGTGTTGCAGTAGCTACTTTTACGTTAGCTGTGAATCGCGCATTTGCGAATCAACAAGGTGAGCGTGAAGCTGACTTTATTAATTGTGTAATATGGCGTAAACAAGCAGAAAACGTGGCAAATTATTTGAAAAAAGGTAGCTTAGCAGGCGTAGACGGACGTCTTCAAACTCGTAATTACGATGGACAAGATGGTAAACGTGTATATGTAACAGAAGTTCTTGCGGAGAGCGTACAATTTTTAGAGCCGCGTAATGGCGGTGGGGAGCAACGTGGTTCATTCAATCAGCAACCATCAGGAGCTGGTTTCGGTAACCAAAGCTCTAACCCGTTTGGTCAGTCTAGTAATCCAGGTGGTAACTCAGGTAACACTGGTAACTCTGGATTTACAAAGAATGACGATCCATTTTCGAATGTTGGTCAACCGATTGACATTTCGGACGACGATTTACCATTTTAGTGGTATAAATCGGCTATTTTTAACAAAGAATGGAGGGAATAGACATGGCAGGACGCAAAGGTGGACGTGCGAAACGTCGTAAGGTGTGTTTCTTCACATCTAACGGCATCACTCGCATTGACTATAAAGATGTTGATTTATTAAAACGTTTCGTTTCTGAGCGTGGTAAAATTTTACCTCGTCGTGTAACAGGAACAAGCGCAAAATACCAACGCAAACTTACAGTTGCAATTAAACGTGCTCGTCAAATGGCACTTTTACCATATGTTGGTGAATAATAGCGTATGAAATGCACAGTAGAGTCGGACTCTACTGTGCATTTTGCTATGCTTTTCTTTTTTGAAAGAGAGGTTAGATAATGAAAAATACGAAATTTATTACTGAGGGTGCAGCACTGTTAGCGATATATGCAATGTTATTGCTTATATCTATGTATGTTCCAATTTTAGGTAGAGTTGTAACGTTTGCGTTGCCATTGCCGTTTATATTGCTAACGATAAGATATAGATTATCTAATGCCTTTGTAATTTTTACAGCGGCGCTTTTTATTACTGTTATTGTCAGTCAACCGATGAACCTAGTAAAGACAACTATGTTTGGATTGATAGGTATCGTTTTAGGATATATGTATAAAAAACAAAAAAAACCGGTAGAAATTTTGATGGCGGGGACGCTTGCGTACTTAATTGCTATTATGCTCATTTATGTTGCAAGTATAAAGTTTTTTAACATAGATTTAATGAAGCAAATGCAAAATATGCTTAATGAAAGTATGGCGCAAAGTGAAAAAATAGTCACTACTGCTGGTATGCCTATTAGTAAAGAGCAAAAAGAATTATTTGCACAATTTAATGATGTGTTACAAACATTATTCCCAAGTTTGCTTGTAATGGTCTCGGTATGTTTTTCTTGGATTACAGTTATGATATCAGGTAGTGTTTTGAGAAAACTAAAGCATGACGTTATACCTTGGCCTAAATTTAAAGATATACAATTACCAAAGAGTATTGTTTGGTATTACGTTATATTTATTTTGCTATCAACTTTTATAAAAGTAGAACCGACATCATATTTACATATGGTATTTTCTAACCTATATGTCATATTTGCTTTACTACTAGTACTACAAGGTCTGACATTTATCGCTTTTATAGCGCATAGGAAAGGTTTTACGAAAGGAGTTCCTATTATTAGTTTTATTGTCTGCATGTTTATTCCGATGCTGTTTCCTCTTGTGACAATCTTAGGTATAATTGATTTAGGGATTTCATTGCGTACTAAAATAGGAGGATAAAGTAATATTCCTTATACTATTTTAATCTGTTTAACTAACTGGAAGGAGAGTTAGTTTTACTTTATAGGAGTTGTATACATGCCTGAATTTTATAAGAAACAGTGGTTTTTATATCCTGTTTATGTATTGGCATTTTTCGTGCTTGTGCTCATTGCGATCCTCTGTTATTTTCATTTAATTATGGGGATATCCACCTTTTTTATTTTTTGCATTGTACTTTTTGTTGTTATACGTTTTGAACTGACCTTTCAAAGGAATTTCGAAAAATATACGACAGATATGATTACAAGAGTAAAGAAAGTGAGTAATGAAGCGTTTAACCAAATGCCGATTGGTATTTTGTTATACAATAAGGATTATGGGATTGATTGGGCGAATCCTTATTTATCTTCATGTCTAGGACAGCATGCATTAGCTGGATGGCATCTTTATGATGTATCAGAAACGTTACTTCTTTTTATTAAGGGAGAAACTTCCGATGATATAGTCTCTTTAAATAACCGAAAGTTTCGCGTTTTTGTAAGGAAAGAAGAAAAGTTAATTTATTTCTTTGATGTAACGGAACAAACAGAGATTGAAAAGATGTACGAGGATCAACGCACTGTTTTGGCTGTTATTTATTTAGATAATTATGATGAGGTTACACAAGGGTTAGATGATCAATTACGTACGAATATAACAAGTCTTGTAACATCACGACTAAATGAATGGGCCGTTAAGTATGGGGCATATTTAAAACGTGCATCTTCAGAAAGATTCTTCGTTGTACTAAATGAGAGTATTTTAGCACAGATGGAGAAAGGGAAGTTTAGCATTTTAGATCAGGTGCGTGAAGAAACATCCAAAAGGAATATACCACTCACCTTAAGTGTAGGTGTTGGATCAGGTGATTTACCTTTATCAGAGCTTGGGGCAATGGCTCAGTCCGGTTTAGACCTTGCGCTTGGCCGTGGTGGAGATCAAGTAGCTATTAAACAAGCGACAGGTAAAGTTAAGTTTTATGGTGGTAAGACAAATCCAGTTGAAAAACGTACTCGTGTACGTGCCAGAGTTATTTCGCATGCATTAAAGGATTTAGTGTTAGAAAGTAGTAATGTCATTATAATGGGGCATAGGGCTCCTGATATGGACGCAATTGGTGCTGCGATTGGTATTTTAAAGGTAGCACAATTAAATGAGCGCAAAGGATATATTGTGTTAGATGAAAATGATTCTGATAAGGGAATTAAGCGTTTGATGGATAAAGTGAAACAAAACGAAGAGTTATGGTCGCACTTTATTACACCAGGACAAGCGATGGAATTTGCAAATGATGATTCTTTACTTGTTGTTGTTGATACGCATAAACCTTCAATGGTGATGGAAGAAAAGCTGTTACACAAAATTGAAAACGTAGTTGTTATTGACCATCATCGCCGAGGAGAAGATTTTATTGAAGATCCATTGCTTGTTTACATGGAGCCATATGCTTCTTCCACGGCAGAACTTGTTACAGAATTACTGGAATACCAACCGAAAAATTTAAAAATGACAATGTTAGAAGCAACAGCATTGTTAGCTGGTATTATTGTTGATACGAAAAGCTTTACATTCCGCACGGGTGCTCGTACGTTTGATGCCGCTTCTTATTTACGCTCACATGGTGCAGATACTGTACTTGTACAAGAGCTTTTAAAAGAAGATATGGATCAGTATTTACGGGTTGCAAAAGCTATTAAAAATGCGTACATTTATACAAATGGAATTGCGATTGCAAAAGTTGATAGTGATGATTACTACGATCAAGTGCTTATCGCGCAATCAGCGGACACATTATTAACAATGACAGGAATTATTGCGTCATTTGTTATTGCGAAACGTGGCGAGAATTTCATTGGAATTAGCGGCAGGTCTTTAGGTGAAGTGAACGTGCAGCTAATTATGGAGAATTTAGGCGGTGGCGGGCATTTAACGAATGCAGCCACACAAATGAAAAATGTTACAGTAGATGAAGCTGAGGAGAAGCTTCGATTTGTTATTGATGACTATTTACAGGGAGGCACACAATCATGAAAGTAATTTTTCTAAAAGACGTAAAAGGTAAAGGGAAAAAAGGGGAAATAAAAAACGTACCAGATGGTTATGCAAATAACTTCTTACTAAAACAAGGATTAGCTGCTGAAGCGACAAATAGCAGTATGAAAACTTTAGAAGCTCAAAAGCGAAAAGAAGAAAAAGATGCAGCAGCAGAGGTTGAAAATGCAAAAGAGTTGAAAGAAACGTTAGAAAAACTAACTGTAGAAGTAAAGGCGAAATCTGGAGAAGGTGGCCGTCTATTCGGTTCAATCACAAGTAAACAAATCGTAGATGCAATGCAAAAATCACATAAAATTAAACTTGATAAACGTAAATTTGAAATGGATGATGCGATTCGTGCATTAGGCTATACAAACGTTACTGTGAAGTTGCATCCGCAAGTAACTGCAACAGTAAAAGTTCATGTTAGTGAACAATAAAAATAGGTTAAGCAAGGAGGATTGCGTATGAGTGATGTAATGGCTGATCGTACCCCTCCACATAATATAGAGGCTGAGCAGGCGGTTTTAGGGGCCATATTAATTGATCAAGATGCATTAACGTCAGCATCGGAACTATTGGTACCTGACTCATTTTATCGAACGAAACATCAAAAGATTTTTGAAGTCATGCTTGGGTTATCTGATAAAGGAGAACCGATTGACTTAGTAATAATGACATCAGCAATGGCTGATCAAGGATTATTAGAAGAAGTTGGTGGGGTTTCTTACTTAGCAGAATTAGCAGAAGTTGTTCCAACTGCTGCTAACGTAGAATATTATGCACGAATCATCGCTGAAAAGGCGCTGTTACGTCGTTTGATTCGAACGGCGACTCATATCGTATCTGATGGGTATGAGAGAGAAGATGACGTGGATGGCCTTTTAAATGAGGCTGAGAAAAAAATATTAGAAGTATCTCACCAAACGAATGCAAAAGCATTCCAAAACATTAAAGATGTTCTTGTAGATGCTTACGATAAAATTGAACTTTTGCATAATCAAAAAGGTGAAGTTACTGGGATACCAACTGGATTTACTGAATTAGATAAGATGACCGCAGGTTTCCAACGAAATGATTTAATCATCGTAGCGGCACGTCCGTCAGTAGGGAAAACCGCATTTTCATTAAATATCGCACAAAACGTAGCGACGAAAACGGATGAAAATGTAGCGATTTTTAGTCTAGAGATGGGCTCTGATCAGCTTGTTATGCGTATGCTTTGTGCAGAAGGAAATATTGATGCACAAAGACTTCGTACCGGTTCATTAACTTCTGATGATTGGGCGAAATTAACAATGGCGATGGGTAGCCTTTCTAATGCTGGTATCTATATTGATGATACACCAGGGATTAAAGTAAATGAGATTCGAGCGAAATGTCGTAGATTAAAGCAAGAACAAGGCCTTGGGATGGTTTTGATTGACTATTTACAGCTTATTCAAGGAAGTGGGAAATCAGGAGAAAACCGTCAGCAGGAAGTATCTGAGATTTCTCGTACATTAAAAGGGATTGCGCGTGAATTGCAAGTGCCTGTTATTGCCTTGTCACAGTTATCTCGTGGTGTAGAATCTCGTCAAGATAAACGTCCGATGATGTCTGATATTCGTGAATCGGGAAGTATCGAGCAGGATGCTGATATTGTAGCCTTCTTATATCGTGAAGATTACTATGACCGAGAAACGGAAAATAAAAATACGATTGAAATTATTATTGCAAAGCAGCGTAATGGTCCTGTAGGCTCAGTAGAGCTCGCATTCGTTAAAGAATTCAATAAGTTCGTTAACTTAGAACGTCGCTTCGAGGATGGACATGCGCCGCCTGCATAAAGATAGTATAAAAAAGAAACGCATTTCTTATAATAAGATGTGTTTCTTTTTTTTTATAGGAAAGATAAGGCTTTCATAATGTGAAAATATAATTCTTACGAACGAAAATGTTTTTTAATAAAAAAATGTTCGCTTTTTGGTTGACTTCTTTTTCGGTTTTGGTACAATTATATTGTTTGAATAGATCGTTTGAAAATCGCGGAGGTGCTTTAATAATGTCTTCAGTAGTAGTTGTAGGAACACAATGGGGCGACGAAGGAAAAGGTAAAATCACTGATTTTCTTTCTGAGCATGCGGAAGTAGTTGCAAGATATCAAGGTGGAAATAACGCGGGACATACAATTGTTTTCGGCGGAGTTAAATATAAATTACACTTAATTCCATCTGGTATTTTCTATAAAGAGAAAATTTGTGTAATCGGAAATGGCTTAGTAGTAGATCCGAAAGCATTACTTGAAGAGTTAAAATACTTACACGATCGTGGTGTAAGTACTGATAATTTACGTGTAAGTAACCGTGCGCACGTTATTTTACCTTATCACTTAAAACAAGATGAATTAGAAGAAGCAAGTAAAGGTGATAATAAAATCGGTACAACGAAAAAAGGTATCGGTCCTGCATATATGGATAAAGCTGCTCGTATTGGTATTCGTATGGCTGATCTTTTAGACCGTGAAGCATTTAAAGAAAAGCTTGAGCGCAATTTAGTAGAAAAAAATCGTTTATTTGAAAAAATGTACGATACAGAAGGTTTCAGTTTAGAAGAAATCTTCGAAGAGTACTTCGAGTACGGACAACAAATCGCGCAATATGTATGTGATACGTCTGTTGTATTAAATGATGCACTAGATAACAATCACCGTGTATTATTTGAAGGTGCACAAGGTGTTATGCTTGATATCGACCACGGTACGTACCCGTTCGTTACATCTTCTAACCCGATTGCTGGTGGTGTAACAGTTGGAACTGGAGTTGGTCCTGCGAAAGTTACTCGCGTTGTAGGTGTGTGTAAAGCATATACAAGCCGCGTAGGTGATGGTCCTTTCCCTACTGAGCTTCATGATGAAATTGGTCATCAAATTCGTGAAGTTGGTCGTGAGTATGGAACGACAACTGGTCGTCCACGCCGCGTAGGTTGGTTCGATAGCGTTGTTGTAAGACATGCACGTCGTGTTAGTGGTTTAACAGATTTATCATTAAATTCTATCGACGTTCTAACAGGTATTCCGACTCTTAAAATTTGTGTTGCTTACAAATACAATGGCGAAGTTATCGATGAAGTTCCAGCAAACTTAAACATTTTAGCGAAATGTGAGCCTGTATACGAAGAGCTTCCAGGTTGGACAGAAGATATTACTGGTGTAAAATCATTAGACGAGCTTCCTGAAAATGCACGAAAATACGTAGAACGTGTTTCTGAGTTAACAGGAATTCAATTATCTATGTTCTCAGTTGGACCAGATCGTAACCAAACAAATATTGTTCGTAACGTATACGAAGCTTAATTGATATTTTTGAGAAAAAACTCATGTCCGCATGAGTTTTTTCTTATCTTTTATAAAAAAATAAAAAAAGGTATTGCAAAAAACAAAGAAAACATGTTATGATACATCTTGTCGTCACGAAAATATGACGTTGGTGAGTATGAGCCATTAGCTCAGTTGGTAGAGCATCTGACTTTTAATCAGAGGGTCGAAGGTTCGAATCCTTCATGGCTCACCATTTTATTTTTCGTGGCCCGTTGGTCAAGTGGTTAAGACACCGCCCTTTCACGGCGGTAACACGGGTTCGAATCCCGTACGGGTCATGTTTTTTTATGTTCATTTTTGGTCCCGTGGTGTAGTGGTTAACATGCCTGCCTGTCACGCAGGAGATCGCCGGTTCGACCCCGGTCGGGACCGCCACTTTTGTTTATACCACCATTAGTGGTTTTATATATAGTTTTGGCTCGGTAGCTCAGTCGGTAGAGCAGAGGACTGAAAATCCTCGTGTCGGCGGTTCGATTCCGTCCCGAGCCACTCTCAGGATATTAAGTGGGCCCACTTAATATCCTTTTTATTTGTGTAATTTTACAAAAGTGAGTAGTTATTTTAAAATAGAATGAGAAGCCTCTAGCAGTTGAAGCTAGAGGTTTTTCTATAGATCGTATAGGATTCCGTGTAAAAGTGGATCATACATGAGTCTGTGAGAATAGAGGAGAAAGTACTTAAGCAAAAGATGCGGTCATATAGGGACATACTATGTAGACATCAATGTGTTTAGGGATATTGACCATATTTTTACCCGCTATTTGCCGAGCAGTAAGACCCCACCCCAAAATTCAGCGAAGGTAAAGAAGTTAGGTGTGGGATGAAGAAAACCAACACCGATTAAAGTTTCACTTTATAAGGAGGAAATAGACGATGATGGGAAAGAAAATTTTAGTAGTTGATGATGAAAAGCCGATTGCGGATATTTTGAAGTTCAACCTAGAAAAAGAAGGTTTTGAAATTGTAATGGCGCATGATGGTGATGAAGCGATTGAAAAAGCGAATGAAGAGCAGCCAGATATGGTTTTATTAGATATTATGCTACCAGGTAAGGATGGCTTAGAGGTTTGCCGTGAAATACGTAAAAGCTCAGAAATGCCGATTATTATGCTTACAGCAAAGGACTCTGAAATTGATAAAGTATTAGGGCTTGAGCTTGGAGCAGATGATTATGTAACGAAGCCATTTAGTACGAGGGAATTACTTGCTCGTGTGAAGGCGAATTTACGTCGCCATCAACAAGGTGGTGCTGCAGAAAAAGAAGAAAATACGGAAATGGTTATTGGACCAATCGTTATCAATTCAAATGCGTATAGTGTAACGAAACGTGAGGAAAATATTGAACTTACACATCGTGAATTTGAGCTACTACATTATTTAGCCAAACATTTAGGACAAGTTATGACTCGTGAACATTTATTGCAAACAGTTTGGGGTTATGACTATTTTGGAGATGTGCGTACAGTGGATGTAACAGTGCGTCGTTTACGTGAAAAAATTGAAGATAATCCAAGTCATCCTACTTTAATTGTAACTAGACGTGGAGTAGGGTATTACTTGCGTGACCCAGAGCAGGAATAGTATATGAAGAAAGTTGGTTTTTTTCAATCTATTCATTTAAAATTTGTACTCATATATATGCTATTAATATTAATAGCTATGCAAGTGATTGGGGTATATTTTGTAAGAGAGTTAGAAAAGAGTCTTGTACAAGGCTTTAGAGATTCTTTAACGCAGCAAACGAACTTATTAGCATATAACTTGAAACAAGAGTTTAAAAAAAGTTATACAAAAGCAGAAACAGAATCAACAGATGAAACGATTAAAACTTCAATTCGAAAATTTGCCTCTGATCGAAAGAAAGATATCCAAGAGGTAAGTGTATTTGATTCGCATAGAAAGTTACTCGCTATTTCAGATGAGTCAAAGCAAAACAAGGTAAATAGAACATCAACTGATATAGCTGTTCAGCGGGTATTGGTACAAAAAAAGCCAGAAGTGAAAATTGAGAAGGATGGTCGTACAGGCCATCGTGTACAAGTTATGCTTACTCCTATTCTAGATGATAACGGCAAGGATGCACTTGGTGTTATTTACATTGTTGCATCTATGGAAGATGTTTATAAACAGATGAAGGATATTAATCAAATTTTTGCGACTGGAACCGTTATTGCATTACTCGTAACAGCTGTACTGGGAATTTTGTTAGCTCAAACGATTACGAGACCAATCTCAGATATGCGAAGACAAGCGATTGAAATGGCAAAAGGGAACTATTCAAGAAAAGTAAAAGTGCATAGCCATGATGAAATTGGACAATTAGCATTATCTTTCAATAATTTATCAAAAAAATTACAACAAGCTCGTTCTTCAACTGAAAGTGAAAGACGTAAATTATCATCCGTTTTATCACATATGACAGATGGAGTAATTGCTACTGACCGAAAAGGAGACATTATTTTATTGAATGATCCTGCGGAAAAGATGCTAAATGTTTCGCGTGAAACGGCGCTCGATCAATCTGTTTTAGAAGTATTAGGGATACAAGAAGAATTTACGCTCGATCATTTATACGAAGAGCCTGATTCCGTTTTATTAGATTTTAGTACGAGAAATGAGCCATATATTTTACGTGCTAGTTTCTCTGTTATTCAAAAAGAGACAGGGAAAGCAAATGGTTTAATTGCCGTATTATATGATGTAACTGAGCAGGAGCGTATAGAAAGGGAACGCCGCGAGTTTGTGGCAAACGTTTCCCATGAATTAAGAACGCCATTAACAACGATGCGTAGTTACTTAGAGGCACTTACGGACGGCGCGTGGCAAGATCCGAATATTGCACCGCAATTTTTAACAGTTACACAAGAAGAAACAGAAAGAATGATTAGACTTGTAAATGCGTTATTGCAACTTTCTAAACTTGATAGTACAGAACATCGTTTAATGAAAGAATGGGTCGACTTTACTGACTTCTTTAATAACATTATTGATCGTTTTGAAATGTCTAAAGAGCAAAACGTAAGTTTCAAACGATCTTTCTCTAAGAAATCCCGATTTATTGATATGGATACGGATAAAATTACGCAAGTTTTGTATAACATTATTTCGAATGCATTAAAGTATTCACCAGAAGGTGGAACAGTAACATATCGCTTACGTGATCGGGGGGAATTATTAGAGATTAGTGTAAGTGACCAAGGAATGGGTATTCCAAAAGAAAACGTCGATAAAATCTTTGAACGTTTTTATCGCGTAGATAAAGCACGTTCAAGACAAATGGGTGGTACAGGACTTGGATTAGCAATTGCGAAAGAAATGATTGAGGCGCATGGTGGCTCGATTTGGGCGAAGAGTGAGGAAGGAAAAGGGACAACTATTTATTTCACATTGCCAATGGCAGCGGATGAAGAGGACGATTGGGAATGAGTATGGAAAATGTTAAAACGATAGTTTTAATTAATTTAGTTGTAATTAGCCTATTTCTTACTTTTAACTTATGGACGTATGTGCCAGATTCCACGTCTATGCAAAACGCAAAATTTGTGCAGGGGAATGAAGGAACTACTCAAACTAAAATCGCTGATGTTGTCCGTCCTACTTCTATCATCGTGCATAAAGATAAAAATCATTACGGGAGCAAAAGAGAGGGCGATATAGAATCAATCTATAAACCTTTGGAAGCAGGGGAATTACATGATTTCAAAGAGATATCGATTGCTAAGGCTGATTTCCTTTCTTATGTGCATGGTGAAGGGAAAATGGAACTTGTTTTTCCTACCAACATCCCATTTGATGCAGTTAAATCTATGTTTAATATGAAAGAAAAAAGTATAGATAAGCCTAAACATTTTAATCGAATTATTCTTGACCCTTCTAGAAGTAGGGATCAAGAAATTAAAATTAATTTTGTTTCTGATGGCGATAACTCTAGAATATATGAAGCAAAATTAAGTGGTTTGTATTTAAAAGATATTGTAAATGCACAAAATCAATTTATAGTATCGGCAAAACCTTATTTTGACTATCAAATTAATGATATGAAAAAGCTATTTTTACCAGATGGAACGACAGAATTAAGTAATATAACATATATTTCATCTAATTTAGCGGTCGACACATTTAAGAATGCTCTTTTTAGTGACCCACGTTATTTAAGCCCTATTACCGAGAAATCGAAAGAAACATTTACAGATGGTATTAGGTCCATGGAGATTGAAAACGATCGTCATATGCTAAAGTATAAAAATTCTTCTGTTTCAAGTGAGAAAACGACAGATAATTTAATGCTTTTACAAAAAAGCTTTGATTTTGTAAATGGTCACAGTGGGAGTTTGGATTCATATCGTTTGGACTATATGAATAAAGGACAGACGGTATTCCGTTTACATGAAGATGGATATTCCGTATTCAATACAGATGGATTAGCTGAATTGAGACAAGTATGGGGATCAGAAGAAGTAATGGAATATGAAAGACCGTTGTTGTCTTTAAATACGAAAGGTATAGAACAGAAGGTTACTCTTCCATCAGGTCACGTTGTAATAGCATCCTTAGAAAATAATGCCGCGGTAGATAAACGATTCATTAAAGACATTGGTATTGGATACAAATTATCACTAGATGGACAAGTAGCTCGACTACAGCCAATTTGGTATGTAAAGTTTGTTGAAGATGAAGCGGGTAAACAAAAAATATATGAGTGGAGTGAGGGAGGACTAAATGGATTGGGATCGGATTAAAACCATATTTATTGTGACCTTTTTTGTTTTGGACCTCTTTCTCATTTTTCAATTCATTCAAAAGCAAGATAGTAATCAGTTGGAGCTTATTGCAGAAACAAAGATAGATCAAGAATTAAAAGCAAACAAAATTACTATGGGTAATTTCCCTAAAGAACCGAAAAAAGAGTCATTTATTAGGGCGGAAAACAAGGCATTTAAAGAAGAAGATGTACAGTCCTTAAAGAGTCAAACGGCGCATATACAAAATATGTACAAGATAGAAAGTAAGCTAAAAGAGCCCTTTTTAAATACAAAATCATTATCCAAAGATAAGTATAGTGATTTTTTGAAGAACTATGTATTGGATGGACAAAAGTATGAGTTTGGGGCGATGAAAGACTCTAAAATTTACTTCTTCCAAAAATATAAAGATAAGCCTATTTTCTATAACGATCAGGCAATGATTGTTGTGGAATTAAATGAAAAAAATGAACTTGTGTCGTACACGCAGACGATGCTAACTGATTTAAAAGAAATGGGCGAAAGTGAAAAAACGAAACAGCAAGAAATTATTACTGCTCAAACAGCTTTAGAAAATCTGTATTTAAAAAATAAAGTTCATGGGAATACACATGTAAAAGAAGCACAAATTGGTTATGCCACCCTTACCGCATCTACTTCTAATAACCAAGTACTCGCTCCAACATGGAATTTAAAAACGGAGCAGAAGCAGGACTTCTTTGTAAATGCAATTGAAGGACAAGTTATGGAATTAGGGGAAAGGGAAAATCAAGTGGTTGATGAACATACTGGAGTGAGAAAGAATGGGGTTGCATTTTAGCGTACTTGCAAGTGGAAGTACAGGGAATATGCTATATGTAGGAACAGATGAAAAAAAATTGCTCGTCGATGCAGGTTTAAGTGGTAAAGCAACAGAGGCTTTATTTAAACAGGCAGAACTAAATATAAATGATGTATCAGGTATTCTTGTAACACATGAACATAGTGACCATATTAAAGGGTTAGGTGTATTGGCACGTAAATATGATTTACCTGTTTATGCAAATGAGAAAACATGGAATGCAATGGAACATTTAATAGGAAATATCCCAACTGAGCAAAAGTTTATTTTCTCAGTTGGGGATGTGAAAACATTCGGTGATATTGAGGTCGAGTCATTTGGGGTTTCTCATGATGCGGCAGAGCCGATGTTCTATGCTTTTCATAACAATAATAGAAAGTTAGCCCTTATTACAGATACGGGATACGTGAGTGATCGTATGAAAGGTGTTATTAAGGGTGCTAATGCTTTCGTGTTTGAAAGTAATCATGACGTGGAAATGCTTCGTATGGGACGTTATCCATGGAGTATTAAGCGACGTATTTTAAGTGATGTGGGTCACGTTTGTAATGAGGACGCTGCATTAGCGATGGCGGATGTAATTACAGATGAGACAAAACATATTTATTTAGCCCATTTAAGTTTAGATAATAACATGAAAGAACTAGCACGTATGTCAGTATCACAAGTATTAGAGGAAAAAGGATTTGGAGTGGGAGAAGCCTTCGAAATTCACGATACAGATCCGAAAATGCCTACAAAAATTCAATACGTATAATTCTTCATTTTAGTAAACAATAAAGGTGAATATAGTTGTTTTCAGGAAGATGGGTGAACAAATATGTCCTTTATTGATGAAGAGAATTATCGTATGAAACGTGCAAGAAAAAAGAAGCATAAAGGTATTGTTATTTCTAGTATAGCAGGAACGATTGTAGGAGCTTCGTTATTTGCATTTGGAGCTCCTTTATTTGCGAATGATGCGGGGGCGCTTCCGCAAGCTGAAGCAAGCGGAAGTAATATGGCTGAAGCTCAAGGAATTAAACAGATTAGCTTTGTTGATGCTGTTGATCGTGCGTCTGAAGCTGTTGTTGGCGTTATTAATATTCAAAGAGATAATTTTTCAGAGGCAGATTCAGAAGCTGGTACAGGATCGGGTGTAATTTATAAAAAGACAGATGGTCAAGCTTATATTGTAACGAATAATCATGTTGTTGCTGGAGCAAATCGTATTGAAGTAAGTTTAAGTGATGGTAAGAAGATTCCGGGAAAAGTATTAGGAACTGATGTAGTCACAGATTTAGCTGTACTAGAAATAGATGCAAAGCATGTAAAAAAAATAATTGAAATTGGCGATTCTAATACTGTTCGTAGAGGGGAACCGGTCATTGCGATTGGAAACCCACTCGGGCTGCAATTTTCTGGAACTGTCACACAAGGCATTATTTCGGCTAATGAACGTATTGTCCCTGTGGATTTAGATCAAGATGGACATTATGATTGGCAAGTAGAAGTATTGCAAACAGACGCAGCAATTAATCCAGGTAATAGTGGTGGTGCACTTGTAAACGCGGCAGGTCAATTAATTGGCATTAACTCAATGAAAATTGCAGCAAAAGAAGTAGAGGGAATTGGACTAGCTATTCCAGTTACTAGAGCTGTTCCAATTATGAATGAATTAGAGAAGTATGGAAAAGTAAGGAGACCGTATGTTGGAATTGAACTTAGATCGTTAAATGAGATTCCAAATTACCATTGGTCAAAAACATTGCATTTACCAGGCAATGTAACAGAGGGAGTTTGCATTTTAGATGTGAAAAGTCCTTCGCCAGGTGTAGATGCTGGTTTACGAGAACACGATGTGATTGTAGCAGTAGATGGAAAACCGGTTCGCGATATTATCGGATTCCGTACGGCCTTATATGATAAAAAAATTAATGATAAAATGACTCTTACGTTTTATCGTGGTACAAAACGAGCAACAACAACGGTTAAACTAGGCATTCAAAAGTATTAAAAACAGGAGGGCCTACCTCCTGTTTTCTATTGTAGAAAAGTGAGGTGAAGAATATGAATTTACCTTGTTGTTTAGAACATGTTGAATTAGCTTTAGATATTATTGTGGATGAGTGTGAAGTTGCGCCAGTTATTAACAATGTGGATAACTCGGAAAAAGAGAAAAAAACATGTGAATTTTGTCAAAACGAGGCGACATATGTTGTATCGAACACAGATTCTCACACAATATGTGGGTAACAATTGTGGATATGTGGATAAGTTATGTGGATAACATGTTTGTAAGGTGGGGAATGAGTGTGAATATCTCGATTATTTCAATTGGGAAATTAAAAGAAAAATATTTAAAACAAGGTATAGCAGAATACTTAAAACGATTATCTGCATACGCAAAAGTAGAAGTAATTGAATTGCCAGATGAAAAGGCGCCAGAAAATTTAAGTGAAGCAGAAATGTTAATTGTAAAAGAAAAAGAAGGTATACGTATACTGGATAAAATTTCTGACGATACGCATGTCATTGCGTTAGCGATAGAAGGAAAGCAAAAATCATCAGAAGAATTTGCAGTAAGCTTAGATCGTCTTGCTACATATGGAAAGAGTAAAGTTGCATTTGTAATTGGTGGATCACTTGGACTAAGTTCAGAAGTAATGAAGCGTTCAAATGAATCTCTTTCTTTTTCAAAGATGACATTACCACACCAATTAATGCGATTAGTATTGCTTGAGCAAGTGTATAGGGCATTTCGGATTAATCGTGGGGAACCGTATCATAAATAAATTTACTTTTTGTATATAAAAAGACCATTGGAAAAAAACCACCGATGGTCTTTTAAACATTAATAGGTAGTACGAAGGTTTTCTAAAATAAGTATGTTTCTATTTATAAAAAAGTGTGTTGTAATATGAAGAGGAAAAAGTATAAGTAGTCATAGAAGTGAGGAATTAAAGGTGAAGAAGTTTAAAAAGTTTTACTTGGAGATTACGAGTGTATGTAATCTTGCGTGCAGCTTTTGTCCGCCGACGGAAAGGCAGAAGCAATTCATTTCTGTGGAGGATTTTGCTAAAAGATTAGACCAAATTAAACCTCACACAGACTACATTTATTTGCACGTGAAGGGTGAGCCATTGCTCCATCCGAAAATAGATCAACTGTTAGATTTAAGCCATGAAAAAGGGTTTAAAGTTAATATTACAACGAACGGAACGTTAATTAATAAAAGAAGGCATAGACTGTTAAATAAGCCTGCTTTAAGACAAATGAATTTTTCACTGCACAGTTTTGATGGGCATCCAGGTTCGCAAGATAAAGAAGGTTATGTAAGGAGTATACTTTCCTTCATTAGAGAGGCGACAAGTCAATCGGATTTAATTGTTTCACTACGGTTATGGAATTTAACTCAGGATAATAAAACAAATGCTGAAATCCAGAAAAATAGAGATTTATTATCCATCATTGAAAATGAGTTTGGTCTATCTTATCAAATCGAAGAGAAGCTTACACCAGGAAAAGGTATAAAAATTGCGGAACGTGTCTTCATTAATCAAGACTATGAATTCCAGTGGCCAGCATTACATGAAGAAGAGGATGATGGAAAAGGATTCTGTCATGGTCTTCGAAATCAAGCTGGTATTTTAGCGAACGGAACGGTTATTCCTTGTTGTTTAGATGGTGAGGGGATTATTAACCTTGGGAATATTAATAATGACTCATTTTCTAACATCATAGAAGGTGAAAGAGCAACAAACATTGTCGATGGATTTTCGAAAAGAGTTGCAGTCGAAGAGCTATGCAGAAAATGTGGATACCGTAAAAGATTTGGAAAATAAATATGAAGCAAGCCCTCATAAAGCGAGGGCTTATTTTTTATTCTTGATAAGAGCGTTCTAATTCATCAATTAAGGAACCGACGTAAGAAACAGCTTTACGGATTGCATCTGGTTTTGACATATCTACTCCAGCATGTTTCATTAATTCAAGTGGTTTCATCGTACCACCAGCGCGAAGTACATCTAACCAGCGATCAACGGCAGGTTGCCTTTCCTCTTTAATCATTTGAGCTACCGCAGTAGATGCGGTGAGGCCTGCGGAATAGGTGTAAGAATATAAGCCCATATAGTAATGAGGTTGACGCATCCAAGTTAAGCCAGCATCCTCGTCAATTTCTACAGAATTTCCCCAGAATGTCGAAAGGACATTTGTTTTTATTTCAGTTAAAGTTGTAGCTGTAAGTGCTTCTCCTTCTTCTGCTAGGGTATATACTCTTCTTTGATATTCCCCCTCAAGTAAGTGAGTAACAAAGTTATGATAATATGTGCCGAGTAGTTGCAGAATCACCCATCTACGCATTCTCTTATCGTCAGTCGTCGCTAATAAATGCTGGGCTAATAGTAATTCGTTCATCGTAGATGGTGCTTCGACAAAGTACATAGATGGACGTACATTCATAATACGCTGGTTTTTATTTGCTAAATAAAAATGACCAGCATGCCCAAATTCATGGGCTAATGTGAAGCATCCACGCATCGTATTTTGCCATGTAATTAAAATGTATGGATGAGAACCATATGGACTTGAACAAAATGCCCCTGTTGATTTCCCTACATTATCTGCAAGATCGACCCATCTCTCTTTAAATCCTTTTTCGATAATGGAACTATATTCATCGCCTAATACCTTTAAAGAATCTTGAATTAATTTACCAGCCTCCTTGTATGTGATGGTTGGATTAAATTCGGGATCTAAAGGTGCATGTAAGTCGCAGAACAGCATTTGATCGAGTCCTAATACTTTCTTTTTTAAATCTGCAAAACGGCGCATATGAGGCGCTAATTCTTTATAAATAATATCAAGTTGACTGTTATACATTTCAAGTGGAACTTTTTGAGGTTCTAGAAGCATATGAGTAACAGATTCAAATTTGCGTAAGCGAGAAAGTGTCACTTGTTTTTTTACCTCAGTCGCATATGTTGTTGCCACTGTATTTTTATATCGTTTCAACGTGGAAACAAATGAAGAGTATGCTTTTCTACGTATGTCTACGCTTGGAGAAAACTCATATTTACTTTCAAATAATGCAAATGATACAGGGAGTTCGTTTCCTTGTTCATCTTGTATGGAGGTAAAATCCATATCGGCTAATTTAGTCATACCGTAAATTTTGTATGGAGAACTATGTACTTCGCCAAGTGCAGCAAGAGCTTCTTCTGTTTCAGGAGAGAGCGTGTGCGGCCTTTTTTTTAGTATGTCTAGTAATGATTTACGGAAAGGTTCGAGTTTTGTTTCTTCAGCTAAATATTTTTCAATTGTTCCTTCGTCGAATGAGAGGATTTCATTATGGATAAAGGATAATGCAGTATGTACTTTCGTCCATAAAGCAGCAATTTTGGAAGAGTTCGCTTGAATAACTGGATTTGTACGATCAGTTGATTCTTTTAAATTTGCATAGGAGTATAGTTTTGTTAACTTCATTAAAAGCTCTTCTTCTAAAAGTAGGCAATGCAATAAGGTAGTGGGACTAGTATGTAATTTTCCTTTAAACGCATCAAGTTTTTTTAAATCGTCTGTTAATACACGTAATGCAGTTTCCCACTCTTTATCAGATTCATATAAATCAGAGAGGTCCCATGTTAGTTTAGTAGGGACTTCTGCGCGAATATGGCGTTTCTCAATTATATTTTTCATTTGTTATATCCCCCTTATTATAAGTATCTAAAAACATGATACTAGAAAATTCAGTAAAATGAAAACATTTAACATTTCTATATATGAAAAAGAAGGACAAGCATAAAACTGCTTGTCCTTCGAGTTAAATTTAAAAATTAATATACTTTATCACCGTTGAAAATAGAGTTTTTCACGACTACATAATCTACAGTACGAATTGAGTCTAATTTTGTTCCACCAGCGTAAGAGATAGAAGATTGAAGATCTTGTTCCATTTCGATTAAAGTGTCTTCTAAAGAACCTTTATGCTCAACGAACATTTTCTTACCTTCAACGTTTTTCTTCTCGCCTTTTTGGAATTCAGAAGCTGAACCGAAATACTCTTTATAAAGTTTGCCGTCTTTTTCGATTGTTTCCCCTGGAGACTCTTCATGACCAGCGAATAGAGAACCGATCATAACCATAGTCGCCCCAAATCGAATAGATTTAGCTACGTCGCCGTGTGTACGAATACCACCGTCAGCGATAATTGGCTTACTTGCAGCTTTTGCACACCAGCGAAGTGCAGCTAGTTGCCAACCGCCAGTTCCAAAGCCTGTTTTAATTTTAGTAATACAAACTTTACCAGGTCCAATACCAACTTTTGTTGCGTCAGCACCAGCGTTTTCTAATTCTCTTACCGCTTCTGGAGTTCCGACGTTTCCAGCGATAACGAAGCTTTCTGGTAAATGCTTTTTAATATGTTGAATCATGTTGATTACCGCATTAGAATGTCCGTGCGCGATATCAATCGTGATGTATTCAGGTGTAAGTTGCTCAGCAGCTAATTGTTGTACGAATTCATACTCGTCCTCTTTTACACCAACGCTAATAGAAGCGATTAATCCACGTGATTGCATGTCTCTAATAAATGAGATACGTTTCTCTGGCTGGAAACGATGCATGATATAGAAGTAATTATTTTCAGCTAAATAAGTTGCGATTCTTTCATCAATAATCGTTTGCATATTAGCAGGTACGACAGGTAATTTAAATTTATGTTTACCTAAAGTGACAGTTGTATCACATTCAGAGCGGCTGTTCACAATACATTTTGCAGGAATTAATTGAATATCTTCATAGTCGAATACGTTTTCCATCATTTACACCCCTAAAATACGAATATTTCATTCAGTTTGTTTAAAAATGTTCGTCCAAAGGATAATTTACATTATTTTCACTCATAAGTCAAAGGTTTTCATGTTTATATTTTAAAATTAAAATTTAGCCGCCTATGTTGTAAGTTCATATAACTAAAATGTGTTTAAACATAGCATTATTTGATGTAAAATTATGTTTGGAAAAGAAAAGTTAAATAGGTAAATTTAGGAGGGCTGTTAATGAAGCGCTTAGTATATATGGATTGGTTGCGTGTATTAGCAACAATCGCAGTGGTTACAATTCACGTTTCTGCTGGTTATGCTTCTATGTTAGATGCAAATAATGTATCACGCTGGATGGCTGGTAATCTATTTGAATCGATTTCACGTGCGAGTGTGCCGATTTTTGTAATGATTAGTGGAGCTTTATTGTTAAAAGGAACGAAAGATATTTCAGTTGGGGAATTTTTACAGAAGCGTGCAAGTAAAGTAATTATACCTTTTGTAGCTTGGAGTGCTATATTTTATGCATATGGAGCATATGCAGGATATTTCCCGGCATCTTTAAAGCAAGGGATAAAGCACTTTTTAACGGATACAATTGGGGGACATTTATGGTTCTTATACATGATTGTAGGTATATATTTAATTACACCTTTACTGAAAATCTTTGTGAAGAACGCTAAAAAAAGAGAGATAGAATACTTTTTAATTTTATGGCTATATGCGTCTGTTGTAGTCAATTTAGTTAAATATTATTATCCTATCAACTTTAATATTGAATTATTTTACGTTACAAATTATGTAGGGTATTTCTTACTTGGTTATTACTTATCCAATTACGATATTACGAAAAAGTGGAGAAATATTTCTTACATTGGAGGACTTGTAGGATTTATTAGTACATTCTTTATTACATATTACTATACAGTAAAAGCAAATGGACAGTTAGAGCAGTTTTGGTACGGATATTTTGCGCCAGGCGTTGTACTGATGGCGATTGGATTATTTGTATTTTTCAAATATGTTTTCCAAAAATCAGAACGAGAATTACCATTGTTATTCCGTTTTATAAATCAAGCAAGTCTTGGAATCTATATTCTTCACTTCTTCTTATTAAATAACTTGTTGTACATGGTTTTCCCTAAGGTAAATGAGCGTGTACATGCAATATTGGCAATACCTATTAATGTAACGATTACAATTGTTCTTAGTCTGGTAATTACGTTAGTATTGCAAAGAATACCAGTTGTGAAAAAATTAGTTCCGTAAAAAATGAATACAGTATAGATAGGGCAGACTTATTATTAAGGCTGCCTTTTCCTATTTTAAAATTATACTTAGATAAATTTAGGTTTAAACGAATTAAAAACAGTGGATTAATATAGTATCTTACTATAGTCTAAAGTGAGGTATGAAGAACAGAATAAGTTAAATATAAAATTAAATGAGGTTAATATATGAGTAAAAAAAGCTTTAGTAATTATGCATTAAGTAAAGAAGTAAGACGAGCACTTACTGGTTTAGGATATGAGCATCCGACAGAAGTGCAAGGAGAGGTTATTCCAGTTGCATTGCAAAAGAAGGATCTTGTTGTAAAGTCGCAAACGGGAAGTGGGAAAACGGCTTCGTTCGGTATACCACTTTGTGAAATGGTAGAGTGGGAAGAGAATAAACCACAAGCATTAGTTTTAACACCAACGAGGGAACTTGCTGTTCAAGTGAAAGAAGATATTACGAATATAGGGCGATTCAAAAGAATTAAAGCTGCTGCAATTTATGGTAAATCTCCTTTTGCACGTCAAAAATTAGAGTTAAAGCAAAAGACGCATATTGTAGTGGGGACCCCAGGACGTGTGTTGGATCATATTGAAAAAGGGACCCTTTCTTTAGAGCGATTGAAATATTTAGTGATTGATGAAGCAGATGAAATGCTAAATATGGGCTTTATCGATCAAGTAGAGGCAATTATTGATGAATTACCTACAAAAAGAATGACAATGCTATTTTCAGCAACCCTACCGGAAGATGTTGAAAAGTTATCTCGTACATATATGAATGCACCAACTCATATTGAAATTAAAGCAGCTGGGATTACAACAGATAAAATTGAACATACCCTTTTTGAAGTTAGGGAAGAAGAGAAGCTTTCACTTCTTAAGGATGTAACTATGATTGAAAATCCCGACAGTTGCATTATTTTTTGTCGTACACAAGAAAACGTAGACCATGTATATAGACAGCTAAAACGAGTTAATTATCCTTGTGACAAAATACACGGTGGTATGGTACAGGAAGATCGTTTTGAAGTTATGGATGATTTTAGAAAAGGAAAGTTCCGTTATTTAGTAGCAACTGATGTAGCTGCGAGAGGAATTGATATTGATAATATTACACATGTTATTAATTACGATATTCCATTAGAAAAAGAAAGCTATGTGCACCGTACTGGAAGGACGGGACGAGCTGGTAATAATGGAAAAGCTATTACATTTATAACGCCTTATGAAAATAGATTTTTAGAAGAGATTGAGGAATATATCGGATTTGAAATTCCAAAGGAACTGGCACCTTCAAAAGAAGAAGTTATGAAAGGGAAAGCAATATTTGAAGAAAAGATATATGCTAAACCAATTATAAAGAAAGATAAAAGTGCAGACCTAAACAAAGGAATTATGAAATTGTACTTTAATGGCGGAAAGAAAAAGAAAATTAGGGCAGTAGATTTCGTTGGTACAATTGCTAAAATTCAAGGTGTTTCTGCTGATGATATAGGTATTATTACAATACAAGATAATGTTTCGTATGTTGAAATATTAAATGGAAAAGGACCACTTGTTTTAAAGGTTATGAGAAATACAACGATAAAAGGTAAACAATTAAAAGTTCATGAGGCAATTAAATAAATGAAAATATCCACTTTAAAGGTGGATATTTTTTTGGGGATTACTTATAGAGCAGACAATTTGAATGGACTTTAACTAATACGTGATTGACGATTGTTTTTTTGTATGTTAGTATATTTATTTAATTTTTTTACCATTGAATGGAGAAATTGTTAATTCATTGAGGAGTATATTTTTATATAAGTAAATCAATTTCAATTTAATTGTTGTAAGCTATAAAAAGTAAGGACGGTGTTTATTAAATGAATTTTACTCAAGATAGGTGGAGTTTAAAATGGCTTCATTTTTATTTGATTGTAGTAGTTGTTGCATCTCTGTTATTACGTTTATATTTAGCATTTCATTTAGAAGGATATGAACGAGATCAACTATTTTTTGTGGATTGGATGAATACAGTAGGTAAATATGGACTAGGTGATGTGTATGCACATGGAGATTTAGTAAACTATCCGCCATTTTTCTTAGCTCTTTTAGGTATTTATGGAGGCATATTGTCATTTTTTAATACATATGTGGAAGCTGCAGGTGTTTTAATTCGAGTCCCATCCATTGTATTTGAAGTAGTAGCTATAATTATCTTTGCTATAGTTTCTAAAAGGATAAACAATTCGATTGTGAGAGCAGCATTAGTAACATTTTTTGCATTTAGTCCAGCCGTTATAGTGGATGGAACTATTTGGGGTCAAGTAGATATGCTACATAGTATATTGATGGTTAGTTCTATTTTATTACTAATGTCTAAGCCAACTTGGTCTGGTGCTATTTACGCTATAGCGTTACTGGCTAAATTTCAATCGATCGTAATTGCGCCTGTATTTGCTATGTATTTCTTAAAAATCATTTGGGAAAAAAAAGAGGGCAAGCAATTAACCAAATTTATAATAGGGTTCTGTATTCCTTTATTAATATTCGGTTTGTATTTCGCAGCGCATGGAACATTTATCACGATGTTAAAACAAGCATATTTAAATGCGGTAGGTACGTTCCCAACGGTAACTGTATTTGCTATGAACATTTGGTATTACGCGATTGGTACGGATCCTAATACAGTGGATACTATTCAAATTTTACCACATATTACATTGAAAACAGTTGGATTAATACTCTTATCTATTGCAGCGGCATTAACTTGTTTATATGTCTTTTTCCATCGTCATATGAATACGGCAGTTCTATTAAAAGCAGCGACTTTTATAAGCTTTGCGTTCTTTATGTTACCTACGCAAATGCATGAGAGATATGCTTTCCCAGCATTAGTATTTGTCATCTTTTTACTGCTATATGAAATGAAGTGGACAGGAATAGCATTAGGATTAACGTTAACAATCTTTTTAAATATAGTAATGGTTCTGTATGCGGGCTCTAATACGAATATGGGAATGTTTATTGTTATTATTAATGTTTTCATTTTCTATGCTATGTGTAAATTATTAGTAAAAGAGTATTGTGATCGCTTTGGATTGCTAATAAAGAAACAATAAAAATTATAATTTTAAGGGGAGGTACATTTTGCTAATATGCAGAATGTGCTTTTTTCTATTGAAATAGTAAAATCTCAATAGAAAAAATAAACATGAGAGGATACTTGAAGTTCATTCTAATAACTATAAAACGCTACCTAAAAGCAGGTAGCGTTTTATAGTTATTAGGCTCCTTCTAAATCATCGATCAACTTCTCAGCTAAGCGCCTATACATATTACTCATCGACACAAATGATGTTAGTAATAAAAATTTCTCTAGATTCGGATCTTCTAAGGAAGAAATTTCACTTACTTCTGAAACACGGTTATTTACGTCTTGTGTAAAGCTTTCGACGTTGTTTTCGGTAAGAGAAAGATAATCTTTATATAGTGTATTTAATTCGAATGAATCATCACTTAATAAGGATTCATTTATATTTTCTAAGGAGCTTTTTATGTCATTAATGGAAAGGGCTCCTTTTAATTGATAAATTAAGCTGATTAAAATCATATGCTCTTTTGAGTATTTTTTATTTTTGATTGGAATAAACAGTTTCCCTTTTGCGTAATTGTTAATCATTGTTTTTGTTAATACTTTTTCATCATCGGTTCTTGTTGTATCCGCATAAGTATTTTCAAATAATTGGACAACCTGGTCTACATACAAGTCGACATTTGGAATATCCTCAAGCGTAATATTTTTTTCTAAATGTAATGTTTCAAGCAGTTTATTTATATTTTCCACGTAGAACCCCTCACTTTTATAACTTAGTGGAGCATAATGTTTAGTTTATCTCTAAATATGGTATTACGAAACAAATGAATTGTAAATGTTGACCTCTAATAATAATGCGTATATAATTACATGTAGTTATTAAAACTACATGTAATTATATGAGGGGTGTATATATGAATACCTATGTAAGAGAACCAGTTAATGCTTTTACCCATTTGGGAGGAGCTGTATTATCATTTATTGCATTATTAGCTATGCTTGTAAAAGTTTCTATTAAGATGCCATCTTTTGCGGCAATTACAGCTGTTATTTTGTTTGGCATCGGAATGATGGTTCTGTATACAGCATCAGCTGTATATCATAGTGTTGTAGCCAGTGAACGTGTTATTTATTTCTTTCGGAAGCTTGATCACTCTATGATTTTTATATTGATTGCAGGTACATATGCACCATTTTGTTTAATTACATTACATTCCGCAAACGGTTTATTATTATTTTGTTTAGTTTATGCAACTGCCATTTGTGGTATTGTTTTTAAAATGTTTTGGTTTAGTTGCCCGAGATGGTTATCAACAGCAATTTATATTACAATGGGCTGGTTAATTGTTTTGTTCTTTGCACCGTTAGCTGCTAACTTAAGTGCAGGAGGTATCGTGCTGCTAGTGCTTGGAGGCATTCTTTATACGATTGGTGGATTTATTTATGGAACAAAGCCAAAATGGTTAGAGTTTAAACATATGGGGCATCATGAAATTTTTCACGTGTTCGTGTTATTGGGAAGCCTTGCCCACTTTTTAAGTGTATATTGCTACGTAATTTAACAAGATGAAATTTCCGAGTGATTTTTATTTTTTCTTGATTAATAAATAAAGATATAGACACATATGTATGTTAAAGAGTTGCATAACGTAAAGGTTATGCGGCTCTTTTTTATGAATAATAATTAAAAATAAATTTTTGGAATTATCAGTCTTTTTATGGTAGGATAGATATGTATTGAGGTTATAAAATTTTATAATTAATAATTAGTGGGGGACTATATATATGGCGATACTTATAACGGGTGGAGCAGGATATATTGGTAGTCATACGTGTATAGAATTATTAAATAATAATTATAAAATTATAGTCGTAGATAATCTTTCAAATAGTTCAATCGAGTCTTTAAACCGAGTAAAAGAGATAACAGGAAAACAATTCGAATTTTATAAAGAAAGTGTTTTAAATCGTGAAAAAATGAATGAGATTTTTTTGAGAAATAACATTGAAGCGGTTATACATTTTGCTGGGTTTAAAGCGGTGGGGGAATCAACTACAATTCCTCTTACATATTATTATAATAATATAATAAGCACGATCATACTATGTGATGTGATGCAGAAACATAATGTTAAAAAATTTATTTTTAGTTCATCTGCAACTGTATATGGAATTCCAAAAACGTCACCAATTACAGAAGAATTTCCACTAAGTGTGACAAATCCATATGGGCAAACAAAATTAATGATTGAGCAAATTATGCGTGATGTGGCAAAAGCTGATGATGAATGGAGTATTGCGTTACTTCGTTATTTCAATCCATTTGGAGCACATAAAAGTGGCCGTATTGGAGAAGATCCAAATGGGATTCCGAATAATTTAATGCCATATGTAACGCAGGTGGCGGTAGGTAAGTTAAAGGAGCTAAATATATTCGGAAACGATTATCCAACGAAAGATGGGACAGGTGTCCGTGATTATATTCACGTTGTTGACCTTGCAAAAGGACATGTAAAGGCACTTGAGAAAGTACTTGAGATGAAAGGAATAGAGGCATATAATCTTGGCACAGGTAAAGGGTATAGTGTGTTGGAGATGATAAAGGCTTTTGAGGAGGTTTCAGGTAGAAAAATACCTTATAAAGTGATAGGGCGTCGTCCTGGTGATGTGGCAGTATGTTTTGCTGATGTATCTAAAGCGAAACGAGAATTAGGATGGGAAGCAGAATATGGGTTAGAAGAGATGTGTGTAGATTCTTGGAGATGGCAGGTAAATAATAAAAATGGCTATCAAATGATTTAATGTAGTTAGTAAAGCATTCTCTTATTATTTTGTAGGATATGTTATGTATATAATAAATTGTATTCTTTATTATGTTGCTTTGGGTCAGTAATATGTTTAATTTAGGAAAGAGAATGTAATAAAATATTACTGACCATAGCATTTGAATAGCAACCGGTTCTATTGAAAAGTATTCCAATACTTGTATCCTTGTTAAAGTGCGTTTATAATCAAATAATCTTATTAGCTTTTTGCTTGAATTACGTATTATTGAAAGCGTTTTTATTGCGTGATATATTTTGATTGAAATCATTACTGTATGACATGTATAAAAAGGGTTTTTCTATTGTTTTTTAAGGTAGGAAGTCTGACTTATTTTCGAAAAAACTTTGTATGTAGTTGTAAGTAAGAAGGAGAATAAGGAATAATATAATTTTTACAAGACGGGGAGGGTACAGTGTGAAAATGTAAATAGTCTTGTTATATTAGGGAAAGCAGAGATGAAAAGTGCGGGTGTTTTTAATTTATTTGTAGGTGCACTACAAATTATTATTCCGTTCTATTTGATCATGATTTCTGACCAAAGCAATTGGACAGTGTATTCATATGCAGCTACTTTCTTATTTGGATTAACCTATTTATATGTAGGTGTTACCTTTATAAAAGGAATGGATAGTAGCGGTTTAGGTTGGTTTTGTATGTGGGTAGCAATTATTGCTTTATTCTATATGGTTGTTTCATTTGTTCAATTTCACGATGTTGTTAATGCATTAACGTGGTTTATGTGGGCATTACTTTGGTATTTATTCTTTGTATTAAATACACAAAAGAAGAATATCAATCAATATCTTGGAAGAATTGCCTTCGTACAATCATGGGTAACATTGACGTTGCCTTCACTCTTTTATTTTATGGGAGTATGGGGAGAGGGATTCGTATATGAACTATGGGTTTATGTATCCGTAATTTCTATTTTATACTTCTGTTATTGTATTTATAAATATCGAGTACGTTAATATATTTTCTGCAGAAAAGCATGGAATCGTTAAACGAATTCCATGCTTTTTATATATGAGCAGTTATAATAGAGAGGTATTATTTTACATTTTATCAAAATGGGGATGATGAAATTGAAAAAAGTATTGGTGCTAGGGGGAACAAGATTTTTTGGTAAACATTTAGTAGAAGCACTTTTGCAAGATGGACACGATGTAACGATTGCGACGAGAGGGATTACAGAAGATCCTTTTGGAAGTGCAGTAAAAAGGCTGATTGTCGATAGAGAAGACGAAAAACAACTTGCAGAGCGTCTAGAAGATAAAAGTTATGATATCGTATACGATAATTTATGCTATAGCTCGAATGCAGCGAAGGTAATATGTGTGGTGTTACGAGGAAAAACGAAGAAATACGTTATGACATCTTCAATGGCTGTTTACGAGCCAGCAATAGGATTGTTAGAAGAGAACTTTAATCCGTATGAGTATGCTATTACGTATGGGGATAGGAAGGATTTTAATTATGGTGAAGGCAAGCGATTAGCTGAAGCTGCTGTATTTCAACACGCAACATTTCCAGTTGTTGCAGTACGTTTTCCAGTTGTTATTGGAGAAAACGATTATACGAAAAGGTTACAATTTTACGTTGAACATATTGTGAAGCAAGAGCCTGTCGCGGTGAAGCATTTAGATGGAGAGTTGTCATTTATACATGAGAAAGAAGCAGGAGAATTTTTAGCTTGGTGCGGAATGAAGGACATAAAAGGGCCAATTAATGCTTGTAGCAACGGGGTAGTTTCTACTAGCGAAGTTATTCATTTCATAGAAGAAAGTACGGGAATAAAAGCACTCGTTCAAGAAGTAGGAGATAATGTAGCGCCTTATAATGAAGTGATTAATTGCACATTACATAATGGAAAAGCTAGTGAATTAGGATTCCCGTTCCGAGAGGTGAAAATAGACATAGAGCAAGTATTACGTTATTACATACATGCAATGGAATAATCATAAATCCCCCGGTGGCAATCCGGGGGATTCTGGAGGATTTCGACAATACTAATTTTACATTACCAAACTTACCTTATACGCACGACTAATGTTTTTGTGATTGAATTGCTTGTAAATACTTTTCATTTACTTGGTCCCAGTTCACCGTATGCCACCAATTGGTAACAAATTCTGGACGCCGATTTTGATACATTAAATAATAGGCGTGTTCCCATACATCGATGACGAGTAATGGAATTTTACCTTCTTGCAAAGGTGTATCTTGATTGGGTGTACTCATAACGGAAAGTTCTTTACCATCAAGGACAAGCCACCCATAGCCACTTCCAAAACGACTAATAGCTGCTTTGGAAAGTTGATCTTTTAAGTTGTCAAAGGTATTGAAATAATAATCAATTACTTTTGCAACGTCTCCATTAGGCTCGCCGCCACCTCTTGGGCTCATTACTTCCCAAAAAAGACTATGACAATAATGTCCACCACCGTTATTTCTGACAGCTGTAACAATTTCCTTTGGTAAAGTTTCTAAATTACATAGTAACTCTTCTAAAGATTTATTATGTAATTCCGTATAGTTTTCTAAAGCGGCATTCAAGTTATTTACGTATGTCGCATGGTGCTTTCCATGATGAATAGAAAGCGTGTTGCTGTCGATATATGGCTCTAGTTCATCATAGTCATATGAAAGCTTTGGCAATTGAAATGAAGACATAACATTCCCTCCTTTCTTATTAAAAAGTTGGTCTAGGTAAAAAGAATTTACCTAAGTCAAAAATACACCTATTTTTTAGACAAGTCAATAGTAATCCCTTTAATTTTCTGAAAAATATTACAATAAAAGTAACACTTCGACTTTCATTTGTGACTCTTATTCTTTTTGCTTATACTGTAAAGTAGAACGTTTTGTTGAAATAGAAGGAGATCGTTTATGAGTAAAACGAAACAATTAATAGAGGAAGCGAGTCAGTTTATTATGATTTGCTATAAAGAGCTTAATAAAGAGCAATTCATAGAAGAGCGTGTGAAAGAAATTCAAGTTGAGATAGAGAAGACGGGGACGTATGAGCATACATTTGAAGAACTTGTTCATGGATCGCGAATGGCATGGCGAAATAGTAATCGATGTATCGGAAGACTATTTTGGAGTAAGATGCACATATTAGATGCACGTGAAGTAAATGATGAAGAAGGTGTATATAATGCATTAATTCATCATATTAAATATGCAACGAACGATGGAAAAGTGAAACCGACAATTACAATTTTTAAGCAACATCAAGGTGAGGAAAATAATATACGAATTTATAATCACCAATTGATTCGATATGCAGGATATAAAACAGAAATGGGAGTGATTGGTGACTCTCATTCCACTGCGTTTACGGATTTTTGCCAGGAACTTGGCTGGCAAGGAGAAGGTATGAATTTCGATGTATTGCCACTTGTTTTTTCTGTCGATGGAAAAGAACCTGTATATAAAGAAATTCCTAAAAAAGAAGTGAAAGAGGTACCGATTGAACATCCAGAGTACCCAATCTCATCTTTAGGAGCAAAATGGTATGGGGTTCCAATGATTTCAGATATGCGCTTAGAAATTGGCGGTATTTCCTATACAGCCGCTCCGTTCAATGGATGGTATATGGGGACGGAGATTGGGGCTCGTAACTTAGCGGATCATGATCGTTATAATTTACTGCCGGCTGTTGCGGAGATGATGGAGTTAGATACATCGAGAAACAGTACGTTATGGAAAGACAAGGCACTAATTGAGTTGAATATTGCTGTATTACATTCCTTCAAAAAACAAGGAGTTAGTATTGTGGATCACCATACAGCTGCACAACAATTTCAACAATTTGAGAAGCAAGAAGCATCATGTGGACGGGTTGTAACAGGCAATTGGGTGTGGCTCATTCCACCACTGTCGCCAGCTACCACTCATATTTATCATAAACCGTATCCGAATGAAATTTTGAAGCCGAATTTCTTTCATAAATAATATTTAGTATAGTTTTTTTATGCAAATTATAATTTTTTTTAATTACTGTTACGTAGCAAATGGAAGCCTTTACTCTCGGTTATTTTTGGAAGGGTTTTTTTGAACCAAGGAGTTCCTTATGTTATAATCAAATTTCTGTTTCGAAGACCTTATAGAAATATAAGGTCTTTTGTTTTGCTTTTTTATGTAATAGGAATAGGAATTTTCTTTTAAATAAGGGATTTAGCATATTTTTAGGGACAACATAAGTGTGTAGAAAATCGATGAATTATTATGCTTATATAATCATTATGTTTTGGGTGTAAAAAATAAAACATAATAAAGTTGTTTTTTTAGATTGCTGAGGAAGGAGGAAGTGTAAATGAGAATGAAGAGTCGAAAAACAGATTGGCCTGTATTTCTTATTAGTGGTGGCTCACTTTTATTATTTGTAATTGCAGTTATTTTAAATAAGAGTTACGTAGAGGGAGTCATTAATAGAAGTTTTGCAGCTTCGATTAAATATTTTGGTGCCTTTTGGCAGGTTTTATTAATTGGTACATTTATTGTGGCAATGTGTATGGCGTTTTCAAAATATGGGAGAGTTAAACTTGGGGGGCTAGAAAAACCTGAGATTAGTACGACAAAATGGCTCGCTATTATTATGTCTACATTACTTGCCGGAGGTGGCGTTTTTTGGGCAGCTGCAGAGCCAATGTACCATTTGATGACGGTGCCACCAATACATGAGGGTATAACTGCTGGAACGAAAGAAGCAGTAATGCCTGCTTTAGCACAAAGTTATATGCATTGGGGTTTCCTCGCTTGGACGATTTTAGGAACAATTAGTGCGGTAGTTATGATGTACGGACATTATCATAAAGGTATGCCGTTAAAACCTCGAACGCTTTTATATCCTATTTTTGGAGAGAAATTGCGAAAGAGTTGGCTTGGAACAACGATCGATGTGTTTGCAATTATTGCGGTAGCAGCAGGGACAATTGGTCCAATTGGATTTTTAGGACTACAAGCAAGTTATGGATTACAAGCATTGTTTGACATTCCTGATGTGTTTACTACTCAATTAGCCATTATTGTTTGTGTAGTAGCTGTTTCTACTATATCTGCGGTAACAGGAATTGATAAAGGGATTCAAATTATAAGTGATTTAAATGTTAGGTTAGCAGTTTTATTAATGGTATTCGTATTACTGTTTGGACCAGGTGGATTTATTATCGATTCATTTGTTTCTTCGTTTGGATTTTATATAAATGAATTTATTCCAATGAGCACATATCGTGGGGATACAGGTTGGTTAGGATCATGGACAATCTTTTTCTGGGGATGGTTTATTGGATACGGACCGATGATGGCAATTTTAGTGAGCCGTATTTCAAGAGGAAGAACAATCCGAGAAATCATCGTTGCAATTGGAATTATTGCACCTATTATTACAACGTTTTGGTTTACTATACTAGGGGGATCAGGTGTGTTTTATGAGTTAATGAATCCTGGTTCTATCTCGACCGCATTAAGTGAATCTGGTATGCCGGCGGCTATGATTGCAATTACAGAGCAACTGCCACTATCTAATATTATTGGACCTGCATTTCTTTTATTAACAATTTTATTTGTAGTGACAACAGGAGATTCTATGGCGTATTCGATTTCAATGGCAGTGACTGGAGATGGAGATCCTAGAATTAGTTTGCGAGTGTTTTGGTCGCTTATTATGGGCGCAGTTGCAGCGATTCTTTTATACATGGGTGAGGGAAGTATTAACGCCTTACAATCATTCATCGTAGTAACTGCTGTCCCAGTATCTATTCTGTTATTCCCAATGCTATGGCTAGCGCCTAAAGTTGCAGGGGAATTAGCGTTAAAACAAGGTATTGTAAAAGAAGAAGAGAAAACTTCCTTCTTGTTCCAAAAAGCTAGTAAATCAAAATAAAGAATTGTATTTATATAAAAAGAGGAAGCATTTCATTTGAGATGCTTCCTCTTTACTATTTATTTAACTACTTTTCTCGAAGGGGATAGTACTCTGTGCAGTTTCAATCTATTCTAATACTTTATCTTTCGTCTCTGGGACACATAATAGCATTGTAGCTAAACCGATTGGATAGATAATGAAGATGAGAGATAGTGCTCCCATTAAGTTACCACCTGTAGCAAGTAATCCGATAATAACAGGTCCAAATCCAGCTAACCCACGTCCTGTACCGAAAATAAAGTTCTCTGCTGTCGATCGAGCTTCAGCAGGATAGTTTTCAGCTAAAACTGCTCCGAATCCTCCCATCATGCCATTTGCAAAGAATCCCAGCAATGCACTTCCCCATAACAATAATGTTGAGTCTGTGAATAAGAAGAAGTAAATGAGACAGTATATAGTACCACCGACATAATAGATTGTAAAAGTTTTACGGCGGCCAATTTTATCGGCTAGAATACCAAACGTTGCAATTCCAATTAGCATGCCGATCGTAGAGATGAACATCCAACCGCTCGCTTTTGCTAATGTGTAGTTATATTTATTTGCTAAAATAGTTGGCATCCATGTGAAAATTCCATAATATCCGAAGTTCTGGATAAATGACATAATAATAAGACCAATGGTTGTTATCGTTACTTTTTTATTGGCAAATAACCTTCGAAGTGGGAACTTTTTCATTTGCTTTAGTTGTTCTGCCTCAGTAGTTGTTAAATTACCTTCAGTTTCTTTTTGTAACAACTCTTTTTTGTATCGTTGTTTTTGTTCCCATATTTTCGGTTCACTTAAACTTTTGCGCACATAGACAGCTAGTAGAGCGGGAATGAGCCCAAATAAGAAAACAGCTCTCCATCCGAAATGCGGGACGATAAATGCTGGAAGGAGTGAAGCGACTAGTACGCCAAATTGCCATCCCAGTGCAACAACGGATGTCGCCTTAGCGCGCATTTCTTTAGACCATGTTTCAGTTACGATGGCCATCCCAATCCCGAATTCACCACCAACTCCCATTCCAACTAAAAAGCGAAGAATTAATAATTGCCAATAATCTGTTGCGAAATAAATAAGTGCTGTTGCTAGTGAGAATAGTAAGATTGTGAAGGCCATCGTACGGATACGCCCAAATAAATCAGCAATAAATCCAAATAAATAAGACCCAATTAGCATTCCTATTGTGGTAGCTAATGTTAAGTTTCCACCTTCAACAGGGCTTAAATGAAATTCTTTTAAAATGTAGACGAGTACGAAAGATAAGAGCAACATATCTAAACCTTCTGCTGCATATCCTAGCGCAGAACCAAACAATGTTTTATATCTTTTCTCCTTCGTTTCCTCTGTTGTTGATTGTACATCAGTAGTGACGTTCATCATTACTCCTCCTTATTTTTTTCTACAGTCGCTATGGAAGAATAACAAAAGGCCTTCTCACCTGATATGATGAGAAGGCCAAAAAAGCATACGTATCCCTAAAAAAGACCATACGTATAGTATATTCCGACTTCCTTCTCAACCTCACGGGGTTGGGTTAAAGGACTGTATTATATTACTTTATTTTTAGCACTCTTCTATTAGATTGTCAAATAAAGAGGGGATAGTTATGTGTAAAATATTTCAAAAGATACTTCATTCTCCTTGACGCCCACTTCATTATTTTCCCATAATAAAACTAACTCATATAAAAAGGAATGAATCACAGATGCTAAATTTAGTACTTATGATGATTGAACGTGTTGGACTTATTGTTATTTTAGGATTTTTACTTTCTCATATTAAAACGTTCAGGCGCCTTCTTCATAGACAAGATGGATATGTAGATAAGCTTAAGCTTATTTGTATTTTTTCAGTGTTTACAATTGTAAGCAATTACACAGGAATTGAAATTGCCGGGAATACAATTATGAAAGAAAATTGGCTACAAGGTGTTTCGTCATCTAGTACAATTGCGAATACACGTATTATGGGTGTTGGAATTAGTGGATTGCTTGGTGGTCCTATCGTCGGCATTGGAGTGGGATCGATTGCGGGTATTCACCGTTATATGCTTGGCGGGACGACAGCGCTAAGCTGTGCAATTTCATCAATTTTAGCAGGTGTTATAACGGGGTATATTGGATACATTTTTAAAAAATATAATCGTGCAATTACGCCTAAATTTTCAGCGATTTTAAGTGTGTTTATCGTTTCTTTAGAGATGATTATGATCCTATTAATCGTAGAGGATGGGATTAGTATCGTGAAAACAATTGCGATACCAATGATACTTGTAAATAGTTTCGGGAGTTTTATTTTACTTTCTATGATACAAGCTATTTTGCGCCAGGAAGAAAATGCGAAAGCTTTACAAACGCATAAAGTATTACGAATTGCTGACAAAACATTACCATATTTTCGCCGTGGATTAACAGAGGATTCTTGTAAACATGTGGCACAAATTATTCACCGCTTTACGGGAACAGATGCGGTATCCTTAACAGATACAGAGAAAATATTAGCTCACGTTGGATTAGCATCAGATCACCATATTCCTTCACATAGTTTAATAACTGGTTTATCGAAAGAAGTGTTGAACACAGGAAAAATAATGAAAGCGAAATCGCGTGAGGTTATTAATTGTCAACATGAAGGCTGCCCTTTGCAGGCGGCAATCGTTATTCCACTAACTTCACATGGAAATACAATTGGGACATTAAAATTATATTTTAAAAATTCTAGCCAGTTAAGTCGTGTGGAAGAGGAATTAGCAGAAGGGTTAGCAAAAATATTCTCTACACAACTTGAGTTAGGTGAAGCAGAGTTACAAAGTAAGTTATTGCAAGATGCCGAAATAAAAGCGTTACAAGCACAAATCAATCCGCATTTTTTATTTAATGCAATTAATACTGTATCGGCTTTATGCCGAACAGATGTAGAAAAAGCGAGAAAATTATTATTGCAGCTTAGCGTGTATTTTCGTTGTAATTTGCAAGGGGCACGCCAATTGCTTATTCCATTAGAACAAGAGTTAAATCATGTACATGCATATTTATCGTTAGAACAAGCGAGGTTTCCGAATAAGTATGAAGTGAAGATGTACATTGAGGAAGAGTTAAAGACGACCTTAGTTCCACCATTTGTACTGCAGTTATTAGTTGAAAATGCATTGCGCCATGCTTTTCCGAAAAAGCAGCCGGTGTGCGAAGTTGAAGTACATGTGTTTGAAAAAGAGGGGATGGTGCATTTTGAAGTCCAAGATAATGGACAAGGAATTGAGAGTGAACGTCTAGGACAATTAGGAAAAATGGTAGTTCCATCAAAGAAAGGGACTGGAACAGCTTTATATAATATTAATGAACGACTTATCGGGTTATTTGGGAAAGAGACAATGCTTCAAATTGAAAGTGAATTAGAGCAAGGGACAAAGTTCCTCTTTGTAATTCCGAAAAAAGTAGGGGAGGAAAAACGGAGTGTTAAAAGTATTAGTAGTTGATGATGAAATGTTAGCGCGTGATGAATTGAAATATTTATTAGCGCAAACGAAAGAAGTAGAGATAATTGGTGAGGCAGATTGTGTAGAGGATGCATTAGAAGAGCTAATGCAAAATAAACCAGATATTGTGTTCCTAGATATTCAGTTATCTGATGATAACGGATTTGAAATCGCAAATATATTAAAGAAGATGAAAAATCCACCTGCAATTGTGTTTGCTACGGCCTATGATCAATATGCGTTGCAAGCATTTGAAGTAGATGCGTTAGACTACATTTTAAAGCCGTTCGATGAAGAGCGTATCGTACAGACATTAAAGAAATATAAAAAGCAAAAACAAATAAAATTAGAAACGAAACAAGAAGTAAAGAGTGTAGACGTAACGACCGAGATGCATAAATTAGCATTACCAATTGAAGAATCGATTGTACTTGTGAATATTGAAGATATTATATATGTAGGACTTGTGGACGGAAAAGTGACAGTAAAAACGATGAGAGAAACATATGTAACACATGATACACTTGTCATTTTGGAAAAGAAGTTGCCGCAAGCAAGTTTTATGCGTGTCCATCGCAGTTTTATTGCAAATATTAATCATATTACGGAAATACAACCATGGTTCAATTCTACATATAATTTAATTATGAAAGAAGGATCAAAAGTACCTGTTAGCCGTACATATGCAAAAGAACTCAAAAAGCTACTTCGTATTTAAGAAGTAGCTTTTTGTATTTCGTCTGCCTATTTTTGTAACTAATTTTGTATATTTGACGTTCTGTTGTGTAAACGCTTACAGTTTTATTTTTATCTTATACAATAAAGGTACCAAATCGAAAGAGGTGGCCAAAATGAGTACGAAAAAAGTATATAGTTTCTTATCACAAGCATTCATATTTTCAGCTATTATGTTAGTTTCTAATATTATTGCAACGCATTTACCAATTCCGATGCCTTCATCAGTAATCGGGTTAGTCATTTTATTTAGCCTATTATGTTTAAAAGTTATTAAATTGGAACAAGTTGAATCACTCGGAACGGCTTTAACAGGTATTATCGGATTCCTTTTCGTTCCATCAGGTATTTCGGTTATTAATTCTCTCGGTGTAATGGGACAATATTTTGTACAAATTTTAACTGTAATTGTTGTCGCAACAATTATTTTACTCGCTGTAACAGGATTATTTGCACAATTTATTTTAGGAAAAGACGATAAAGAAATAGAAGATACGAAAGAATTGAAAGTAGTAAATAAAGGACGCAAGCACGGAAAAGTTGCGTAACCAATTTAATATATATTGTTAGGAGGGAATGAACATGGCAAGCACAATGACTCCATATTTCGGAATCGTCATTTCATTAATCGCATACGGAATCGGAACATTATTATTTAAGCATTCAAAAGGATTCTTCTTATTCACACCATTATTCGTAGCGATGGTATTAGGGATTGTCTTTCTAAAAGTAGGTAACTTTACTTTTGAAGAATATAATACTGGCGGAAAAATGATTAGCTTCTTCTTAGAACCAGCAACAATCGCGTTTGCAATTCCATTATATAAACAAGTGGATAAGTTAAAAAAATATTGGTGGCAAATTTTATCGGCTATCGTGGTTGGATCTATTTGCTCAGTAATTGTCGTGTTCATTGTTGCAAAAGCGATTGGTCTAGATACAGCAGTAATGAATTCAATGTTACCACAAGCAGCAACAACAGCAATTGCATTACCGATCTCTGAAAGTATTGGTGGTATACCAGCAATTACATCGTTTGCAGTTATTTTTAACGCGGTTATTGTATACGCATTAGGAGCATTATTCTTAAAAACATTTAGAGTAAAACATCCAATTGCAAAAGGTTTAGCACTTGGAACAGCAGGTCACGCATTAGGAGTGGCAGTAGGAATTGAAATGGGTGAAGTAGAGGCAGCTATGGCAAGTATTGCTGTAACAGTAGTAGGGGTTGTAACTGTAGTTGTCATACCGATGTTTATGCCATTCATTGGCTAGTAAAACTTACTTAAAAAATGAGAAAAGCAAGCTATTTGTAGGACAGATTTCTACTGATAGCTTGCTTTTTATGTTACAGTAGTGGTAAGACCTATTCTAATAAAATGTAAGTTTCCTTAAATCTTCATTAATACTGTGTAGAATACGTTTTGAATTAGGTCATTGTATTGTAAAATAAGAAGTAAGCTACTATAGGATCTGCTAAGAGAGATCTATAATAAGCTTATAAAAATCTTTATATGAATAAATAATTAAAGGTAGAGAAGAGAGAAAAAATCTACTTATTAACGTTTTACTTTATAGGACAGGAGAGAGTACTCGTCGATTATGCAAATAAAAAACCTGTTTCAAAGCAAAGGATTTCAGAGGTTTCTCGTATTAGTAATACTTGCTCTCGTGTTATACGGGCTGCAAAGTATGTTGAATTTAATTTTAATTACGTTTATTCTCACATATTTAATGGATCGATTCCAAAAGTTTATTTCTCGCAAATTAGATCATTTCATGCCTATTAACAGAAAAATTATTATAGCATTTCTATATGTAATGTTAATTGGTGGAATTGCTATTACGCTATTTAAATATTTACCAGTATTAACGATACAAATTTCACAATTGATTTATCAATTTAACGTATTTTTAAGAAACCCACCGGATAGTGAATTAATTAAGTATGCAGTGAATGCTGTCAATCATATGGAACTTTCGAAATATGTAGGACAAGGCGTTGACATTTTGTATAAATCGATTACGAATGTTGGGAAATTTGGCCTTCAAGTGTTACTTTCTTTAATTTTAAGTTTATTTTTCTTATTGGAGAAAGCTCGGATCGTTGCTTTTACTGCAAAATTTAAAGAAAGCCGACTTGCAATTTTCTATACTGAAATTGAGTACTTCGGTAAGAAATTTGCACGTTCATTCGGAAAAGTAATCGAAGCACAATTTTTAATTGCAGTTGTGAACTGTGTTTTATCCGTTATTGCACTATGGATATTAGGATTCCCGCAATTATTAGGTTTAGCGTTAATGATCTTCTTACTCGGTTTAATTCCAGTAGCTGGGGTTATCATTTCGTTATTCCCCCTTTGTATGATTGCTTACAATATTGGCGGTATTATGTACGTTGTTTATATTTTAATTATCGTAATAGTAATTCATGCGCTTGAAAGTTACGTGTTAAATCCGAAGTTCATGTCGCAAAAAACAAACTTACCGATTTTCTATACATTTATGGTATTAATCTTCTCAGAACACTTCTTAGGTGTATGGGGATTAATTATCGGTATTCCAATCTTCATTTTCTTATTAGATGTCTTAGATGTGACAAGTGATGAAATGGAGCATGAAGCCAGAAAAAATAAGGTGAAGTAAAGAAAAAGCATCGATGTTCGATGCTTTTTCTTTTATAACATGATGTTTTTTATGCCATACTGTAAGCAGAAGATAGAATAGGGGTGAAATAATGGCTGTAAATGAAAAGGTAGAGTTAGCTACATTTGCTGGAGGATGCTTCTGGTGTATGGTTTCGCCATTTGAAGAGATGGAAGGGATTATACAGGTTGTTTCTGGCTATACAGGTGGTCATAAAGAGAATCCAACGTATAAAGAAGTATGTTCAGAAACGACGGGACATTATGAGGCAGTACAAATTACATTTGATGCAAATAAAATGCCGTATGAAGAGTTATTAAATATATATTGGAGACAAATTGATCCGACTGATATAGGAGGACAATTTCACGATCGTGGACAGTCTTACGAAACAGTAATTTTTTATCATAATGAAGAACAACATAAAAAAGCAGAGGCTTCAAAAGAAGAGCTTGCAAAGAGTGGACGCTTTTCAAAGCCAATTGCGACAAAACTTTTACCAGCTGCTACATTTTATTCAGCTGAAGAATATCATCAAGGGTATCATAAGAAAAACACATTCCGCTATGAGTTATACCGTAAAGGATCAGGACGAGATGCTTTTATTAAACAACATTGGCCAAAAGATAATACTCATTTAAAAGAAAAACTCAATGAGATGCAGTTTTATGTCACACAGGAAAATGGTACAGAACCACCATTTCGAAATGAGTATTGGAATCATAATGAAGAAGGTCTTTATGTAGATATCGTTTCAGGAGAACCGTTATTTACTTCTTTAGATAAGTTTGATAGTGGGTGTGGATGGCCTAGTTTTACGAAGCCAGTTATGTCAGCAAGTGTGAAAGAAAAAATGGATGTCAGTCATAATATGACGCGTACAGAAGTGAGAAGCAAAGAGGGAGATTCACATTTAGGCCATGTATTCCCAGATGGCCCAGGACCAAATGGTCTTCGTTACTGTATTAATTCCGCAGCCCTTCGATTTATCCGAAAAGAGGAATTAGAGAAAGAAGGATATGGTGATTTTCTAGTTGTATTTGGGAATAAAAAATAACCTCGCAATTAGCGAGGTTATTTTTTTATTTTACTTTTTTCTTTTTGAACTTGCTTAATACTTCATAAACGATTGGTACAATAAGAAGTGTTAATAACGTTGAACTTGTTAATCCACCAATTACTGTTACACCAAGTCCTTTAGAAATTAAGCCGCTACCTTCAAATCCTAATGCAAGCGGGATAAGAGCACCGATTGTTGCAATTGCAGTCATTAAAATAGGACGAAGGCGTGTTGCACCGGCTTCCAATAAGGCTTCACGTGTTGATAGCCCTTCATTTTCCTTATGAATAACGCGGTCGATCAGTACGATAGCGTTTGTTACAACGATACCGATTAACATAAGTGCACCAATCATTGCAGAGACACTTAACGTTTCACCAGAGATTAATAAGGCAACAAGAGCTCCGATAATTGTGAATGGTAGCGAGAATAAAATTGCGAATGGTGCAAGGGCACCGCCAAATGTAACGACAAGGACGAAGTATACAATGGCAATCGCAGCTAACATCGCTAAGCCAAGTTGCTTGAATGATTCTTCAATATCTTTTGTAACACCGCCCATAGAAACATCTACGCCAGAAGGAAGATCCATTTTATCTACTTCTTTTTGAACAGCAGCAGATGCTTTTGAAACGTCATCAGATGTTAGTTTTGCGCTTACTTCCGCATAAACACGGCCATCGCGGTGTTTCACTGTATTCGAAGTTTCACCTTCTTTTACAGTCATCACATCTTTCACAGCCACTTCAGTACCAAGTGGAGTTGTAATTTTTTGATTTGTTAAGTCATCGATTGTTTCATAATTTTGTTTTTCAGCTTCTACATATACGTTGACATCTTTACCGTCTTTTTTAATTGTTGTCAGAGTAGGGCGATCATGTTGATTAGAAAGTCCCATTCCAATTTGTGCAGCCGTTAGACCCATTTTACTTAGTTTTTCCTGGTCCGCGACTAAAGTGTACTCTGCGTATGTTTTTGCAATACTAGAGTCTATATCCTTTAAGTCTTTATTTTTCTTCATGATATTTTGAATATCTTTTACAATAGGTTTAATGTCTTCCGAGCTATCTCCGTAAACGTATAGTTTAATTTCATTACTACCGCCACTCGCTCCGAAGTCTTGGTTTTTCCATTCGCCTTTTCCAGACATCTTCTGTAAATCTTTAACGACTTGCTCTTTTTCTTTTTCGAAGTTTTTCGTGTCGTTATCATATTGCACGAAGAACATTGCTTGATTTGATTGACCAGGACTCATTGGGTTTTCGCCACCTAATGAGAATTGAATTGTTTTGACGTCTTTATTATCTTGGAAGTGCTTCTCAGCTTTCGTTGCAATTTTTTCAACGTCTTCTAACGTTTGACCTGGTTCAGGGTTGTACGTTGTAATGATCATTTTTTCTTCTTCAGATGGTAAGAAACTTACGCCGATAATTGGAACAAGTGCAAGACTACCAACTAATAGAAGGACAGCGATACTTGATGTAATGATTTTATGATTTAAAGCCCATGCAAGTATGCGTTTATACCAGTTTGCTAATTTACTTGGTTTTTCTTCATGATGTACTTCTTTTTCCCTCATGCTCTCTTTTTTAAATAAAGAGTGAGCTAACATCGGCACGATTGTAACAGCTACTAGTAACGATGCTAATAAAGCGAAGACGATAGTTAAGGCAAATGGTAAGAACATTTCACCAATCATACCTTTTACTAGTCCAAGTGGTAAGAATACAGCAATTGTTACAATGGTAGAAGACATAATTGGGATAAACATTTCCTTCGTAGCTTCACGAATTAAATCTTTTCCGCGCAGTTTCTCTTCTGATAACGACATTCGTCGGTAAATATTTTCAATAACAACAATGGAGTCATCAACAACGCGTCCAATAGCGACTGTCATTGCTCCAAGTGTCATAATATTAAGCGTAATATCCATTTGTTTTATGACTAATACAGCAATTAATAAAGAAAGTGGTATGGAAACGACAGAGATTAATGTTGTTCGGATATTTCGTAGGAACAGCATAATAATAACAATCGCAAAGATAGCACCAAAAATGGCTTTGCTCAGCATTGTTTCTACTGATTTCTCAATCGGTGCACCTTGGTCGAATGTTGAAATAATCTCTAAGTCTTTATATTTTTTCTCAAGGTCTTTTACTTTATCTTTCACTGCATTTACAACATCAACAGTATTCGCGTCAGCAGCTTTCACAATTTGAATTCCAATTGCTTCTTTTCCATTTGTTCGAGAAATAGATTCTGCTTTTCCAACTTCTTTAATGTCAGCAATTTCGTCTAATGTAACTGTCGGAATCCCGTTCATAGCCGCTGGATTCATTTGCGGTGTTTGTGTACCAGCTCCAGCGTTTTGACTACCTTGACCGCTAGGTGATGAAGGTATGGCCGGGATCTTTAATTCTTTTAATGCTTTAATTGTCGTAATATTCCCATCTACAACAACCGATTTTTCTGTATCTTTAAATGTATATAAGCCAAGTGGTAAAGATACGTCCGATCCTTTAATTACATTTTTTACAGTATCTTCACTTAAACCTAATTCTTTCAACTTATCTTTCTTGAAGACAAGTTGTACTTCATCTACTTGTTGACCTGAAATTTGAACAGATGCAACACCATCAAGTCCTTTTAATCCTGGCACAACATTCTTCTCTACATTTTCAGTTAAGGTAGCTAAAGATTCATTTTTACTTGCTACGCTTAACGAAATAACTGGAAAGGCATTAAAGTTTACACGTGAAACTTTCGGGTCTTTTACACCTTCTGGCAATTTCACATTTGCGAGAGCTTCTTTAATTTCTGTTTCAGCCTTTTCCATATTTTTATCAAAATCATATTCTACCTGAATAGAAGATGCGTTTTGAAAAGATGATGAACTAACAACGTTTACACCACTTAAATTTTGCAGTTGCTCTTCCATCGGTTTTGAAACTTTGTCAGCTACTTCTTCTGGTGTAGCACCAGGATAAACCGTGGTTACTGTTACAATTGGTGTTGTAATATCAGGAATTGTTTCCAGCTTCATGTTCAGCCCAGAATAAATACCTGCAATGGTAACAATAATGGTTAGTAGCCAAACTGCGAACTTATTTTTTAACGAGAAATTAATGAATTTGTTCATGTTTGCGCTCCCTTTTGTATTGTATTGACCAACTGGTCAGTCTAATACATAATATAACTGACTGATTGGTCAGTCGTCAATGAAAAGGGATGGTATAATAAATTCATAATAAGATGCGAGATTAAATTTAGGAGAGACATGATATGAAAGAAAAAGAGCGTTTAATTATAGAGATGGCTATGAAGTTATTTGCGACTAAGGGTGTAAATGCGACATCAGTACAGGAAATTGTGACCGCTTGTGGCATATCTAAGGGAGCTTTCTATTTATACTTTAAATCGAAAGAGGAACTTTTATTAGCAACACTTCGATATTACTATGACAAGATTCAAAATAAAATGATGGATATTGAAAAAGAATCGTTATTGCCGCGTGAAAAATTTGCAAAACAATTGCATTGCCAGTTTAATGATATACAAAAGCATAAAGAATTTATTATTATGCATGCGAGGGAAAATGCTATACCTTTTAATAAAGAAGTAGAAGAGTTTATGATGAGAATGAAGTTAGAGTCTCACGCATTTTATCGGAATAGTTTATTGTCTATTTATGGTGAAAAGGTTATGCCTTATTTATTAGATTTAGTCATTATGGTAGAAGGCATATGCCGTGGATATTTAGAACTAATCATTTTACAAGCACCGGAAATTGACTTATCTTATGTTTCTGCTTTTATTTTGAAAAGAGTAGATGATTTAGTAGATGGATTGGTAGAATCTTCGGAAGAACCTGTGTTACATGAAGAAAAGCTTGGAGAATTTCTTTGCAAATCAGAGCTTATTAAGGAGCAGGTTAAGGAACACTTTTTAAAAGAAATTATTGTTTTTAAACGCACATTAGCTGATCAACTAGAAGATGAGGAATTGCTTGTTACATTAGATGTTTTGGAGGCAGAAATGAGATTGCAAAATCCAAGGATCCCGATCATTCAAGGGATGTTATCTAATTTAGAGATATATCCAAATTTAAAAGAATTTCGTTTGAGGATTATGGGGTATTACAATATAAAAAGGTAACAATGATGGTTTTCATTGTTACCTTTTTTATTATGCATTCACTTTTTCTTTTGTTTGTGTAGTCTCTTCTTGCTCAATATTGATTGTTTCTTTTACGATATAAATCGGACGGTTTTTACTCTCGTCATAAATACGAGCAATATATTGGCCAACGATTCCAAGACCAAGTAACTGAATACCGCTAAAGAATGTAATAGCAACCATAATAGATGCCCAACCTGTTTGAGTACCAGTACCAATAATTTTTACAGTAATTGTATATAGTAAGACGATTATTGAAATAAGAACTGATAATAAACCTAAAGTCATAACGATACGTAATGGTTTTGTTGAAAATGCAATAATGCCATCTGATGCAAATTTAATCATTTTCTTTAATGGATATTTTGTTTCACCAGCAAAGCGCTCATCGCGTTCATATTCAACATACGTTTGACGGAAGCCAACCCAAGACATCATACCGCGGATGAAGCGATTTCGTTCAGTCATTTGATTGAAAACATCAGCTACTTTGCGATCGATGATTCGGAAATCACCAGTATCTTTTGGGATATCGATATCAGACATGTAGTTTAAGAATTTATAGAAATATTTAGCTGTTAAAAGTTTAAACCAAGTCTCACCTTTACGTTGTTTACGTTTCGCATAAACAACTTCATATCCTTCTTCCCATTTTGCAATAAGTTCAGGAATAACTTCAGGTGGATCTTGTAAGTCTGCATCGATAATTACAATAGCGTCACCTTTTGCAGCAGCAATACCAGCTGTAACAGCTATTTGGTGTCCAAAGTTACGTGCGAAATTAACGATTTTTGTACGGTAATCATTTGCTGCAATCTCAGATAAGATTTCCATTGTACGGTCTGTGCTACCGTCGTTTACAAAGACAAACTCGTAATTAATATCATTTTGAAGCATAACGGACTTTAAACGGTTATAACATTCCTGTGCTACTTCTTCCTCGAAGTACATAGGAACTACAACCGAAATTAATTTTTGCATGTTGTATCCTCCGTATTTTTAATAAGTTGTTTAAGTTTAATTAGTAGCCTTTTCAGTTTGGTTGAATGTCCAAATTTTATTAAGGACAAAATTTATAACCATTCCGACACCAATTGCGAAAATCTGTGCAATTAACGCATTAAAGGTAAGTTTATCTACTAATATAAATAAACATAATGTATTAAAAGCAAATACAATTAAATTTACAGTTAGAAATTTAAAGAACATTGACGTGCTTTTATTATTAGGTTTAAACACCCAATTTTTATTCCAATAGTAGCTATTGGCAACACCAATTGAATAGGCAATGGTATTTGCAATAAGGTAGTTCATCCCAAATTTTAATAATATCCAAAAGCTAATAATTGTAATAAGCGTATTAAAGATTCCTACTAAACCAAACTTTAAGAGTTTCTCCATAATAGTATCCTCATCTTTATAAAATATATAAATAAAACAGGAAATGTAGAAAGGTTATTCGTACATAACAAATACTTATTATAGCATATTTTATGCTGAAACGTTATTTATTTTGATTAGAGTGTTTTTTGAATAATTAGAAGGAAACAGTAATTGTAAGCAAAATGTAGATATATATGATTTATTTGCTGTTGCCAATTAAAAAGGGATATTATAAACAAAAAAATGAGTGTTTTAAGCTTTTGATGGAAATGAATATCTCTACAGATTCATTATGTTTTTGTAATTGGTTTTTTAAGGACGGTCTTTGTTCTCTGCAAGTGCGGTATATATCATCTCCGTTTTTTTGCTTCAATATTACTTAGTAATTATTTTTCAGATACTCAAAAGTATAATTATGTAACAGTATGAGTGGGTGATTTATTATTATCTATAGTGGGAAGTTTTATTCTTAGAAAAGGTTCGCTGCCTTTAGAAAAATCAAATAAAAAAATGCTTTTTCGTTTTAGTAATTGTTTGTTTTGTGGTTAAATTAGCATGGGTGCTTAGCTACCAATTGAACCATTAGTTGATTATGCCATGTTTTATTATTTACTTATATGCGATAGGTTTAATAATGGCATAGTTGTTAGTAGAAGTGGCATCAAGATATCATTGTGCAGATACAATTTCAATGATCATTTTTGCTACATTTGGTATAAATTATGCTTACAATAAAAAAGAGGATGTAGATATACATAAAAAGGCATGAGCTCGGTATTGCACCGGGCTCATGCCTTTTTAGTTCGTTTTAATGTGTTTTGATGATTAACTCTTCACTGGTTAAAGTTTAATTTTGTACTTTGGAGGTTTTTCTGTTTGATATAAATCGATAGCACAAATATAGTCCATAACTTTGAATGATTGTAAAGCTAGGAATGATAAAGTATCGATATCTTGTTTGGTATTCAATCAAGAAGTGAACAGTTACATAACCGATTATTAATAGTAAAAATATTGTGTAATGCGTGTTGTTTTGCTTAGTAAATATGAGATATAGAAGTGCTAGCGTACCAAATAGCATAGCTGTCATATACATATACTTTTCATATTTCATAAGGTCATTTTGTAAAGTAATCATATTATTATCTGTGTTCCCTAGTGTTAGTAGGCTCCATGATGGGGCGGAGTCGTAATCTGCCCACATGAGTGTAAACTTATCACCGAATAACGATAAAACCTTCTGTGGATCAGCTAATCGCTCTTGAATCAGTTTCTTTTCAGCAGCTTTTCGTTCTTCGCCAATCTCAAAGGACATCATATATTCTGCATCCGCTGTAGAATAACCACCTTTTGTTTCGTGGTTAAGTCCTACTGTGAATTTCCAGAGAGGATCACGGTTGGATAGTGGGTATTGTGTAATTCCAGCAGATATAAATGAATAACTTATAATGTAATGAACAAGGTAAAATACGATGAAAATCCCACAAAGTTTTTTAATAGAAGTGAAAATATCTCGTTTCGATTTCCCTAACATACCGTGTAAAAAGAAATAAATAGTTACTGCAATTAGGATGATAGCACCAAGTGGGCGCATAATGTCTCCTAAAGAAAGCGATATCCCTATAAAAATCCACATATATTTATGGCTTAAGCCTTTTGTAATTAATAAATAAAATCCAAGGTAAAATAGGAATGTGGCAAGGTGTTGATTTGTTAGGACTGAGCTTAATACAATACTTGGGATATATAATGCATATATTAATCCCGCCACGCGTCCAGTCCACTCATTAAATATGTGAGAAGTTATTTTGTAAACTAATAATGTTGTTCCTGTGCAATATAACACATTTAAGAACTTTAGAAAGAAAGTCCCCTCACCGAATAAATTAATAATCAAAGCTTGGTACATTGTAAATCCAAGCTGATAAACCCAAGAAGTATAATATATGCTTTGAGCAAAACTAAAATCTCCTTTAGTTGCTTGCACGGCTCCATTGTACATCATAGCAAAATCTGATTCGATAGGAGTTTGGATATTAAGAAACCAGATGAATCGAATAGAGAAGGCTAAAATGATAAGCGAAATAGTGAATAGTAGTTTTGACATATATTTATTGGCAATATAGCCAATGAGTATAAATAGAAGGCTTATTAAAATGATACTTGGGATTATAATAAGTAAACGAGTGTCGGCCTGTGCTCTAACCACGGATACTGAGTCCAATGTAATAGCTGCAGAAATAATTAGACATAGTACTAATAAACATTTCACAAAAAATGTATTGAGTTTTAGAAAAAATGTACTTTGCATTATATATAAAAACTCCTTATCAAACTTTATGGTATTTTAAAACGAAATCCCTTTGCACGCTAAATAGCAGTGTAAAGGGATGTTTTTTAGGAAATTAAGAATTTTCTTGGGCCCATTTTTCTACATCCCAAGTTTTTGTTATCCAATCTTCATAAAAGTCTGGTTCGTGGCATACAAGAAGAATTGTTCCTTTGTATGCTTTCATCGCTTTTTTTAGCTCATCTTTTGCTGTAACATCAAGGTGGTTTGTTGGCTCATCAAAGAGTAGCCAGTTACTTTCTTCGCCCATTAGTTTACATAAACGAACTTTTGCTTGTTCGCCACCGCTTAATTGATTCAGTGGACGAGAGATATGTTCGTTTTTTAAACCGCATTTCGCTAACATTGCACGTACTTGATGTTGGTCTAAGCTAGGGAATGTATTCCAAACATCATCAATTGGTGTTACATTATCAGCTTTTACTTCTTGCTCGAAGTATGATGGGTTTAAGAAGTCACCAAGACTTGTTTTTCCGCTTAATGGTTTGATTTTACCTAAAATCGTTTTTAATAGTGTTGACTTACCGACACCATTACATCCAACAATTGCAATTTTTTCACCACGTTCAATTGTCATTGTTAATTTTGGTAATAACGGATGTGTATATCCAATCTCTACATTTTCTCCTTCAAAGACGAATCGGCTACTTGCGCGGCTCTCTTTAAATGAGAATTCAGGTTTAATTGCTGTTTCAGGACGGTCGATACGTTCCATACGATCGAGTTGTTTTTGACGACTCTTTGCACGACCTGTCGTTGAGTAGCGAGCCTTATTTTTCGCAATAAAATCTTCTTGTTTTTTAATAAACTCTTTTTGTTTTTCGTAAGCATTAATATGTTGATTTTTATTAATTTCCGCTAGTTCTAGGAATTTTTCATATGTCGCTGTATAACGCGTCATTTTTGTAAACTCTAGATGGAAAATAACATCGACACATTTATTCATAAATTCCGTATCATGGGAAATTAATAGGAATGCATGTGGATATTCTTTTAAATAATTTGTTAACCAATGAATATGTTCAACGTCTAAATAGTTGGTAGGTTCATCTAATAGTAATACTTCTGGTTGTTCAAGTAGTAACTTTGCAAGTAATACTTTTGTACGTTGTCCACCACTTAACGCCGCAACATCACGATCTAGACCAATTGCATCAATTCCAAGACCACGTGCTGCTTCTTCAATTTTCATATCTAATAAATAGAAGCCACCTGCTTCAAGGGCATCTTGAATTTCCGCCATTTGCTCAAGAAGCTCCTCTAATTCTTCTGGTGTAGCAGTTCCCATTTTTTCTGTAACTTCATTTAAAGCTTTTTCTTTTTCAAATAAAGGTAAAAACGCATCTGCTAATACGTCACGGATCGTGCGACCAGGTGTTAAAATGGTATGTTGGTCTAAGTAACCGTAATTTGTACCAGGCGTCCATTCTACACGACCTTCGTCATGGATAAGCTGACCAGTAATTATATTCATAAATGTTGATTTACCAACACCGTTTGCTCCAACTAATCCAACGTGTTCTCCTGCGAGTAAGCGCATGGATACATCTTTAAATAATGTACGATCACCAAATGTATGGCCTAATTTTTCAACAGTTAATAAGCTCATAATGTCCTCCGTTCAATTCTAAATAGTGTCTTGAATCATGATACTAAATTCTTCGATATAATGCTATCATTTCAAAAATATATAATGTAATTGACCAGTGGGGATGCGATTACAAAGAATGATGGATTGCTTTGCAAGAAATAAGCGATGCAAGAGAAATAAAAAATAAGGTGTAACCATTTAATAAAAGTGGTTACACCTTGTTTTTTATTTTAAATATCCACGAACAATACCGCGTAAGCGATTGGCGTGGAATTTCCGCTTATCATTAGAAATGTTTTGTGTCATACGGAATGATGCGGCAGCGACAGCACGTAAGAAATAGGGGAATCCATAGTGTAAGCGAATAACCCTACCAAAACCACCAGCATAAGAAATAGCACGTTTTAATGATTGTTCATTAATAATTTCCTCTTTTACAGGATGATATACGAACAGTTCTTTTCTAAATAAACCAGTATAATTTTGTTTCATACCACGTAGTACAAAGTCAGTTTCTTCACCAGCTCCATAAATCGTTCCAGAACCAACACCTAAATCTTCATCAAATGTACCTACATCTTGTACAAATTGTTTTGTGAAGAATAGTGTGAAAGAAGGTCCCATGAATCCATATTTATTATTTAAAATAATATCTGAATTCGGTGCGTGTATTAAAGAACCTGTACCTTCCACATTTGTAGTGTTTGTTGAGATGAAATGAACATCTTTATTAGAGTTGAAAGTTTCTAATATACTCTCTAAAACATTTGTTTCATAAATACAATCATCATCTGGAAAAGCGATGAAATCACCATCTGCTACTTTTAAACCTGCATTTCGAGCTCTCGATAGTCCTTTAATAGGTGTATAAATGTAATGAATAGAAAATTTATCTTTATATGCATCAAATAAATCAGAGATTGGCGTATCATTTTGATCTACTACGATAAGTTCAAAGTTTTTGTAAGTTTGTTGTTCAAGTGATTTTAGTAAGTCAAGAATATCATCACGTCTGCCACAAGTAGCCATGATTAAAGAAAATTTCAAGTTTAACAGCTCCTTTTAGAGATTGCGTTTAAGCTTTTTTGAATCGTGCTAATATCTTTTCAAGTAGTGAAAAGAGAATTTCATCCTTTGTTATAAAGAGGATAAGAGCATATGTTAATCCACACGTCATTATTACTAGGATAACTTGTAGTATTTGTCCAGATACGAGCATATCAATAACGAATGCTATCGGGACAAATGTTAGTGAATAAAATAGATATTTAAGTTTTTGTATATCGAATAACGTATAATTCACTTTTAATTTCTTTTTCACATAAATATATTCAAATGTGATTAAGAAACAATTCGCAATTGTTGTTGTGAAAATTGCGGTTGTTGGTGTAAGTACATGGAAATATATTAGTGCAATATTGGATGCTAAGTTGATAAATCCACAAATGAATAAAAATCGCACTAAAATGCTTTCTTTCTTTTTTACATAAATAATTTGATTCGATAAAATGGACTCAATACCGACTGTAATCATATAGAAGGCGAAAACAATTAATGTATTACCAGCCTCAGCAAATTGTTGTCCACCGTAAATAACAACAGCACCATGAGCAATGAGCATTAAACCAATTGAGGCGGGGAATAGGGTAATGAAATATACTTTTGAAATTTTGTTTAATAATGATTCGTATTCCATTTCAGATGCGTTCCCTGATAAGTAAGACAGTCTTGGAACGGTTACTTGTACAACACTTAACATAAGTGTATTAATAATCATCATAATTTGAAAAGCCATTACGTAATATGCAACTTCTTCTTTTCCAACATATACCCCTAAAACAAGACGATCTAATTGAGTATATAAAATATTAGCATTTGAAAAAATCAAGACTAATAGTAACGGTTTTAAATGAGGAATAATCGTTAAGTCGGAAAAATCAAATTTTACTTGGCGTTTCACATATATAAAGCTAATAGAGTGGTTTAAAAATGTCGATAATACTAATAAACCAGCATATGTTTTGTAATCGTCGACCCCATGAATGAAAGAGAAAAGAAGTACAACATAGATTAATCGAACGATAACTGTTTTTTTAGTGATGAAGTCATAATTTTCATATGCTTCATTGAACCATTCCACATAAAACATATTAGATATAAAGTTAAAACCGAAAATAAGAAGAACAGGAAATAGACTTTCATGTCCGTATCCAATATAACTAAAGAGCACAAAGCCTGATAAAGCCAAAATACTAGTTGTGAAGTTAATTACATAGAGACTTGTAAATAACTTAGAAACTTTCTTTTTATCGTTTTTAATTAAGCTAATTTCACGTAAACCATATTGATATACACCAAATACGGCGAACACGAAGAAGTAATTGAAAAAAGTTTCAGCAAGGTTAACGGTTCCAATTGAACTTGCTCCTAACGTTCGATATGCGTAAGGACCAACTAAAATTGGAAGTATAATATTAAACGTGTTGAGCAGTATTTTATAAAAAATATTTGAAGCAATTGATTTCTGCATAATTTCACCTTTCCATTAAAATAATCCAGTTTCATTAAAATACTTGCTATGTCATAGTAAGGTTTTTTTCACTAGAGTTAATTCTCTCAATATAATGAAGTGTAAGGTGTTTTCTACACTGTTTACAAATCCTTAAATTGTTTTGTTGACCACCCGTATAAGTGTACCCTACATAAACTTTGTAAATCAACTGTTGATGGCATAGAACCCTATTATAAATGGGTTTTTATTCATTAAAAAAAGCTAAGGCTGAGCAGGTATGTATAAAAATATTACATAATATGTGTGAAAAGGGGTAATGGTTGTATGAAGGTGTGGAATCTCTTATAAAAATGAGCGAATACATGATAGTATTCGCTCAGAAGATATTTTAATGGTGAAGGCCTATATACTCCAAGGTTTACTTAAAGTTAGAACTTCAGCCATTTCCTTGCTTTTTACACGTCCTTTTTTTCTACTTTCAGCACGTTCAGAACCAGTTGTGTGTAGCCAATGTTCTTCTTCCGTTTCAGGTAGCACTTGTGGAACAGAAGAAGGTTTTCCATCTTTTAATGCAACGAATGTAATGAAACATGTTGCAGCTATTCTACGTTCGCCTGCTAATAAATTCTCTGCAATTACTTTTACGAACACTTCCATTGAAGATTTTCCTGTATAACATACGAATGCTTCGTAACAAACAGAATCTGCTTGGTGAATTGGAGTTAAAAAATCAACCGAATCGATAGATGCTGTTACGCAATGTTTACGGCTATGTCTTGCAGCTGCAATTGAAGCGATACTATCAATTTCTGCTAATAATTTTCCTCCGAAAAGTGTTTGATGATTATTTAAATCATTCGGAAAAACACGTGTTGTTTTAATTGCTTTGGATTCTCGCATGAATTTCTTTTCCATATGGTCAGCCCCTATTTTCTGTTTTCAATCAGAATGACATGTATTGTAAGTGGAGTACAAATAAAAATCGATAGATATTTAATGAAGTAAAGAATTCCAGAAGAGGGTTAGTAAAACTTCTGTATTTGTATTCATGTAACTGAAAGAAAATTTATTACTATATAAAGTGTAGTGTAAAAGAGGATTCGCTTACATTGCAAGTGAAAAAATTAGGACCCTGTATTTGTCATAGAAATTCCCTATCAGCTGTGTACCTATTCATGATAGAATCGTTTTGTTATGAATGGAAATAGAGGTGCAATGGACATATGAATCATATACAAACAAATTTTTCGTCTTTTTTCAGTAAAATAATGATTGGTGCGATGCTCGCATTTTTTGTTTATAGTTGTTGGTCAGCGTTTGAAACAAGTAAACAATTTTTTGGCGACAGTACAACAAGTGTAACAATTGTATTGGTTATTTTTGTTATTCTCATGCTGTTAGTGGCATCAATTTTACAGTATCGTTTTACAGATAAACAATTTCTTGTTTTCCTTATGAGTACATCTATAATTGTGAGACTTAGTATGGTTCTATTTGTAGACGTTCCGATAATTGGTGATATGAAAGCTATGTTTGAGTCTGCAAAGCAGATTGCAATTGGTAATAACATAGAGAACGTAGCGCAGTTACCTTTTATTATTTATGAATCAATTATTATTCGTGTATTTGGTGATACAGTATTTGCATTGCAGTTATTCAATATTTTATTTTGCACAGGGACTGCATTTTTCATTTATCGTATTGCAGCAATGATTTTTGGAGAAGAATGCGGCCGTATTGCTTCTGTATTTTACGCTTTATATATTCCGAATATATTTATGAGTTCCTTATTAACATCAGAATCGCTCGCAATATTTTTATTTTATTTGGCTTGCTACATACTTTTATATAAAGGTTTAGATCATCCTTATATGTGGGTACTTTCAGCAATTTTATTTGCATGCAGTAATATGATTTTCCCAATGGGATTATTTCTTCCTATTTTTATTGCTGTATATGTGTTGTTAATTGAACTCTTTCAAACAGCAATGAAGCAAAAAGTATTATTAAAGATGATAGGGATACTTATTCTATTTTATAGTGCCCATTTTGGTGTGAGTTATGGAATTCAAACGATGGGAATGTCACAATATACAATTTCAAATGAGACGTATGTACAATCTGTTTTAATTGGAAAAAGTAAAAATGAGGAAAAAACAACAAAGAACCAAAGCGTAACAGAGCATATTGATCAAAAGCTAAAAGAGATTGAAGAAGAAAGATTTAAACTTTTAAAGCCAGTAATTAATCAATTCTCAGGTGAGGGAATACATTCTATTCTATTTAAATGTGAAAAACTTATATATATAGCGGTAACGTTATTTATGTCTATAGCTTTATTACACTTTCTTATTAAGAAACAACAAAACGAAGGGTATATGTTGTTCGTTTTGTTAATTAGCGGATACGTAATGTTAAGGCTCTTCCAAGTAGATATGGCATATTACAACCTTATGGTGCCAGCTTTGTTTATTTTACAAAGCTTTGGTGTTTATATGAGTTATGTGTATTGTCAAAAAATATTCTTCAGAAAATAAAAAGAATCCAGTTTGGATTCTTTTTTGTATGAATGGAAGATGAGAAATAAGAGTCAGCAGAGATGAAGAACCTCTACTGACATAAGCTTCACCCTATCGATTCAGTTCTAGTTGTAAACTATCAGCTGTTAGAGCCATTTTTGAGGAATCGTCTTGAATTCCTTTCATTACTTGTGAAATGGTTTCTAGCTCATTTTCAATTTTTTTATTCTGTTCTTTCGAGTTAGACATGTCTTTTACAATTTCTTGGAAGTATTGATCTGTTGCAGACATACTATCCGTTCCCTCAGATACGAGGGAGCTAATTTGTTTCACTGAAGAAGAGACACGAACAATTTGTTCATTTGTTTTTTCAACGAGCTTTGTAACGTTGAATATAGATTCTTTCGTTTGCTCTGATAACTTGCGAATTTCTCCAGCTACAACAGAAAAGCCTTTGCCAAATTCCCCAGCACGTGCAGATTCAATAGCAGCATTTAGTGCGAGCAAATTTGTTTGCTCTGCAATTGATTTTACAATGTCTATAATCTCGTTAATTTTGTTAGAAATATCGAGAAGTTCATGAGTATCTGTAATAATCGTTTCCATGTTTGTTTGAATGTATTCCATTCGTTTATTCTGTTGATTTAATTGTTCTTTCCCTTTATTCGCTTTTTCTTCTGATGTTGTAGCTAATGATGTACCTGTTTTGGCAATTTCTACAATAGTTTCAGATTTAGCGGTTAACTGTTGAATAGAAGCACTCGTTTTTTCAGATACAGATGCTAGTTCTGTTGCAATATGCGTAATGGTCATAGCTGTTATTTCTTTTTCTTTTTCATGTTCTTTTTGCATTCTTTCATATTCATATTCATAGGCCGCAATAACGAGCTCTTGTTCAAGGGTAAATAATTTGTTTATTACGTTTATAGAATAAGAAAAATCGTCAATTGTTGTAATTTTTGTTTGCAAAATCTTCATGATAGAGCGGAATAATTCTTGATAAGCAGCTGTATACCACTTTCTATGTAAACCAATTTGTACATGTCTTTTGGCAATTCTAACACGTTGTTCAATAAAATCTTCGTGCATATCTCCGCTGAATAATTCTTTTATATGTGTTTTTAAAGTTTGCTTTAGTTTTGGAATAGAGCTATAACGTTCAATAATAGTAGTTAAATTAGGCTGCTTTGTAATATTGGCATAGAATTTTTCCGTAATCCAATCAATTTCTTCATAAATAAAGGGTTGTAGTACCTTTACGATTTGTAAATCTTCTTTTGAAATATGTAGCATATCCATTTGAATTTTCAGTTCAGAATTAGTAGGCACGTTAAAGGTGATTTTTTGATCCTTACTTAATTCAAGTATACTGGCGTTTGTTTTATTTGTATGTTTTTTAAAAACCCCAAGCATCGTTCTTCCCCCTGTGTATAAAGCGTTTTCATTTTTAGTTCTAATATAATTATATATTTTTATATGCAATTACTCTATATTAGTGTGTAGAATAGTATATAAATTAAGAGAATTCTATGTAGAATTCTCTTAATGGCCTTTATTAATTTTAGCATGTGTTTTAAAGAAAACTGGGAAATGTACATTATATATTACAGTGACAACACGAATAATGAATGTTACTAATAAACAAACATAGAAAGCTAGTACGTGTGCCCCCATTGCATATGTGATTAGGAAACTAATTGCTCCTAAGATAGAAGCGATTGCGTAAATCTCTTTTCGGAATACGTAGGGGATATCTTGAGCGCAAATGTCACGCAAAATACCGCCTCCAATACCTGTAATGACTCCCATTGAAACAACTAAAAATGAGGCGTCAACATGATGTGACATTGCCGCATTTGCACCAATGGCTGTAAAAACACCTAAGCCAACAGCATCAGAAAGCATAATAACGACTTGCAGTTTATTAATACGCTCAAAAAACATACAAGTAAATAATGCTGATAATACACTTACAAAAAAGTAAATGGGTTTAACAAATGCGACAGGAGGCAGGTTACCGATCATAATATCACGAATAATACCGCCGCCGAGCGCAGTGGCTACAGCTAAACAAAGGACACCGAATAAATCTAAATCTTTTTTTAAACCAACTAATGTACCGGAAATAGCAGCGGCGATAATGCCAAGAAACGTAAATATGTCGATTAATAACATTGCTGTAATCCCTTCCTCCTAAAGATGTTCCAGAGAAAAAATATACACTAAAGTTATGTAAATAACAATGCATTTTCTTTACATGTAGAAAAAAAGAAAAAATGAGGAAAGAAAGCGCTTGAAAATGCAAATATGCTTTTTTCTATAAGGTAAGATTGGGGAGAAATGTGAGACGTTTAATTAAAAAATATATGTTATAATAAATATTTGAGATAAGAAAAAAATATTAACAGTATAGATTGAAATTAGGTAATAGTTATGGAGGTTCTAGATGTTAAGCGAAAATAGTAAAAGTAATAAATTTGAAAATTTCCTATTAATCTTTATTTTGTTGCAACCAATTTTAGATTTGCTCACAGCATTCTGTATAATGGTTTTAAAAATTGATACGACCATTGGAGTTATTACACGCTTATTCGTTATGTTCCTAAGCGGGATATATATTTTAATTCAAACGAAGAAACAAGGAAATATAAAATATATATTGTATATAATTTTAGTAGGAATAGTCTTCACCATCGGATTGGTAAATAACAAGCTTACAAAAGATCCTATGGTACTTTCAGAGGAAATTAAGTTTATAGCAAAAGCATTATATCCGTTTGTTATGCTTACTTGTTATGTGTTTGTATTTAAGTCTTTAAAAGAGAAAAGCCGTTCAAATTCAAAAATGCGTGACTATATTACGTATGCGTCGCTAATTATAGGAGTAGTGATGGTAGCTTCGATTACTACTGGAACAGATTATAATAGTTATGAATGGGTAAAGTTAGGATCACGCGGTTGGTTTTATGCAGGTAACGAGCTAGGATCTATTTTAGCCATCATGTGTCCAATTGTTATTTTGTATTCAATCGAAAAAACAAAAAGTATAGGTAAAGCGTACTATTGGATTCCTTCAATTTTAGTTGTTTATTCACTATTTGCAATTGGGACAAAGGTTGGCGTAGGAGCAATCTTTGGATCAATGGCTATCGCAGTTGTTATGTGCTTTATTCAAGCATTTACACAGCGTAAAGATGGAAAGAAACATGCCTATTTATTGAATGGTTTTCTTGCAATAACTGTATTTGTAGGCATATTGGCATATACACCTTTTTCACCGTTTATGAAAAATATGGGATTCCATTTCCAATTAATTGAACAAGAACAGAGTGTGAAAAAGGAAGAGAAAAAGAAGGAGGAAGCTAAAGAGCACAAACCTCCTGTGACAGAGCAAGAAAAAGAGAAAGAAAAAGCAAAAGAAAAAGTAGCGGAGAAGAAAGAAGAAACGCAAGCTCTTATTTTTAGTGGGCGTCAATTATTTGAACAGATGTATAAAGATTTCTATAATGAAGCCCCAATGTCTCAAAAATTATTAGGAATGGGTTATGCTGGTAACTATAAAGAACAGCCGAAATTAATTGAACGTGACTTCCACGATTGGTTCTATTCTTTCGGAATCATAGGGTTTATTTTACTTGTAATTCCATTCTTATACTTTGGTATTAAATTTATTGCATGTATATTTACTAAATTTAAACAAATATTCACAGTGAAATATGCAATGATGATTGCAGCAATACTTCTCGGATTAGGTATCTCATTCATGGCTGGTCATATTTTAATTGCACCTGGAGTGAGTTTCTACTTAGTATTAATCATGGCATATTTAATAGTTGACTTGGAAATTGAATGATAGAAAAATAAAAGCTAGCATATGTTAGCTTTTATTTTGTTATAGTAAATAAAAAGAAAAAATGGGGGATGTAAGAAATGAAAGTGTTGCATATGAATGCTGGTGCAGAAGAAGGTGGGGGGAAAACACATATTATTTCACTTTTATCTCAATTTTCAAAGGAAGAAGTGGAATTAATGGTATTTGAAGAAGGTGCGATTGCTAGAGAGGCGAGAAACCTTGGTGTTCAAGTGCATGTTTTTACCCAATCATCTCGGTACGACCTATCAATTCTTTCAAAAATAAAAGCATTTATTAATGAAAATCAATTTGACATTGTGCATACACATGGCGCACGAGCAAATTTCTATCTCTCCCTCTTGAAAAAAGGTATAAAAGCGAAATGGATAATGACTGTCCACAGTGATCCAACTTTGGATTTTATGAAGAGGGGATTAAAAGGATGGGTATTTACGAAGTTAAATTTACGTTCTTTCAGGAAGGTAGATTTATTCTTTGCAATTACGGAAAACTTTAAGAGAAACATAATAAAACTAGGTGTACCAGAAGAGAAGATTTGTACGGTTTATAATGGAATTGAGTATGATAAGACTCCAGCAAAACCTTATGATAAGAGTGAATTTGGCATCGATGAAGGAGTATTTACAGCCGTTCAAGTAGCACGTCTTCATCCTGTTAAAGGTCATGATATTTTATTTGAAGCGTTACAAAAAATTAAAATTCAAAATATAAAGGTGCTCTTGCTTGGTGATGGACCTATAGAAGCAGAATTAAAAGAGATGGTGAAACAAAAGGGCTTAGAGGATAAGGTGATGTTTCTAGGTTTTCGTACAGATTCCAAAGAATTATATGCATCTGCACACATTAATTTGTTAACCTCTTATAGCGAAAGCTTTCCTCTTGTTTTATTAGAAGCGGCTAATCAGCGCTTAACATCTATTGCAACAAATGTAGGTGATATGAGAAAGTTAATAGTTGATGATACGTATGGATGGGTTGTACCAATTGGTGATGCAGACTCATTAGCAAACGCGTTAGAAAATGCTTATGAAAAATGGTTGAATGGTGAATTAGAAGCGATGGGAAATCGTTTATATAATCATGCATCTACTCATTTCTCGCTAAAAAATTTGTATGAAGATACTTATAATGCATATAAAAAACTTTTACTGAAATAGAGAGGATAGTTAATCATGGAAGTAAAAACGGTTGATATTCTAGGTGTTCCTTTTTCTACAATGACAATGGATGAAACAATCCAATATTTGAAGGGACAACTAGAATTGGAGCGAACTCATACTTTTCAGGTAGTAACAGCAAATCCTGAAATTGTTATGTGTGCAAAAAAGGATGAAGCATTCCATAAAACATTATTAAATACAGATTTAATTACACCTGATGGTATTGGAGTTGTAAAAGCAAGTGGTATGTTAGGTACACCTGTAAAGGAACGTGTAGCAGGTTTTGATTTAATGTGTAATCTATTTGCAAAGCTATCAGAGGAGAATAAACCGGTATCTGTTTTCTTACTTGGTGCAAAACCGCATGTTGTACAAGCTGCAGCAAATCATTTAACGAAGACATATTCAGCTGTATCTATTGTGGGTACACAAGATGGGTACTTTAAACAAGAAGAAGAAGAGAGTATCGTTTCTCGTATTCAGGAAGCAAAACCAGATTTATTACTTGTCGCGCTTGGGTTCCCAAGACAAGAGAACTTTATCCAAACTAATAAGCATCGTTTAGAAACGAAGATGGCTGTTGGAGTGGGCGGAAGTCTAGATGTATGGGCTGGAGAGGTAAAACGTGCACCAAAATGGATTCAAGCGATTAACTTAGAGTGGTTTTATAGATTGTGTAGTAATCCAACGCGCTGGCGTCGTCAGTTAGTATTAGCGGAATTTTTAAAAGAAGTCATGCGTTCGAAAAAGTAGCGGAATATCGCTACTTTTTTATTTGGTCATTTTTAATAAAGTGAGGCTTTGCTCATCCATCACTGATGGTTAACCCTCACCAATCGGACGTTTAACAGCAGTTGATTTTCCATCTAACCTCTTTGCTTCAGCTAAATTTGGAGGTGGGAGTCTTACTGCCCTCAAATAGTGGGATAAGTATTTTACTTTTTGGGAATGATGAAGGAGAATTTTTTACACGAAAGTATTTTACTTATGCAATTCACACATGTAAAATGATGTGTAAAGACAGCTGTGTAAGGAGGACTTCTTGTGGGCAAGGTGAAGGAAATTTCGAAGCGAAAGCTACTTGGTATAGCAGGGCTTGGATGGTTATTTGATGCAATGGATGTTGGAATGCTTTCATTTGTAATGGTAGCATTGCAAAAAGATTGGGGATTAAGTACGCAAGAAATGGGCTGGATAGGCAGCATTAATTCAATTGGTATGGCAGTCGGAGCGCTCGTTTTTGGAATACTATCAGATAAAATAGGGCGGAAATCAGTCTTTATTATTACATTATTACTATTTTCTATCGGTAGTGGTTTAACTGCTTTAACGACGACACTTGCGATGTTCCTTGTGTTACGATTTTTAATTGGTATGGGGCTTGGCGGAGAGCTTCCAGTTGCTTCTACATTAGTATCAGAGAGTGTTGAAGCACATGAACGTGGCAAAATAGTTGTCCTATTAGAAAGCTTTTGGGCAGGTGGATGGCTAATTGCAGCTCTTATCTCGTATTTTGTTATTCCGAAATATGGTTGGGAAGTTGCAATGGTATTGAGTGCGGTTCCGGCGCTATATGCTTTATATTTAAGATGGAATTTACCGGATTCCCCAAGATTTCAAAAGGCTGAAAAAAGACCATCTGTTATCGAAAATGTAAAGTTGGTTTGGTCTGGTGAATATCGTAAGGCAACAATTATGTTATGGATTCTATGGTTTTCTGTTGTCTTTTCTTACTATGGGATGTTCCTTTGGTTACCTAGTGTAATGGTATTAAAAGGATTTAGTTTAATAAAAAGTTTCCAGTACGTACTTATTATGACGTTAGCTCAATTGCCAGGATATTTCACGGCTGCTTGGTTTATTGAACGACTTGGTCGTAAGTTCGTTTTAGTTACGTATTTAATCGGTACAGCATGTAGTGCTTACTTGTTTGGAGTGGCGGAGTCATTAACCGTATTAATCGTGGCAGGCATGTTACTATCCTTCTTTAATTTAGGTGCTTGGGGTGCATTATACGCTTATACACCGGAACAGTATCCAACGGTTATTCGTGGTACAGGTGCAGGGATGGCAGCAGCATTCGGTCGTATTGGTGGTATTCTTGGGCCGCTATTAGTAGGATATTTAGTTGCTTCACAGGCTTCACTATCACTAATATTTACGATTTTCTGTGGATCAATTTTAATTGGCGTAGTTGCTGTAATTGTACTTGGGCAAGAAACGAAGCAACGAGAATTAGTATAAGGTGAAACTTTAATCGGCGAGGGATTTATCCCCACTGATTATTAGCCAGCACCAATTGTGTTACTTCCTACAAATAATGGAATAAAAGGTCAGGGGGAACCGTTGTGGTTTCCTTTTTTCTGTTTTTTTAGATAAATAATGGTATAGTAAGAAAAAGGGAATGTTTCTTATAAAAGCGAATGTATACAACAAGACATATGGACAAACGAATTAGGTGGTTGAAGAAATGAAAATTTTACTGATCATGGAAGAAGCAGAAGAGCGAAGAAGTTTAGCTGAAAAATTTACTGAAAATATAAGGAATGTAGAATGTTTTGAAGCGAATACGGGAACAGAATCATTATTTATCATGAAAAAACATACACCAGATTTTGTTTTCTTGAATTCAAAATTATTAGATGGAACTGGTTTTGAATATGCGAGTTTATTACGGGAAGTAAATTGTTATACGAAATTGATTTTTATGGGTGAAGATATAGAAGAGTCGATTATGGCATTTCGTTTTCAAGCATTCTATTATTTACTACGCCCATTTCGTGAGGAAGATTTGCAATTCCTTTTATATAGAATGTGTAAAGAGCAAGGCGAGAAAGCAAAGAGTTATTTGCGGAAGCTACCGATAGAAGGTCAAGAGGGAATTCGATATATTTTCCCTGAAGATATTGTATATGTAAGCAAAAATAAGGAAAACAAAACGGTTTCAATTTATACAACAAATAATCATTATATTTCAACATATACACTTCAGGAGCTGGAAAATAAGCTAAATGTATATGATTTTTTACGTGTGCATAAAAGTTATTTAATTAATATGTCATATGTACAAGAACTAAAACCTTATTATAATGGCACATATAATCTGTATTTAGATAAATATGATGAGCAACCGATTCCAGTTAGTCGTAATTATGTGAAACGACTTCGAAATAAGATTGAATTATAGTAGGTAATGCGAATTTTTTAACATGATAAACTAAAAATCCTTCATGATAAGGAGGATTCAAATTAAATATTCAGAAAATTTAGTACAATCCCACTAAGCAATAGTATTGGGGGGATTGTATGTGAAAACATTGAATTCGATTTTACTATGGGGAGTTATTGCAGCAGTAGGCGCAGGTGCTTTTGGTGTAATAGCTTTATCACAAGGTGAAACTATTAATGCCGTGTGGCTCTTAGTAGCTGCGGTATGTGTGTATGCAGTTGCTTACCGCTTTTATAGTAGATTTATAGCGAGAAAGGTATTTGGTTTAGATAATAATCGGCAAACGCCAGCCCATACATTAAACGATGGAAAAGATTATGTTCCGACAAATAAGTGGGTATTATTTGGGCACCATTTTGCAGCAATTGCTGGGGCAGGCCCTTTAGTAGGACCGATTTTGGCAGCGCAAATGGGATATTTACCAGGGACAATATGGATTATTGTTGGGGTAGTTGTCGCTGGAGCTGTACAAGATTTTGTAATTTTATTTGCTTCGATGAGACGGAATGGTAAATCTTTAGGAGAAATGATTAAAGATGAGATAGGTCCTGTTACAGGGCTTATTGCAATGATAGGCATTTTAGGCATTATGATTATTTTATTAGCGGTATTAGCATTAGTGGTAGTAAAGGCGCTTGTCGGAAGTCCTTGGGGAATGTTTACAATAGCAGCAACGATTCCTATTGCTATTTTAATGGGAGTGTACATGCGCTACATTAGGCCTGGCCGGGTTGGTGAAGGGTCAGTAATCGGAATTATTCTACTTATACTGTCTCTTATTGGAGGACAGTATGTAGCAGAGCATCCAACGCTTGCAAGCATGTTCACGTTTAGCGGTGAAACGATTGCTATTATGCTTATTGTATATGGATTTATCGCATCGGCCTTACCAGTTTGGATGCTTTTAGCACCACGTGATTATTTAAGCACATTTTTAAAAGTCGGAACAATTGTTGGATTAGCAATCGGTATTTTAATTGTAGCACCAGATTTACAAATGCCAGCAGTTTCGAAATTTATCGATGGAACAGGTCCTGTTTTCTCTGGAAACTTATTCCCATTCTTATTTATTACAATTGCTTGTGGTGCGGTGTCTGGATTCCATGCTCTCGTTTCATCAGGTACGACACCAAAGATGATTGAACAAGAGGGACACGCACAGCCAATCGGTTATGGGGCAATGTTAATGGAATCATTTGTAGCCGCGATGGCGATGATTGCAGCTTGTGTATTAACACCAGGGACTTATTTTGCGATTAATAGTCCCGCAGCGCTTATCGGTACGGATGTCTCGCAGGCAGCTCAAGTTATTTCCTCATGGGGATTTGCTATTACACCAAATGAACTAAAAGATCTCGCTGTAAACGTTGGAGAGCAAACAATTTTATCACGCACAGGTGGTGCACCAACGTTAGCAATAGGTATGGCGTATATTTTCTCACAAGTAATAGGTGGAACAGCCATGATGGCCTTTTGGTATCATTTTGCAATCCTCTTTGAAGCTCTATTCATTTTAACAACAATTGATGCTGGAACGCGTGTAGGCCGATTTATGATTCAAGATATTTTAGGACATGTATATAAGCCATTTGGGAAAACGGATTCTACATTAGCGAATGTAATAGCTACAACGTTATGCGTATTAGGATGGGGTTATTTCTTATACCAAGGGGTAGTTGATCCGCTTGGTGGAATTAATACATTATGGCCACTTTTCGGTATTGCAAATCAAATGTTAGCAGGTATTGCATTATTACTTGGAACGACAATTTTGTTCAAAATGGGGAAAAAGGCATATGTTTGGGTGACACTTATTCCAACTGTTGGATTGCTTATTGTAACGATGACGGCGGGTTATCAAAAGCTATTTCATGAAAACCCTAAAATAGGATTTCTATCTCATGCAAAGGTGTTTCAGGGAGCATTAGATGAGGGAAAAGTGTTAGCGCCAGCTAAAAATGTCGCTCAAATGAAACAAATTATTTTCAATGATTATATTGATGCAGCGCTTTGCGGGATTTTTATGATAGTTGTAATCGCTGTATTAATTTCTGCAATTCGAATTTGGATTCAAGTATTAAGAAATAGGCCGATGCCGCTAAAAGAGGCGCCATATATTTCTAGAGATGAAAGTGAGTCGAGGAACTATTATGCTTAAACGACTACAGAAAGTATGGGGACAAAGAAAACACTTTATTAGTTTACTGGTTGGGGTACCAAGTTATGAAACATATGTAGAGCATATGAAAAAGCATCATCCAGAAGAAGAGGTTGTATGTCAAAAACAATTTTTTGCAGAAGCGCAAGAAGCTAGGTTTAATGCAAAGGGTGGAAAGATATCACGGTGTTGTTAATAAAAAGGGCGACTTTTCGTCCTTTTTTATTTTTTGCTGTTTCACGTGGAACAGCAAAAAATAAATAAAAAGCTTTGGGAATTATAGGTATCTCGTATACAATAAAATAAGGAAAGGGATAGATAGAAAAGTTGGGAGATTATTTTATGTTAAGGGATTTATTTGTAAACACAACCATTATTCTTTCCTTTATTTTTGTTGGAGGTCAGCTTTTAAGAGAGAGGCCGTTAAAAGAAGGGTTCTCTTTTTGGCAGAAATGTGTAGTAGGTATTCTTACTGGAATATTAGGTATATTACTAATGTATTTCGGTGTTCATGTTGGTACCATCCTATTGGATTTGCGCTACTTAGCTGTTATTTTAGCTGTTATAATTGGAGGCCCGATAGCGAGTACTATAGCTGTTAGTATGATTTTAGTAACTAGGTTATTATTTATGGATTATTCATTAGCTTCTCAAGTAGCTTTTTATACAATTATTGCGATAGGAGTAGGTAGTATCTTTATTTCGCGTCTAAATCTTTCTCTAGGAGAAAAGTGGGCATGGTTACATACATATATTTTATCTATTCTAATCCCCTCACTATATATATGGTTAATTAAAGATATTAACATAGTAGGATTATATTTAATTTCTAGTATTATTACAGGCTACATAACATTCATAAGTGCAAATTACGTTTTACAATCCAATGAGTTATTCCAAACGATGAAGCAATACGCAACGGTAGACGCATTGACAGGTTTAGGAAACGTAAGACAGTTTGATTTAGAGATGAATCGTCATATTGGTAATAAGCGCATGAAAAATGATTCACTTTGTTTACTACTTATAGATATTGATCATTTTAAGTGTGTAAATGATACGTATGGGCATCCTGCGGGAGATGAAGTATTAAAACAAATGGGGCATATTTTACGAGAAGTTTCAACGTTTCCAGATTTGGATTTTCGAAAGGGTGGGGAAGAGTTCGCGCTTTTGATACCGCAGAAAGGATTAGCTTATGGAATGCGTATGGGGGAACAAGTTCGCACGGCTGTTGAAAACCATTCATTTCAATTGCTAAATGGAACAAAAATAAAAATTACAGTTTCAGTAGGAATTTCAGTGTATGAAGAATCACCAGAGCGATTTATTCAAGCTGCTGATGATGCATTATATTACTCCAAAAGAAATGGTAGAAATCAGGTTAGTTCTGCATCTTAAAGATAAGATGACCAGAAGAGCTTATAAAAAACACCCACAGAGAGGTAATATATAAACTCTGTGGGTGTTTTCATTTATATATTAGACAAGTTCTTTTGATGCAACGAATTTACGATATGCACCGTGATGTGTTGGGCCTACGTATTCGTTGATCTTGAATGAATAACGGATAGCAGCTGTGATAAATTCTTTAGCAGTTTTTACTGCTTCTTTCACAGTTTTTCCTTTTGCAAGTTCTGCTGTAATTGCAGCAGAATATGTGCAACCTGCGCCGTGTGTATTTGTCGTATCAATTTTTTCTGATTCTAGAAGATCGAATGTTTTTCCATCATATAGGACGTCGATTGCAGTTTCCGTACCAAGCTTGCTACCGCCTTTAATTAGGACGTATTTCGCACCTAAAGCGTGGATTTTTTTTGCTGCTTCTTTCATGTCTTCAAGAGAATTAATCTTTACGCCACTTAATTGGTAAGCTTCAAATAAGTTTGGTGTTACAACTAATGCTTTTGGAACAAGAACGTCACGTAAGCAGTCGTTCGTTTCAGGATGTAATGCTTCATCAGCACCTTTACATACCATAACAGGGTCAACTACTACATTTTTGAAATTATGTTTTTCGATTGTTTCAGCAACCATTTCAATAATTTCTACTGATCCAAGCATACCTGTTTTTAAAGCATCTACTCCAACACCGTCAATTGTCGTTTCTAATTGTGGTTTTAATGTAGAAGCTGGGATTGGGAATACGTTATGTGCCCAACCGTTATGTGGATCCATCGTTACGATTGTCGTAAGAGATGTCATTCCGTATACACCAAGTTCTTGGAATGTTTTTAAATCTGCTTGTATACCAGCACCGCCACTTGTGTCAGAACCAGCGATAGTAAGTGCTTTATTTAATGTCATTATGAAATCCCCCTCAAGTGATATAATGAAAACTATGTTTTCACCATTATATCAATGTTACGAATAAGTACAAAGTGAAAAGTAGATGATTTACTTTAGGGGCGATTTAAAATCTTGTATGTAGGAGACGAATTATGTTTCAAGAGAATCGTACAAATGAATTAGTTATATTAAAAGAGATTGCAGAGACGTTGAACACCTCAAATGATACATATCATGTGCTGCAAGCTGTGTTGGAAAAACTGTTGAATGTAACGGGTTTAACAACAGGATGGATATTTCTGGCAGATGAAAATGGTAGATATACAAAATTAATTGATTATCAATTACCAGAGGGATTAAGATTTGAAAATAAACGACCGATGTGTGAGGGGAATTGTTGGTGTTTACACCGATTTGTGGAAGGGAAACTAGAGAAAGCCGTTAATATTATTGAATGTAAGAGAATTAATAATGCGATTGAATATAACTGGGGAGATACAGAAGGGATTGTGCATCATGCGACAGTGCCGCTAAAAGCGGGGGGAGATGAATTTGGCGTATTAAATGTGGCTAGTCCAGGTAAAACACATTTTTCTGAAGAAGAGTTAGTGCTATTACAATCAGTTGCTTTCCAAATTGGAACAGCATTAAAACGTACAAAATTGTATGAAAATGAAAAGAGAAGGGCTCATTATTATGTAAAGTTAGACCGCTTTATTCAAGCTTTAAGGACGATTCATAAATTTAATGCATTGCCTGAGGAGATTGTAAAGCAAATAGGGAAGTTATTTTTATGGGAGCAAGTTGTATTCTTTATTAGAGAAGAAAATGAACTTGCTGTAAGGGCCTCATATAAGATAGATGAGCTACAAGAGGATTTGAAGTCAGCGGCACAGGAAGCTCTGAAAAAAGAAGAGCCTGTTTTGTTAAAGAGTCAGGTTGGGAATATCGTACATCCTAATCGTGCAGTTATTGCCATTCCCATACATATTCAAGATCATATATTTGGCGTACTAAGTGTAAGTTCGAATAATGGAGAATTTGATATAAATACGATAGATGTAGTACAGGCGTTAGCCAATCATATATCGTTAATGATAGAGAACTTAAGGTTAAATGAAAAGCGCCGAGAACTTGTACGAATGGAAGAACGTAATCGTTTAGCTAGAGATTTGCATGATTCTGTTTCACAAAAGTTGTTTTCATTAACTTTTATGACGAAAGGTGCCGAAGCCGTCTTAAAGGGGAAAAACGAAAAGGTAGATCAGTCTTTGCATGAGATACGTGAGTTATCGCAAGGTGCTTTAAAAGAAATGAGGACGTTAATTTGGCAACTACGTCCAGCGGGATTAGAGAAAGGACTATTACCAGCTTTAAAACAATATGGTGAAAGTTTGGGATTGAAAATTCGGGAACAAGTTACAGGTGTTCGTGATTTGCCGCGCGTAGTAGAGGAAGCGCTATGGCGAATTGGACAAGAAGCTTTAAATAACGTAAGTAAACATGCGAATGTCAGGGAAGCGGCGATTTATTTCAAAGTGACGGAGAAGAATGTATCATTAGAAATAGTCGATCAAGGAAACGGCTTTGTAGAAAAGGATGTAAAAGAGAAGAAATCACTCGGTATGACTACGATGCGCGAAAGAGTAGAATTAGTCGGTGGAACAATTAAAATTGTAAGTGATAAGAAAAGAACAAGTGTAAAAGTAAACGTACCATTATGATGTGAAAATGAGGGAAGTTTGTGAAAATAAAAGTATTGTTAGTTGATGATCATACAGTCGTTTTAAAAGGATTAGCATTTTTCTTAAGTACACAGGAAGATTTAGCGTTAGTTGGAGAAGCAAATAATGGGAAAGAAGCGTTAGTGAAAGTAGGGGAGACGAATCCTGATGTTGTATTAATGGATTTATATATGCCCGAAATGGATGGTGTCGAGGCGACGGCGTGCATCAAAAAAGAATATCCAAATGTGAAAGTAATTGTATTAACTAGCTTCTCTGATCAGGCGCATGTTTTACCAGCGTTAAGGGCGGGGGCAAGTGGGTATATTTTAAAAGATGTAGAACCGGATCAGCTTGTTGAAGCTATTCGAAGCGCATATAAAGGTAATATTCAATTACATCCGGATATAGCAAATACTCTTCTCTCTCAAACATTACCTGTGGAAGAAAAGGAAGAAGAACCTTCTATTCAAGTGGATGTGCTAACGGCGAGAGAAAATGAAGTGTTGCAGCTATTAGCGAAAGGGATGAGTAATAAAGAGATCGCTTCTGTTTTAGTTATTACAGAAAAAACGGTAAAAGCTCATGTAAGTAGTATTTTGAGTAAGTTGAATTTATCTGATCGCACGCAAGCAGCATTATATGCAGTGAAAAATGGAATTGTATAAGACAAAAGTCGTAAGACCTAGTTCGCCTTTAGAAGGTGGACTTTTTTTATAGAAAAATACGTCTATGTGAGGACGAAATTGTCTTGATATAAAGATAAAATATGTTTGTAAGCAACAAAACAACAATTACAAGGGATACCTTTTTTGAAAGCATATAGCAACAGAAGAGTGAGTACTAGGAGGAAAAACAATGGCAACAGTTTTATTTGTAAAAGCAAACAACCGCCCAGCGGAACAAGCAGTTAGTGTGAAATTATACGAGGCATTTTTAGCAAACTATAAAGAAGCACATCCAAATGATACAGTAGTAGAACTTGATTTATATAAAGAAGAATTACCATATGTAGGCGTAGATATGATTAATGGTACATTCAAAGCAGGTAAAGGATTTGATTTAACTGAAGAGGAAGCAAAAGCAGTAGCAGTTGCTGATAAGTATTTAAATCAATTTTTAGAAGCTGATAAAGTCGTTTTCGGTTTCCCATTATGGAACTTAACGATTCCAGCAGTGCTACACACATATATTGATTATTTAAACCGAGCTGGCAAAACGTTTAAATATACGCCAGAAGGTCCAGTTGGTCTAATTGGAGATAAGAAGATTGCATTATTAAACGCGCGCGGCGGCGTATATTCTGAAGGTCCAGCAGCTGAAGTAGAAATGGCTGTTAAATATGTAGCAAGCATGATGGGCTTCTTCGGTGCAACAAATATGGAAACAGTAGTTATTGAAGGACATAACCAATTCCCAGATAAAGCAGAAGAGATCATTACAGCTGGTCTTGAAGAAGCAGCTAAAGTAGCAAGCAAATTTTAATTAAAAATAGAATCGTCACTCAAAAAAAGTAGCATTAACATATAAACGTTAATGCTACTTTTTTATATTTTAAGTTCATCAGCCAGTTTTTCTAAGTGAATTCGATCTTGTATGTAATAGGTTCTTCCGTCTTTTGTTAAGTAATTTTGCTGGCAAAACTGGTTTAATACATATAAAAGATGACGGTAGCTGACATTTAAGTATTCCGAAGCCTCGGTATGTTTTTCTGTATAACTGTTATTTTGTTCTGTTAATAGAATAAACGCCGCTAATCGATTTTCGAACGGATAGCTATTGTTTTTGGCGTAACTTTCTGTTCGGCTAATTGTTTTTTCGCCGATAAATTTGCATAGTTTTTGTAGAAATATAGCATCTTGCAACAAAAGATGCTGACAATCTTTAAGAGGAAGCGCTAAGCACATACATTCTTCAATCACTTCCACTGTTTTCGTAACGGATTCTACACCAATTAATCCTAATTCTCCAATGAACGAAGGTGCTTGAATAAAGTTAATTAAGGAGACCTTCCCGTTTTTGTGACTCATATATATTTTCGCTTTCCCGGAAATTAAGTAATAAAGATAAGGAACATCAACGCCTTCATTACATATCCTTTCTTTCTTTTGAAAGGAATGTAGTTCAGCGTAAGGTAAGACATCAAAAGAAAAAAAAGTATGGAAGTTGTAAGTTTGCATGTAATGAGAGATTTCGTCGCTATTTTTGCTGACTTTCATATTTTCACCTCATGTTTAGTATGAGATATCTCCTATTATTTTTACAAGAAGGAATGATACGATTTACGTAAATTTATTTTTGTAGAAAAGAGTGTGTGAAGGGCTTATGAAAAAATATAAAACATTGCTATTTGATGTAGATGATACATTGTTAGATTTTCAAAAGGCGGAGAAAGTGGCGTTACGTATGCTTTTTGAAGAGAAAGGGATTCCTCTAACTAGCGAGGTTGAAGTGCAGTATAAAAAAATTAATAAAAGTCTTTGGGATGCTTTTGAAGAAGGTGAAATCAACCGTGATGAAGTCGTAAATACACGGTTTTCGATTTTGTTTAAAGAATACGGGGAAGAGGTAGATGGGATATTATTCGAAAATAATTATCGTAGCTACTTAGAAGAAGGAGACCAACTTATGCAAGGTGCGTTTGAATTTATAAATCAAATTCAAAGTGAGTACAATTTATATATAGTGACAAACGGTGTTTCTAAGACGCAAGATAAACGTTTACGTAATGCAGGATTACATGCCTTGTTTAAAGATATTTTCGTTTCTGAAGATACAGGATTCCAAAAGCCGATGAAAGAGTATTTTGATTATGTTTTTGAACAAATTCCTAATTTTTCTCCTAAAGAAGGGCTCATTATTGGGGATTCGTTAAGTGCTGATATGAAAGGTGGATATGTAGCGGGAATTGATACTTGTTGGTTTAATCCAGAAAAGAAATCAAATAATAGCGAGATTGTGCCAACATATGAAGTACAAAATTTTGAAGAGTTATACGCGTTATTGAAGCAACGTGTGTAATAAAAATAGGCAGTGGAACTTTTGTCCCTACTGCCTATTTTTATTCGTTTGTAACTTCGTTGTTTTTAGGAAGTGGAAATGCATTACCAATCGCTGCCGCTCCAAGCATTGGTAATAGTAAATTGAGCGGGAAAAACATGAGTAATAGTAATGTTATAGCAATTGGTTTTCTTAATGCATAGCTTGAAATTGCTGTCGTGACGATGGCTACCGAAGCGATTGGATCTATCGGGATAATGGAAGCTATAGCATATCCGATACTAGATCCAGCAAATATAATTGGGAAAATATGTCCACCGCGCCAACCTGTATTTAAACAAACGGCAGTAATACATAATTTTAAAACACCTGAAAGAAGTAGTACCCAGAAGGATAAGTGACTCCATTCAACGACTAAATCTTTTAATTGGTGTTCTCCTGAGAATAACGTGTACGGGAGAAAAGTTCCTGTAATTCCTAATAAAATACCACCGATAATTCCAAGTGATAGTTTGTATTCCCTGAAGGGATGGATTAATTTCTCTAATGTGAATTCAAATTTGAAATAAAAGAAACCAACTATAGCACCAATACTAGCAAGTGGTAGAAAGGCAATCCATTCATTAAGAGAAAGGGAACCTTCCCCAAAATTAACGATAAAGGATCCGCGATTATCGAATTTACTAAGTAATATATAAACGGAAAAGCCAGCGAAAGTGGTAGCTAAATATACAATTGCTTTTTTTCCTTTAGAAAATTCGTTAATTTGCTCACCCTCATTTTCATTTGGAGCTAAATAACCGAATAATGGCGCGTTAAAAATTACACTTAAAGTAGCGCCAATTCCAACCTCTGTTAGTTCATTCATTCCTTTTAAGGCAAATGTAAAGCGATCCCCTACCCATGTACAAAGTCCACCGATAATTCCAACAAGTGCTGCTTCGGGACCTAAGCTAGCTCCAAATATTAAAACGATAATCGCAGTTAAAGTAGCTTTATGTACAAAACGGTATTCAATTCTACCTGTTTTTTTATATTCACCCATCACTTCCGGCATAAGACGTGGATATGTGCCGAAGTATTTTTGGGTTAAACCAACGAGAATACCACCGATAGTTGTTACACAAATAGTGTAATACGGGGGAGAAGAGAAAATAGTAGGTAAGTATCCCCAAATAAAGTGAATGCCGATATTTATTGTAACTAAAAATAGCCAGACTGTAGCTCCTACTATAGAGCCTAAAAGAATGCCGTATAGGACGATTATATAGTGCATGTCCTTTGTGTTTGTCATGTGATACCTCCGTTATGTAAGTTTTAATGTCGAAAGGATTAAATATGCTACTGTGAAAGGAATATGTATAGTATCTTTTTGAGATGTTGGCTTATTCAATATATTGAGGTCTCGTGAGAATTTGAAATGTATACAGTTAAACTACTTACTTAATTTTATATAGTAATCGTGGGTTTTAAAAGGTCTTTTTCGAATGAATATGGAATATATTTCTTTTGTTATGCATGTCAAATTTTTTGTGTTTAATTTAGAACATTCAGAAAAACTGATTGACATTAGGAAATTATTGCTATAAAATCAACGGTAATTGCATAGTCTTATCAAGAAAAGGTGGAGGGACAGGCCCGATGAAACCTTGGCAACAGCCGTATAACGGAATTGTGCCAAATCCTGCAGGTAATAATCCTGAAAGATAAGAAAGAGCCTTTAGAGCGTGTTTTCAAACTGCTCCTTTCTTGTTTTCAGGAAAGGAGCAGTTTTTTTATTTTGTATAAAAGAAAGGAGAATGAGAGATGGGAGAATCATGGGGAAAAGGAACAATTTGTGTGCAAGGTGGCTATACACCAAAGAATGGTGAACCGCGTGTTTTGCCACTTTATCAAAGTACAACGTATAAATACGATACTTCAGATGATTTAGCAGCGCTATTTAATTTAGAGGCAGAAGGATATATATATACGCGTATTGGAAATCCTACTTTAGCTGCATTTGAGCAAAAGTTAGCGGATTTAGAGGGTGGTGTAGGAGCTGTTGCAACGGCTTCTGGGCAGGCTGCTATTATGCTTGCTGTTTTAAATATTTGTAGTAGCGGAGACCACTTGCTTTGTTCTTCCACAGTTTATGGCGGAACGTTTAATTTATTTGGAGTGAGTTTGCGTAAGCTTGGTATTGACGTTACGTTCTTTAATCCGAATTTAAGTGCTGATGAAATTGTGGCCCTTGCTAATGATAAGACGAAACTTGTTTATGCAGAATCGTTAGGAAATCCAGCGATGAACGTTTTAAATTTCAAAGAATTTTCAGATGCAGCGAAAGAGTTGGAAGTACCTTTTATTGTGGATAATACATTAGCAACTCCTTATTTATGCCAAGCATTTGAGCACGGAGCAAATATTATCGTTCATTCTACGACGAAATATATCGATGGTCATGCAAGTTCTTTAGGCGGCATTGTCATTGACGGAGGGAACTTCGATTGGACAAATGGGAAATATCCTGAACTTGTTGAACCGGATCCAAGTTATCACGGCGTAAGTTACGTTCAAAATTTTGGTGCAGCAGCTTATATTGTGAAGGCGCGTGTTCAATTATTAAGAGACTACGGAAACTGTATGAGCCCATTCAATGCGTATATTAGCAATATCGGCTTAGAAACGCTGCATTTAAGAATGGAGCGTCATAGTGAAAATGCTCTCGCAGTTGCTAAGTGGCTTGCTAACCATGAACGTATTGAATGGGTGAATTATCCGGGATTAGATAGCAATGAAAATTACTCGTTAGCACAAACGTATTTGAAAAAAGGTGCTAGTGGTGTTTTAACATTCGGCATTAAGGGCGGATTAGAAGCAGCGAAAGAATTTATCGCAAATGTAAAACTAGCAACTCTCGTAACGCATGTAGCGGATGCACGAACTTGCGTTATACATCCTGCTAGCACAACGCATAGACAATTAAGTGCTGAAGATCAGCGTCTAGCTGGCGTTACATCAGATTTAATTCGTTTATCGGTTGGTATAGAAGATGTTTATGATATTATTGCAGATTTAGAAGCAGCGCTAGTCGGAGGCAAAGAACATGCCGATCATAATTGATAAAGATTTACCAGCTCGCAAAGTGTTGCAGAAGGAAAATATTTTTGTAATGACGAAGGAGCGAGCAGAAACACAAGATATCCGGGCATTGAAAATTGCTATCTTAAATTTAATGCCTACAAAGCAAGAAACAGAAGCGCAATTACTTCGTTTAATTGGCAACACACCGTTGCAATTAGATGTTCACTTACTTCATATGGAATCACATTTGTCTCGCAATGTAGCGCAGGACCATTTAACGAGTTTCTATAAAACATTTCGTGATATTGAGAATGAGAAATTGGATGGACTTATTATTACAGGAGCACCAGTTGAAACTCTTTCTTTTGAAGAGGTAGATTATTGGGAAGAGCTTAAACGTATTATGGAGTATTCAAAAAAGAATGTAACATCTACGCTTCATATTTGCTGGGGGGCACAGGCTGGCTTGTATCATCATTATGGTGTTCCAAAGTATCCTCTTAAGGAAAAAATGTTCGGTGTATTTGAACATGAAGTCCGTGAGCAACATGTGAAATTGTTACAAGGGTTCGATGAATTGTTTTTTGCCCCGCATTCTCGTCATACAGAAGTACGAGAGAGTGATATTAGAGAGGTGACAGACTTAACATTATTAGCAAATTCTGAGGAAGCGGGTGTTCACCTTGTCATTGGGCAAGAAGGAAGGCAAGTGTTTGCGCTCGGGCATAGTGAATATAGTTGTGATACGTTAAAGCAAGAATACGAACGGGACCGCCAAAAAGGGTTAAATATTGATGTACCAAAAAATTATTTTAAGCATAATAATCCAAATGAGAAACCACTTGTAAGGTGGAGAAGCCATGGGAATCTATTATTCTCTAATTGGCTGAATTATTACGTGTATCAAGAAACCCCTTATGTATTATAAAAAAAGATTGTGTAACACGTGGCAACGTTTTCTTTGTAAAGATTAACTTATATTTTTCCGAATCTTCAAAAAACATTGTTTTTCAGATTTTTTACTCATATAATTTCATCTAAACACAATTTTTGAGGGGTGGACAGGATTATGAAAGAAATTCAAATTGGTTTATTAGGTCTTGGGACAGTTGGTAGCGGTGTAGTTCGTATCATTACAGATCATCAAGAGCGACTTATCCACCAAGTAGGTTGTCCTGTAAAAGTAACTAAAGTATTAGTACAAAATATTGAAAAAGAGAGAGAAGTAGAGGTACCTTCTACTCTATTAACAAAAGATGCAAATGAAATTTTAGATAATCCAAATATTGACGTCGTCATCGAAGTGATGGGTGGTATTGATGATGCAAAAGCATATATTTTGCAAGCCTTACAGAGCGGGAAGCATGTTGTGACTGCCAATAAAGATTTAATGGCGTTACACGGGGCGGAACTGTTAGCGGTAGCAAAAGATAATAAAGCAGATTTATTTTATGAAGCAAGTGTAGCTGGAGGGATTCCGATTTTACGAAGTATCGTAGAAGGACTTTCTTCAGATCTTATTACGAAAGTAATGGGAATTGTAAATGGAACGACAAATTTTATTTTGACGAAAATGTCAGATGAAGGGAGAGCATATAACGACGTGTTAAAAGAAGCCCAACAACTTGGATTTGCAGAAGCAGATCCAACATCAGATGTGGAAGGTTTAGATGCAGCGAGAAAAATGACGATTTTGGCTACCCTTGGTTTTTCTACAAATGTAGAGCTTGGAGATGTGAAGGTAAAAGGGATTACTTCTATTACAGAAGAAGATATTGAATACAGTAAGAGTTTAGGATACACGATTAAATTAATCGGTCTTGCGAAGCGAGATGGTGAAAAATTAGAGGTAACAGTTGAACCGACACTTCTTCCAAATACACATCCTCTTGCGGCCGTGCAAAACGAATATAACGCTGTATATGTGTATGGTGAAGCGGTCGGAGAAACGATGTTTTATGGGCCAGGTGCAGGAAGTTTACCGACAGCAACAGCTGTTGTTTCAGATTTAGTAGCTGTAATGCAAAATATTCGATTAGGTGTAAACGGAAATAGTGCGGTATCCCCGCAGTATAAAAAAGTATTAAAAGAGCCAGACGAAATTGTTGTGAAGAAATTTTTAAGACTTCATGTAAAAGATGAAATTGGTGTATTTGCAAAAATTACTTCATTATTCTCTGAGCGCGGCGTTAGCTTTGAAAAGATTATTCAAATGCCGCTTGAAGAGAAAGGGAAGGCTGAAATTGTAATCGTGACGCATCGTGCGTCTCTTGCTGATTATGATTATATTCTACATACGTTGCAAGGGTATGAAGAAATAGATTGTTTGAAAGCAAACTATCGAATTGAAGGGGATGCTAAGTAGCGTCCCTTATCATAAAACAGAAAGAGCCTGTTAAGCAGCTTGCTTAACAGGCTCTTTTCTATTTAAAATCTTCGTACCAATTTGAATAAATGCTTGGATAATCCAGCCTGTTGTAAAGGATAAGATGATTGTTCCAAAATAGATAGGTCCATCTAATAGGAAGCTTAATGTTAAAAATAAAAACGCTAACGAAATTTCTGTTCTTCTAAATGTCCATTTCTTTTTCTCAGCAACGGTTAAAACGAAAGCTTCTTGAGGTGCTGCGCAAAGGTTTGTAGAGACGTAAAGACCAATCCCAGCTCCAACGAATAGATTTCCGCAAATAAGTGTTATATATTTTGGAAGAGAACGGATAGCGTCCATAATAGTTGGAATGGAACCAATCCAATCAACAAAAAGAGAAATAAGAACCATCGTTACAATTGTACCGATCGTAATTTGTTTTTTATTCCAAAAGAGTACGATAAGGGTAAAAGCAAAGTTAATCATGAAAATCCAAAAACCGATACTTATCCCGAAATTTTGATATAGTGCAATAAAGAAGGAATCATAAGGGCTAAGTCCAAAGGAAGTAATTGTCGTCATCATATTAATACCGATGGCGAGAGTGAGTAGACCGCCAATGAAAAATATATATTCTAATTTGAATCGAAGCATAGTTGTATATCCTTTCAAAATGTATTTGCTAGGAAAGGATATATTGTGGAAAGCTTACCAGGTCAAGGGAGAATTTTTGCGAGAAGGGGAAAATGAGATGACGAATATAAGGAAGATTGCTGAACTTGCTGGAGTATCTGTTTCAACTGTTTCACGTGTGTTGAATAATCATCCATATGTGAATGAACAGAAACGAAAAGAAATTTTAACAATTATAGAAGAATTAAATTATACGCAAAATGTGAATGCAATTCATTTAGTGAAAGGAAAAACGAATGTCATTGGTGTTTTATTACCGCACGTAAATGATCAATATTATAGCGCTATTATCGAGGGAATATCAAAGGAAACAGCAAAGAATAACTATAATATGATGCTTTGTCAGACGAATTATAGTGAGGAAAGAGAATTAGAAATTTTGAATATGTTAAAAATGAAAAAGCTTGATGGGGTTATTATATGTTCCCGAGCAAATAGTAAGGAAAAGCTTGAAGAATATACGAAATTTGGTCCAATTGTTATGTGTGAAGAAATAGACTCGAATTTCATTTCGAGTGTGCATATTGATTACTATAAAGTCTTTTCGCGCGGCATGAAGAGCTTAATAGATGCCGGCCATACAAGTATTGGGTATTGCATTGGAAGAAGTAATAGCATTAATAGTCAGAGAAGAAAACAAGCGTATGAGGATTCGCTTCAACAGATTGCTGTAACACCGATAGAGGCCTGGAAGTTTAAGGGCTGTTTTACAGTGGAAGATGGACGTAATGTAATCAGGGAATGGGTCTGTATGTCAGTGAAACCAACTGCGTTTCTTGTATCTTGCAACCATATTGCAGCGGGAATGGTAACGGAAGCAAAAAAACAAGGAATTCGTATTCCAGAAGATATTACGATTATCGGTTGTGATGATCAAGATGTCGCAGATATTTTAGGCATTACGACGATTTCGTATTGTAGTAAAAATGTTGGCGTGAAGGCATTTGAATTATTATATGAAAAGATTAATGATAAGAAAATAGATGTAAAGCACGTAGAGTTATTGCCAGAACTAGTACATAGGGAAACAACATAATAGATAAGGTGTGAAAATCGCTTTTCAAAATTGCGTTTGGTATAATTATGGACAATCTATGAGGGCTAAAAGGGGTTTTGATATGAGATCAAAAGTAGTAAAAGTAATTCTACTCATTACAATTGCATCTTTCTGTTTATTTGCATATGGCTTTGTTTCAGGTGTAAATGATGTGTTAAATCCGAAAGCTTCAAATTTAATTAAAAAGACCGATGTAGTGGCAAAAGAGAAAAAGAAAACGGGAACGTTACAAATCGTTAGTTTAGGTGATTCATTAACACGTGGTGTTGGTGATAAAGAAGGAATTGGCTATATTGGAAGGGTGAAAGAAGATTTACAAAAAGATTATAAGCAAAAGGTTGCTTTAACGAACTTAGCTGTTAGTGGTGCGAAAATGCCGGACTTATTAAAACAAATGGAGAGTAGTGGCGCTCAATATTCAATTAAGCAAGCAGATGTAATCGTTTTAACGATTGGAGGGAATGATTTATTTCCAGGTTGGGAATCGCTTGGAAAGGTAGATTTAGAAACATACCGTCCTGATACAGAAACATTCCAGAATGAAGCAAAGAAAATTATAGAAGAAATTCGTAAGTTAAATACAGATAGTCCTATTTTTTGGCTAGGTTTATATAATCCTTTTGAAGATGTAGAAGATTTAAAAGGGTCTTCAAACATTGTTGTAGACTGGAATGCATCTTTAGAAAAATTAGCGCTAAATGATAAAAATGTATATATTACACCGACATTTGATTTATTCCAAAACCGCGGGAAAGATTTATTATACTCCGATCATTTCCATCCGAATGAAGTAGGGTATACATATATGGCAGACCGATTAGTTCAAAATGTTGCGAGTAAATTAAAACTAGAACAAGGAGGGGTAAAATGACGACGATACTTTCCGTACGAGACGTGAAGAAGGTAATTGGAAAGAAGACAATTGTAGAGAATATTTCCTTCGATGTAAAACAAGGGGAAGTGTTTGGCTTCCTAGGGCCGAATGGTGCCGGAAAAACAACTACAATTCGAATGTTAGTTGGATTGATTAAAGAAACAGAAGGTACGATTTCTATCGGTGGTTATTCTATTAAGGAAAATTTCAGAGAAGCGATGCGTCAAATAGGGAGTATCGTTGAAAACCCAGAACTGTATACATATTTAACTGGATGGGAAAATTTAAAGCAATTTGCCCGTATGCTAGGTGGTATATCAGATGAACGTATTATTGAAATTGCTCAAATGGTTCATTTAGATGAAAGAATTCACGATAAGGTAAAAACGTACTCACTTGGTATGAAACAGCGCCTTGGTATTGCGCAAGCGCTTCTTGGAAATCCAAAATTGCTCATATTAGATGAGCCAACAAATGGTTTAGACCCAGCTGGAATTAGAGAACTTAGGGAATTTATACATAAGCTTGTGGAAGAAGAAAATATGAGTGTGTTTATTTCAAGTCACTTGCTAAGTGAAGTACAAATGATATGCGATCGGGTTGCGATTATTCATAAAGGAAAAATGATAACAGTTGCCAAGATTGAGGAGTTAATTAAAACAGCAAGTGATCGTGTAGAATGGATTGTTACACCGATTTCTAAAGCGAAAGATATGCTAGAAGATGCTAAGGAAGTAAGAGAAGTGAGTATAGAAGATAATCGATTACTATGCCGCATGGATATTGCATCTATAAGTAGTTGGAATAAAAACTTTGTAGAAAATGGGATAGATGTGCATAGCGTTAAGGAGCTTGTATTTACGCTAGAAGATTTATTTATTGAACTCACAAGGGGTGAGCAGCATGCGTGAATTTGCGAATCTAGTTTTAAATGAATCGGAGAAAATTTATCGTAAGAAACGTATTTTTGTTGTCATGCTTATTTTAGCAATCTTGATCCCACTTTTTGTGTATGCGCAGTATCGTGAAGTAGAAACGACACAAAAAAGGCTAGGTACAACGGATTGGAAAGTTTCGCTGCAACAACAAATTGTTGATTCTCAAAACCGCTTGAACAATTCTAGACTACCAGAAGAATGGCGTGATTGGCTAAAGGTAAGAGTGGAGCAGCAACAATATTATTTAGATCATGATATTAACCCGATGGCACCGGGCGCACCCACTTTTGTAAGGGCGTTTATTGAGCAAGGAATTACATTGTTTATTCCGCTTCTTGTAATGATTGTAGCTATTGATATTGTTTCAGGAGAACGAAGTGATGGAACGATGAAGATGTTACTTACGCGGCCGATTCGGCGCTGGAAAATACTCCTTAGTAAGTACGTGACGATGTTATTTTTCATTTCACTCATACTGCTCCTTGTCGGTTTGTTTGCTTACGTATTATCAGGGCTTGTATTTGGATACTCAGGATGGAATTTACCCGTTTTAACTGGGTTTGTTATTGATAAGGAAACGTTAAATACGAATTTTGTACATCTTATTCCGCAGTGGCAATATATTTTGATGGCGTATGGATTAGCTTGGTTTGTTGCTATCGTTGTCGGAACTATTTCATTTATGGTTTCCGTTTTAATTCGAAATACACCAGCTGGTATGGGCGTTATGTTAGCCGCTCTAATTGCAGGTGGTATTTTAAGCTCATTCGCAACATCGTGGGAAGGTGCGAAATATATTTTTAGTGTGAATTTATCATTAACAGATTATCTATCAGGAAAATTACCTGCATTACAAGGGTTATCGATGGGGTTTTCTTTAATGAATTTAACTGTATGGGCCGTTGTGTCCCTTATTATTTCGTTTGTAGTATTTACAAAGCAGGATATGGTGAATTAATTGGACGGGAAGTGAAAGCATGAAAAATGTTTTAAAAAATGATTGGGGGCCATTATTGGCACTGGAATTTGAGAAAGAATACTATCGCACACTAGCTGGTTTTTTGAAAGAAGAGTACAGCACACATGTTGTTTATCCGAAAGTAGAAGATATTTTTAATGCTCTAGAATATACAAGTTATGAAAATGCAAAGGTCGTTATTTTAGGACAAGACCCATATCACGGACCGGATCAAGCGCATGGTTTAAGCTTTTCGGTACAACCTGGTATTAAAACGCCGCCATCATTGCTAAATATGTATAAAGAACTTCGAGATGAATATGGTTATGAAATCCCGAATAACGGTTATTTAGTAAAGTGGGCAGAGCAAGGAGTTTTATTATTAAATACTGTACTAACAGTTCGACAAGGTGAAGCAAATTCTCATAAAGGGAAAGGATGGGAGCATTTCACAGATCGCGTAATTGAGCTATTAAATGAACGTGAAAAGCCGGTTATTTTCATATTGTGGGGACGCCATGCACAGGCGAAGAAAAAGTTAGTTACGAATACGAAGCACCATATTATCGAATCTGTACATCCAAGCCCACTATCAGCAAGACGTGGTTTCTTTGGTAGTAAACCATATTCTAAAGTAAATACGATTTTAGCTAATATGGGCGAGAGAGAAATTGATTGGGAAATTCCAAACCTATAAATAGAAAAGGTAGTTAACAGTCGTTAACTACCTTTTTGTTATTATTGTTGTTCGTTCTTTAATTTTGCATCTAGTACAAACGTACCGAATGGGATAACTGATGAAACGAATGCTCCAAGTGCCCATAAAATTGATTTACGGTGTACGATTGTTACTTGAATTACCGCAAAGATGAATAGAATAAATAAAACACCATGAGCCATGCCTGTAATTTTAACGGCTGTAGCAAATCCTGCAAAATATTTTAATGGCATTGCTACAAATAATAGTAGTAGGAAAGAAATCCCCTCAACAAGTCCAATTGCTCTTAATCGTCCGATTGGTGTAGATAACATGAAGTAGCCTCCTTTAATGTATGCTTGTATATAGTAAATTTGTATTCTTTTTCAAAATAAAATAGTCTATTTTATTCCATTATATACAAAAAGAAAGTTTACACTACGAGAATAGTGCAAAGTTCAAAATATAGTCACAAAAGCATGAGAATTTAAATAAAAACCTATTTGAAGTGTTTGACTTCAAATAGGTTTTATGAGTGAAAATATTAAACAAGTGCTTCTCTTTTTAGTACGAACTTCTCTACAACTTTTGCAACGCCATCGTTCATATTTGTATCTGTTACGTAGTTTGCAATTTCTTTAATATCATCTGGTGCATTGCCCATTGCAACACCAAGACCAGCAAATTCAATCATCGCTTGGTCATTATAGCTATCGCCCATTGCGATAACTTCTTCACGCTTAATGCCAAGTTTTTGAATCAGTTGGTTTAAGCTTGTTCCTTTTGTAACACCGGCTTCAGTAAATTCTAAGAAGAATGGTTTAGAACGCATAACACTTAATTGGCCTTCTAGTTGTTTTTGTAGTTTCTTTTCTACTACAACAAGTCGTTCAGCTTCTTTATTCATTAATACTTTTACTACAGGCTCTTTAACAGCAGTTTTAAAGTCATCTACTACAACAATTGGCATACCAGTAATATCGCCTTCAATTTCAGTATAAGGATTATTCTCTTCTGTTACGATATCATCGCCAATATAAGTATGAATCCATACACCTTCAGTTTTACTAATTTCAAATAGGTTGTGAACGATTTCAGGAGATAGAGTACTACTAAAGATTTCTTCGTTTGTTTTACAGTTAATAATTTTTGCGCCATTAAAAGATAAAATAAAACTTCCATATTCTTCTAAAAGGAGTTCTTTCGCTACATTGCGCATACCGAAAGTTGGACGTCCAGAAGCAAGTACAACTTTTACACCTTGCTCTTGTGCAGTCATTAAAGCTTCTTTCGTACGCGGTGAAATAGTATGGTCGTCACGTAATAAAGTATCATCTAAATCTAAAACAATCATTTTATAAGTCATATTGAAAATTCCTCTCTTTGTTGAAATAGAAATAAAGTTTTATGAAGATATTGGGGAATATATAGTAAGACATCGAACTTCTTTATGTGAAGCTAGGAGAAGTTCTGTATTTTTAGTATAAATTACCACGAGCATGTTGCCCATGATAATTTATACTGCTAATGCCCGATCGGTGAGAGCTAATCATTAGTAAAGATGAATAGCTCTCATTAATTAAAGTTGCACTTTATCATTATCGTAACAACTCTAAAGATAGAGTGCAATAATGGAAGTTTTCCAATTTACGATGGTTGTTTTTCTGTAGAACGAGAAAATAGTATTTCGAGCAAAATTGCCATTACAGATCCAAGAACAAGACCGTTACTTAAAAATGATGCTAAAAATGGTGGGAGTGTAGAAAATGCTCCTGCTGGAACAAACATAACTCCGACTCCTGTAAAGATTGAAAGACCTGCTACTTTAAATAACCGTTCTTTATCTTGTACTGTTTCGTATTCGCGAAAGGCAAGACCAATCATGCTTGCAAATACAGGGTAAATGGCAGCATATCCGACTGCGACAGGTATCGCCGCAAAGAATGAAGTAATCTTTGGGAATATACTAACGAAAATAATAAAGCTTGACCCTAACATAAAGGGGAGTCGTTTATAAATATTAGTCGTTGCAATAAATCCTGCTGATCCAGAAATCGCGACAGGTCCAATAGCTGAAAAAAGGCCTCCTAGCAATTGATTTATTCCTGTTATAATGCCGGCTTGTTTGAAACGATCTGGTGCTGCATTCTTTTCATACTTAGAGACAATCCTTTGCACAACGCGAATACTTGCTAACATATTTGTTAGAAGTAATAGTGTAACGAAAACGACTGTAATTGCCATATTCCATTCAACACGAGGCATTCCGAAAACAAATAGAGACGGAAAACGGATTATATCTGTCACAGGTGTTACTGGATTAGATAATCCGAAGCATGCAAATAATATCCAGCCGCAGACGATACTGAAAAGAACAGAATATTGTCCGATAATAGGTAGCTTCATGATGAAAAAGGATAGTAAAATAACAACGAGTGAAAGAATAAATACGTCAGCTTGTACTTCTGTATGTTGTCCGTCAAGACCGAACATTCCCTTTAAGAAGGACCCGCTAAGTTGCGCGACAAGAAGAAATAAATATGTTCCAATGACCGTCGGTGTAAAATAGCGAACTAGTTTATCGATGAGTCCAAAAACGCTAAGAATAATACAAATAATACCACTTAATAGGAAGGCGTACTGAAGGACTTTAAGCGTTTCGTTGCTGGATCCAAATAATACGACACCTAAACTTGCATAAAGGGAGAAAATGCCCCACCAAAGGCCTGCAGGACCTTCTTGAATAGGAAGTTTATGTCCAAATATAGCTTGCAGTAGGCCGGCAAAGCCAAGAACAAATAATGTTCTTTGTACGAATGCAATAGCTTCAGCGCCATCGAGACCATAATTAGTTGCGACGCTAATTGGTACAATAAGGCTCCCAGCTAAAATAAATAGCGCCCATTGTAAGGCGGAAAGAAATGTTTTCATTATATCAACCTCTTTCATAGATTCCGTATCTAGTATATATGTATTTCATTTCCACTGGCAAAGATTGTAGATAGAGAAAAGAGTTGAAACACGATATGAATGCACGTAAGCAATTATGGATAGCAGTTATATGTATGACCTTTGTTGTAATTCTAGGAACGTTAGGATTTATGACGATTGAAGAGATTAGTTTGTTTCAAGCATTTTGGATGACGATGATTACTGTATTAACTGTTGGGTACGGAGATGCCGTTCCTGTAACACAGGCAGGAAAAGTTTTTGCGCTTCTTATCATACCGGTTGGAGTCGGTATTGTTACATATGCAATTGGTGTAGTGGCAGCTATGATTATTGAAGGGAATTTATTTCATGCAGTTCGGAGGAAGAAGATGGATAAACAAATAGCGCAGTTACAAAATCATATTATCGTATGTGGTTGTGGTAGAGTGGGGCTTCAAGTTGTACATGAATTGCAAGAAAAGAACATTCCATTTGTCGTTGTGGATAAAGATGAAAGCATATTAGAGAAGGAAAAACTTTTGTATGTACATGGAGATGCAACGGAAGACCAAGTGTTACATCATGCTGGAATTTCAAAGGCAGCTGGTTTAGTTGCTATCGTAGCAAATGATGCTGAAAATGTATTTATTACATTAACGGCAAGAGGATTAAACGATGCAATTAAAATTGTGGCAAGAGCAGAAAAACCAGAAACTGAAGATAAGCTAAAGCGGGCTGGGGCAAATAAGGTGATTAATCCATCTAGCATGGCAGGAATTCATATTGCAAAAGGTATTGCGAATCCGCTAACAGTTCATTATATTGATACAGTACTATATGGCGTGGATCAGTCATTTGTAATTGAAGAAATTGCAGTCGGCAAGGGTTCTATTTTAGCTAGTAAATCGTTACTAGAGAGTGATGTGAGAAATAAATTTGATGTAACAATATTAGCGATTTTGAGAAATGGGAATGTTATACATAATCCAACGGGGCAGGAAAAACTACAAGAACATGATATGATAATAGTGTTTGGTTCAGTAGAGAAGCTAGGACAATTTGAGAAAGAACTACAAAGTAAGAGGTGACAAGGAATGCAAATATCGAGCGATAAGATTTTAAATAAAATGGCGAATGAAATTGCAAAGGCAAAAAGCAGTGAAGGGCAACAATCAAAAGCGCATTTATTAGTTGTGCGAGCGTTATGTGATTTATTATTAGATGAACAAGCTGAGCCTTCTATGTATAGAGAACCTGAGATTCCATCACAAGTAATTGGCTCTCAGCCTATGACGACAGTTCAACCAGTTATGCCGGTTTCTGGAGAACCTGTTTATATAAAAGAAGAAGGCGCAAACGGTAATTCTTTATTTGATTTTTAGAAGATAAATCGTTTGGCTTATATGAAAAAATTGCTTATGATAAAGGTAAAAAAAGGGGAATTAAGATGAAAATTTTCTTTTTACTAGGTTGTATTGCGGCAGGGCTATCTGTTGCGTTAGGGGCTTTTGGAGCACACGGTTTAGAAAATAAAGTTTCTGCAAAAATGTTAGAAGTTTGGAAAACAGGTGTTACATATCAAATGTTTCATGCAGGTGGACTATTCGTAGTTGCTTTATTAATGGATAAAATTCAATCAACACTTTTAACTACTGCTGGCTGGCTTATGGTAGCTGGGATTATTATGTTTTCAGGTAGTTTGTATGCATTAAGTACGACAGGTATTAAGTTCTTTGGCCCAATTACACCTCTTGGTGGTGTAGCGTTTATCGTGGCATGGATCTTAGTCGGAACTGCAGTTGTAAAAGGATTATAAAAAACAAAAGCTGGCATACGCCAGCTTTTGTTTATGGTCTTGGAGCATAAGTTGCTTGTTGACTAGGTAAATAAGTAATTTCTTCTGGGAATTCTACATAATCTAAGTAAATCATTAATAGTAAATAACGTTTCCCTGATTGGGGCTCACTAATTACGATATGATCACGACCAGCTGCCTCAATAATACCTGTATAAGATTGTGTACCGAGCGAACTACCACGCTCATAAGTCATTACAACGGTGGCTTGCTTGCCTTTGTTCAAGCGAAGAATATTTTCAATGTACGACTGTTCTAATGGTAACATGCCTTGAGAAACGGCATATTGGGCTTGCGCAGCTTGTTGTTGCATTGCTTGCTGTTGTTGCTGTTGCTGTGGGGTCATTTGTTGCGGTTGTACATAAGTTCCAGATGGTTGATAGAAACCTGTTCCGTAATACGGGTTTTGTTGCTGTGCCATTCAAAAATCCCTCCTCATTATCAATCCTTAATATACGCCAGGACAATCCTCGCCAGATGGCTGGAAGAAGCAGTGCTTTTTGAAGCGACCAGAGTTTTGTTGATTATACCAAGTTGGCGGACAAGGGCCTTCCGGTCTAAAAAACCATAAGGAAAAGTTGGCGGGCCAAAAACGTTGTCCTTGAATCGTTCGCCTTGCTAATGCGATATCTTGTTCTCTTGCACGCTGATAAAAATACCCTTTTTGCGTTGCCTCAAAACCGCCAGGATTTTGATAAACCATTTGACGTAAATTACGTATTTTTTTAAAATCTAAACAATTTCCGCGGACACGATTTACTCCTACGTTTCCGACCATTAACATTCCTTGTTGTCCTTCTCCTTCGGCTTCAGCACGCATCAGTCTAGCTAATAACTTTACATCTTCTTCGTTATAAGCAATAACACCCATTATGTGTCACCTCTCTTTTTGGAATACCTTGTGGAAAGAGGTTTATTTCTAGATGAAGTGTGTAACGATTACTAGTTCATACGTATGAGAAAAAGGACTCAGATATGACAACCAAACGAAGTTTTACATGGAGAGAGGGAAATAAAAAAAGCTAGCGTGAGCTAGCTTTCCATCATTAAAATACTTTAGACCATAAGTTTGAGAAGAAATCTCCAATAGAGCGCATTGTTAATACGAACCAATTTGCCTTTTCAACTTCTTCTGTCGTTTTTGCAGTAACTTTCATGTTTTTATTTCCATCTAAAAATCCGTATTTATCAGTTGGTTCTAGAACGATGGAACCTACCTTTGCATCCTTTTTAACAGGAGCGACTAAATGTCCATCTTCAGCAAGGGATTTATCTACTTCAGTCCCAATTTTATAAGGATCTTTGCTACCTTTTTTCGCAATTACTGTTATTTCTTTTTCCGGTGTAACAGTCACTTGATCTTCTTTCCCTTTTAATACAGGGATTGTATTGTTTTTATCTACTTTTAATTTTTGTTTCTCAAAGTTATTAAATCCGTATTCGATTAATTCACGAGATTCAGTGAAACGCTCGTCCATTGATTTTGTTTTAATAATTACTGAAATGAGGCGTAAGTCACCACGTTTTGCTGTAATAGTGAATCCGTATCCAGCAGTATCAGAACTACCAGTTTTTAAACCATCTGTTCCTTCATAAGAAAAAGCGGCACCTGGTAACATCCAGTTCCAGTTTTCCATACGAATTGGTTTCGGATGATTATCTGGGAAGTTTCTAAATCTTTGTTTTGTATCCTCTAGCATTTCTGGATACTTTGTAATTATTGCTTTTGAAAGCATACCCATATCGCGAGCTGACATGGAATTTTCTCCATTCGGATCCGTTCCCTCAGGGTGTTTTCCCTTTAAGTCAGCGTTATTTAACCCAGTAGCGTTTACAAATTTATATTTCTTTAACCCTAGTTTTTTTGCATGTTCATTTGCAAGGTTTAAGAAGTTTTTCTCACTTCCTGCAAGAAGTTCTGCTAAGGCAATACTAGATCCGTTTGCAGAGAAGATAACGATAGAATGATATAATTCTCTTACAGTATATTGACGTCCCTTTTCAAACGGAACGTTAGAGAATTCATTATTACGTGAAACTTCATAAGCATAATCAGAAATGTTTACCTTTGTATCCCAAGTGATTTTTCCTTCTTTAATTGCTTCTAATACGGCATAAACAACAATTAGTTTTGACATACTAGCAATAGCTAGCAATTCATCTGGATTTTGTTCATGCAATATTTTTCCTGTATCTACATCAAATAGAAGTGCAGCAGCTGCCTCAATGTGTATTTTTTCTTCCGCATGGGATGTTGTTACTCCTAAGGAAGAAATTGACAATAAAAGCGCTAGTAAAATAGACAAGATTTTCTTCATATAGATTATCACCTTCGCATCGTTATTAGCATGTAGCTCGTACCATTTTAGCATAAATTTAGATATATAAAAGTTACAATTTTGTAAGGGATTTGAAAGGGATTTGTCGATTTTTGTTCAAATTTGCGGAGAAAAGAAGTTTTTTGAAGAGAAATATAGAGGGTAATAAAAAAAGGAACGAATTTCGTTCCTTTTTCACGATTTGCCCCGCTATTTGCCGGGCAGTAAGATCCCCACCTCAAAATTAAGCGAAAGCAAAGAAGTTAGGTGGGCGATCAACTGCTCGTAAAAGCCCGATTGGTGAGGGATGATAATGAGTGGGGATGAACAAAACCCCCACTCATTAAAGTTTCACTTTATATGTGTAAAAATTTCTCTACCTTTTCGTCTGGTAAAATGTTTCCAACGAAAAATGTTCCAAATTCACCATAACGAGCACTTACTTCATCGAAGCGCATTTCATATATAAGTTTTTTAAATTGAAGAACATCGTCAGCGAATAATGTTACGCCCCACTCAAAATCGTCGAATCCAACTGATCCTGAAATAACTTGGCGTACTTTACCTGCGTACTGGCGACCGATTTTACTATGACTGTACATCATTTTTTTGCGTTCTTCCATAGGAAGCATGTACCAGTTGTCATCACCTTGGCGACGCTTGTCCATTGGGTAGAAGCAAATGTGATTTGCTTTTGGTAGTTCTGGATATAAGCGAGCTAAGATTTGTGGGTTTTGATATGGATCTTCATCAGCTGGAAGGTAGTTGCTTAGTTCAACAACAGATACGTAAGAGTATGCAGGAACCATATATTCAGCTAATGTTGTTTTATTCAATTCTGTCTCAATTTCATTTAACTCTTCCATTGTTGGACGTAAAATCATAAGCATAATATCAGCTTTTTGGCCAACAACAGTATACATTGCATGACTACCTTTTTTCGCGGTAGATACTTCGTTCCATTTTTCAACGACATTTAAAAATTCAGACACAGCTTGTCCGCGTTCGTCGCTAGATAATGTTTTCCATGCAGCCCAATCAATAGAACGTAAATCATGTAAACAATACCAGCCATCTAACGTTGTTGTTGCTTCACTCATTCTATTCACCTCAGTTAATGATAGTTTTACACGTTAACTATAGCATATATAGTTTTAAAATTATCTATATAAAGCTTTAGCGCATAAAATTGTCACATTTAAATTTACTTGAAAATAGGAGAAGATAAGGCTTAAAGGGGATTTATTTCTAGGCTGAATTTTATGAAAATATAATCATTTTCATTTTATCTATTTTTTGGGAGCTATAAGTTTAAAATATAGAGGAAAAGCAGTATTCTTAAAGATAGAGTTTTTTAACATATGTAGGAGGGTTTATTCGTGAGCAACTTATTTACAACAGTAAAAGAAAAAGTTCAAGGAAAAGGCATTTCTATCGTACTTCCTGAAGGAACTGATGAAAGAATTTTAGGCGCTGCAGAGCGTTTAGCAAAAGAAGAGTTAGTACAACCAATTTTAGTTGGTAATAAAGAAGAAATTAGCGCAAAAGCTGCTAGCATGAATTTAACATTAGCAGGCGTTGATATTTATGACCCAGCTACATACGAAGAAATGGATGCAATGGTAGCATCTTTCGTTGAACGCCGTAAAGGTAAAGCAACTGAAGAAGATGCTCGCAAAATCCTTAAAGACGAAAACTACTTCGGTACAATGCTTGTATACATGGGCAAAGCACACGGTTTAGTAAGTGGTGCAGCTCACTCTACAGCTGATACAGTTCGTCCAGCACTTCAAATCATTAAAACAAAACCAGGCGTTACAAAAACTTCTGGCGTATTCATCATGGTACGTGAAGAAGAGAAATATGTATTCGCTGATTGCGCAATTAACATTGCACCAAACAGCCAAGATTTAGCTGAAATTGGTATCGAGAGTGCGAAAACTGCTGAACTATTCGGTATTGATCCACGCGTTGCTATGTTAAGCTTCTCTACAAAAGGTTCTGCGAAATCTCCAGAAACAGAAAAAGTTGTAGAAGCAACTCGCATTGCAAAAGAAATGGCTCCAGAATTAACTTTAGATGGAGAATTCCAATTCGATGCTGCATTCGTACCATCTGTAGCTGAGAAAAAAGCTCCAGGTTCTACAATTAAAGGTGATGCTAACGTATTCGTATTCCCAAGCTTAGAAGCTGGTAATATTGGCTACAAAATCGCTCAACGTTTAGGTAACTTCGAAGCAGTAGGACCAATCTTACAAGGTTTAAATATGCCTGTAAATGACCTATCTCGCGGATGTAACGAAGAAGAAGTGTACAAGTTAGCTTTAATTACAGCAGCCCAAGCACTTTAATTTTATAATGAATCGAAATAAAGACCGTCGCTATTATAGCGACGGTCTTTATTTTTCTAAGCCAAGTGCTTTATTGTTACGATCAATAATACGTTGTAAATTCGTCTCATATAAAGGTATTTCATCTATTGTTAATTGAGATGGTGTTAACTTTGGAGCGAATTGCTGCAGTGTTTTTAAAAGGCGCATCATTAAATCTTGTACTGTAATGGTTTCGCCAAGTAATTCTGAAAGTGAAGCCATCGTACTCGGTACAATTTCAGGATACGTAAAGCGTGTTTCTTCTCCTTGAATGGCTAGGTTGTAGAAATCACGAACGAGTGCGGCACGCTCAGAGCCACTTCCTGTAGCGCAGAGATAAATTTGGACAGCGACACCACCGCGAATACGGCGCTGTGAAATGCCAGCAAATTTTTGATTGCGAATACTTAAGTCATAGCTACCAGGACAGTAAGAACCAACAATTTCTTTTGCCTCGATTGTAACATCGTAATCGTTTAACATTTCCTTAATTAAATGCCACATTGTATCGTATCCAAGATCAATATCGATACCTTTTTCTGTCTCTTGGAATAAAAGTGATACGTTTAAAACACCTTCATCAAGTACGACTGCAAGTCCACCGGAATTACGAACGATAACATTGAAGTTGTTTTCTTGTAAAAAGGAAATACCTTCTTCCAAATGTGGTAGGCGTGAATCTTGAATGCCAAGAACAATTGTATTGTGATGAACCCAAGAACGCATTGTTGCAGCTGATTGACCATTTCCAATGCTTGTGCACAGTGAGTCATCCATTGCGAATGATTGCAATGCATGGAATGTTGGTCCCAAACTAGACTGATCTACAATACGCCACTCTGGCTGAGATAAAATGGAACGGGAATTGCTCATATAACTAACCCCTTATCTTTAAAATGACAATCTCTATTATAGCAAAAAATGTAGAAACGGGTTTTCTCATATATAAAGGGAAAGTTTAGAGGTAAAATAATAAAAGGGATGCATGCAATGCATCCCTTTTATTCTGCAATTTTTTCTAAATTACCGTTTCGATCCATTCGGAAAGATGTTTGAGAACGTTCTTCGTCATCCATGACTGCCAACTTACGAGCTCGATTCATAATGTTCATAAGTGTTTCGTAATCTTCTTGTACAGTATGAGATTGTTTTTCTAATTTTTCTAGTTTCCTTTCTAGTTCTTCATTCCGAAGGATTTGTGCTTTAATTTCTTGTTTCAATCTCGTATTCTCGTTTTCAAGAGCTGTCACTTTTATATTTGAAGATCCGACTGTTTGTAAAAAATAAATAACATCTTGCATGGTCATAGAGCCTTTTGCAGCAGGAGCAGTAGATTCTTGATATGGAATAGCTTCTTTATATTGTACAATTGCTTCCTCTTGTACGAATTCTTCATAATCAGTTATCGAGTCTGAAGCTGGTGGTGTATAAAGTAAACGTTTCTTCGCTTGTTCACCGCTTGCGGCGCGCATTTTATCTTTACGATGTTTTTTTGCTAGTTGAAGAGCTTGCTCGTAGCTATAGCGAACAACAGCATTCCAACGGAAACCACAGGCAGCCGATGTACGATTTAATTGATCTCCTACTTCTTCAAATGCATTTAATTGAGTACTTCCTTCTCGAACGTGACGAAGTACAGTTTCAGCAAGCAATAAATCGTCCTCATCTGTCCAAGCATCTTGTCTTACTTTCATAGATTCAACTCCCTTTCTTTTTATGAACTTCCTATTTTTATAATGGGCAAAAAAATGAGCTTTTATACAAAGCTTTTAAAAATATGGTAGATTTCGATGAAAGGCGAAAATTTTGCTATGAATGATGAGAGCTTCTGTAGGAGAGCATATAAATATGTAGCATTATATGAAGAAAGAGCGTCGCAAGGAAACTTGCAACGAGCTTCAAAGAGCGGTAAAATACCATTTAGTGTTTATTTTTAAATGTACTTGAGAAAAGTTTAAAATAGAGGAAGTGTTATATAATGGGAAACGAATTTCGTGTGTGTGATGATTGTCAGGCAACGAATGTTAAAACGTTGATTCCGAAGTTAAAAAAAGTAGATTCATGTGCAACGATTGAAGTTGCATGTCAGTCTTACTGTGGCCCTGGGCGTAAAAAATCATTCGCATTTGTAAATAATCGTCCAGTTGCGGCTCCAACAGAAGATGAATTAATTGTAAAAATTGAAGCAAAGTTAAATAAGTAAGAAAAAGAAGAGTGAACAGATTACTCTTCTTTTTTTATGCCCATAAGAAGAATGATTTATTCTGAGAAAGTACAATTGATAGAGAGTAATATGCGATGAAAGATGGATATTACCTGTTTATTAAAATTTCGATCTATATGAATTTGTATTTCAAAATAATGGTTGACAGTCTTTTGAAGCGGTAGGTAGAATAGAAAGTGTCTGATTCTGAGAATCATTATCAGGAAAAGGTCAATTCACCTAATTTTTTTATTACTATTTGAGAATAAATTTCATTTTATTAAATATATGTTGTTGGTTAGGATGGTTGAGGGATGGAAGCGAGCGCAAGGAGTATAGAACAGCAAGATGTGAATGTTAAAGAGATTAAGAGCAGACCGCTCGTTGCTTCTATTATTTTAGTAGTAGGTACAGTTTTGCTAGCTTTAAGCATGGCAGTTTCTATTTCGTTTGGTGCTGCAGATATTAGCTTAAAGACTGTATGGCAAGCTGTGTTTCAGTTTGACGGTTCTATTACGCATCATAACGTAATTCAAGAACTTCGTATGCCTAGAGCAATAGGGGGCGTAGTTGCAGGTGCCTTTTTAGCAGTATCAGGGGCAATTATGCAAGGTATGACGCGAAATCCACTTGCTTCACCATCGTTAATGGGAATTACAGATGGAGCTGTATTTGGAATTGCAATTATGTATGCATTCTTCCCTAATTCACCTTATTTAATGTTCGTTATCGCATCTTTTATTGGGGCTGCGTTTGGAGCGAGCATTGTATATGGAATTGGGTCTTCTTCACCAGGTGGATTAACGCCTGTTAAGTTAGCTTTAGCGGGTGCAGCAATTAGTGCTTTATTAGGGGCCATTTCATCTGGAATTGCGCTATATTTCAACCTTGCCCAAGAGGTGAGTATGTGGAATGCAGGCGGAGTTGCGGGAGTGAAATGGGAAAGTATTAATATGTTAGTACCGATTGGCCTTGTTTGTCTCTTTATTGCAATTATGATGTCGAGGTATATTACAATTTTAAGCTTCGGTGAAGAAATTGCGATTGGACTTGGTCAAAATACGACATTAATTAAATTTATCGGAACAGTACTTGTTCTCGTGTTAACAGGTTCTGCGGTTTCTATGGCAGGATCGGTTGGATTTGTTGGTCTTGTAATCCCGCATATGACTCGTTTCCTCGTAGGCTCAGACTATAGATGGGTTATTCCATGTTCTGCGGTCTTAGGTGGGCTGTTAATTGAATGTGCAGATATGTTATCTCGCGTTATTAATCCGCCGTTTGAAACGCCAATTGGAGCAATTACAGCGCTAATTGGGGTTCCATTCTTCCTCTACTTAGCACGTAACGAAGGGAGAGGGAAAATGTGAGGACAAGTGTCTTAACAAAAAAGAACGTTTCTGTTTTAACAATCTTAGTAGGATTAATCATTACTGTATTTTTAGTAAGTTTAAATACAGGGACATTTAAAATACCGCCAATGGACGTATTAAAGTCATTGGTTGGACTTGGGGCTGAAGATCAGTCTGTTATTTTATTTGAATTCCGTATGCCGCGTATGGTTATCGCTATATTAGTCGGATCTGCTTTAGCGATGTCAGGTGCGATTTTGCAAGGATTATCACGAAATCCACTTGCTGATCCAGGTATTATCGGTATTAACGCTGGAGCGGGATTAACAGTTGTTATATTCGTCTACTTTTTCTTCGGAAAAGTTGGGACTGGTACATTTTTATCTGTATTTATCCTTCCATTCTTCGCGTTAGTTGGTGCAATATTAGCGGCGGTTATTATTTATTTACTAGCATGGAAAGACGGCGTTTCATCAACGAGATTAATACTAGTTGGTATCGCTGTTGCAGCCGGGTTTGGTGCTGTTAGTTTAATTTTTTCTATGAAGATGACATCTAACGATTTCCGTTTTGCTACGATTTGGTTAGCAGGAAGTCTGTGGGGCACAGATTGGAAGTTCGTGTTAAGTGTACTTCCATGGATGGTTATTTTCTTGCCACTTGCTATTAGTAAGGCGCACATATTAAATGTAATGAACCTAGGCGACTCGACAGCTGTTGGTCTTGGTTTAAATGTAGAAAAAGAAAGACGTAAATTATTATTTATTGCAGTGTGTTTAGCTGGTGCATCTGTCGCTGTTGCCGGAGGAATTGGTTTTATCGGTTTAATGGCTCCGCATTTAGCGAGGCGCCTTGTTGGTGGTAAACATCAAATTATGCTGCCTACTGCTGCACTAATAGGGACGTTTTTACTTTTATTCGCAGATGTAATTTCAAGAAGTGTGTTAACAACTTCAGAAATACCGGTCGGTCTTGTTATTTCTGTAATTGGTGCACCATATTTCATATACTTACTTATGAGGACAAAATAAAGGGAGGCTTTTTGTATGGCAACTTTAGCAGTTGATGCGGTATCTGTTGGATATAATGAAGGGTTAATTATTGATGGATTAACAGTTGAAATTCCGGAAGGGAAAATTACAACAATTATTGGACCAAATGGTTGTGGGAAGTCCACATTATTAAAAACGGCTTCTCGTATTTTGAAGGCGAAAAAAGGTACTGTTTATCTTGACGGAAAAGCAATTGAGAAACAGCCAACGAAAGAAATCGCAAAGAAAATGGCGATTTTACCACAGACTGCAGAAGTGCCAACTGGCCTTACTGTGTTTGAACTCGTTTCATATGGACGCTTTCCTCATCAAAAAGGATTTGGAACGTTGAAAGAAGAGGATTATCGCTACATTCATTGGGCACTTGAAGTGACGGGAATGACAGAATTCGCAAATCGCTCAGCAGAAGCGTTATCAGGCGGCCAACGTCAACGTGTATGGATTGCGATGGCCCTTGCACAAGGAACAGAATTACTCGTATTAGATGAACCGACAACGTACTTAGATATGGCGCATCAATTAGAAGTATTAAATTTATTGAAAAAGTTAAATGAAGAAGAAGGTAGAACGATTGTTATGGTTATCCATGACTTAAATCATGCTTCTCGTTTCTCTGATCATATGATTGCATTAAAAGCAGGTAAGTTAATGAAGCAAGGAACGCCGGATGAAGTGATGACAAGTGAAACACTTCGTAACGTATTTGAGATTGAAGCTCAAATTGTTCCATGTCCAGTAAACTGTAAACCGATTTGTTTAACATACGATTTAATGATGATTAATAATCAATTACGTAAAAAAGCATAAATAGAACCCCCTCTAGAGAGGGGGGACTTCTAATGGACGTTGAGCTTCTTATGTATGAATGGGAAGTTGAACGCCCGTTAGAATGGGTTATTAACAACAATTAATAAATATATATTGATTGATTGATTGTTATCCTCGTTTCTTATAGTTCATTGTAACTTATAAGAGAAATACAGCTAGAAGGAGTGGGAACATGAAGAATTTTAAAATGGCACTATTAGCAATGGTACTAGTCGTAACTTCTGTACTATTTGCAGCTTGTTCTAACAAAGAAGAAGAGAAGAAAGCAGATGCGAAGGATGCGAAGACTGAAGAGCGCACTGTACAACACGCAAAAGGGGAAATTAAAATCCCTGCAAATCCAAAGAAAATTGCTGACCTTAGTGGTTCAACAGAAGAATTATTAATTTTTGGTATGAAACCAATTATTACTGCTAATACATCTCAAGAAAAAATTGATACACATATTGAAAAGAAATTAAAAGACGTAAAACCGGTTGGTTCTGCTTGGGGCGATAAAATTAACATCGAAGCAGTAGCTGCTGCAAAACCAGACTTAATTCTTGTAAACAATCGTCAAGAAAAGATTTATGATCAATTATCTAAAATTGCACCAACAGTTATGTTAAAAACTCCATTAGATCAATGGCGTCCAAAATTCGAAGAAGTAGGTCAAATCTTCGGTAAAGAGAAAGAAACAAAAGAATGGTTCAAACAGTATGATGAAAAAGCAAGCAAATTACATGATAAAATCGTTGCGAAAACTGGCGATGCTAAATTTATGAAAATGGCTGCATATCCAAATGCTTTCCGCGTATACGGTGACTACGGTTACGGTAGCGTAATCTTTAATGATTTAAAATTACCAGCAGTTAAAGGTACACCAACGGATAAACCACTAGTACAAGTACAAAAAGAAGCTTTGATCGATTACAACCCGGATTACTTATTCGTATTTACAACTGGTGACGGTTCTCAACGTCTAAAAGAATTCCAAGAAGAATCAATTTGGAAAAACATGAACGCTGTTAAAAACAACCACGTATTTACAATTAAAAACGAAGACGTAAACAAAGGTTACTTCCCTCTAGGTAAAGAAATGATCTTAGATGAAGTTGCTGAATTCGTTTTAGGGAAATAATGTATAAACAGAAATCACTTTTACTTCGGTAAAAGTGATTTTTTCTTTATATAAGGGCAATTAATATAGTCTTTCATTTCTTTCTGTTTCCTATTTCGTTTATAATATATAGTAAGAATGCAGTAAAGAAAGGGGGATGTCGGAAGGTGGTATATTTAAACGACAAACTCAGCGAAACAAAAGTGTTTAAAGACCCGGTACATAAATATGTGCACGTACGCGATCGTGTTATTTGGGATTTAATCGGAACGAAAGAATTTCAGCGCTTGCGCCGTATTAAGCAGCTTGGAACGACATTTTTTACATTTCACGGTGCAGAGCATAGTCGCTTTACTCATTCGTTAGGTGTATATGAAATTATTCGTCGTATGATTGATGATGTGTTTGATGGCAGACCGAACTGGAATGCTGAAGATAGATTGTTATGTTTATGTGCGTCATTACTTCATGATGTCGGTCACGGCCCATTTTCTCACTCGTTTGAAAAAGTATTTTCATTAGATCATGAGAAATTTACGCAAAAGATTATCGTTGGAGATACGGAAATTAATCGCATATTAAGTCGTGTGGATAAAGACTTTCCGCAAAAGGTAGCCGATGTAATCGCGAAAACATCTACTAATAAATTAGCGATTAGCATGATTTCTAGTCAAATTGATGCAGATCGTATGGACTATTTATTAAGAGATGCGTATTTCACTGGCGTAAAGTATGGAAACTTTGATATGGAACGTATACTACGTGTCATGCGTCCATATGGAAATCAAGTAGTCATTAAAAATAGTGGTATGCATGCTGTTGAGCATTATATTATGAGTCGTTATCAAATGTATTGGCAAGTATATTTCCATCCGGTAACGCGCAGTGCCGAAGTTATTTTAACGAAGATTTTACACCGTGCAAAATCATTGCATGAGAAGTATTATACATTTAAAAATCATCCGGTTCATTTCTATTCTTTATTTGAAGAAGAAGTAACAGTAGAGGATTATTTAAAGTTAGACGAGAACGTTATGTATTATTACTTCCAAGTATGGCAAGACGAAGAAGATCCAATTTTAAGTGATTTATGCCGTCGTTTTATGAATCGAAACCTATTTAAATATGTAGAGTTTACAGATAAGCACGGTTTAGATAATTGGATGGAATTAAGTAGCTTATTTAAAAAGATTGGACTTGATTCAGAATACTATTTAGTAGTTGATTCAACATCAGACTTACCGTATGACTTTTACCGTGCTGGTGAAGAAGAAGAACGTCTGCCAATCTTACTTCTTATGCCAAATGGAGAGCTTAGAGAGCTTTCGCGTGAATCGGATATTGTTGAGGCAATTACTGGTAAGAAGAGAAGGGATCAAAAACTATTCTATCCGCATGATTTAATCTATGAAGATGGAAGAAAAGGAAAATATAAAGAGAGAATCATCGAATTACTAGAAGGAAAAAAATAAGAAGCAGCTAAGAGCTGCTTCTTATGAAAGAACTTGAAATTATTTGTCGCTTAAGCGTTTTCCGCCAACTGCATAATGGTTTTTAGACATTTCTTCGATGAAAACAACGATGTTTTCTTCAGGAGCACCAGTTGTTTCGCTTACTGCTGCTGTTACTTTCTCAGCAAGAGCTTTCTTTTGTTCCTCTGTGCGTCCTTCTAGCATTTTCACTGTTACGTATGGCATATATAATCGCTCCTTTTATGTAAGTTACACTCTTATTATAGCGGATTATGGTGAAGAACAATCGAAAAAACAAATATTTTCTTTTTTGACAGATTGAAGAGGAGATGAATCATGGATCAGTTATTTAGATACCCATTGCAACAAATTCCGTTGGTAGCAATGGCCATTATTATTGCGTTATCAGTGCATGAATTTGCGCATGCATATGTTGCATATAAATTTGGAGACGATACAGCAAAGAAGCAAGGCCGTTTAACATTATCACCGATGGCGCACTTAGATCCTATTGGGATGATCGCTGTATTAATTCTTGGTTTTGGTTGGGCAAGACCTGTTCCTGTTAACCCATATAACTTTAAAAGGCCGCGTCTTGCAGGTATATTAGTTTCGATTGCAGGCCCAATTAGTAACTTAATTTTAAGTGCAATTGGTTTAATTATTTGGTATAGCCTATTAACATTTGGTGTATTAGACTCAATTCCATTTGCAGTAGCGGATACATTGGCTCAATTCTTCCGAATTTTTATTATGCTTAATATCGTATTACTTGTATTTAACTTATTGCCAATTCCGCCACTTGATGGGTATCGAGTTGTGGAAGATCTAGCACCAACAAATATTCGTGCGAAAATGACACAGTATGAAAAGTATGGAGCAATAGCGTTATTAATTCTTGTTATTACACCGCTTAGCAATTATACAATTCAACCTATTTTTAATGTTGTCATTCCATATGTATTTGTATTTTTAGACAGTATCATTGCGCCTATTTTTGGCCTTTTATAATCATTAAGTGAGGAGGAGTTTACATATGACAGAGAAAAAGAAAAAAATCGGTTTTAATATCGTGAAAAATGATTCAACAGATGGACATGGTGGTTTTGGTGTTGGAGCATTAAGTCTAGAAAACATTTCACCTGTATTTGTCGATGTACTAGAGAAAACAGCATTTGTTGATATCGGTGCAATGCATGCACGTAGTACAGTCGAAAAAGGTATTAAGTTTTTAACAAATAAAGATGAAGTTCCAAACGGAAAACCATTTTGGCTTGTGTGGGTAACGATTGAAAGAACGGCGACAGGTGCTTATTATGCAGGTGTAACAGCTTGTGAAATGACAGTTGACCGTGAAATTCGCCGCGGATATAAATCACTTCCAGAGCACGTAAACAAAATGGATAAATCAATGAAGCGTTACATTATGGTTGACCATATGGATGAAGCATCTAAAAAAGTACTTGGTACATTCTTGAAAGAACATAATGAAGCGATTTGGAACGAATCTAGTGAAGAATTGCGCCGTGCATTATTAAGTGAATAAAAAATAGCTGACGGATGCCCGTCAGCTATTTTTTTTACCAAGGAAGATATTTTTTCCACCAACTTGTTTTCTTCTTTTCTTCAGTTGTCTTTTCAAATTCCTCTTTGTCATCGACATGATCCATACAATATTCAGTTGGTTCTGTACCTTTTGCGAAATACATTTTAACTGAAATGGGACAATTTTTTGTAGCGATTTTTCCGTTTTCAGGGTTAATATCGACTGCAACGACGTCACTTGGTTGTTTAAACTCTTTTTGAGGTTGTCCATCTAAGCCTTTTTCCATCGTATCGGTCCATATTTTTTTCGCATATCCTTGTTCGGCTACGTTTGAAATCGATTTAGGTTGATCGTATCCAACCCACACACCAGTTACAAGTTGCGGGGTAAACCCTATCATCCAACTATCTGTTTCTGTAGAACCAGACTTTCCAGCATATGTTCTTGATAGCTTTGATAACATTGATTGGCCGGTTACAGCGGCATAACTACTTAGGTTTTTATTAAACATACCTGTCATCATTTCTTCCATTACAAACGCTTTGCTTTTATCGAGAACTTGTTTACTCTCCAAATGAGCATCGTATAGCATGTTTCCTTCCTGGTCCATAATGCGGCGAATAAACATCGGTTTTACTTCTTTTCCGCCGTTTGCGAACATGCTATAAGCGTTAACCATTTCAATTGGTTTTACAGGAGATGTCCCGAGAGCGAGAGACGGAACATCTTTTAATGCGGTAGTAATACCGAATTGCTTCGCTGTTTTTGTAAGAATGTCTTCGCCTAAAAATAAATTGGTCTTCACGGCATATACGTTATCAGAGACCGCAAGAGCTTGCGCCATCGTTACAAAATCGTCTGCATAATAGTCTTTATAGTTTTTCGGTTTATACTTTGAAACACCGTCACCTAAAGTGAACACAGTGTATTCGCTTTTTAAGCGCGTAGCAGGGGTGAATCCTCGTTCTAATGCCGCGTAATACAGGAATGGCTTAAACGTAGATCCAGGCTGGCGAGCTGCTTGCGTAGCCCTGTTGAATTGACTTGTATTATAATCAGTTCCACCAACAAGGGCAGCTACTTCACCTGTTTTTGGATTCATAGAGACGAGCGCTGTTTGTATGTTTGTTGTGTCAGGTATGTGATCTTTTACAGCTTGCTCTGCGACCGATTGTAATTTAGGGTCTAGCGTTGTATAAATACGCAGGCCACCTTTTTGTAAGGCTTGTTCATCTAATCCGATATCACGAAGAAGAGAAGCTTGTACGGCATTTTGGAAATAAGGCGCGACCTCTGCCACTTTTTTCGTATCTAATGAGGCAAAGGTTAATGGCTCTTTCTTCGCTGACGTTGCTTGTTTCTTCGTAATATAACCTTGTTCTACCATTTCATCTAATATGAGAGATTGTCGTCCCTTAGCGCGATCCTCTTTTAAAAAGGGAGAGTAGACACTAGGTCCTTTCGGAATACCTGCGAGCATACTAGCTTCCGCTAATGTTAATTCTTTTGCTGTTTTATCGAAATATAGACGAGACGCAGCTTCGATTCCATAAGCACCATGCCCGTAATAAATTGTATTTAAATATCCTTGTAAAATATGATTTTTATTATAGTTCACTTCAAGGCGGATTGTGTACATCGCTTCTAATAGTTTACGTTTCCACGTTTTATCATGATCTAAGTATAGGTTACGAGCATACTGTTGTGTAATCGTACTAGCACCTTGGACCTTTGCCATCGCTTTTAAATCGGCAACAATAGCACCAGCAATACGTTTCATATCAAAGCCATGATGTTTGTAGAATCGTTGATCTTCGATAGACAGTGTCGCCTCTTTTACATAAGGAGAAATTTCATTGAGAGATACATTGTAACGTTTTTGCATTTCATTACTTTGTCCGATAACAGTGTCATCATTAGCGTAAAAGACACTTGTTTGTGGGACAGCAACAGGAGGAGGTCCCATAATTTTTGCAACTATAATAATAACAAAAAAGGAAAAAACGAAAAAAAGAACAGAAGAAAACATTACGGTGAAGAAAAGACGTTTATATTTTTTAAGTTTCGGATTCATAGTTTGATCCATCTTTTTCAGCCCCTCAATACTAATACAAACATTATTGTATTAGTATTGAGGGTTTTCGGTTATTTTAAACAATGAAATTTCGAAAACAAAAAGCTCCTTCAATTAAGAAAGGAGCTCAAAGGCACGTGCTGGCCAATCGGTAATAATGACATCCACGCCGTAGTCAATCATAGTTTGTAAATCTTTGTATTCGTTAATTGTATAAGGGCGGAAAACGTACCCTTGATTTTGTGCAAATAGGACAAATTCTTTTGTTAATAATTGAAAGTTTGGGTGTAAACCAGTTGCTTCTCTATTTTTTGCTTCAGCGATAGGATCAGCAAGTGGTGTATCATATAAAATTGCTCTTGGGATTTCAGGAGCTATTTCTGCTAGTAATGAAACAGAGTCGTGGTTAAATGATGAGAATACAATTTGATTAGATAGATGATATTCACGAACGAGAGCAACCACCTTTTCTTCAATGGTTGGATAGTGGATAACATCTGTTTTTAACTCAATATTGAGCTGTAAATTTGTCGTAGATAGCCAAATGAATACTTCACGTAACGTTGGGATTTTTGCTTCATGGAAAGAAGGGTCTTTATGGCTACCAGCATCTAAAGTTTGTAATTCCGCTACCGTTTTTTCAGAAACAAGACCTATGCCATTTGTTGTGCGATCTACTGTTTCATCGTGAATCACGACAAGTTCACCATCTTTTGATAGGTGGACATCAAGCTCAATGCCATGGGCACCAATACGTTCTGCTTCTTGGAAAGCGATCATCGTATTTTCAGGATGTGTCCCTTTTACCCCGCGGTGGGCGAAAATAAGTGGTTTATTCATACGGAAATCTCCTTATCGTTTCTTTTCCTTTATTATGAAACTGCTTTTGGAAAAATACAATTGAATGGGAGAAACATTTACAAAAGTCTAACAGTTGCACAAAAGTTAACGTTAACGTAAAATGTAATAATCGAGTGAAGGGAGGAATAAACATGTATAAAATTGATGAAGTCACAAAGCAAGTTGGTTTAACAAAACGTACACTTCGTTATTATGAGGAAATTGGTTTAATTCATCCCCCTGAACGTAGTGAGGGGAACATTCGCCTGTATACGGACGAGGACATCGGCAGAATTAAAAGGATTGTAGAAGCGAAAGAAGTATTAGGGATTACGCTTCAAGAAATGCAACATTTTTTATCGTTAAAAGAAAGAATGGAGCAAAGAAGAAATAGTGAGAATCCTCGTGACCGCGAAGTGATTCAAGAAATTAAAGAGATGCTTGAAAAACAAGTGCAAACGCTAGACGAGAAAATGGAGCAAATGCAGCGTGTAAAGGCGGAACTCGAAGATAGCCTACATCGTGCAGTGACATTTTTGGAGAGTACAAAAGGAGAATGATCAAAATGGAGAGCGAACAAAAATTAGGGAGATTGATTACAGTGGTTGCTACCTTCCTTGCCTTTTCGGGTATAGGGGTAGTCGACCCAATCTTACCAAGCATTGCTGAGCAAATTGGTGCATCGCACTGGCAAGTAGAGATGTTATTTACAGCATATATTTTAACGATGGCAATTATGATGTTACCAGCTGGAATATTCGCATCAAGATTTGGTGATAAAAGAATGATGACGATCGGCCTTGCGATCGTGACTGTATTTGCGTTTATATGCGGTATATCGCAAACGATTGCCCAATTATCTCTTTTCCGCGCTGGATGGGGATTAGGAAATGCGATGTTCTTCGCAACGGCGATGACATTATTGATTGCATTGAGTAAAGAAGTTCATGAAGCAGTAGGACTATATGAAGCAGCTATCGGTTTAGGGATGGCAGGCGGACCGTTATTAGGCGGGATATTAGGTGGACATTCTTGGCGTTACCCATTTTTTGCGACGAGTATTTTAATTTTCTTAGCATTTATTTTAGTTTTCTTTTTTGTAAAAGAACCGGAGCGAAAAGTGAAACGTAAGGCGGCAGGCGTAGGGGAATTGCTTAACCTGGTGAAATATAAACCGTTTATGCAAGGTGCGATTTCAGGAATGTTATACTACTACGGATTTTTCGTTGTGTTAGCATATTCACCACTTATTATGCATTTATCTGCTATTCAATTAGGGTTTGTATTTTGCGGATGGGGATTAGCGTTAGCTTACGGTTCTGCAATTTTGGCCCATAAGCTAGAAGGGAAATATGAGCCGAAAGCATTGTTGAAAGGTAGTTTACTCGTATTTGCGCTTTTCTTAATCGCACTATTCTTCGTGAAAGTTATGTGGTTACAAATCGTATTAATTGTTCTATCGGGATTAGCATCTGGATTAAATAATGCATTATTTACAAGTTATGTAATGGATATTTCACCTTATGAAAGATCTGTTACATCAGGTGTTTATAACTTCGTTCGTTGGTTAGGTGGCGCAATTGCTCCAATCTTATCAGGAATCATCGGTCACACTGTTTCACCGCAAAGTCCGTTTTTAGTCGGTGGAATTGTTGTGTTAGTCGGTTGTGTAATGATTTTAATTCCGGTTCGAAAGCCGGTAGAAATAGAGACAAAAGCCCTTTCTTAAGAAAGGGTTTTCTTTCCTATTACAGAGCAATCCCTTTTCGTACATATGTTAGAACCCTCTGACTAAAATATATTTTCGGTATTTTTGTACTTTTAACTATACTTTTTGGATGTTTTGTTTTATTTTTGTTAGGGGACATTAATGATGTCCCTATTATAAATTTGCATTGAAAGGCGTGATTGTACGATGGAACTATGGTTCACTGAAAAACAAACAAAACATTTTGGGATTACGGCGCGTATTAACCGCACATTACATACGGAGCAAACAGAATTCCAAAAACTTGATATGGTTGAAACGGAAGAGTTCGGAAACATGCTTATTTTAGATGGCATGGTTATGACAACAGAAAAAGATGAGTTCGTTTATCATGAAATGGTAGCGCACGTACCTTTATTTACACATCCAAACCCTGAAAACGTATTAGTTGTAGGTGGTGGCGATGGCGGTGTTATTCGTGAAGTATTAAAACACCCAAGCGTAAAGAAAGCAACTCTTGTTGAAATCGATGGAAAAGTAATTGAGTACTCTAAACAATACTTACCATCAATTGCAGGCGCACTAGATAATGAGCGCGTAGAAGTAAAAGTAGGAGACGGTTTCCTACACATCGCAGAAAGCGAAAATGAATATGACGTAATTATGGTAGATTCTACTGAGCCAGTAGGACCAGCAGTAAACCTATTTACAAAAGGCTTCTACGCTGGAATCTCTAAAGCATTAAAAGAAGATGGTATTTTCGTTGCACAAACGGACAACCCTTGGTTCACACCAGAACTAATTACAACTGTGTTTAAAGACGTAAAGGAGATCTTCCCAATTACTCGTTTATACACAGCGAATATTCCAACTTACCCAAGTGGTCTTTGGACGTTCACAATTGGATCTAAAAAACATGATCCATTAGAAGTGAGTGAAGAGCGTTTCCACGAAATTGAAACGAAATACTACACAAAAGAATTACACAATGCAGCATTCGCATTACCGAAATTTGTTGGCGATTTAATTAAGTAAGAAATCGAGTTTGAACAAATAAAGTGTAGGTAGCTCATTTAAGGTGTTTGTCCAGAAGACTTGAACATGCTAGCTACTTACACTCCTGTAATGAAAATCGTCTTCTTATTGTTAAAAAAGAAGACACCGGTAAATCGAGAAAGAGGAGCAGCTCGCTCCAAATTTGAGAAATAATGAAAGGTTGGGATACCTTAAGTTCCACATAAGGAGGAAAAGAGTATGCGTTTTGATGAAGCTTATTCAGGTAAAGTATTTATTAAAAGTCATCCAAGTTTTGAAGAGTCAGAGGCAGTTATTTACGGGATGCCAATGGATTGGACAGTAAGCTACCGTCCAGGTTCTCGTTTTGGCCCTGCACGTATTCGTGAAGTATCAATCGGTCTTGAAGAATATAGCCCATATTTAGATCGTGAACTAGAAGAGGTAAAATACTTTGATGCGGGTGATATTCCATTACCATTTGGAAATCCACAGCGTAGCATAGACATGATTGAAGAGTATGTATCAAAACTTTTAGATGCCGATAAGTTTCCACTAGGTCTCGGCGGTGAGCACTTAGTGTCTTGGCCAATTTTTAAGGCAATGGCAAAAAAATATCCGGATTTAGCAATCATCCATATGGATGCCCATACTGATTTACGTGAATCGTATGAAGGGGAGCCTTTATCCCACTCTACACCTATTCGTAAAGTGTGCGATTTAATTGGTCCGGAAAACGTATATTCTTTCGGTATTCGTTCTGGAATGAAGGAAGAATTCGAATGGGCAAAAGAAGTAGGTATGAACTTATATAAATTTGACGTATTAGAACCGTTAAAAGAAGTATTACCGAAACTTGCAGGACGCCCAGTTTATGTCACAATCGACATTGACGTATTAGACCCAGCTCATGCTCCAGGAACAGGAACGTTAGAAGCTGGAGGTATCACATCTAAAGAATTATTAGATTCCATCGTGGCAATTGCAAATTCAAATATAAATGTAGTTGGAGCAGACTTAGTAGAAGTAGCTCCTGTCTACGACCATAGTGATCAAACACCAGTCGCAGCAAGCAAATTCGTGCGGGAAATGCTGCTCGGTTGGGTGAAATAAAAGTGAAGCCGACTGTTTAGACCCGGTGACTAAGGTTCTTTCCTGCAAAAGGTGTTTTTTACCTCGAAGGAAGAAGCGGAGCCACCGATCATTCAGCCGATGCAGCTAGATAAAATAAGAGCCCCCTATTCATATAGGAGGCTCTTATTTTGTCGTTATGTGTCGGTAAGTTGATATATTAAAAAAATCGCTAATATAATTTCATTTACTGTCACGCAACATCAAAAAGAGCTATTCATCAAACGATGAGAATAGCTCTTTTTCTTATGCAACCTTTTCTTCCGAAGTAATGCCGCGAATTTCATCAGCAGAACGAATTGGATATTTACGGAACACGATTGATCCGATGTATCCAACAATCGTGGTAACGATTCCGCATAATACAGCAGCAATTGTTACTTTTACAACGTCATTAAATCCGAATAAGACAAGAAGTCCTGGGATTGGTGATGCTGTTCCTGGTGCATTATTAACGAGCTGGAACAGAGATGTAATAATACCAGCAAGCGCACCGCCAACGAAGTTTGTCGCATAAATTGGAATTGGATTTGCTGAAACAACATCGGCTTGTGTTAAAGGCTCGATTGCTACAGCGATTGTGTCTTTCTTTGAACAAATCTTTAGTCGCTTAAAGAAAATAAAGTTCATCGGGGCTGAGGCTGCTACGGCAAGACTACCAATTGCCATTGGTAAACCTGTTAATCCAAGCATTGCAGTTAGTGCCATAGAACTTAATGGAGAGGTAGAAATAACTGTTATTAATCCACCAAGCATAATACCCATAATGATAGGACTTTCTGTAGTTGCAACTGAAATCATAGAACCGATTTTACCAAGTGTTGCGTTCACGAGCGGATCCATAAGCATGGCCATGCCGCGCGAGATTGGTGCAGCAATAAATAAAATTGCTAAGAATTCTACACCAGCCGGTAATTTCTTTTCGAGAAATTTCACGACGAAAGCGCAAATGTATCCAGCGAAAAATCCTGGTAAAATACCGAATCCACTAGTAGCGATACCGATTAAAACAGCATATACGGGTGAAACACCGATTGCTAGTGCGACTAAAATTGCCGCTGCGACACCGCTCATACTACCAGAAGCTTCTCCTACTGATTGTAAAAAGTCATTATGAAACATTTCTCCACCGATATAACGGTGAAATGCTTCAATAAGAAAACTTGCGATTGCTGCATTAGCTAAAGCACCCATTGCTTTCATTCCGTAAGGAGCATGGTAACTAAAAAGTGTAAATAGACAAAGTACAACAAGTAATAGTGCTAAACCTTGCAAGATAGCCATTTGAAAACTGTCTCCTTTGATTTTTGTAATAAAAATTTGTATCATTCAATAATAATATAAAAGTTCATGAAACGGAAAAATTTTTTATTGGGAAATTGCTATAAGTTGAAAAACCCTTACAATAATGTAAGGAAAGTGTAAGACTTTTCAATAGAGTATAGTATGCCTTTTTCCGTATAATACAGGTATAGACATAAGATTAGTGAGAAAGAAGTGCAAACAGGAGGCGCATGTATGAAATTGGTAATTAAAGTTTTAGTTGTATTCGCCATCATTCTAGGTGGAACAGCGTACTATTTGAACACAAAAACAGAAGGTGTACATGCTTTTGTAGACAACTTCTTTTCAAATAAAGAAATACAAGATTATTATGCGGTGATAGATAAAGGTGAGAAAAAAGATGGTGAATACTTGTATACATTTAAAGGGTATACAGAAGACGGAAAGTTACAAGTTGTGAAAAGAATGATGAACCGTGAATTGCATACGGGAGCATTTATAAAAATTTATGCAAAAGGTATGCAAGGAAAAGGATGGGCTGAAATCTCAAAAGAATCAATTCCGCAAAAAGCGTTGGAAAAAATAGAAAAACCATAAAAGGAGCGACTCATTCGCTCCTTTTTTAGTGCGTTAAAATGGTGATAGATGTCTTTTCTTTATTAGAAATGATTTTTGCACGTCCACCAATTGGGAAAGTGAAAATCGGGGTTGTATGCCCGAAACTTGCGTTTGCAATGATAGGTATATGTATAAGTTCAGGCTTTGAAGCAATCATTTCTTGAATGTCTTCTATCGTACATTTTGTTCCTTTTTGCATTCTTCCTATAACAATGCCTTTTACATGTTCAAAGTTAGGTTGCTGCATAAGAGAATGTAAATAACGATCAAAAGTGTTAAGGGTAGCTTTTTCAGTTAAACTATCCTCCTCAAGAAATAATATTTTATCCTGTAAGTTTGGCATATATGGTGTACCTTGTAGTAAATTCAATGTGCTCATATTACCACCGATAATCTCTCCAGTTGCTTCGCCTTCATGAATCGAAACATAACCTTCATTTTTAATAAATTCTCGATTTTCCTGATCGATGTACCAAGAATCATCGCTCCATGTTTCAGATGGCAGGACTTCAATAGGTTCATTAGAAGTTAAGCATTTTAAAAAGTAATCAGTCGTATATTCGAGACCTTTCTCCATTCCAAATGAAGAGAAATGGGGGCCTGAATATGTAACAAGTCCTGCTTTTGTGTAAATTGCATTATTTAAAGCGGTAAATATCAGAATAGCCACAGAAAAACTTCGGGTTTTCTCGAATTAAATCATAATCGAGATGTTTCAATAAACCATTAGAGTTGTATCCGCCAAGTGTTGTCAAAACGGCTTTTACATTAGGGTCTCTAAATGCATCATGAAGATCTTGAACACGTGAAGAAATAGAAGAAGAAGCAAATCGATCTATCTCATCAGCATATGTTGAGAATGTAACTTGAAAGCCCATGTCAGTTAATCTTTTTACAGCAAGCTTTCTGTTTTCAGTTGAGACAATACTTAAACTACAAGATGGTGAAATAACTCTAATTTCATCACCTTTTTTCAATTTTGTTGGTAGCACATAATTCACCTCTTTAAATGAAAGAATATTTAGATTTAAAAAATATTTTATCATATGAAATAAGGTGAAGGTGAATTATTTTTTGAAAAGGAGTTTTCCTGATTTTTCAGCAGACAGACAGAGGTTTTTTTTGATATGATAGGAAAAGTGATTTATTATAAGTAGTATTTAATATCTATAACATTTGAAAGGTGTGCAAGACGTGGAGAAACAACTTGCAGGCTTGCCGGTACACGTTCATTTCGTAACAGAAATCCGTGAAGGGGCGAGGAAGGAAACCGTTGCTTTTGAAGCAAATGGTCAATACTATGTAAAAGGTCAAGGTACATATGTAACATTCCAAGAGCCGAACGAACAGGGCGAAGTGAAAACAATTATTAAAATTCAAGATGAACAAGTTCTCATTATGCGTTCAGGTGCTGTTTCAATGCGTCAAACGCATGTGAAAGGTGAATGGACAACTGGTACGTATACGAGTGAACTTGGTACGTTTGCATTGCAAACGAAAACTGATAACGTTCTTTTTAAATGGTCGGATGAAAAGAAAAAAGGACAACTCTTCTTAACGTACGCATTGCTTCTAAGTGAACAAGAAGCTGGCAGATATACAATTACACTTAATTTGAAGGAGGCAAAATAATGAATTCTTTAGAACAAGTAAAAGGATTAATTAAAGAAGAAATTCAAGCTGCTGTATTAAAGGCAGAATTAGCGACAGAAGAACAGATTCCAAACGTTGTATTAGAATCTCCAAAAGATAAAACAAATGGTGACTTCTCTACAAATATGGCAATGCAACTTGCACGCGTTGCGAAAAAAGCACCTCGTATGATTGCAGAAGAATTAGTTGCAAACTTCGATAAAGCAAAAGCTTCTATTGAAAAAATTGAAATCGCAGGTCCTGGTTTCATTAACTTCTACATGGATAATAGCTACTTAACAGACTTAATCCCAACAATCGTTAACGCTGGCGAAGCTTACGGTGAAACGAATACTGGTAAAGGTGAAAAAGTACAAATTGAGTTCGTATCTGCGAACCCAACAGGTGACCTTCACTTAGGACATGCACGTGGTGCGGCAGTGGGTGACACTTTATGTAACGTATTAGCAAAAGCAGGATACGATGTATCTCGTGAGTACTACATTAATGACGCTGGTAACCAAATTCATAACTTAGCTCTTTCTGTTGAAGCTCGTTACATGCAAGCTTTAGGCCTAGAGAAAGAAATGCCAGAAGACGGATACCATGGTGCGGACATCATTGGAATCGGTAAGCTTTTAGCTGAAGAATTTGGTGATCGTTATGCAAAAGCTGATGCAGAAGAAAGCTATGAGTTCTATCGTTCATACGGTTTAAAATATGAGTTAGCAAAACTTCAAAAAGACTTAGAAAGCTTCCGTGTTAAATTTGATGTATGGTTCTCAGAAACATCATTATACAAAAACGGAAAAATCGATGCTGCACTTGCAGTATTAAAAGAGCGTGATGAGATCTTTGAAGAAGGCGGTGCAACTTGGTTCCGTTCTATGACTTACGGTGACGACAAAAACCGTGTATTAATTAAAAACGACGGTTCTTACACATACTTAACGCCAGATATCGCTTACCACCGTGATAAATTAGAGCGTGGTTTCGATAAGTTAATCAACATTTGGGGTGCTGACCACCACGGTTACATTCCTCGTATGAAAGCTGCTATTCAAGCGCTTGGTTACGATAAAGAAACACTTGAAGTAGAAATCATCCAAATGGTACAACTGTACCAAAATGGTGAAAAAATGAAGATGAGTAAGCGTACAGGTAAAGCAGTTACACTTCGTGAGCTTATGGAAGAAGTAGGCGTGGACGCAATGCGTTACTTCTTCGCAATGCGTAGCGGTGATTCTCATTTAGACTTTGATATGGATTTAGCTGTATCAAAATCTAATGAAAACCCAGTATACTATGCACAGTATGCTCATGCTCGCGTATGCAGTATCCTTCGTCAAGGTGAAGAGTTAGGATTAGCTACAGGCGGAGACGTGAACTACAAACTTGTTACTTCTGAGAAAGAAGTAGAGTTACTGAAAAAACTTGGTGAATTCCCAGCTGTAGTTGCGGATGCAGCGCAAAAACGTCTGCCACACCGCATTACAAGCTATGCATTTGAATTAGCAGCAGCATTACACAGCTTCTACAATGCAGAAAAAGTATTAAACCAAGACAACTTAGAATTAAGTAAAGCTCGCTATGAGTTAATGAAAGCAGTACGTACTACACTTCAAAATGCATTAGCAATCGTAGGAGTATCTGCACCAGAAAAAATGTAATAGAAAAAAGAAAAGACGCTTATTTTTTGTTTAGAAGTGATATACGAGTTGACATAAAAACATCTATTCAATGTATAGACTGATTAGATGTCAAAGAAAGAAGACCAACGAAAAGCGGTATAGCTTGATAAGGGGAAGTTGAAACAGAAAAAGAGATGGCAAAGCTATCTCTTTTTCTGTGCCCAATTTTCTAATCTAAATATATGTGATAGTGATGAAGTGAAAATAGAAAAATACCAATTAACTATTGATTTTTAGGAACGATTCTAGAATAATAGACCGTTGGGGGTAAGATTATCAAAAATCCATATATGTATTATTAGTTGGTGGAATGTTACTAGGAAATGGTGTGATTGTTGTGAAAGATATTGTTACAGCTATGCCAAATACTAAAATAACAATGCATCTAACCAAGTATCTAAACAATTAGTAATCAACCTTGAAAACTTCCAACTTAGTCAAGAAACTAGGGGTGGTATGTTTAAAATAGTACATATAGTACAATTAAAGTTTTCATGATTTGATAAAAAATAATGAAAGGATATAAATCTCTCGGTTTTGATATTATCATCACATATAAGCTTATTTTAATTCTTCGACATAGCCATGGAACCCATTAGGCAAAGTGTTTTTTCTCGACACTCATTTATATACTCCAAAAATGAAAAGGCTGAATTTCGTATTTCTATATGATTTATATGAAATCAGTTGACAATCATACCCTTTTTTAGTTACCCCCAAATTCGTTCCACTGTATTCAAATTTGGAGAATATGACTTTCATCTTGCATAGGCAACCAATACTTCATCCAGAGCGTTTTTAATTATATAATGCTTCTTGTTCTACTTGTTTCGGTGTGTAGGTTGGTTGTGTAACTAAACACAAAACGTTTTAACATATGACCAATTTCACCTCAACTCATAATGACAGAAAACGCACCTTCAATGACATCTTTTAGAATACGAGAATCCTAGCATGTTTCACAGTCGTAACCTTCTTCGGCGGATATGCTAAATTCGATTATAGATTGTACTTCTTGTTATTCTTTAGGAGGATAAGTAAGGAAGTTGACCAAATGCATATTTACTGTGAAATAGCTCTTCCATATTTGTCGGCAATGAAATTTTTGCATTTATAGAGCAAGCGTTTGCGTTGGTGATGATAATAGCTATCAAACACATTTTAGTAGAGTGGCTTAATGGCATTGATATAGTGGAATCTTTGTCATAGTATATTTGTTCTAGAATCTAGCAACATTTTATAGGGAGGATAACAGAAAGCATGTATTTAAAAAGGATAACTTCAATTTTTTCGATTATAATGATTTTCATGTTTACTATAGGTCAGAGTCTTTTACCTATAGTAGCAAACGCACAAGAATTAAACACATTAGGACTTGTGGATAGTTTTAAGATTGATAAAACAGATCTTTCTATCGGACAACGGACTAAAGTAACTATAAATTTCAGTGAAAAAGATAGCCTTAAGCTGAAGCCTGGAGACACACTAACATTAACACTGCCTCCAGAATTAAAAGGATTAAATACAGAGTTTCTATTAGATGATTATGGTACTTGTAAAGTCACTGCAGGTACTGTGGTATGTACATTTAATGATAAAGTGAGTACACATCAAAATATTAAAGGGTATTTAAACTTTTTTGTGGAAGCTGCTAATGTAGGAACGGATGAAAAGAAAGAGATTGAAACCAATTTCGGTACAAATGTAGATAAGCAATCTGTAACAATTACCGGCCCAAGCGGTGGTGGGGGGACAGATCCTGGAAAACCACCATTTTTTTATAAAACTGGTGATATGAACTCAGGTAAGAGCGATGAAGTACGTTGGTTCTTGAATATAAACTTGGCTAAAGAAGAGTTAAGTCGTGATATTGTTGTGACTGATAATTTACAGGAAGGTCAAACACTTAATAAGGATAGTTTCTATATAATTGTAGATGATTATATAGGTCGTCGATCTTTAACGCTACAAGAGCTTGAAAAGCAAGGTTACGGAACGATTACCTTTAATGGAGACAAATCATTTAAAGTTGTGCTTAATAAGAATAAAGCGCGTCTTGCCTCCTTTTCGATTGGTTATACATCTACTATAACGGAATCTGGGAAGAAGCAAGAGTTTTTTAAGAATGATTATACGATTGATTACCAAGTTCTAAACAAGGAACCAGTTACTGAATCGGGTACTCATCCAGTCGAAAATATGACAGCTGGTGGTGGTGCTGAAGGTAACGTGACTCCAAAAGGAACACTAAAAATTGTGAAGCATATTGAAGGGGATGAAGAAAAAGTAATCCCAAATGTTTCGTTTAAGTTGTATAAAGAGTCTGATGAACAAGTTGGAGATGTATATAAAACAGATGAAAAAGGGATAATTGAAATCCCTAATTTACAACCAGGTAAATATTATGTGAAAGAAGTTTCAGCTCCAGACTATGTTAATTTCGATCCTCAAGCAAAAGTAATTTTTGAAGTTAAATCAGATGCTGTAAATGGAGTTAAGTTGTCAATTCCGAATAAGGTGAAAACTACATCTATTGCAGGGACGAAGACGTGGAAAGGCGATAACGAGAAAGATCGTCCAAGTTCAATCAAAGTAGAATTACTAAAAAATGAGAAAGTAGTAGACACGAAAGAAGTAACAGCGGCAGATGGTTGGAAATACAAATTTGACAACCTAGCAGCGTATGATGCAAATGGAGTAGCGTACAATTATGAAGTAAAAGAACAACCGATAGATGGATACACAACAGAAGTAAACGGTTATGATATTACAAATACAAAAGTGGTACAAACAACCAAAGTAGAAGGAACGAAAACATGGAAGGACGGAAATGCGGAAGGTCGTCCAACGATGATTAAAGTAGACTTACTACAAAGCGGTACAGTGATTGCGACGCAAGAAGTAAGCGAAGCAACAGGCTGGAAATATGAATTTAAAGATTTGGCGATAAACGATGCAGACGGAAAAGCATATAAGTATGAAGTGAAAGAACAAGCAGTAGACGGATACGAATCCAAAGTTAATGGTTATGACATCACGAATACAAAAGTAGGCAAGACATCAGTTGCAGGAACGAAGACGTGGAAAGGTGGCACAGAGGAAGAGCATAAAGCCATCAAAGTAGACTTACTACAAAACGGTACAGTGATTGCGACACAAGAAGTAAGCAAAGAAACAGGTTGGAAGTATGAATTTAAAGATTTAGTAGCGTTCGATGCAAATGGAAAAGCATACAAGTATGAAGTGAAGGAACAACCGGTAGATGGATACGAATCCAAAGTCAATGGTTATGACATCACGAATACAAAAGTAGGCGAAACAAAAGTAGAAGGAACGAAAACATGGAAAGACGATAACGCGAAAGATCGTCCGGAAATGATCAAAGTAGATCTTTTACAAAACGGTAAAGTAGTAGATACAAAGGAAGTAACAGCGGCAACAAATTGGAAGTATACGTTTGAAAAACTCCAAGCATACGATGCAAACGGAGTAGCGTACAAGTATGAAGTGAAAGAACAAGCAGTACCAGGATATGAATCCAAAGTAAGCGGTACTGATATCACAAATACAAAAGTAGGCAAAACAAAAGTAGAAGGAACGAAGACATGGAACGACGGAAATGCAACAGACCGTCCGACAATGATCAAAGTAGACTTACTACAAAACGGGAATGTGATTCAAACACACGACGTACTAGCAGTAATGGGTTGGAAATATATATTCGCAGATTTAACAGCATATGATGCGGAAGGAAAGGCTTACGAGTATACAGTGAAAGAACAGCCAGTACCAGGATATGAATCCAAAGTAAGTGGTACTGATATCACAAATACAAAAGTAGGTCAAACAAAAGTAGAAGGAACGAAAACATGGAAAGACGATAACGCAACAGATCGTCCAGAAATGATTAAAGTAGACCTTTTACAAAATGGTACAGTGATTGCGACACAAGAAGTAAGCAAAGCAACAGATTGGAAATATGAATTCAAAGATTTAGTAGCGTATGATGCAAATGGAGTAGCATACAAGTATGAAGTGAAGGAACAAGCAGTAGCCGGATATGAATCCAAAGTAAGCGGTACTGACATCACAAATACAAAAGTAGGCAAAACAAAAGTAGAAGGAACGAAAACATGGAAAGACGATAACGCGAAAGATCGTCCGACAATGATTAAAGTAGACCTTTTACAAAATGGTAAAGTAGTAGATACAAAAGAAGTAACAGCGGCAACAAACTGGAAGTATACGTTTGAAAAGCTACAAGCATACGATGCAAATGGAGTAGCATACAAGTATGAAGTGAAGGAACAAGCAGTAGCCGGATATGAATCCAAAGTAAGTGGTACTGATATCACAAATACAAAAGTAGGTCAAACAAAAGTAGAAGGAACGAAAACATGGAAAGACGATAACGCGAAAGATCGTCCAGAAATGATTAAAGTGGACCTTCTACAAAATGGTACAGTGATTGCGACGCAAGAAGTAAGCAAGGCAACAGACTGGAAATACGAATTCAAAGATTTAACAGCATATGATGCGGAAGGAAAGGCTTACGAGTATACAGTGAAAGAACAGCCAGTACCAGGATATGAATCCAAAGTAAGTGGTACTGATATCACAAATACAAAAGTAGGTCAAACAAAAGTAGAAGGAACGAAAACATGGAAAGACGATAACGCGAAAGATCGTCCAGAAATGATTAAAGTGGACCTTCTACAAAATGGTACAGTGATTGCGACGCAAGAAGTAAGCAAAGCAAAAGACTGGAAATACGAATTCAAAGATTTAGCAGCATATGACGCAAATGGAGTAGCGTACAAGTATGAAGTGAAGGAACAGCCAGTAGCGGGATATCAATCTGACGTACACGGTTATGACATCACAAATACAAAAGTAGGCGAAACAAAAGTAGAAGGAACGAAAACATGGAAAGACGATAACGCGAAAGATCGTCCAGAAATGATTAAAGTGGACCTTCTACAAAATGGTACAGTGATTGCGACGCAAGAAGTAAGCAAAGCAACAGACTGGAAATACGAATTCAAAGATTTAGCAGCATATGATGCAAACGGAGTAGCGTACAAGTATGAAGTGAAAGAACAACCAGTAGCCGGATACCAATCTGACGTACACGGTTATGACATCACAAATACAAAAGTAGGCGAAACAAAAGTAGAAGGAACGAAAACATGGAAAGACGATAACGCGAAAGATCGTCCGGAAATGATTAAAGTGGACCTTCTACAAAATGGTACAGTGATTGCGACGCAAGAAGTAAGCAAAGCAACAGACTGGAAATACGAATTCAAAGATTTAGCAGCATACGATGCAAACGGAGTAGCATACAAGTATGAAGTGAAGGAACAACCAGTAGCCGGATACCAATCTGACGTACACGGTTATGACATCACAAATACAAAAGTAGGCGAAACAAAAGTAGAAGGAACGAAAACATGGAAAGACGATAACGCGAAAGATCGTCCGGAAATGATTAAAGTGGACCTTCTACAAAATGGTACAGTGATTGCGACGCAAGAAGTAAGCAAAGCAACAGACTGGAAATACGAATTCAAAGATTTAGCAGCATACGATGCAAACGGAGTAGCATACAAGTATGAAGTGAAGGAACAACCAGTAGCCGGATACCAATCTGAGGTACACGGTTATGACATCACAAATACAAAAATCAAGGACGAACCAAATGTAGATCCAAAAGATCCAAGCACAGATCCAAAAGATCCAAGCACAGATCCAAAAGATCCAAAAGATCCAAGCACAGATCCGAAAGATCCAAGCACAAATCCAAAAGATCCAAACACAAATGCAGACGAAAATAGCGATTCAAAAGTTCCACCTACTACAGAAAATGATAAGCTAACATTACTTCCCAACACAGGAGGAACATCAGCAGAAATGAGTTCAATTCTTGGAGGTATGGTATTGTTCCTTTTAGGTGGAATCCTACTCGCTCGTCAGCGAATAAAATAATAAAAAAGCTTTAGATTATTGATTACACTGTAATCTGAGTAGCTGACAAATTAAAAAATTACTATTGATATTGCTCCCTTTGGGTAAGTATTCAAAAACACTTCACGATAAAGTGAAGGGAAGAATGCAGCCTGAAGGGTTTTTTTATAGAAAAAAGAGAACAATTTCAAGGTGGACTCAATCAGCATCCCTAAAGCGATAACAAAACCGTCTTTAAAAAGCCTATTATCTATTGGGCCATAAGCTTAGAGCGTGGTATCGCATGTAATGTAAGGTCAATGCTATACAATAAATGTGTTTTTATTTATATATTACGATTTTAATTATACACGATAATACTATGTAATAAATATGCTTTTATGCATATTTATTTTTTTTTTTTTTTTTCAATAAATAGCCACCGATTAATCGGTGGCTTGAAATAGTATTAAGCGGCTTTTTGTTTTGTTTTCACGTTAGATTGAAGGCTATTATAGACGCCTGTACCAATGACCTCTAATGCCATTTTCATACGTTCAGGCGAAATGTTTTCCAACACATTATCTTGAGGTGTATGGTATACCTTCTCAATATGATAGATTAATGGATTCCAACTATCGACACCCATCCAGATGAATAGAGCGGCAGGAATACCAACTTCAGCAAACGGTACGTGATCACTAGAGCCAAATTTTCCTTGCAGTACGAGGTCATTATTTAATTGTTTACCTGCTTGCAAAGCTGCGTCTGTTACAAGATTGGGAGAACCGTTAGGCGTCATAGCATATAAATTCTTTGCTTTATCGTAATTTGTTGCAACCATGTCTGCGTTAAAGACACCTAAAATTCGATCGCGTTCTTTTTGGGATAGACTATTAACATAATAATCGGAGCCCAGTAAACCAGTTTCCTCAGAACCAAAAGCAATAAAACGAATTTCTTTATCAGTGTCTACATTTTGAACAGCACGAGCTAACTCTAATACTAATCCTGTACCAGAAGCATTATCGTTTGCTCCAGGTGCTCCAACGACACTATCATAGTGCGAACTTACAACGACAGCTTTTTCATTACCTGTACTGTTTTTGGGTTTCTTTTTAGCGATGACATTTAAGGATTTTAAATTAGATTCATGTCTTGCTTTTAGGGAAAGAAGTGTTGTCTCTTTTTTAGCGATTTCTTCTTTAAATGCATTTCCTTGCGCATAAGCAAGACCAAAGACAGGGATAGACTGTTTTTTCGTTAGGCGGGGATTGAAAGTTTGTCCATAATTTCCGCGTCCGCCAATTAAACTGTATAAAAGAACACCTTTTGCTCCTTTGCTAACAGCATTTTCAACTTGTTTATTATAGTCCGCTACTGTTGTTCCCCGTTCAAATAGAACAATCTTTCCATTTACTTCATTTGGAATATCCTCTAATTTTGTCCCACCTTGAACAAAGATAAGAGGAGCTGTAACAGCTTCTGTAGAAATTAGTGCGTTAGGAGCAGCACCAGCTTGCCAATTACGCTTCGTGGATAATGGGTATTCAATAAATCCAACGTATTGATCCGGCACTTGAAATGGTTGATATTCTACTTCATAGCCCATTGATTTAAGCTGCATACCAACGTAGCGAGAAGCCCATTCTTCTGATTTTGTCCCACCAGGGCGAGGACCAATTGTTTCGGATAAGAAACGGATGTGTTCGATGGCGCGGCTTGCATCAACTTGTTTTGTGATAGGTGAAGTCTGTGTGATTTCTGACGTGGAATCAGCTTTGGCTTGTCCAATTGGAGCTAAGCTAACAGCGAGTGATACAGCAAGTAAAGAGCTTACTATTTTTTGTTTCAAAGATTTTTTCATTTTTTCCTCTCCTATTCTTCTATTCTCTCTGACTGACAAAAGAAGACGGATAACGACTTCATTTTACCGTTATCCTCATTAATTTTCAATATTCTGACATTGAGAAATAAAAAAACGCTATATGCATATTTGCATATTTTTGATGGAGATATGTATGCTATCATTTTAAATGAAGGTTCGCTTTCTGCTTGGAAAGCTCCTACATTGCATGAATCTAGTGTACCCAAACTTTAGATTATGTAGAGAAAAGAATCCTATAGGGTTTCTTTTCTCATGTTTGAATCATGTGATGATAAATATGTTTCCGCATTTCATACTTATTATCAGTGATATATGTAAGGCATCCATATGAAAATACGAGGCTGTTCAAAGGTTTTCCGTACTTTTGGGCAGCCTCACCCCGTTAAAAAGGTGATGCCTTGATGCACCACCTTTTATTTATATAAATTTTTGCATACCTAAAAGTAATAAAAAATAGCCGTTTGGTAGGTTTCTGCTACCAAACGGCTATTTTTTATATTTCTGTTAAAATAATCGGTTCGCCGCGTGTTACAACAACTGTATGTTCACATTGTGCAACAAGGCTTTTATCAGGTGTAACGAATGTCCAACCATCGTCACCGCGCTCAATAATGTGATCAGCTTTCATAGAAATGAATGGTTCTACAGCGATAACAAGACCGTCTTTTAGAAGCGCATTATCCATTGGGTCAAAGTAGCTTAAAATGTGGTTCGGTGCTTCATGTAAGCTAAGACCAATACCGTGACCAGTTAAGTTTTGAATTACATTATATCCATTTTTATGTGCAAAGTTTGAAACAGCACGACCAATTTGGTTTTGTTTGGAACCAGCCTTCACCTTTTTCATTGCTGCCCAAAATGCATCAACCGCTGCTTGGCAAAGCTTTTCTTTTGCTTCATCTTCTCCAAGTACAAATGAAATACCTGTATCTGCATAATAGCCATCAAGTGCAGCAGATACGTCGACATTTACTAAGTCGCCTTCTTTTAATACGCGATCTCCTGGAATACCGTGAGCAACTTCTTCGTTTACACTAATACAAGTTACACCTGGGAAATCATATTCTTTTTCAGGTGCAGAAATAGCACCATGCTCATCTAATACTTTTTTACCAATCAAATCAAGCTCTTTCGTTGTCATACCTGGCTTCGCTTCTTTTTTCATTTCTTCACGTGCAAGTGCAACGATGCGGCCGATTTTTCGTAAGCCTTCTAAATCTTGTTCATTACGAATAATCATGAAAACCACTGTCCTTCCTCGAATATATATCTTACCCGATTGTATCATGTTTATTTTCGTCCTGCTACTCGCTTGCGGTATGTAGGTTGATTCCTCTCATAAGGGATACATGACAATTGTCATATCGATGTCATGACGCATCATACTGTTTCCTAAGTTTTCCAACACATACAATGTAAATATAAGAAACAGCGGGGGTGGAGAGATGGAAAAGGTTATAGAAGTAAATGGTGTTTCTAAAACATTTAAATATAAAAAGGCAGTAAATAACGTCTCATTTTATGTGAATAAAGGAGAAATTGTAGCACTACTTGGACCGAATGGTGCAGGGAAAACGACGACGATGTCGATGATGCTTGGATTAAAGGATCCGACGGAAGGAACTGTTTCTATATTTGGAAAGAGTCCCAAGCATAGAGATGTTCGTAATAGCCTCGGTGCGATGCTACAAGAAGTAAGTGTGATTGATAGCATTACAGTAGAAGAGGCAATTGAGTTATTCCGTAGTTATTATACGAATCCGGTAGCGAAAGAAACGTTGCTACAGTTATCAAATTTAGAATCGGAGCGAAAGCAAAGATGTGAGAAATTATCAGGTGGACAAAAAAGAAGGTTAAACTTTGCACTCGCACTTGCAGGAAATCCAGATTTGTTATTTTTAGATGAGCCGACAGTTGGGATGGATATTACGTCTCGAAGAACGTTTTGGGAAACAATTCGAAAGTTAGCAAGTGAAGGGAAAACAATTATTTTAACGACGCACTATTTAGAAGAAGCGGATGCATTGGCGAATCGTATTTTATTGTTTGCGAATGGAAAGATTATCGCAGATGGTACACCAGATGAGATGAAGGCAACGATTTCGCGAAAAACAATCAAGTTTTATTCGAAGGAAAGTATTCCTGCAAAATTACTAAAAGAATTACCGAGCGTAACAGAAGTACAATTAAACGAAGGGCACTTCACTTTAACAACTGAAGATACAGATGAAACTTTAAAAGCGATTTATCAAAAGAACTTACCTGTAACAGATGTTTCAGTTGAACGTGGAAGTCTTGATGAAGCATTTGAACAGTTTGTCGCAAATCAGGAGGAGGGAATCGCATGAGAGCCTTATGGATGCAATGCAAAATAGAAATTTTACGTACGTTTCGTAATAAATTGTTTATCTTTTTCTCATTACTAATGCCAGTTATGTTTTACTATATTTTCACAAATGTTATTCAAGTGCCACAAAACGGAGATGCTTGGAAAGCTCATTATTTAATCTCAATGGCGACGTTCAGTATTGTAGGGACGGCACTTTTTAGTTTCGGTGTAAGGATTTCTCAGGAAAAGGGGCAAGGGTGGACACATTTGTTGAAAATTACACCACTTCCAGAGGGGGCATATATAACAGCCAAAATCATCGCTCAAACTGTAGTGAATGCTTTTTCAATCTTAGTTATCTTTATCGCAGGAATATTAATTAATCATGTCGAGTTAACAGTAGGGCAATGGATTGGCGCTGGATTATGGTTGCTGTTAGGTGTAACACCATTTTTAGCGTTAGGAACAGTAATAGGTTCTATTAAAAAGGCAGATGCAGCAGCCGGTTTAGCGAATATTTTAAATATGAGTCTAGCTGTAATTGGCGGGCTATGGATGCCAATTGAAGTATTCCCAAAAATATTAAGAACGATTGGTGAATGGACACCAACATATCACTTCGGAAGCGGTGCATGGGATATTGTAGCTGGGAAATCCGTTGGTTGGGAAAATATCGCGGTATTAGGAGGTTATTTCCTTATATTTGTTGTAGTATCAATATATATAAGAAAAAGACAGGAAGCGGTATAAATGATAGAGAAGAAGAGGATTGAGATTTTTCCGAAACATATGGGTTTCTTCCCGTATATGTGGTTCGTGTATCTGTTATTTCCAATTTACCATTTAGTGCAGGCGTCAGGGTGGAAGCTTGTAATTGGAAGCGGTATGTTGATAGTTTTTATTATCACATACCGTCAGCTTTATTTTGTGCAGAGGACGTTCGTTTTTTGGGCATGTATTCAAATGGTACTTATCTTTTTATTTGCTTTATTTTACAATCCTTTCATGATATTCTTTGGCTTTTTCACCGCAAGTGCGATGGGATTTACGCCAAATAAGAAAGTGTTTCGAGTGCTATTATGTTTGCTAGTTATAATGCTGGGGGCATTTTTATTTGTAAATATGAATCAACTAACAACTACAAGTTTAGTAAATATTGTTCCAATGTTTATTTTAATGCTTCTTACACCATTCGGAATGCGCAACTTTAATCAAAAAAAGATGTTAAAGAATCAATTAAACGAAGCAAACGAACAAATTAAAGACTTAGTAAAACGTGAAGAACGTCAGCGGATTGCAAGGGATCTTCATGATACATTAGGACATACGTTATCACTCATTACTTTAAAAAGTCAGCTCGTGGAGAAGTTAATTGTAAAAAATCCAGAGCGCGCAAGTGTGGAAGCGAAGGAAATTACACAAACATCCCGCACAGCATTAAAGCAGCTAAGAGAATTAATTTCGGATATGCGTATGATTACAGTAGAAGAAGAGCTAGAGCAAATAAGGGCGATCTTACAAGTGGCTAATATCGAACTAGAAGTGAAGCAGGAAGCAAGTTCGAGTTCGTTATCACCAATTGAGCAAAATATTGTTGGAATGTGTTTACGGGAGGCTGTGACGAATGTTGTAAAGCATAGTAAGGCAACACGTTGCACAGTTTCTGTTTTAGAATCACAAGGTGAATTAATTTTGACAGTAGAAGATAATGGAATTGGTTTAGCAGATCAAAACCATGATGGAAATGGCATTCGTGGCATGAAAGAACGCATCGCTCTTATTGATGGGTTTGTTGAACTGGGTACGATAAATCCAGGGACACTATTAACAGTAAAAGTTCCAGTTGTTATTAGAACAGGAAAAGATGAGGTGAGGGCATGATTCGAATTATTATTGCAGAAGATCAGCGGATGCTTCGTGGTGCATTAGGGGCCCTACTGGATCTAGAAGATGATATTGAAGTAATTGGGCAAGCTGCGAACGGGGAAGAGGCGTTAAAACTAATTGAATCGCTAAAACCTGATGTAAGCATTATGGATATTGAAATGCCAATTCAAAGCGGATTAGATGTTGCGGAAACGTTACAGAAAGAAAAATCAGCATGCAAAGTAATGATTTTAACAACATTTGCGCGCCCTGGATATTTTGAACGAGCAATGAAAGCTGGCGTGCACGGATATTTATTAAAAGATAGCCCAAGTGAAGATTTAGCTGCAGCGATTCGTAATGTAATGAAAGGAAAGCGAGAGATTTCTCAAGATTTAATGTTCGGCTTATGGCAGGAGCAAAATCCGTTATCAGATCGTGAAAAAGAAGTATTGCTACTTGCGAAAGAAGGAAAGACGGCAAATGAGATTGCGAAGGCACTTTATCTTTCACCTGGAACAGTGCGTAATTATATTTCTGAAGTATTAACGAAGCTCGATGCGAAAAATAGAATTGAGGCAATTACAATTGCGAAAGAAAAGGGATGGATATGAAAAGAAGTTTACCTATGAGTGGTAAACTTCTTTTTTCTTATAAACAACGGTTTCATTAGAGAATTCTGTCTCAGATGAATCGATTGGAATTTGAAGAGTAGTACGTAATGAAGATTTTACTTCATTTTTCGACAAAAAATTTGTTATAGTTAGATTAGGGTATTGGTCTAAATCTTGGACAACCTTGCCACTAACAGTTGTAATTACTCCATTTTTATCTACTTTTCTATATATTTTATAGTTTTTGTAAGTTTGTGCAAGGCGAACTTCGGTTTAATTTTCTTTTGTTTCTTTATTTGTAGGTTGGGAATCTACATTCATTTCAGTTGTCATTCACCCTTGTTGAGCTTTAGCCTCGTTTATCTCACCCCTTAAATACTTTTTCGCCATATTTTTCGTATCATTTTGAGGTTGTGTAATTTTTTAAGCGTTAAACTAGGCTAAGCAATTTCAATTTTTACTTCATTTTTATCTAGTTTTTGGGTGTGAATAGCTTCTGCTGATAAAGGATAAAGAAGACCGAATGTAACGAAGGCACGGGCAAATATTCTATAATTTATCTATAAAACTACTAATCTATTATTGTATGTGAGATGGATTGTATGAAGAATTTGCCGAATTTTATATATATTATGCATTATTTCATATCAAAAATTGTCGAATTCACATTATGGTAGTGGTATGACAACTTAAAAAATTAGATTGTTATAATGGGATGGTGAGTAAGTATGCACGCAGAAAAATTAGGAAGTGAAATTAAGAAGATTAGGGTAATGAGGGGATTAACACAAAAACAGTTATCCGATAACATATGTCATCAATCGGAAGTGAGTCGAATTGAATCGGGCGCGGTATACCCAAGTATGGATATATTACAAGGTATCGCAGCAAAATTACAAGTTCCAATTATTCACTTTTATGAGGTACTTATTTATTCTGATATTGAAAGAAAAAAACAGTTTAAAGATCAAGTCATTATGCTGTGTAAGCAAAAAAAATATAAAGAGATTTATAATATAGTATGGAATGAGCTAAAAAAGGAAGAATATCATCCTGAATTCCAGCAGTTTCTTCAATGGCAATATCATGTAGCAGCATACATATTGAAGAAAATTGATTACGAATATTGTATTTTAGAATTGAAAAAATTGTTAAATCAACAATTAGCTGGAATAGACGTATACCAAAATCTCTATATAGAAAATGCAATTGCAAATATTTATGCTGAAAATAATTATTTTAAGAAAAGTATTGAGTTATTTGAAGATATATTAAAACAATTAGAGACATTGCATGATAATGAAGAATTCGACGTGAAGGTAAGATATAATCATGCAAAAGCATTATACTTAGACGAGCAATATGAGGGGTCACTTTATCAAGTAAATAAAGCAATTGAAATATCATGCCGAATTAATAGTATGGCATTAATTGGACAGCTATATTATCAAAGAGGCGAATGCCTAGGAAAATTGGGGTATGATGAGGCAGAGATTGAAGATGCATATAAAAAGGCAAGTTTCTTTTTTGATATATTAGAAATGCATGCATATAAAGAAGCGCTCGCAGATAAAATCAGTAGATAGATAACCTAAAAAATGGATATGCATAATTGCATAGGATATGGATAAATTTTCATGATATATTAAAATAAAAAATGTGGGTGATGGAATATGAAGAAACTACTTATTGGTAGCCTATTAACGTTAGCAATGGCATGGGGTATTTCATTAGGTAATACAGCATTAGAGAAAAGCCAAGTAATTTCTCATAATGATCAAGAGGTACAATTAGCTGGAGATCTACCTTTTGAATATTAAAAAACAACCGTCTTACTTAGACGGTTGTTTTTTTGTGTAGTAACATCCAAACGTCTTTACTAGAAACAGGCTTGCTAATAAGGAATCCTTGAATGTGGTCACAGTTTTGTTCATATAAAAACTTCCATTGTTCTTCCATCTCTACACCTTCTGCAATAACTTCTAAATTTAGTTCTTTAGATAGTGTAATGATGGAGGAGATAATCGCTTCCTCTAAAGGACTAGTTGTAATTCCGCAAATAAACTCTCGAGCAATTTTTAATGTGTTGATTGGATATTTTGTTAAATAAGCTAAAGAACTATAACCAGTTCCGAAGTCATCGATTGAAATTTGAATACCGAGATTTTGAAGCTGTTCTAGTTTGGAAATGACAGATTGATTTTGATTAATTGCGATACTTTCTGTGATTTCGATATCTAGTGCTTCTGATTTTAGTTCGGTTTCTTCTAACACTTTTGAAATAGTAGGGATTAAATCTGCATGGTTAAATTGAACAACAGATAAATTCACACCGACTTTTAAGTGAGAAAACCCTTGATTATGCCATCTTTTTGCCTCTAAGCAAGCGGTACGTAAAATCCAATTTCCAAGTTCAATAATAAATCCGGTTTCCTCCGCTAGAGGAATGAATTGGGCAGGAGACACGATGCCGAGTTTTGGGTGCTTCCAACGAATTAATGCTTCAAAACCGATAATTTGTTTTGTTTTTGTGCTTACTTGTGGCTGATATTCAAGGAAAAATTCATTTTGTTGTAATGCTTTTGCAAGTTCGCCTTCTAAGAATTGAATTTCATTTTGGGCGATACTCATTTCTTTTGAGAAGAAAACAAATCTGTTTTTTCCATTTGCTTTCGCGCGATACATAGCCATATCAGCATTTTTCATTAATTCTGTTACATCGGTTCCGTAATCAGGGTACATTGCAATTCCGATACTCGGTGTAATAGAAAGTTCTTCATCTTTAATGAAGAATGGTTTGTTTAAAACCGTTAAAATTTGCTCAGCTATAAAAGCAGCACTTTTTTCTGAGTACATATCTGGTAATAGAATTGTAAACTCATCTCCGCCTTGGCGAGCAACGACATCCTTCGAACGCAAGCAACTGCGTAACTTTTTTGCTACTTCAATTAATAATAGATCTCCGACGTCGTGACCAAGTCTATCGTTAATTTTTTTGAATCGATCTAAATCAAGGAACATGACGGCAACATCATTTGCGCTAGTTTGAGCTGTATTTAAAATGTTCTTTAAATCTTTTTCAAACTTTCGGCGATTTGGTAATCCAGTAAGTGCATCATGAAAGGCTAAATGTTCTACTTGTTTTTGTTTTTCATATAAAGTTGTAATATCACGTGCTATGCCGAACATCCCAACAACTTCTTTGTTTATGAAAGTAGGGATGAGTGTAACGTGAAGGTAATAGTAGTAGCCTTCTTTTTCTTTTGTGCGAACTTCTAAAGTTTGTGGTCTACCTTCTTTTGTTATTTGTAAAGCTTTCTTTAGTAGATCATGGTCTTTTGAGTCAATAAAGTGTAGAAGAGAATAGCTTTCTACTTCACAATAGTAGGCAGTAAATAAGCTTTCACAAGCTGTATTAGATTGTTGGAATATACCATCCATATTTAAAGAGAAAACGGCATCAGGATGATCTTCGAATAAAGATTTATAGCGTTGTTCACTCTTTGATAACGCAGATGCACCCTCTTCTACTTTGCCTTCTAGTTGTGTAGTCAACTGTTCATATGTATCGATTAGTGCTTGATTATCTTTCCACATGTAAAGTTGTCGTAGGAATAATAAGATGAGTGATAATACTAGACCAATTAGCATGAACTTATCATCCCAAGGTTGAATAAGAATAAAGAAAAAAGTAATGATTATACTGAAATAGGGTAATATAAAGCGCACATAATCAAATCGATAATACTTTGTTTTCGTTTCATGCTGCATTGGTTTATCCAAAATGTATAGTATGGAAGATAAACCAATTAATAAAATTGAAGCAGTATGTACTAAATAAGAGACTTCAGAAGAAGTTTTCATCCCCATGTTTAGTTGGAACAGATGTATATATCCGTAAACGAGTATAATAGTAAAGCCGATAATTAATGAAATTCTGCTTGAAGAATATTGTTCTCTTCTATATAGGCTAATAACGGCGTAAATTACTAATGATTGTGCAATAAAGTATCCAATTAAAACCCAAGTATCTGTTGTTAACATACGAAAGCTTGAAAGATCCAAAATAAAAGTTAGAGTAAAATAAATATTCATAATAACAATAAAGATGCTATCGAATGAAAATTGAGCAAGGCCTCTAATAGAGTAATGTTTTATGAATTTGATAGCAAAGCCAGAGAAGAGCAAAATATATTGTACGATGAAAAAGGGCAATGCCTTATATGAGAATATGACTTGGTCATATATAGAAAGTGAATGAAGGAATAAAGTTATCTCCATTGTCAATCCACATAGGCAAGTGCATAGTACTAAAACCCAAAATAGTTTGTCACCGCGCTTCATTTTTTTTATTGCCTTATATAGGCAGTAGCAAGAAAAGAGTGTAGCAAAGCAAAATAAGAAGAGAATTCCAATTTCTTTTATATTCAAGTCCTTAGGGATAAGAAATATCCAAAGGGAAAATATAATTATATACATCATGACAAAGTGTACATATTTTTTTTGATTAATCATATTATGGCTCCGTTTCAATAAAGTTGAATCGCAGGTGGAAAATGCTAATTCCAATCATAGCATATACAATAGGTTGTTTTTTACTATAAAAATTACTTTTTTTGAAAAAAATAGCTCAACATTACAATTTACCATTGTAATGTTGAGCTATTTATTCTTTTTATCCCTCTTATAGAGGATAATTCATGTATTAATTGCAGCATTGATAAATCTTTCTGTTTACTTTCAATCATAATATCGAAATTATGGTTGATTTTTTTTGCAATGTGTAAGAAAGGCTTAATAAACTCTAAATCAATATATTCAGAGTGAGCCCTAAATTCTTTTTTTGATTTAGGGGAGGAAATGTGAACTTTAGGAGGGACATTTGTATGTGACCAAGTTTCAAAAATTGCAGGGAGTAATACTTCTAGCGGTTCTTCGCAAAGGTTTGCCATGTGATGATGATAATCAAATACGAATGGAATCTTTTCTTTTTGGCAAATCGATAAAGTTTCAGCAGTTGTATATGTTTTATCATCATTTTCAAGCGTCATTTGCTCTTTTATATGTGCAGGAAGTTTTTTTATGTTTTCATGGAAACGTCCAACCGCTTGTTCTTTATTTCCATAGGCACCACCTACATGGATGTTAATATAAGAAGAATCTGCAATTCCTATGGCATCTAATACTTTATAATGATAGGCCATATCTGTAATAGCGTTAGTTGTAATATGTGGCTTGTCGCTTGTAAATAGCGTAAATTGATTTGGATGAAAACTTACTCGTAAATTGTGTTCTTTAATTAATGCCCCAATTTTACGCCAAAGCGGTGTAAATGCCCCGATATAATCAAACTCGACTTCGGGATGTGTTGCAAGTGGGACGATGGAAGAGGATAAACGATATAACGGAATTTCATGCGCTATATTGTAATGAAGAATACGTATTGTATGCTCAAGATTTTGCCTTGTAACATCGTACAATTTATCTTCTCGTTCTTGTTTACTGAGCTTTTGAAAGCTTGTAAATGTCATCGTTTTGGCAGGAGAGCAGTCCCAGAGTGCCATTGCATGTGAAACATATCCGAACCGCATAATCATATGTGATACACCTCTTTTTACTCATTATCTTTCCTATAAGAAGAAAGAAAGTATCGTTCCTATCCATTCTTTCCCTCTATCAATAAGAGAAAGGGGGCTAACATCTTTAAAGGAAAGTAAGGACGCGTTTTCTAAATCTTTATGGAATCTGTTTTTTACTGTTTGTATAAAATGTTTATCATATAAAAGGCAGTTGATTTCATGATTAATATATAAACTTCTCATATCAAAGTTTGCAGTTCCGATATCACAAATATAATCGTCCACTATAATAACTTTAGCGTGAAAAAAACCTTGTTGAAATGCATAAATATTACACCCGGCTTGTATTAACTTTCGGCAATATGGAAATTTTGCTTCTCGAACAAGGGCGTGATCAGCTTTTTCTGGAACGAGAATCGTTATTTGAACCCCACGTTTTCGTGCTTTTAACAAAGCGTGCATAATTTTTTTTCCAGGAATGAAATATGGTGTACCGATAAAGAGTTCTTCTTTCGTATTTTCAATTAAGTGTAGAAAAGTATGTTGTAAATAGGCCCCATCGGTCGGAATAAATTGGTGTTGGATGGTACCAGGTTGCAGTTTCGGAAAATAAAGAGAAGTATCCAATAAGTTTTGGTTTGTATCATCAAACCAATCATGTAAAAATTGTTTTTGTAAATCTTGTACACCTTCGCCTGTAAGACGTAAATGATAATCGCGCCATAATCCTAATTTTTGATTATGCCCTAAATATTCTTCTCCAATATTAAATCCACCAATATAACCAATTTTTCCGTCAATAACTGTAATTTTTCTATGGTTTCTTTGATTGGCAGAAAAGAAAAGGAACGGAAATTTCACTTTATGACAAAATGAAAAAGAGACGCCGTGTTTTTGTAGGGAACGAATTGCCTCGTTTGATAAATAATGGCTTCCCAATCGATCGAGTAATAGTCTTACTTCAATTCCTTCCTGTGCCTTATCGATAAGTAACTTTAAAAATTCACGACTGATTTTATCGTTTTTTACAATGAAGAATAAAACGTGCACATGGTGCCTTGCTTGTTGTATATCAGTAAATAAAGCATCATATAAATCTTGCCCGTATGTATAAAGGTGAAAATTACTTTGACGTAAAGGAAAAGTACGAGAGCGCACACGCTTTAAATGAAGAATCCTCCCATATAAAAGGTCAATTGTGATCCAAAGAGTAACGCATATTAACAAGAGAGATAAGAAGAACATAAGTGAATTCCCTCCTTTGCATTCTTTTCGCCTTCATTTTGCTGGCTGCCCGGAAAATCCCGATTGGCTTCACCTTATCCCATATTAAGGGGCGGTAAGCCTCCTACTTAAAAATTAGGCTTACTTAAAGGAATCAGGCGAGAGGAAACAACCCCCTACGGATTAAAGTTTCACTTTATAGTTTCACCGAAATAAACAGCTTTATTAAAAAATATGTTGTTGTATAACAAAAAACTGTTGACTGAATGCTCACTCATTATATAATGAAGATAGGGGAAAAAATTCAGAAAATTATATGTTTTTGAAGATTCTAAAAAAGAAAGAGGGCTTACAAAGAGAGGGGTAGCATAAAAATGAATAGCTTACTGATCATTAATTGGCTGGCTGCCATTGCTGTTATTGCTTATGCGGGATATTTGTTTGTGTATCTTATACGGACGAGGATGGCCTACATACAGTTAGGAAAAAAGATTGAATTTGACCGTCGTTTTAAAGAGCGTTGGGATCTCCTTAAGGTCAATGTTTTCGGTCAGAAAAAGCTGCTGAAAGATAAGAAGAGCGGCATTATTCACGTTATGTTCTTTTACGGATTTATTCTTGTCCAATTTGGAGCAATTGACTTCGTTTGGAAAGGACTCGCACCAGGATCACATCTTCCACTTGGACCACTATACCCTGCATTTACATTCTTCCAGGAAATTGTCACACTTGTTATTTTAATTGCAGTCTTTTGGGCTTTTCATAGACGTTATGTTGAGAAGCTAGTTCGTTTAAAACGTAATTTCAAATCAGGCCTTGTTCTTATCTTTATTGGTGGCTTAATGATTTCTGTGCTACTCGGTAATGGGATGGGAATTATATGGCACGGCGAGGAGCTTTCATGGAGTGAACCGATCGCTTCTGCAATCGCTTACGTTTTCTCGGGAATAAATGAAACCGCAGCCATTTCTGTGTTCTATTTCTCTTGGTGGGTGCATCTACTAATTTTGTTAACGTTTTTAGTGTATGTTCCACAATCAAAACACGCGCATTTAATTGCGGGACCAGTTAACGTTTTCTTCGGTCGTCTTTCAAATCCAGGGAAACTTGAAAAGATTGACTTTGAAGATGAAACGCAAGAAACATTTGGTGTTGGTAAAATCGAAGACTTTAGACAAAATCAGCTTATTGATTTATACGCTTGCGTAGAGTGTGGTCGCTGTACAAATATGTGCCCAGCAACAGGGACAGGGAAAATGTTATCGCCGATGGATTTAATTTTAAAACTTCGCGATCATTTAACTGATAAAGGAGCAGCAGTGACATCAAAAGCACCGTGGGTTCCAGTAGTTGCTTTTAATAATACACAAGGAAATCAGTTAGCGATGATGGCAGCTGGGAAAGGGCAACAAGAATCAGCAGCTACAACGCTTGCTTACGATCCGAGTTTAATCGGAGATGTTATTACAGAGGAAGAGATTTGGGCTTGTACAACGTGCCGTAACTGTGAAGATCAGTGTCCGGTTATGAATGAGCATGTTGACAAAATTATTGATTTACGCCGCTATCTCGTTTTAACAGAAGGAAAGATGGACGCGGAAGCGCAGCGTGCGATGACAAATATTGAGCGTCAAGGAAATCCGTGGGGACTGAACCGTAAAGAGCGTGAAACTTGGCGCCAAGGTGATGATGAAGTAACGGTTCCAACTGTAAAAGAAAAATCGAAAGCTGGCGAGGAGTTCGAATATTTATTCTGGGTTGGTTCAATGGGATCATATGATAATCGTAGTCAGAAGATTGCGATATCGTTTGCGAAGTTAATGAACGAAGCAGGCATTTCATTCGCGATACTTGGTAATAAAGAAAAGAATTCTGGAGATACACCGCGACGTCTTGGAAATGAATTTGTCTTCCAAGAGATGGCGACAAAGAATATCGAGGAATTTGAAAAAGCAGGAGTGAAGAAAATCGTTACGATTGATCCTCACGCTTATAACACATTTAAAAATGAGTATCCAGACTTTGGTTTGCAAGCAGAAGTCTATCATCATACAGAATTGTTAGCTCAGTGGGTGAAAGAAGGACGCTTAAAACCCGTTCACGCTATTGAGGAAACAGTTACGTACCATGATTCCTGTTACTTAGGAAGATACAACGAAGTATACGAAGCACCACGCGATATTTTGAAAGCAATTCCTGGTGTGAATCTTGTAGAAATGGCACGTAACCGTGAAACCGGAATGTGCTGTGGCGCAGGTGGTGGCTTAATGTGGATGGAAGAGACAGCAGGTTCACGTATTAACGTTGCTCGTACAGAACAAGCACTAGCTGTGCAACCATCCATTATCGGTACAGGTTGTCCATATTGCTTAACGATGATTAGCGATGGGACGAAAGCGAAAGAAGTAGAAGAGAAGGTTCAAACTCTTGATGTAACAGAGATTTTAGAACGCTCTGTTATCGGACAGAAGAAAGAAGCGATGTAATTTGTAGGAATGAATACAACTTTAGAGAGAGGTGCAATCATTGCACCTCTTCTCAACGTAAGAACACCGAGCGAGCGCTCGGTCTTAAAAAAGAGATGGGGGAAATAGATATGAGTAAAACAGTTATTTTAAGCGCTGCAAGAACACCGGTTGGGAAATTTGGAGGATCTTTAAAAGACGTGAAGGCAACAGAACTTGGGGGAATTGCAATTAAAGCGGCGCTTGAGAGAGCAAATGTTTCTGCTAGTGATGTTGAGGAAGTTATATTTGGAACAGTTATTCAAGGTGGACAGGGACAAATTCCATCACGCCAAGCTGCGAGGGCTGCTGGAATCCCTTGGGAAGTACAGACGGAAACAGTGAATAAAGTTTGTGCATCAGGGCTTCGTGCGGTTACGTTAGCGGATCAAATTATTCGTACTGGCGATCAATCACTAATTGTAGCTGGCGGTATGGAGTCTATGAGTAACAGTCCTTACATTTTACGAGGTGCAAGATGGGGATACAGAATGGGTAACAACGAAATCATCGATTTAAACGTTGCTGACGGCTTGACATGCGCATTTTCAGGTATACACATGGGTGTTTATGGCGGAGAAGTTGCGAAGGAAGATGGAATCTCTCGCGAAGCGCAAGATGAATGGGCATATCGTAGCCATCAGCGTGCGGTTTCAGCGCATAAAGAAGGACGTTTTGAAGAGGAAATCGTGCCAGTAACGATTCCGCAAAGAAAAGGCGATCCTATCGTCGTTGCAAAAGATGAGGCACCGCGCGCGGATACAACGATTGAAAAATTAGCGAAATTAAAACCTGTATTTGATAAGACGTCGGCAGTGACAGCGGGTAATGCTCCTGGACTAAATGATGGCGGTGCTGCGCTCGTATTAATGAGCGAAGACAGAGCGAAGCAAGAAGGAAGAAAGCCATTAGCGACAATTTTGGCACATACAGCAATTGCAGTGGAGTCTAAAGATTTCCCAAGAACGCCAGGTTATGCAATTAACGAATTGTTGAAAAAAACAGGCAAGACAATTGAAGATATCGATTTATTCGAGATTAATGAAGCATTTGCAGCGGTAGCAATTGCAAGTACAGAAATCGCAGGAATTGACCCAGACAAATTGAATGTAAATGGCGGCGCTGTAGCAATGGGACATCCGATTGGAGCAAGTGGCGCGCGTATTATCGTTACACTTATCCACGCACTAAAGCAGCGCGGCGGCGGAATTGGAATTGCTTCTATTTGTAGCGGTGGCGGTCAAGGTGACGCAATTATGATTGAAGTTCGTTAATTTACGTGTAGGTGATTTTTGATTTATTAACAATTTATATTAAGGGGGAAGAAAGAATGGGTGTACAAAAAATAGTTGTAATTGGTGCAGGACAAATGGGTTCGGGAATCGCACAAGTATGTGCAATGGCAGGATATAATGTGAAGGTACAAGATTTAAAACAAGAGCAATTAGACAGAGGATTGGCTATTATTACGAAAAACTTAGCGCGCCAAGTAGAAAAAGGACGCATGAAGGAAGAAGAGAAGGAAGCGACGTTAAATCGCCTTACAGTAGCGCTTGATTTAGATTGTGTGAAGGAAGCGGATCTTGTTATTGAAGCGGCTGTTGAGAAAATGGACATTAAAAAGAAAATTTTCGCGAATCTAGATGAAATCGCTCCAGAACACGCAATTTTAGCGACGAATACGTCCTCTCTACCAATTACTGAAATTGCAGCGGTAACGAAACGCCCAGAAAAAGTAATCGGCATGCATTTTATGAATCCAGTTCCAGTTATGAAACTTGTTGAAATTATTCGTGGTTTAGCTACAGATGATGAGGTGTACGAAACAATTGAAGATATTACGAAAAAAATCGGAAAAGTGCCAGTTGAAGTAAATGATTTCCCAGGATTTGTATCGAACCGTATTTTATTACCGATGATTAATGAAGCGATCTATACGTTATATGAAGGTGTAGCGACTAAAGAAGCGATTGATGAAGTAATGAAACTAGGTATGAATCATCCGATGGGACCACTTACATTAGCTGATTTTATCGGTTTAGATACATGTTTATACATTATGGAAGTGTTGCATGAAGGATTAGGAGATAGTAAATATCGCCCATGTCCATTATTACGCAAGTATGTGAACGCAGGATGGTTAGGACGTAAAACAGGCCGTGGTTTCTACGTTTACGAATAAAGTCCTCCTTTTATTAAAATAGTGGTCTTACCAAATTATTAAAAAGATATATAGCAAACGGAGGCGGAGTACATGAATTTTCATTTTACTGAAGAGCAACAAATGATGAGGAAAATGGTTCGAGATTTTGCGCAGAAGGAAATAGCTCCCTTTCTTCCTAGTATGGAACAAGGGGTGTTCCCGAAAGAGATTTTGCAGAAGATGGGTGAGCTTGGACTAATGGGTATTCCAGCGCCTGCAAAATATGGCGGGGCAGAAATGGATTTTATTTCTTACATTTTAGCAATTGAGGAAATTTCAAAGGTAAGTGCAACGGTTGGTGTAATTTTAGCTGTACATACGTCAGTTGGAATGAATCCGATTTTATATTTTGGAACAGAAGAACAGAAGCAGAAATATGTTTCTAAACTTGCGACTGGTGAATATTTAGGTGCATTTGCATTAACAGAACCAAATGCAGGATCAGATGCAGGGAGTTTGAAATCAAGAGCTGTAAAGAAAGGCGATCACTACATTATTAATGGATCGAAAGTATTTATTACAAATGGCGGTGAAGCAAGTACATATATTGTATTCGCTTCTACAAATCCAGAGGCAGGAAAAAGTGGGATTTCTGCATTTATAGTAGAGAAAGATACACCGGGCTTAATTATCGGCAAAGATGAGCATAAAATGGGACTTCTTGGTTCTCGCACGGTACAACTTACGTTTGAAGATATGAAAGTGCCGGCCGAGAATTTACTTGGTGAAGAAGGACAAGGATTTAAGGTGGCAATGGCGAATTTAGATGTTGGACGAATTGGAATCGGAGCGCAGGCATTAGGAATCGCGGAAGCGGCGCTAGCATGTGCGATTGATTATGCGAAAGAGCGTGAGCAATTCGGCAAGCCAATTGCGGCGCAGCAAGGAATCGGATTCAAACTTGCAGATATGGCGACTAGCGTAGAAGCAGCGCGATTACTTGTATACAGAGCGGCATCGCTAAGAGCGCAAGGATTACCATGCGGTAAAGAAGCTTCTATTGCGAAATTATTCGCTTCTAAGACGGCTGTTGAAGTTGCGATTGAAGCGGTGCAAGTATTTGGCGGTTACGGTTATACGAAAGACTATCCAGTAGAACGATTTTTCCGTGATGCGAAAATCACGCAAATATATGAAGGAACGAGTGAGATACAGAAACTTGTTATTAGTCGAGCTTTATAAAAGGACAAGGGGGAGACGGGAATGCATTTTAAACTATCAGAAGAACATGAAATGATAAGAAAAATGGTTCGGGATTTTGCTAAGAACGAAGTAGCACCGACGGCAGCTGAGCGTGATGAAGAAGAGAGATTTGATCGAGCACTATTTGATCAAATGGCAGAGCTTGGTTTAACCGGTATTCCGTGGCCTGAAGAATACGGCGGAATTGGAAGCGATTACTTAGCGTATGTAATTGCTATCGAAGAATTATCTCGTGTTTGTGCTTCAACAGGTGTAACACTGTCTGCACACACTTCACTTGCTGGTTGGCCAATTTTTAAATTTGGAACGGAAGAACAAAAGCAAAAGTTTTTACGACCGATGGCAGAAGGAATGAAAATTGGCGCATACGGTTTAACGGAGCCAAGTTCTGGTTCAGATGCTGGCGGAATGAGGACAACTGCGAAACGAGATGGAGACCATTACATTTTAAATGGATCGAAAATCTTTATTACAAATGGTGGTATTGCTGATATTTATGTTGTTTTTGCGTTAACTGATCCCGAATCGAAGCAGCGTGGTACGAGCGCGTTTATTGTGGAAAGTGATACACCAGGATTTTCAGTTGGGAAGAAGGAAAGCAAGTTAGGGATTCGCTCTTCACCAACAACTGAAATTATGTTCGAAGATTGCCGTATTCCTGTAGAGAACTTACTCGGGGAAGAGGGCCAAGGATTTAAAGTTGCGATGCAAACATTAGATGGCGGCCGTAACGGTATTGCCGCGCAAGCAGTCGGTATTGCGCAAGGGGCTTTAGATGCTTCTGTAGAATATGCAAGAGAGCGTCATCAGTTTGGGAAACCAATTGTGGCGCAGCAAGGAATTGGCTTTAAACTTGCAGATATGGCAACGGATGTGCAGGCGGCGCGTCTTCTAACATACCAAGCGGCTTGGCTTGAATCGGAAGGGCTTCCGTATGGGAAAGAGTCAGCGATGTCAAAAGTATTTGCAGGCGATACAGCGATGAAGGTGACGACTGAAGCGGTACAAGTATTTGGTGGTTACGGTTATACGAAAGATTATCCAGTAGAGCGTTATATGCGCGATGCAAAGATTACACAAATATATGAGGGAACACAAGAGATTCAAAGGCTTGTAATTTCTCGTATGTTAACGAAGTAGGAATGAAAGCGTAGGTATTTTCCTACGCTTTTTCCTTCCAAAAAATAATAGAGAGAGGTGAAGGGGATGGTTAAACATAATGTACATGCGTCCGTGAAAGATGAAAAATTAGTTGCGTTAAGACGTGAACAAATGATTAAAGGTGCGGTGCAATTGTTTAAGCAAAAAGGGTTCCCACGTACAACAACGAGAGAGATTGCGAAGGCGGCTGGGTTTAGTATTGGAACACTTTATGAGTACATTCGTACAAAAGATGATGTTTTATATTTAGTTTGTGATAGTATTTATGAACATGTAAAAGAAAGATTAGAGGAAGTAGTGTGTACAGAGAAGGGAAGTATAGAAAGCTTAAAGATAGCGATAACGAATTATTTTAAAGTGATGGATGAATTGCAAGAAGAAGTATTAATTATGTATCAAGAGGTACGTTTTTTACCGAAAGAATCACTTCCATATGTATTAGAAAAAGAGTTTCAAATGGTCGGGATGTTTGAGAATATTTTAGAGCAGTGTACAGAAAATGGGACATTTACATTAAATAAAAAAGAGATACAGCTTCTTGCACATAACATTTTCATACAAGGACAAATGTGGGGATTTAGACGTTGGGCCCTGCAAAAACTGTATACGCTTGAAGAATATACAGAAATGCAAATTAGGTATGTACTGCAAGGAGCGCATATGTTTCCGAAATAAGGAATAGACAAATTATAATTTTATTACCATATTAAAGTTTCCCGTTTTTTTTGTAGCATATTTGTACGACTTTTGTTTATAATGAATAGTATGGATTTTTTTAAGCAGACCGTTATATATAAGGTTATATTTGAAGAAAGGAAGTGCCGCATAAGTGAATTTTAAGCAATATTCACCAGAAGAGCTAAAAGAATGTTCAATGATTGAAGTTGTACATAGCGTTTTAGGGGATAAAAGACAAGCAACGACATTCAACGAGTTGGTTCGAGAAATCGCTCAAGTGCTGGGACTATCTCAAGAGCAAGTTAATGCGAAACTCGCACAATTTTATACAGATTTAAACATCGATGGACGTTTCATTAATTTAGGAGAAAATCGTTGGGGACTACGTAGCTGGTACCCATATGAGCAAATTGATGAAGAAATCTTACCTCAGCCAAAACCGAAGAAGAAACGTAAAGTTGAAGAGGACGGTTTTGACGACTACATCGAAGAAGATGAAGACTTCGAAGATGCAGACGCAAATGAAGAAGAAGAGGTAGAAGATTTGGACAAGGTTCTTGAAGAAGAAGACGGAGATGACGATGATCTTGATGATTTAGATGAAGATGATGAAGATGACTTCGCCGAAGAAGAACTTGAGTACGATGAAACTGAAGAAGAAGAAGAGGAAGAACTGTAGTTCTTGACTTTTCATTATCGTCCATGTAGAATCATTTTTGGGCTCTTTAAAAAAGGACGATAATACTTTTAAAGTGTAAATATAAAAGAAAATTGCTCCCTACTTATTACTTTATGTGATGAGGGGAGCAATTTTCTTTTTTGTTTTTTGTTTAGAAAATAAAAAGAGTCTAACAATAAGATGGATACAGTGTTATCTACATACGTTGCGCTTTGCAACGGTGATTATATAACAGCAAAATAGGAGGGAGCTTTTTCATGACTAAGTATATTTTTGTAACAGGCGGTGTAGTATCGTCTTTAGGAAAAGGTATTACAGCAGCATCTCTTGGAAGACTTTTAAAAAATCGTGGTTTAAACGTAACTATTCAAAAGTTTGATCCATACATTAACGTAGACCCAGGGACTATGAGCCCATACCAACACGGTGAGGTATTCGTAACAGATGATGGTGCAGAAACTGATTTGGACCTTGGTCACTATGAACGTTTCATCGACATCAACTTAAACAAATACAGCAACGTAACAACAGGTAAAATTTACTCTTCAGTTCTTCAAAAAGAGCGTCGTGGTGAATACCTAGGAGGAACAGTTCAAGTTATTCCGCACATTACTAACGAAATTAAAGAGCGTGTATACCGTTCTGGTCGCGAAACAAACGCGGACGTTGTTATTACAGAAATTGGTGGAACTGTTGGTGACATCGAGTCTCTACCATTCTTAGAAGCAATCCGTCAAATTAAGAGCGACATTGGTCGTGACAATGTAATGTACATTCACTGTACGTTAATCCCGTACTTAAAAGCAGCGGGTGAAATGAAAACAAAACCAACGCAACATAGCGTTAAAGAGCTTCGCAGCTTAGGTATTCAACCAAATATTATCGTTGTTCGTACAGAATTGCCTGTTTCTCAAGATATGAAAGACAAGCTTGCATTATTCTGTGACATTGATACAAAAGCAGTTATCGAAGCACGCGATGCAGATACTTTATATGCGGTTCCATTATCTCTTCAAGAGCAAAATATGGACCAAATCGTTTGCGATCACTTGAAATTAGACAATCCAGCTGCAGATATGACAGAGTGGACTGCGCTAGTTAATAAAGTACGTAACCTTTCTAAGAAAACAAAAATCGCTCTTGTTGGTAAATACGTAGAGCTTCAAGATGCATACATTTCTGTTGTAGAAGCACTTCGTCATGCGGGTTATTCATTCGACACAGATGTAGAAGTGAAATGGGTAAACGCTGAGCACGTAACACCAGAGAACGTACAAGAATTAGTTGGTGACACAGATGGTATCCTTGTACCTGGTGGATTCGGCGATCGTGGTGTAGAAGGTAAAATCGTTGCAATTCAATATGCTCGTGAAAACAAAGTTCCATTCTTAGGAATTTGCCTAGGTATGCAACTTGCATCAATCGAATTCGCACGTAACGTATTAGGATTAGAAGGAGCTAACTCTTCTGAAATTAATCCTGACACACCTTATGCAATCATTGACTTATTACCAGAACAAAAAGATGTGGAAGACTTAGGTGGCACACTTCGTCTTGGTCTATACCCATGTAAGCTTGCTGAAGAAACAAATGCTTACAATGCTTACAACGAGCCGGTTGTATATGAGCGTCATCGTCATCGTTATGAGTTCAACAATCAATTCCGTCCGGATATGGAAAAAGCAGGATTTGTATTCTCTGGTACAAGCCCAGACGGTCGTCTAGTTGAAATCATTGAATTAAAAGACCACCCTTGGTTCGTGGCAGCACAGTTCCATCCAGAACTTGTATCTCGTCCAAACCGTCCACAACCATTGTTCCATGACTTCGTAAGTGCTTCTATTACGAATAAAGAGAGCAAGTAAAAAAAAAAGCGCCTGAAATAGGGCGCTTTTTTTAATATTCATTTAACATTTCATCGATTGTAAATTTGATCCCATGATATGCAAATAAAGCTATCATTAAACTTGGGAATCCGTAGCGATTGCCTTCATCGTCTGGAATAAGGCCTTTTAACAGCTTAGTATCAATATGTACATCTGTATATTGTTCTAGTGATTCAGTACCTTCTTGAATAGCAGAGATGCCGACAATAGAGTGTCCATCAGCTTGAAGTTTTTTGGCCATTGCTACAACTTCTTCATCTGTTGAAAAACGGCTAATAAGAAGTACACGGTCTGCAGAAGTTACTTCTACTTCTTTACCATTTTTAAATAATCGTTTTGCTTGCTTCATTGGCTCAGCGCCGAATAATGCTTCAGCAACAACGCCCTCCATTTCATTTGTACCATGTAAATAAATGAAACCGTCGCCAACTAATGCTTGAGCAAGTAGACGGGCGCTATCTTCTATATTCATTTCTTCTTTTTGAGAAACTCTGGAGAAATAACCACTTAATTGAGTTGAAAAAATTTTTAACATAATGTTACTCCCTTTCGTACGTGTTTACCGGCTTTCATTATAGTTTATTTTTTTAGAAAGGTGAAATCGAAGGGTAGCATAACAAAATAGGAAACGGTAAAATAAGAAAGAATAGGAAGGGATTTGCCAAAGAATAGCGAAAATTAATCGTTAAGATATAAGAAGCTTTAAATCTTGTATTTACACAGAAAGGTTGGGAGTTATGGAAGGTAAAATTTTAATCGTTGATGATCAATATGGCATTCGTGTGTTATTACATGAAGTGTTCCAAAAAGAAGGTTATCAGACATTCCAAGCAGCGAATGGATTTCAAGCTTTAGATATCGTGAAAAAAGATAATCCAGATTTAGTAGTGTTAGATATGAAAATTCCAGGTATGGATGGTATAGAGATTTTAAAACATGTAAAGGAAATTGATGAGAGTATTAAAGTAATTTTAATGACTGCTTATGGAGAGCTTGATATGATCCAAGAAGCGAAAGATTTAGGAGCTTTAATGCACTTTGCTAAACCGTTTGATATTGATGAGATTCGTCAAGCGGTGAGAGAACAGCTTGCTGTAGAGGCGTAAAAAATGAATTTTTTATAAAAAATATGGAAAAAAGCGTTTACATGGACTATTGAGCAGGTGAATACGGTTGAGTTTTTGAGTACAAGTTGTTATCCTATTGAGTGTAGAAAAAAGTCCGGTATGTAAATATACATATTTTACCTTATTCTGGTCATACTACCAGCGATAAGAACTTATCGGATACAAAAAACGTTTTTTAGGAGGATTCACCATGCCTTTAGTTTCTATGAAAGAAATGCTAAACACAGCACTAGAAGGAAAATACGCAGTTGGTCAATTCAACATGAACAACTTAGAGTGGACTCAAGCTATCTTAGCTGCTGCGGAAGAAGAAAAGTCTCCTGTAATCCTAGGTGTATCTGAGGGTGCAGCTCGTCATATGACTGGTTTCAAAACAGTTGTAGCTATGGTTAAAGCTTTAATCGAAGAAATGAACATCACTGTTCCTGTAGCGATTCACCTTGACCATGGTTCAAGCTTCGAAAAATGTAAAGAAGCAATCGATGCAGGTTTCACATCTGTAATGATCGACGCTTCTCACCACCCATTCGAAGAAAACGTTGAAACTACTAAAAAAGTAGTAGAATACGCACACGCTCGTAACGTATCTGTTGAAGCTGAGCTTGGAACAGTTGGCGGACAAGAAGACGACATCATCGCTGAAGGCGTAATTTACGCTGATCCAGCAGAGTGTAAGCACCTTGTTGAAGCAACAGGTATCGATTGCCTAGCTCCAGCTTTAGGTTCTGTACACGGTCCTTACAAAGGTGAGCCTAACTTAGGATTCGCTGAAATGGAACAAGTTCGTGACTTCACTGGCGTACCTTTAGTATTACACGGTGGTACTGGTATCCCAACTGCTGATATCGTAAAAGCTATTTCTTTAGGTACTTCAAAAATTAACGTAAACACTGAGAACCAAATTGAGTTTACAAAAGCTGTTCGTGAAGCATTAAGCAAAGACCAAGAAGTTTACGATCCTCGTAAATATATTGGACCTGGCCGCGACGCTATTAAAGCAACTGTTGCTGGTAAAATGCGTGAATTCGGTTCTAACGGTAAAGCGTAAGAATAAAATTCCGTTTTGGAAACCGTCTAGTCTTTTAGACGGTTTCCTTTCGTTGTATAATGAAAGCGTGAACAAGTCTAAAGATTTTTATCATTTTGTTTTTGAAATAGAAAATAATGTGCATAGTCCTATTAATAAATGTGATAATGTATCTAAATTGATAAAGTAAATTCGATGAATAGTTAATCTTTATCTATTCGTACTACGGGAGAAATGAAGATAATGGTTTCCTATTTATTGAGTTTTAGGGTGGAAAGAGTGATTGAGATTCTTAAGGGGAGCTTTCTATAAAAATATAGAAAGTAAATACATTCACAAGAAGGGAGCTCAATATGGAAAAATTGCTAATTGAAGGCGGAAGAGCTTTAAATGGAACAATTCGAGTGAGTGGTGCAAAGAACAGCGCCGTTGCACTAATTCCAGCGACAATTTTAGCAGATACTCCAGTCACTATTGGTGGTGTCCCTAATATTTCGGACGTGAAAATGTTAGGAGACTTGCTAGAGGAAATTGGGGGAAGAGTAACTTATGGACAGGAGGAAGAGATGGTAGTCGATCCTTCTAACATGGTTGCAATGCCTTTACCGAATGGAAAAGTGAAAAAATTGCGTGCTTCTTATTATTTAATGGGTGCGATGCTTGGCCGTTTTAAAAAAGCTGTTATTGGGCTTCCAGGTGGATGTCATTTAGGACCGAGGCCGATTGATCAGCATATTAAAGGGTTTGAAGCATTAGGTGCACATGTTACGAATGAACAGGGTGCGATTTATTTAAGAGCAGATGAATTGCGCGGTGCACGTATTTATTTAGATGTTGTTAGTGTAGGAGCTACGATTAATATTATGCTAGCAGCTGTGCGAGCGAAAGGTAGAACTGTTATTGAAAACGCAGCGAAAGAACCAGAGATTATTGATGTAGCTACATTGTTAACAAGCATGGGTGCACGCATTAAAGGTGCTGGCACAGATGTAATCCGAATTGATGGTGTGGATTCACTGCACGGTTGTCACCATACGATCATTCCGGATCGTATTGAAGCGGGTACGTATATGATTTTAGGAGCTGCATCAGGAGGAGAAGTAACGGTTGATAATGTGATTCCTCAGCATTTAGAGTCAGTTACAGCGAAGTTAAGAGAAGCTGGTGTCCAAGTTGAAACGAACGATGACCAAATTACAGTGAACGGTAATAGAAGGTTAAAAGTAGTTGATATAAAAACGCTTGTATATCCAGGATTCCCAACAGATTTACAACAACCATTTACGACGCTTTTAACAAAGGCGCACGGAACGGGTGTTGTAACGGATACGATTTACGGCGCACGCTTTAAACACATCGATGAATTACGTCGTATGAATGCACAAATTAAAGTGGAAGGTCGTTCGGCAATTGTAACTGGTCCTGTTTTATTGCAAGGTGCAAAAGTGAAAGCGAGTGATTTGCGAGCTGGAGCGGCTCTTGTTATTGCAGGGCTAATGGCGGATGGAATTACAGAAGTAACCGGACTTGAGCATATTGATCGAGGTTATGAAAATATAGTAGACAAGCTTAAAGGTCTTGGCGCAAACATTTGGCGAGAACAAATGACAAGCCAAGAAATTGAAGAGATGAAGAACGCATAAGTGATACTTCCGCAAGGGGGAAGCGAAGCATCACTACTTGCGGAAGTATACTTTGTAGAGAAACACGGTTCACAAAATACGGCAGAAATATAAAGACTTAAAGGAGAGGGATTATCGTGGAAAGAAGTTTATCTATGGAGTTAGTACGTGTAACAGAGGCTGCAGCATTATCATCAGCGCGTTGGATGGGGCGCGGGAAAAAGGATGAGGCAGACGGTGCAGCAACATCAGCTATGCGTGATGTATTTGATACAATCCCGATGAAGGGTACAGTTGTAATTGGTGAAGGTGAGATGGACGAAGCACCAATGCTGTATATCGGAGAGAAATTAGGTACAGGATATGGACCGCGTGTAGACGTTGCAGTTGATCCTTTAGAAGGGACAAACATCGTAGCAGCTGGTGGATGGAATGCTCTTGCTGTTATTGCAATTGCAGATCATGGTAATTTGTTACATGCTCCTGACATGTACATGGATAAAATCGCGGTTGGCCCAGAAGCGGTTGGGGCGGTCGATATTGATGCGCCTATTATCGATAACTTACGTGCGGTTGCGAAAGCGAAAAATAAAGATATTGAAGATGTTGTAGCGACAGTTTTAAACCGTCCACGTCATCAAGCGATTATCGAAGAAATTCGTAAAGCTGGTGCTCGTATTAAATTAATTAACGATGGAGATGTAGCTGGAGCAATTAACACTGCATTCGATCGCACAGGTGTAGATATTTTATTCGGATCTGGTGGAGCACCTGAGGGTGTATTAGCAGCAGTTGCATTAAAATGTTTAGGTGGAGAAATCCACGGAAAGCTTCTGCCTCAAAATGAAGCTGAATTAGCTCGTTGTAAAAAAATGGGTATTGAAGATATAAATCGTATCCTTCGCATGGAAGACTTAGTAAAAGGTGACGATGCAATCTTTGCGGCAACAGGCGTAACAGACGGAGAACTATTACGCGGCGTTCAATTTAAAGGTAGCGTAGGAACAACACAATCCCTTGTTATGCGTGCAAAATCAGGCACAGTACGCTTCGTAGACGGACGTCATAGCTTGAATAAAAAACCAAACTTGGTTATTAAATAAAAAGTGGAAGCGGCTCGTTCAGAATCGCAGGGCATTGTAGCTCCTGACCATTCTAGCTACTGGAACTAGGTTAAATAAAAGCGAAGACAAATTTTCTTGTCTTCGCTTCTTGTATTTGTGTTTCAACGTATTGATTAAAACTAGATAAAAGGGTTACAATAGTGAATATTACCCTACTTGAACTTATTGCCTTTCATTATTAATTATTTGCCTTCCGTATTTTTTCCCTTTACCCATGTGAAAAGAGAATAACGTTAAAGTGTGGTGTCTGAATGAATTTGTCAATTGCAGCATTAGAAAACATGAAATTAAAAGAGTTATACGAGCTTGCGAAAGAATTTAAGATTTCGTATTATAGCAAATTAACGAAAAAAGAGTTAATCTTCGCTATCCTAAAAGCTCGAGCAGAAAAAGAAGGTTTCTTCTTCATGGAAGGCGTATTAGAAATTATTCAATCAGAAGGATTTGGATTCCTACGTCCTATCAACTATTCTCCAAGCTCAGAAGATATTTATATCTCAGCTTCGCAAATTCGTCGTTTCGATTTACGTAATGGAGACAAGGTTTCTGGTAAAGTACGACCTCCGAAAGAAAATGAACGCTATTTTGGATTATTACAAGTTGAAGCTGTAAACGGAGATGATCCAGAGTCAGCAAAAGAGCGTGTGCATTTCCCTGCATTAACACCATTATACCCAGATCGCCAAATGAAATTGGAAACGGAACCGAAAAAGTTACCGACACGCATCATGGATTTAATCGCACCAGTTGGATTTGGACAACGTGGTTTAATTGTCGCGCCTCCAAAGGCTGGTAAAACAAGTCTATTAAAAGAAATCGCACACAGTGTTACAACAAATCACCCGGAAGCTGAATTAATTGTACTTTTAATTGATGAGCGTCCAGAGGAAGTAACAGACATCGAACGTTCTGTTAAAGGAGATGTTGTAAGCTCTACTTTTGATGAAGTGCCAGAAAATCATATTAAAGTAGCGGAACTTGTGTTAGAACGTGCAATGCGTCTTGTAGAGCACAAAAAAGATGTTATCATTTTAATGGATAGTATTACCCGTTTAGCGCGAGCTTACAACCTTGTTATTCCGCCAAGTGGTAGAACATTATCGGGTGGTATCGACCCAGCTGCCTTCCATAGACCGAAGCGTTTCTTTGGAGCTGCACGTAATATTGAAGAAGGCGGTAGCTTAACGATTTTAGCAACAGCGCTTGTTGATACAGGATCTCGTATGGACGATGTAATTTACGAAGAATTTAAAGGAACTGGAAATATGGAACTTCACTTAGATCGTTCATTAGCTGAGCGTCGTATCTTCCCGGCAATTGATATTCGCCGTTCTGGTACACGTAAAGAAGATCTATTAATTCCGAAAGAGCATTTAGACAAGCTATGGGGTATTCGTAAAACAATGCGTGATACACCAGACTTTGTCGAAGGTTTCTTACGTAAACTTCGTCAAACAAAGACAAATGAAGAATTTTTACAAAACATTGTTGCAGACTCAAAAAGATATGTAACAACTAAGTAAAGGGAAACGATTGGGACTCGCTTATTTTGTGGTAAGCGAGTTTTTTATGTTTTTTAAGGGAATATTAGAGAGAGTAATATATGGGAAAAATTTTATTTTTTGAGATGAAAATTATATTTGGGTCGAGAGTTTGAAGTGTCCTGGATTCTAAACGAGCCGCTTGCGCTTTTAAATTTTAAAAAGACAAAAACAGGTAGTTGCAAAATGGAGTTAGCCTTGTTATAATTTCATCATATGTGTTTCATCAATATAGTTGTGTAAGCAGCTGAAGATGAAAAACTCTGTTTCGAAAATGATTCAGGGCGGAAGGAGATGAAAAGAATGAAAGCAGGAATCCATCCAAATTACAATAAAGTTGTATTTATGGACACGAACACAGGCTTCAAATTCTTAAGCGGGTCTACTAAAGGCTCTAGCGAAACTGTTGAGTGGGAAGATGGTAACACTTATCCATTACTAAAAATTGAGATCAGTTCTGATTCTCACCCATTCTACACTGGACGTCAGAAGTTTGCTACTGCAGACGGACGTGTTGACCGCTTCAATAAGAAATACGGTATCAAGTAATAAAGAACATAAAACAGGCAAGTGTATGTATTCGCTTGTCTGTTTTTTTTGCAAAAATATTAAACCTTTACCCTACTTTGGATTAGGAAAGTAGATGAAAGGAGAGCTCAATGTACTTAATGAATCAAAATGGTTGGATTGAAGTGATTTGCGGGAGTATGTTTTCTGGAAAATCAGAAGAGCTCATCCGCCGTATACGCCGTACGCAATTTGCGAAACAACATGCGATTGTATTTAAACCATGTATTGATAATCGTTATAGTGAAGAAGATGTTGTATCACATAATGGATTAAAGGTTAAAGCAGTTCCTGTTTCAGCTTCAAAAGATATATTTAACCATGTAACAGAAGAAATGGATGTTATTGCAATCGATGAGGTACAATTTTTTGATGGGGACATTGTGGAAGTGGTGCAAGTATTGGCAAATCGTGGCTATCGTGTCATTGTAGCTGGATTAGACCAAGATTTCCGTGGTCTACCATTTGGACAAGTTCCTCAGCTGATGGCGATTGCTGAACATGTAACTAAGTTGCAGGCAGTTTGTTCTGCATGCGGATCTCCTGCAAGTCGTACGCAACGTTTAATCGATGGAGAACCAGCGGCATTTGATGATCCAATTATTTTAGTTGGGGCTTCAGAATCGTATGAACCACGTTGTCGTCATTGTCATGCAGTACCTACAAAACAAAGATAAATGAAACTCGCTATGTAGAGCGGGTTTTTTTCGAAAATAAATGAAGATTGTTGGACGGCTCTTCGTACAGCTAAGAACTTTAGCAGTCAGAGCTGAGCAAGCCGCTTACGGTTTTAAATATTATCTAGCTTCAGCGGCTAGAATCTCCGGTCATTTCACTCTCTCGCTCGAAGCAAAGAGCGCTTCAAGGTCGAGAGTTCCAATGTCCTGCGATTCTGAGCGAGCCGCTTACGCTTTTAAATATAATTTGCGTTTTTTTGATTAAGTACCATATACTATTTGTATTAGATACTAGGATGTAGAGGTGAATGGTGTGTTAGATCGTTTGCAAGCTGTAGAAGATCGTTATGAGAAGTTAAATGAATTGTTAAGTGACCCAGAGGTTATTAGCGATACGAATAAGCTTCGTGAGTATTCAAAGGAACAATCTGATATGCAGGAAACGGTAGAGGTGTACCGTGAGTATAAAGATGTTCGTGAGCAATTAAGAGATGCAAAAGCAATGTTAGAAGATAAGTTAGACGCTGATATGCGTGACATGGTAAAAGAAGAGGTTTCTGAATTAGAAGGACAAGATAAAGAGTTGTCAGAGCGTCTGAAAATTTTACTTGTTCCAAAAGACCCTAATGATGATAAAAACGTTATCGTTGAGGTTCGTGGTGCTGCTGGTGGTGACGAGGCGGCTTTATTTGCTGGTGATTTATATCGTATGTATAGCCGTTATGCTGAGGTACAAGGTTGGAAAACTGAAATTATCGAAGCGAGCTATACAGAGTTAGGTGGATATAAAGAGATTATCTTTATGATTAACGGTAAAGGTGCTTTCGCGAAGCTAAAATTCGAGAATGGTGCTCACCGTGTACAACGTGTTCCTGAAACGGAATCTGGTGGACGTATTCATACATCTACAGCAACTGTAGCTGTATTACCAGAGGCAGAAGAAGTAGAAATTAGTATTCATGAAAAAGATGTTCGTGTTGATACGTTTGCTTCTAGTGGTCCTGGTGGACAAAGTGTTAATACAACGATGTCAGCGGTACGTTTAACGCATTTACCGACTGGTGTAGTTGTATCGTGTCAGGATGAGAAATCACAAATCAAGAATAAAGAAAAAGCGATGAAAGTATTACGCGCACGTGTTTATGATAAGTTTAGACAAGAAGCGCAAGCTGAGTATGATCAAAACCGTAAACAAGCTGTTGGTACGGGTGATCGTTCAGAGCGTATTCGTACGTATAATTTCCCGCAAAACCGTGTTACAGACCATCGAATCGGTTTAACGATTCAAAAGCTAGATCAAATCTTACAAGGTAAGTTAGATGATTTCATCAATGCCTTAGTGATGGAAGATCAGGCTCAAAAGATGGAGGCAGCTGAGTAATGCGTGTCTATGAAGCCCTGAAATGGGCTTCTTCTTTTTTACAGGAAAATGGACGAGATGAAAATGCGGGAGAATTTGTCCTTTGTCATGTATTAAAGACGAACAGAACCGGAATGCTCATGAATATGCGTGAAGAAATAACTGTGGAACAAGAAACAAGTTTTACGGAGTTTATTCACAAGCATGTAGAAGGTATTCCTATTCAATATATGATTGGTTATGAAATGTTTTATGGACGGTCGTTCTTTGTGAATGAAGAAGTATTAATACCAAGACCGGAAACAGAAGAGCTTATAGTGGGAGTGTTAGAAAGAATCGAGCGTCATTTCGGTGATGAGAAACTGCATGTGGCGGACATCGGTACAGGTAGTGGAGCGATTTCTATTACGCTTGCTTTAGAAAATAAAAATCTTCATGTGTATACGGTAGATATTGCACAAGAGTCGATTGAAGTTGCAAAAGAAAATGCAAAAACTTTGGGCGCTGAAGTAACATTCTATCATGGTGATTTATTGTCACCATTTTATAAAACAGGTCAAAAGTTAGATGTTGTTGTTTCAAACCCCCCATATATACCGGAAGAGGATTGGCGTGGCCTTTCTCCTGTGGTGAAAGAGCATGAGCCAAAGAGAGCACTTGTTGGCGGTGAAGACGGATTAGATTTCTATCGCCGTTTTATGGAAGAGTTGCCGAATGTGTTGCAGAAGAAAGCGATTGTGGCATTTGAAATTGGAGTAGGGCAAGGTGAGGATGTAAAAGGGTTGTTACAACAAGCTTTTCCACATGCTCATGTTGAGGTTGTTTTTGATATTAATGGAAAAGATCGTATGGTATTTGCAGAGATGGAGTAAGGTTCACACCTTACTCTATTTTTTTGTGGAAAAATTTATATAGATTTTGAATTTAATAGTTTAGAAAGATGAAAGTCTGTCCACACTGTTTGTAGAAGGGACGGTGGAGGAAATGAAAAAACAAGTTATTGCTTATCTTCTTCTATTATTAATTGGTGCACAGTTGCTTGTGCAGTTTGGATATATGAAAGCTGATGCGAAAGGGCCTTCAGTTATTCCGAAAGAGGCCGTTCGATTACGAATTTTAGCAAATAGTGATTCAGATAAAGATCAGGCGTTAAAGCGCAAAGTGCGTGATGAAGTAAAAGCACAAATTGATGGATGGGTAGCGGATTTAACTTCTTTTGAAGAGGCACGTAAAGTCATTCAAAGTCATATTCCAGAAATCGAAAAAACAGTGGCAAATACGTTGAAAAAAGAAGGAAGTAAAGATTCATTTCAAGTGAAATTTAGTAAGAATGTAAAGTTTCCTACAAAGGTATATGGGAATTTTATTTATCCAGCAGGGGAATATGAGGCGGTATTGATTACAATTGGGGAAGGTGAAGGGGCAAACTGGTGGTGTGTATTATTTCCACCGATGTGTTTCTTAGATTTTTCAAGTGGTACAGCTGTAAGGAAGGAAGAACATGTTGTGAAGGCTGAATCTCCTGAAGAGGGGGAGGTTAAGGAGCAAGATGAGGAAGTAGTGGATGTACCAGAGAAGAAAGAGGGTAAAGTGAAAGAAACGAAAGTTGTAAAGCAGGAAGTCACAAAAAAAGTAACAGCTTCTGAAAAGAAAATAGTAAAAAATGAAACGAAAGTAGAAGAACAACCTGTAAGTAAAGAAGAAACAAAAACTGTGGACAAAGTGGGGAAACCTGTGGAACAAAAGCAAGAAAAACAAAATGAGTATGTAAAAGTAGAGGAGGAAGAAGAAAAGCCAGAAGTTAAGTTATTTGTTGTAGAAGCTTTTACATCTTTATTCTCTAAATAGTACTATTAGTAGGTACCTTCTCATATATAAAAAAGAGGAGGGATTTACTATGAAGAAAGTATATTTTGCTAAGAAAGCAGATGTGGAAAGATTGCATTCTTTTTTCGGACAAGCTAATAAAAAAGATGATAAAATAAATGAGTTGTACGCGCAATTTATGATTTTGGAAGAGGCGGAAGAAATACGGGCTGTTATCGGATATGAACAAAGTGAAGAACACGCACTGATTCGTTCTTGTTTATTCACACCTAATGTGGATAAACAGACTTTCTTATATTTTTTTGAAATGTTTTTGCAGTATATGAAAGAAAAAAATATTCGACAATTGTACTTACTAACAAATCATCCACAATCTATAACAATCTTTCAGTTTTTTGACTTTGTTACTATAGAGAAAGAAAACGTACCAGAGGGAATTCGACAGTTAGAACATTTTTGTAAAAATATAAAAGAGCCAAATGCAATAATACTAAATTGTCAGCTATTCACAAAGTTATCCACGGATTAATTAGGTTTATCCACATTTTGTGGATAAACCTTGTTTGTCTTTTGGATAAATCTCATAGTAAACTAAAAATAGACAAGTATTTCAGGGTAGAAAAGGACGTGGGAAAAAATGCATACAAATATGTGGGTTGTGGATAATGTTGTGGAAAGAAAAAAATATTATCCACAGTTACAAGAAGCAGCAAAATTATTAAGGGAAAACGAGGCGATTGCCTTCCCTACAGAAACGGTATATGGACTAGGCGCAAACGCGATGAATGATGAAGCAATCGCGAAAATTTTTGAAGCGAAAGGAAGACCGAGTGATAATCCACTTATTGTCCACATCGGTACAAAATCACAGTTAGATGGGATTGTGAAAGAAATCCCGCCAGTTGCAGAGAAGTTAATGGAGCATTTTTGGCCAGGCCCGTTAACAATTATTTTACCTAGAAAAGAAGGCATTTCAGAGAAGGTGACGGCAGGACTTAATACGGTTGGAGTAAGAATGCCTGATCATCCAGTAGCGCTTGCTCTTATTGAAGAGGCAAATGTACCTGTTGCAGCACCGAGTGCGAATCGTTCTGGGCGCCCAAGTCCGACACTAGCTTCTCACGTATATGAAGATTTAAATGAGAAAATTGCAGGTATTGTAGATGGTGGTGCAACAGGAGTAGGTGTTGAATCGACTGTAATTGATTGTACGAGCGCTGTTCCAACGATATTACGCCCAGGTGGGATTACGAAAGAACAATTGGAAGCGGTAATCGGTACTGTTTCTTTAGATCCGGCTTTAAAGGACGAGAAGGAAAAACCGAAATCACCTGGAATGAAATATACACATTATGCACCGAAAGCGCCACTGAGTATTGTGGAAGGTTCACGTGAATTTATTCAACGCCTTGTGGATGAGAAGAAAGAAGAAGGGTTCAAAGTAGGTGTATTAACGACAGAAGAGTATCAGCATGTATATAGTGCGGAGGTTGTATTATCTTGTGGTGTTCGAAGTGATTTAGCTAGCGTTGCGACTAAATTATATGATGTTCTTAGAACGTTTGATGCAAGTGAAGTGGATGTTATTTTTAGTGAATCATTCCCGAATGAAGGAATAGGGAATGCCATTATGAATCGCTTAACGAAGGCGGCAGGACATCAGGTTATTACTGAATCATAAGGTACGATTAGCAAACCGAATATTTCTCCTCGGATAAGCATATTTTGAAGTAGCACGTCCGAGGAGGGACATGAATGACGTTTGAACAGCTAATACCTTTAACAATTATGGCATTCGCCCTAGGGATGGATGCGTTCTCGGTGAGCCTTGGTATGGGAATGATGACCTTAAAAGTAAGACAAATCCTGTATATCGGTATGACGATAGGGATATTTCATATTATCATGCCATTTATAGGGATGGTATTAGGTCGTTTTTTATCAGAGCAGTATGGAGATGTTGCACATTTTGCAGGTGCTATTTTATTAATTGGACTAGGATTTTATATTGTATATTCATCTATTTTGGAGAATGAAGAGACTAGAACGGCCCCTATTGGAATTAGTTTATTCGTATTTGCATTTGGTGTTAGTATAGATAGTTTTTCAGTAGGCCTTAGTCTTGGTATTTACGGGGCGCAGACACTTATTACGATATTACTTTTTGGATTTGTTAGTATGTTATTAGCGTGGCTTGGTTTATTAATTGGTAGGCATGCGAAAGATATGCTCGGCACATATGGCGAGATAGTAGGCGGTATCATTTTAGTTGGATTTGGATTATATCTCCTTTTTCCTATATAATTTTAAGGAGGAGGGCGTTATGAACAAGCTATTGGAATGGTATATTCGATTTGTAACTTTCTTTCCTAGATGGTTGCGACTGCTTGTTATTTGGGGTATTATTTTGCAAATTTCAATTTTAGGTTGGATGAAGTTAATTCGCGAATGGTAAGATAGCTCCTTTCTGTGCATAGTTTTATTTATACTATACTGATTGCGCTAAAAAATTACACATATAGAAAGGATGAGATGAATGACGAGATTGAAACAAGTTTTTGGTATTATTATTAGTTTTTTTGTTTTTTGGTTTAGTATGCTCGGTGTACAAATGTTTGCTGAGTTTTTAGATATTGAGTCATTGAAGTTTGTTGCGGGAAAAACGGAGGCGGCGCGTGCCTTTTATTCTCCGTATCCGTTTATAATCGTTTTTCTTATTACATTGCTTTCCCTATATTTCTTAGTAATTAAGCTTGGGAAACCGAAAAAAGAAAAAGTACCTACTTTAGAGGAAAAAAAGGAAGAATTACAATGATAAAATCCCCTGCTAAAAGGCAGGGGATTTTATGTTTGAGTGATGGAAGTAATTGAGTTATATTTGCTTTAAAATATATCCAGCTCCAGCGGCTAGAATGGTCGGTGGCTTCGCGTCTTCCTACGAGGCAAAAAGCGCCTCTACGTCAGAAGCTCCATCCTCCTCCCATTCTGGGCGAGCCGCTTCCGCTTTTAAACAGGCCTCACCAATTCAAATTGTTCTCCTAGTTTCGCGTAGTTGTGTCCTGCTAGGCGGCTTACTGGTTTTAGTCCTTCTGCATGAATGCGGCCGTTTTCGTATAGGTGTTCTGCGACGTGGAAACGAACGACGCGCCCGATTAGTAGATCGCAAGCTGGTGAGTCTTCTGTTCCGCCAAGAGGGATTGCGCGTTCTAGTACGCACTCCATTCGGATATTTGCTTCTTTTACACCTGGAACGGAGATGACATCACTTTCAATTGGTGTTAGTTTTGCTAGTTCAATTTCGCTCTCATTTGGCGGGAGGTTAGCCGCTGTTTCGTTAATTGCTTCTACGTAAGATTCATCAGAAATATGTACGACAAACTCACCTTTTTCAATTGCGTTTCGGGAAGTGTCTTTCGGTGTTCCTGCTTTTCGTTGTACAGAAACTGAGATAAGTGGTGGATTAGCAGCGACAATATTGAAATAGCTATACGGTGCTCCGTTTAATACGCCGTCTTTTGTTACAGAAGTAACGAATGCGACAGGGCGTGGAATGATACTTCCCGTTAATAATTTGTAATTCTCTTTTTCTGTTTGTTCGTTTGGATTAATGGATAACATGATTGAAATCCCCTTTCTAAATATGACGACTTATTGTTTGTTTACAAGATGTTAGTGGGAAACTCCTGCTGAAAATAATATTTTTATTACATGAAAAGAACTTACTTCAATCACAATGAAGTAAGTTCTGTCTAAATAATCTCGAATTCAAGATGAAAATTATAATAAAACGTATGCGCCAGGTCCGATTAAAGCTACACCAATCGCAACAGCGATTAACATTAAATTGTATTCATATCCGTTTTGTGTTACCCAGTAACCATTTTTTCCGTGAACAGTGAAGATTGCCATTAACATTGTTCCAACGATAAATAGTGAACCAATTGCAGTGAAAATACCTGATGCGAATAAGAAGCCACCTAATAATTCAGTTGCGCCAGCCATAAATGCCATGAATACACCAGGACGTAAACCGATTGACTCCATCCAGCCGCCTGTTCCTTTTAAACCGTAACCGCCGAACCAACCAAATAATTTTTGAGCACCATGACCCATGAATGTAATACCTATAATAAGACGAATAATAAGAAGACCGATATCCATCATTTCAAAAACCTCCTAAAAGTTATTAACTTACCTTATGTAAGTAATAATAAAATAGTTACTTACTTTAGTCAAGTGGGTTTCGAAAAAAGTTTGAAATTAATTTTACAAATTAGCGACAAAAAGCAAAATGTAGTGAAGACCTCTAGACAAGTTGGATAAAAAAAGAGAAAATATAAGTAGAAGTTAATTTCTTATTGTTATTCAGACAATCAGAATTGACTGGAATTTTGCAAAGAGCTACAATAAGAGTCTATTAGTAATGACGTAATTTATTTCGAAAGCGTTTTTACAGTATAATATTCGAAGTATGAAGTCTTACATGTATCCCGAGTTTTACTAGGGATTGCCCTATAAACTTTTAGGTAAATTATGAGGAGGACTATCCTATGTTTAAAAAATTATTCGGTTTTGGTTCAAAAACAAATGAAGAAACAATCGTAGCTCCATTAACTGGAGCAGTGAAAAATATTGAAGAAGTACCAGATCCAGTATTCGCTGGTCGTATGATGGGTGAAGGTGTTGCAATCGATCCTACTGAAGGCGTAGTTGTATCTCCAGTTGATGGTGAAATCGTACAATTATTCCACACGAAACATGCGATTGGAATTAAAGCGAAAAACGGTACAGAAATTTTAATCCACGTTGGATTAGAAACTGTAAAAATGGAAGGCGAAGGTTTCGAAGCTCACGTTTCTGAAGGCCAAGCTGTAAAAGCTGGAGATAAATTAATCTCATTCGACTTAGAATTAATCCGTGAAAAAGCGAAAAGCACAATTACTCCAATCGTTATTACAAACACAGATGCAGCTGAGTCTATTAAGACAACTGTAGGCGTAACAGCTACAAAAGGTTCAACAGAAGTAATGAAAGTTACAATGAAATAATTATTGTATAAGAGGAGTCCGTTTCATATGAAATGGATTCCTTATTTTGTTTTGTAGTACGCTTGCTATGTATGTTAAAATACTCTAGGCACTTGGAAATAGGGTTTCACATATATGTGGATAAGGCGCATTTTTCTTAGAAAAAATATAAGAGAAATGTGCCTTTCGTATATTCACATTTCTTTTGTTCTATTCTTATGTACGTTATGATGAAAGATAGGAAAAAGAAGAAAAGGGGTGGGTTTGGATGAAACGAGTGTTATTTATTTGCACTGGAAATACATGCCGTAGCCCGATGGCGGAGGCGTTACTTCGTCATCATGGAGAAGGTAAGTTTGAAGTGCAATCTGCTGGTGTTTTCGCCTATCCTGGAAGTGATGCGTCGATATATGCAAAGGAAGCTTTAGCTGAAAAGGGAATTACAATCGATCATGCTTCGCAGCAGATAAATGAAGCTTTGATTGATTGGGCAGATATTGTAGTAACAATGACGGAAAACCATAAGCAAATTGTACTTGGGCATTATCCGAGGGTTGAAAAGAAAGTGGATACATTATATGGAGTAACTGAGGGGATAAGTAAGGATATTTCAGATCCATTTGGCGGGTCACTTTCTATTTATAAAGAAACGTTAGAAGAGATGGAAAAACTTGTACAAACTTTACTGAAAAAACATTCAGAAGGTTGATGTTTCGTGTATAATACGATATTGGAGATCACTTCGTTCCATTAAGGTAAAGAGTGAGAAATGAAGATAATTGATTGAAACTTTGGAGGGGTAAAAATGAAAGTAGTAGTAGCATCTGATCACGGCGGTATGAATATCCGTAAAGAACTTGTAAGTTTATTAGAAGAGTTAAATATTGAATATATTGATTTAGGTTGTGAATGTGAAGCTGGTTCTGTTGATTACCCTGATTTTGCGTTTCCAGCAGCGGAAATGGTAGCGAATGGCGAAGTAGATCGTGGTATTTTAGTTTGTGGGACAGGCATCGGTATGTCAATTGCAGCAAACAAAGTAAATGGTATTCGTTGTGCATTAGTTCATGATACTTTCAGTGCGAAAGCAACGAGAGAGCATAATGATACGAACATGTTAGCAATGGGCGAGCGTGTAATTGGTGCAGGTCTAGCACGTGACATCGCAAAAATTTGGTTAACAACTGACTATGAAGGTGGCCGTCACGAAAACCGCGTAGGAAAAATTAAAACATACGAAACAAAGTAATAGATTCTAACTAGAAGTAGTATTAAATATAATTTGGTGAACCAACCTGTGAAAGGAAGAGGCGTAATGACAGAAATCGTAAAGGTAAGAGAACAGTTACAAATTTCGCTTTCTGATTTCCAAGAACAAGCTTCATTACAAAGTGGTCAAATTTTTGTAGTGGGGTGTAGCACGAGCGAAGTGCTAGGAGAAAGAATTGGGACGTCAGGAACGATGGAAGTAGCAGAGGCGATTTTTTCTGAGTTAAAACAATTTCAAGAGCAAACAGGTATTGAGTTGGCGTTTCAATGTTGTGAGCATTTAAACCGTGCTTTAGTAGTTGAGAGAGAGTTAGCGATGAAATATCAATTTGAAATTGTAACAGTTACGCCTGTTCGATCAGCAGGTGGTGCATTAGCAACATATGCGTATCACAATTTGAAAGATCCGGTAGTAATTGAGTTTATTAAAGCAGATGCAGGAATGGATATTGGTGATACATTTATTGGTATGCATTTAAAGCATGTAGCTGTTCCGGTTCGTACAGGTGTGAAGGAAATTGGAAGTGCGCATGTAACGATGGCAACTACACGTGGAAAACTAATTGGTGGAGCACGTGCTGTTTATGCGGCGAAGGAAGAGACTATCTCTTGCCGTTAGACATGAAAAATTATAAAGTCGCATAATAGCTTTATATCGAAAGATAAAAGGTATGTAGTCTGACCTTATAATAGAAGAAAGAAAAGACCGATTTTCGGTCTTTTTTTTCTTTTATGATATAGAAAGTCATGTTAGAATGTAGTTGAAAACATGAAGGTTCGAAAGAATTACAACCTGAATTTTCGTTTTTTCTGAATAAATGAGAAAAAACTATTGGGAATCGATGTAATTCGTTCAGAAAAGGGGGATTTTGGTGAATCATTTAAAACGTCAAGATGAAAAGGTATTTGCTGCAATTGAGGCAGAACTAGGAAGACAGCGTTCAAAGATTGAGTTAATTGCTTCGGAAAACTTCGTAAGTGAAGCAGTAATGGAGGCGCAAGGTTCTGTTTTAACGAATAAGTATGCTGAGGGATATCCTGGAAAACGTTACTATGGTGGCTGTGAGCACGTAGACGTAGTGGAAGATATCGCACGTGATCGCGCGAAAGAAATTTTTGGCGCAGAGCATGTAAATGTTCAACCGCATTCTGGTGCACAAGCGAACATGGCAGTATACTTCACGATTTTAGAGCAAGGCGATACAGTACTTGGTATGAATTTATCTCATGGTGGTCACTTAACACACGGAAGCCCTGTTAACTTCAGTGGAGTACAATATAATTTCGTAGAATATGGCGTGGATGCTGAATCTCACCGTATTAATTACGATGATGTATTAGCAAAAGCGAAAGAACATAAACCAAAATTAATCGTTGCAGGTGCAAGTGCATATCCTCGTGTTATCGATTTCAAACGATTCCGTGAGATTGCAGATGAAGTGGGTGCATACTTTATGGTTGATATGGCACATATCGCTGGTTTAGTAGCTGCTGGTTTACATCCAAACCCAGTACCACATGCACATTTCGTTACAACGACAACACATAAAACATTACGTGGTCCACGTGGTGGTATGATTTTATGTGAAGAGCAATTTGCAAAACAAATTGATAAATCAATCTTCCCTGGTATTCAAGGTGGTCCACTTATGCACGTAATTGCTGCAAAAGCTGTTGCATTTGGTGAGACGCTACAAGATGATTTTAAAACATATGCACAAAATATCATTAATAATGCGAACCGCTTAGCTGAAGGTCTTCAAAAAGAAGGACTTACACTTGTTTCTGGTGGAACAGACAATCATTTAATCCTGATTGATGTTCGTAACTTAGAAATCACAGGTAAAGTAGCAGAGCACGTATTAGATGAAGTTGGTATTACAGTGAACAAAAATACAATTCCATTTGAAACAGCAAGCCCATTTGTAACAAGTGGTGTACGTATCGGTACGGCAGCTGTAACATCTCGTGGTTTCGGTTTAGAAGAAATGGATGAAATTGCGTCACTTATTGCTTACACATTAAAAAATCATGAAAATGAAGCTGCATTAGAAGAAGCAGGTAAGCGTGTAGAAGCGTTAACGAGCAAATTCCCAATGTACACAGACCTATAATAGATTAAAGAAGACTGCTGAGACGTAATTGTTTTGGCAGTTTTTTTTTTGGACATATATTGTTCTTTAAGTATGTATACAAATGATGAATAAATTTTGGCGATATAATGAAGGATACAGCTCCCATAATTGGTAAAGATACTAGATAGATTCATCGTAAAATCATGATTTTGCCAAATTTGCCCTTGAATATTAGTAGCGTTTTCTTTACAATCGTAAATAGTGTAAAAAAGCGTGCAAACGCATGAATATCATCTAAAGGAGAGATTCACATGGGAAAACTGTATGTATTTGATCACCCGTTAATTCAACATAAGATTACATATATTCGCGATAAGAATACAGGTACGAAAGATTTTCGTGAATTAGTGGACGAAGTAGCAAGTTTAATGGCTTTCGAAATTACTCGCGATCTTCCACTTAAAGACATTGAAATTGAAACACCTGTAAGCAAAGCGACAACAAAAGTGATCGCTGGTAAAAAGCTTGGTTTAATTCCGATTTTACGTGCAGGTTTAGGAATGGTTGATGGAATTCTGAAATTAATTCCAGCAGCAAAAGTAGGACACGTTGGTTTATACCGTGACCCTAAAACATTGCAACCGGTAGAATACTATGTGAAACTTCCAACGGATGTAGAAGAGCGTGACTTCATCGTACTAGATCCGATGCTAGCAACAGGTGGTTCTGCAGCTGAAGCAATTAACTCTCTGAAAAAGCGCGGTGCAAAACAAATTAAATTAATGTGTATCGTTGCAGCTCCAGAAGGAGTAAAAGTAGTACAAGAAGAACATCCTGATGTTGATATTTATGTAGCAGCATTAGATGAAAAATTAAATGACCACGGATATGTAGTACCAGGTCTTGGTGATGCTGGTGACCGTTTATTCGGAACGAAGTAAGACAACTGACGAGAGGGGGTTCCCTCTCGTTTTTTTGTACCTTGATGAGGTAGGGGAGGGGGGATAAATATACATAGTATATACAACATAAGTTGCATACACATCACATATAATATAGAAGTCTTACGTCTAAAGAGCACTATATTATGGAAGGAAAGCGTTATATCTTAAAAATATAATAGTGACAAACTTGTGAACATTTCCTTCTATTATAAAGAGAAAACTGTTAGAAATTGCATATCTCTAACCAGTATTTAGAAGGGGAACGTTTTCATTTTTGGGAGGAAATGACTAATACTCAAATTTTTTGATTTTTTACGATTTCTCGTTGACACTGTTAATACCCTATTGTATGCTAACAACGGGGATAGATGGTAGGGCTTTCAGTGACAAAAATACATCTATTCCGTGACGAAAATGTAAACTTTTTATTTTGTATAGGATTTATGCAAAAAAATGAGTTATTATTAACACATCGTGAATGAGGGTTACATATTGGAGGGATGAATCCTTGCAAAAAAACGATCGCAGCCATATAAAAGCTTATGCTTTAATGTCAGGTATTCTTGCTCAGTTAGTCGGTTCTATTCTTATTGGAATCTTTGGTGGGCAGTGGATTGATAGTAAGGTTGGAACGTTTCCATTGTTTCTTATTATAGGGTTATTACTCGGATTAGGAACAGGGATATACGCAATGATTCGACTCATTCGACATTACTATTCGGGAGAGCAATGATGATAGACGTACATGGACTTGTCCAAAGACAAAAGAAATATATGTACTACTTGCTTGCGCTTCTAGTGCTAGGATGGGGATTCACCTCTTACAAGGATGTATTTCTTGGGCTGATTATCGGAACGATTTTCAGTTTTCTTAGTTTGCGCATCATTGCACGTAGAACAGACAAGCTGTTGGATCGCGTAACAAATGGAGAAAACGTGAAATTTAAGGCGACAGCGGTAAGTACATATTCGAGATTCGCCACGATTGGATTATTAATTTTATTTGCAGCCAAATATCAAGAGTTAATTGCGATGTGGGGCCTAGGTGTAGGATTGCTGACAGGATACCTTGTCATGATCATAGATTTTCTTTATTTAGAGTATAAGAGCAGGGAAGAGAGGTGAATTACTAGTGGAACACGGTAAATTAGTTGAATTTCTAGGTTTAACGTTCGATTTGTCATCAGTTATGATGGTTACTGTAGCAGCAGTTATTGTTTTCTTAATCGCTGTTATTGGAACTCGCAGTTTAGCCCTTCGCCCAACCGGGATGCAAAACTTCATGGAATGGGTGTTTGACTTCGTGAAAGGGATTATCAATAGTACGATGGATTGGAAAACAGGTGGACGTTTCTTAACGCTTGGCGTTACGCTTATCATGTTTATCATCGTATCGAACTTCCTTGGTTTACCATTCATGTATTCAACAGTTGAGGCTGGCGAACATATTGCATGGTGGAGATCACCAACGTCTGATCCAGCAGTTGCATTAACATTAGCCGTGATGGTAGTTACCCTCACCCATTATTATGGAATTAAGATGAAGGGTACGAAAGAATACGTAAAAGGTTATTTCCAACCTATGAAATTCTTATTCCCATTAAAGGTTATTGAGGAGTTTGCTAACACATTAACGTTAGGTCTTCGTTTATTCGGTAACATTTATGCAGGTGAGATCTTATTAGGACTACTTGCTAAGTTAGGCGGGGCATCATTCCTTGGAGCATTAGGTGCGCTTGTACCAATGTTAGCATGGATGGGATTCAGTGTATTCGTTGGATCAATCCAGTCATTTATTTTCGTTATGTTAACGATGGTTTATATGGCTCATAAAGTAAGCCATGACCATTAATATAATTTAAGTAAGAAAAAATTTATTTTTTTATAATACAAAGGAGGACAAATTAAATGAGTTTAGGTGTAATCGCAGCTGCAATTGCAATTGGTTTATCAGCATTAGGTGCAGGTATTGGTAACGGTCTTATCGTATCACGTACAATCGAAGGTGTTGCTCGTCAACCAGAATTAAAAGGCGCGCTTCAAACAATTATGTTCATCGGGGTTGCTTTAGTTGAGGCACTTCCAATCATCGGTGTAGTTATTGCATTCATCGTAATGAACAAATAAGGGAGACTCCCCTTACATAGATGGCGAAGAGTGTTTTTCCGAACTTTCTTCGCCATTGCTTTATGAACGAAACGTATGTCTTTTTTTTTCATATGATCAATTTAGATATTTTGAAGGGAGTGAATCCTTGTGCCAACTTTATTATTAGGGGCTTCCATTCCATTTGGAACGATTGCTTATACATTGTTCATTTTCTTACTTCTATTAGTAATGCTACGCAAATTCGCGTGGGGTCCTTTAATGGGAATTATGAAAGAACGTGAAGAGCATGTTACTAATGAAATCGACGCTGCAGAAAGAAGTAACGCTGAAGCGAAGAAATTAGTAGAAGAACAACGTGAAATGTTAAAACAATCGCGTGTTGAAGCACAAGAGTTAATCGAAAGAGCGAAAAAACAAGCTGTAGATCAAAAAGATGTTATTGTTGCTGCTGCGAAAGAAGAAGCAGAATCAATTAAAGCATCTGCTGTACAAGAAATTCAACGCGAAAAAGAGCAAGCGATTGCTGCTTTACAAGAACAAGTCGCTTCTTTATCTGTTCAAATTGCTTCTAAAGTAATTGAAAAAGAGTTAAAAGAAGAAGATCAAGTTAAGTTAATTCGCGATTATATTAAAGAAGTAGGAGAAGCGCGATGAGCAATGGGATTGTAGCAAAACGTTATGCTGTCGCTCTTTTTAAAATTGCAAAAGAAAAACACGTATTAGAAATGTTTGAAGAGGAATTACGCCTTGTACAAAACGTTTATGTAAAGAACGGAGAACTACATAGCTTTTTAACGCAACCGAACATTTCAAAGGAACAAAAGAAAACGTTTCTTGCAAACGTATTCGGATCTGTTTCTGAATCTATTTTAAATACGTTATATATTTTAATTGATAACAAACGCATTGATATCTTACCTGAAATTGCAGATGAATATGTTGTTCTTGCTAATGAAGAACGTAACGTAGCCGACGCAACTGTATATTCTACTCGTCTTCTATCAGAAGAAGAGAAGCTTAACATTGCAGAAGCATTTGCAAAGAGAACGGGAAAAGATGCAATTCGCGTAAAAAATGTTGTAGATGAAGATTTACTAGGCGGCATTAAAGTACGTATTGGAAATCGCATTTACGACGGAAGCTTACAAGGAAAATTAGCACGTATTCAGCGTGAATTAATGAAGAATAGATAGGGGTGAAGCACATGAGCATCAGAGCTGAAGAAATTAGCGCACTGATAAAGCAACAAATCGAGAACTATCAGTCTGAAATCGAAGTTAGTGATGTTGGTACAGTTATCCAAGTTGGTGACGGTATTGCGCGTGCTCATGGTCTTGATAACGTTATGGCTGGTGAACTTGTAGAGTTCTCTAACGGCGTTATGGGACTAGCACAAAACTTAGAGGAAAACAACGTAGGTATCATTATTTTAGGACCTTATACAGAAATTCGTGAAGGTGACGAAGTTCGTCGTACTGGTCGCATCATGCAAGTACCAGTAGGAAAAGAACTAATCGGTCGTGTTGTAAACCCATTAGGTCAACCAGTTGATGGTTTAGGCCCAATCAATACAACAAACACTCGTCCAATCGAAAGTCCAGCACCAGGTGTAATGGATCGTAAATCTGTTCATGAGCCACTTCAAACAGGTATTAAAGCGATCGATGCTCTTGTACCAATTGGCCGTGGTCAACGTGAGTTAATCATTGGTGACCGTCAAACAGGTAAAACAGCAGTTGCACTTGATACAATCATTAACCAAAAAGATGAAGATATGATTTGTATCTATGTAGCTATCGGACAAAAAGAATCAACTGTACGTAACGTAGTAGAAACACTACGTAAGCACGGTGCATTAGATTACACAATCGTTGTAACTGCATCAGCTTCTCAACCAGCTCCATTATTATACTTAGCTGCTTATGCTGGTGTAACAATGGGTGAAGAGTTCATGTACAATGGTAAACACGTATTAGTAGTATATGATGACTTATCAAAACAAGCAGCGGCTTACCGTGAGCTTTCATTACTATTACGTCGTCCTCCAGGTCGTGAAGCATATCCAGGGGATGTATTCTACTTACATTCTCGCTTATTAGAGCGTGCAGCAAAATTAAGTGATGCAAGAGGCGGCGGTTCTTTAACTGCACTACCTTTCATCGAAACACAAGCAGGGGACGTATCAGCTTACATCCCAACAAACGTAATTTCTATTACGGATGGACAAATCTTCTTACAATCTGACCTATTCTTCTCTGGCGTACGTCCAGCGATTGATGCGGGTACTTCTGTATCTCGTGTAGGTGGATCTGCTCAGATTAAAGCAATGAGTAAAGTATCAGGTACACTTCGTCTTGACCTTGCATCTTACCGTGAGTTAGAAGCGTTCGCTCAGTTCGGTTCTGACCTTGATAAAGCAACTCAAGCGAAACTAAACCGTGGTGCTCGTACTGTTGAGGTATTAAAACAAGGATTACACAAACCATTACGTGTAGAGAAACAAGTTATCATTCTTTACGCTTTAACACGTGGATTCCTAGATGATATCCCAGTAGTAGATATCACTCGTTTCGAAGAAGAATTCCATGCTTGGTTAGATTCTAATGCGACTGACTTATTAGAAGAAATCCGCACAACTAAGAAACTTGCGGATGACGACAAATTTGCAGCAGCTATTAATGGATTTAAAAAAGTATTCGTAGCTTCTGAATAATAATTGAAAGTGAAGTCGACTGTTCAGCCCCATCGGCTAAGGTTCTTTCCCACAAAAGGTGCTTTCTACCTTTTGGTGGGGAAGGTTCTTAGACGAAAGGGGCTAGGAGATGGAACTAGATAAATAAAAGCGGAAGCGGCTCGTCCTGAATGTGAGGGGGAAGAAGTGAAGCCACCGAACATTCAAGCCGCTGGAGCTAGATAATAATATATAAAAGGCATCTCAAGTTTTGAGATTGCTGACGGTTATGTAAAGGAAAAGAGTAGGTGCACCTATTCTTTTCCTTCAATCATGAGCAAGAATATCTTGCAACGTAGATTAGGAAGAGAATTCTTACTAATCGTGCCAACTTCCGGAAAAAAGGTGGTGAAAACCTGTGGCATCTTTACGCGATATAAAAGCGAAGATTAACTCGACAAAGAAAACGAGTCAAATTACGAAAGCGATGGAGATGGTATCTGCATCTAAGTTAAACCGTGCAGAGCAAAATGCTAAATCTTTCGTTCCGTATATGGAAAAGATTCAAGAAGTAGTAGCGAGCATTGCGCAAGGAAGTAAAGGAATTAATCATCCCATGCTAAATGCGCGTCCTGTAAAGCGTACAGGATACATCGTTATTACATCTGATCGCGGACTAGCAGGTGGTTATAACAGTAACGTATTGCGTACAGTGAGTAACGTAATTCGTGAACGTCATAATATGGACTCAAACCAATATTCAATTATTGTGCTTGGCCGACTAGGACGTGATTATTTAAAACGTCGCGGCTTTAACATCATTGATGAAGTAGTTGGACTATCTGACCACCCATCATTTACTGATATTAAAGATCTTGCTTCTCGAGCAATTGCGATGTTTGCAGATGGTGCTTATGATGAGCTGTATATTTACTACAACCATTACGTAAGTAAAATTTCACAAGAAGTAACGGAAAATAAAATTTTACCGCTTACTGATGTGGCGTCTGATAAACCGACGACAGCTTATGAATTTGAACCTTCTGAAGAAGAAATTTTAAAAGTACTATTGCCACAATACGCAGAAAGCTTAGTGTACGGTGCATTACTAGACGGTAAAGCAAGTGAACACGCAGCGCGTATGACAGCAATGAAGAGTGCTACAGACAATGCAATGGAAGTTATCGATTCACTTACACTTTCATTCAACCGTGCGCGTCAGGCAGCGATTACGCAAGAAATTACGGAAATCGTTGGTGGAGCAGCAGCGTTAGAGTAGTAATAAAAAGCGTAGGCGGTTCGTTCAGAATGAGAGGGGGATGGAGCTTTTGACGTAGAGGCGATTTGTGCCTCGCAGGAAAAAGCGAAGCCACCGAACATTCTAACCGCCGGAGCTAGATTCAGTAAAAAGTGGAAGCGGCTCTTTTCAAAGAGTCGCGTAAGCTATAAACCAATACAAAATGAAAAGCTAACTGCTCGTAGCAAGTTGGCTAATTAAAAGAAAGCTAGGAGGGAACCCGATGAATAAAGGGCGCGTTACGCAAATCATGGGTCCGGTTGTAGACGTTAAGTTTGATGGCGGAAAGCTACCAGAAATCTACAACGCCCTTACGGTAAAACAAAGCAACGAAAACGGAACAAGCATTAACTTAACATTTGAAGTTGCACTTCATTTAGGTGATGATACAGTTCGTACAGTTGCAATGTCTTCCACAGACGGACTTGTTCGTGGTACAGAAGTAGAAGATACTGGTAAAGCAATCTCTGTACCAGTTGGTGATGCAACACTTGGTCGCGTATTTAACGTATTAGGTGATGCAATTGACTTAGATGGTGAGGTTCCTGCCGATGTACGTCGTGATCCAATTCACCGTCAAGCACCTGCATTCGAAGAATTATCTACTAAAGTAGAAATTCTTGAAACTGGTATTAAAGTAGTAGACTTACTTGCTCCTTACATTAAGGGTGGTAAGATCGGTCTATTCGGTGGTGCCGGTGTAGGTAAAACGGTATTAATTCAGGAATTAATTAATAACATCGCACAAGAACACGGTGGTATCTCTGTATTCGCTGGTGTAGGTGAGCGTACTCGTGAGGGTAACGATTTATACCACGAAATGAGCGATTCTGGCGTAATTAAGAAAACTGCGATGGTATTCGGACAAATGAACGAGCCACCTGGAGCACGTCAACGTGTTGCATTAACAGGTTTAACAATGGCTGAACATTTCCGTGATGAGCAAGGACAAGACGTACTTCTGTTCATCGATAATATCTTCCGTTTCACGCAAGCAGGTTCTGAAGTATCTGCCCTTCTTGGTCGTATGCCATCTGCGGTAGGTTACCAACCGACACTTGCAACAGAAATGGGTCAATTACAAGAGCGTATTACATCTACAAATAAAGGATCTATCACGTCTATCCAAGCGGTATATGTACCAGCCGATGACTATACGGATCCAGCACCAGCTACAACGTTCGCTCACTTAGATGCAACAACAAACTTAGAGCGTCGTTTAACACAAATGGGTATTTACCCAGCCGTAGATCCATTAGCATCTACATCTCGTGCACTTTCTCCAGAAATCGTAGGAGAAGAGCATTATGAAGTAGCTCGTCAAGTACAGCAAACTTTACAACGTTACAAAGAGCTTCAAGATATCATCGCTATCTTAGGTATGGATGAGTTATCTGAAGAAGATAAGTTAGTTGTACATCGTGCTCGTCGAATTCAATTCTTCTTATCTCAAAACTTCCACGTAGCTGAGCAGTTTACAGGTCAAAAAGGTTCTTACGTACCTGTAAAAAATACAGTTAGTGGTTTCAAAGAAATTCTAGAAGGAAAATATGATGACCTTCCAGAAGATGCATTCCGTCTTGTAGGTAGTATTGAAGAAGTTATTGAAAACGCGAAGAAAATGATGGCGTAAGGCCTTAGGAGGGACGAATTATGAAGACATTTCCAGTCAGTATTGTAACTCCTGATGGACCGGTTTACGAAAAAGAAGTAGAAATGGTAAGCGTAAAAGCAGAGAGTGGGGAAATGGGGATCTTACCGGGTCACATTCCAACTGTTGCACCATTAAAAATTAGTGCAGTTCGTCTGAAACATGGTGGACACACTGATTATGTAGCAGTAAGCGGTGGCTTTATCGAAGTTCGTCCAGATAAAGTAACTGTATTATCATCATCTGCTGAAGAAGCAAACCATATCGATATCCATCGCGCAAATGAAGCGAAGCGTCGCGCTGAGCAACGTATGCAAGATAAACAAGCACATGTTGACTTTAGACGTGCAGAAATGGCATTACAACGTGCTGTGAACCGTTTAAACGTTTCCGATATGAAATAAAAAATCCGTAAAGGCTTTGCCTTTACGGATTTTTTTTGTGTAGTTCATGGATAATTTTACAAAATTGGTATAATTATATTGATGCTTGTATAAGTAGAGAATGTACAACAATTTATAAAGGGGATGAATAAATGATCGGTGAAATGAAACGAGAAGCGTTGCACTCTTTAAAGGGAAAATGGGGACTAGGTGTTGGATCAACGATTTTATATTTTATTTTAAGTTAGGTTGTTTCAATGGCTGCAATGCTTATACTTTTAATTCCAGGAGTTATTATATTTTTACTATTTGCTGGTTTAACAGGTTCACTTGAAGAGGAAACAATATCAATTGGAGCAGGTATTACATTTGGTATTTTTTATTGCATCATAATAATTTTGAGTAACGCATCGTATGGAATTACCTCATACGGTTATACAAATGTATTTTTACAGATGAGTAAACGAGAAGGTGCTAAAGTAGATCACTTATTCGAAGGGTTTCGTGGCTTTAAAAGAATGATGAAAACAATGTGGGCAATGCTTGCGATTTTGTTATATACAGGTACATGGATTTCAATGTTGCTAGTAGCCTTATTCGCATTTTTCGGTGAAGAAGGAAATACGTCGTTTACTATCGCTTTCTTTGTACTATTAGCTATTTCAATCGTTGTTATGATTGTGATGTATTTTTCTTATACGATGACGTACTATGTAATGATTGAAAATCCAGAGTATATTGTGTCACGAGCAATGAAAGAAAGTAAGCATCTTATGAAGGGACATAAGTTAGATTTATTTCTTTTATGGCTTAGTTTTATAGGATGGGGTATTTTAGCGATTTTAACACTTGGAATAGGTTTTCTTTGGCTTAGTCCGTATATGAGTACAACGACAGCGCATTTTTATCGCTATCTTTCAAAAGATGAATTGTAGTAGGAACATGCTATACTAATAGAGTTATTACGTATAGGAGGAACAATATGATTAGTGATTTAAAAGGAGAAGCGCTAGATTCATTAGAAGGGAAATGGGGATTAGCTGTCGGGGCAACAATATTGATTTCGATTCTTATTTTAGCTTTTAGTTTTAGTATTGATTTCATTTTCTTTCAATTTTGGGATTGGAAAGAAGTAAATAACTCACTTTCAGTAGACGTTATTACAATATTGATGGTAGGTCCATTAACGCTAGGTGGTTATCATTTAGCACTACATATCATTCGTGAAAAAGAAGCGAGTATTGGGCATATATTCAGATGGTTTACAGAAGGAAGTAAGTTTATAAAGTCATTTTTATTATATATAGTAGTGAACATTTATATTTTCTTATGGTTTTTACTATTTATTATTCCAGGCATTATTAAATCATTTTCTTATGCGATGACGTACTTTATAATAAATGATCATCCTGAGTATTCTATAAATCAAGCTATTACAGAAAGCCGTCGTATGATGGATGGACATAAGATGGAGTATTTCATTTTATGTTTAAGTTTTATTGGTTGGTTTATATTAAGTTGTATTACATTAGGGATTGGATTCTTATGGCTAATTCCATATTTTTATACGACGTCAGCAGCTTTTTATGAAGAAATTGCAGAGGAATATTACGAGAAAAAAATTCCGACAGTATAAAAACACCTAGTATGAGCTATTGGTTCATACTGGGTGTTTTTTGTAGAAATTTTATAAATTGATGACTAGTAAGTGGTTTACTGAAATAGTAACCTTGCATATATTTACAGTTGTTATTTTGTAGAAACTTAAGTTGTTTTTCCGTTTCAATTCCTTCAGCAACGACAGAAAGGTTTAAAGTATTCGCAAGGGAAAGGATAGTGGAAACGATGGCTCTTTCCTCAGGACGATGATCGGCTAGTTGTGTAAATTCTCTCGGTACTTTTAATGTATCGATAGGGAAAATTGATAAATAAGCGAGAGAAGAATAGCCGGTACCGAAGTCATCAATGGACGTTTGAATACCATATTCCTTTAATTGCTTTAGCCTGGATAATGTTTCTTTTTCGTTGATCATTGCAATTCGTTCTGTTAGCTCAAGTGTTACATGCTTTGGATCGACTTTAATGTCTTTTAGTATTTGTGAAATGTTCTTGATTAAATTCTCTTGCTGGAACTCTTTTGCTGATAAGTTCACACTTATTTTTAAATCTTTGTAGCCAAAAGTATGCCATATTTTTAACTGGCGACAAGATTCTTTTAATACCCAATGACCGAGCGGAACGACTTGTGGCGTCTCTTCTACAATTGGAATGAACTCACATGGCGGAATGTCACCTAGGAGTGGGTGTTTCCAGCGTATTAATGCTTCGGCACCAATAATCTTTTTCGTCGTAATATCAACTTGTGGTTGATAGACGAGATAAAATTCTTCGTTTACTAAAGCGAGTGGTAAATCTTTTTCAATTCGGGCTTTTCGTTCCATTTTTTTATACAATTCTTTCGTGTACAGAGAGCTACCATTTTTTCCTTTGTTCTTTGCTTCGTACATGGCCATATCGGCATGCTGTAAAATAGACAATGGATCTTCACCTGCTTCAGGATATATTGCAATCCCGATGCTCGGTGAGATTTGTAAATGTTGATTTTCGATTTCGAATGGTTCGTTCATGGCTGCTACAATCGTATCAGCTATTTTTTTTACATCTGGTCTTTTTTTATAATTTTCGATAAGGATTGTGAACTCATCCCCAGCTAGCCGGGCAAGCTTCATATTTGGTGTCGATAGTCTTTCGAGTCTTTTTGCTACTGCAATTAATAGAAGGTCTCCTACCCTATGACCGAGGGTATCATTAATAACCTTAAAGCGGTCTAGGTCGAGAAACATAACAGCAAAAGGCCTTTTTGATATTTCGGATCGAGCAATTGCTTGTTCTACATATTGATGAAATGCACGGCGATTTGCAAGCTCTGTTAAAGTATCATGGTATGCCAGAAAATTAATTTGTTCTTGTTGTTGTTTGCTTTCCGTAATATCTTTAATCATTAAATAAACGCCAGAAATATGATTCTTTAAAAAGATAGGAACAGCTGTAACATGCAAGTAGTAAATATCTCTATTTTTATGATACGCCCGTATTTCTAAAGAAATAGATTTCCCCTTTTTTACGCGATGAAAGGCATTAATGATTTCTTCCAAATCTTCTTCATACATAAGTGAATAGTAAGGCTGATTTAATAATTCATTCGTTTGATAACCGAGCAAAGTAGTACCAGCGTTATTCACTTTGAGAAAATTACCGTACAAATCTAAAGTGAAGATTGGATCTGGATGATGCTCATATAAAGATTTAAACATCTGTTGGTTATGATATAGTTCATTTTTTTGTTCTACTAAATCTTCTGTACGTAGTTCAATTTGTTTTTCGAGTTCCGAGTTGAATTGCATTTGGGCTAGTAATAATATTTTATTTTGTCTTCGAACTAAACTATGGCGTATGAGAACGAAGGAGAAAGTTATCATAAGCCCGATTACTACAATAGGTGCAAAAACATATTCAACTAATATAAAAACAATAAGCATTACTACAGAAATATAAGGTAATGATAATCTGATCGATTCCCCAAGTTTAGGGGTTAATAGTACTTGTTCTTGTTTTTCAGGTTCTTTTGTATGCAGAATACAGGCGATTGCTACTAGTACTAAAGCTACTTGATAGAGAGGAGTAACTGTAAACATAGAATACTCTGGTGTGAAGTATTTGATATAAGCATAAATCGCGTCTGTAGTAGCATACAAAATTAAAGCACCGCCAAGAAGCGCACCAACTTTTTTTGATAATAAGGATAAAGGCTTGAATAAAAGATTGATTCCTATGAGAAAAAAGAGTAAATCGGCCATTGGATAGGTAAGTTGAACAAATATGTCGATATAGGATGTTGAAGAAACGTGAATGGTTCGTTCGATAAGTAAGTAGTAACTTAAAGTAAATTGGGCTGTAACAATAATAAAAATATCACATATCATAAAAAGCTTTTCTAATAAATCGCGGTTATAGATGATTTCATATAGAAAGGCAAATGCAAAGCTAATTAAAAAAAGTAGGTAAAAAAAGTCAGACGGATCAACGAATGTATAGTAATCCTTTAAAATTAAACGTTGATAGGCAACGACTAAATCACCAATGAAATAAGAGAGGGTTCCAACAGATAATATGGTCCAAAATAAACGAGGTAACCCTTCTTTCCTATTTGAAAAATAAAGTATATAACTACAAGCGATAATATCAATGAATAAGGTACTCATTCCAATTAATATTTGAAAAGGAAATGAGTATTCATATAGAAAAGGCATTGCCACGTAATGAATTGCTATAGACAACAATATAATGCTTATAAGAATACTTACATGTGTTTGTTTTTTCATTTATCTCACCCACGATATATACATATAAATTCCTCTTTTTATTTTTTATTGAAAAACATATATAATTTCCATACTTATTTTGCACAGGTATAGCGAGTTATAAAAATAGATTTTAATAATTCTCGTTTCTGTTCCCAACATATCGACATAGGAATTTGAAGTTTGCTATAATGATTAAAATAGTTGCATTATTTAGAAAAATTTAAAAATAATAATTACTGCAACTAGGACATATTGTTTACTAAGTGAACTTGTTCTTAATTCAGGGGGGAGGGTTTCACAATGGCAAGTGTATATGAAAATAGTTATATGATCGTTTTGATTTTCTTGCTATTAGGCATATTGCTGCCGGTAGTGGCTCTTACATTAGGAAGGATGCTGCGTCCAAACAAACCAAGTGCAGCGAAAGCGACGACGTATGAGAGTGGGATTGAGCCCTTTCATGATGCAAACATTCGGTTTCATGCTCGTTATTATATTTTTGCTTTATTGTTTGTCATCTTTGATGTAGAAACTTTATTTTTATATCCATGGGCTGTTGCATATGACAAGCTCGGTTTATTTGCACTGATTGAAATGCTCATCTTTGTTGTAATGTTGCTAGTTGGATTAGCGTATGCTTGGAAAAAGAAGGTGTTACAATGGTTATAAATTTTGAGGAATTACATCCAAATGAACGAGCGGAATTAGAACGAAATATCTTTTTTTCTACATTGGAGCAGTTGAAAGGGTGGGCACGCAGCAATTCTTTATGGCCGATGACATTCGGACTAGCATGCTGTGCAATTGAAATGATGGGAGTAGGTTCGTCACATTACGATTTAGATCGATTTGGGTCATTCTTTCGGACTTCACCAAGGCAATCGGACGTTATGATTGTGTCGGGAACGGTAACGAAGAAGATGGCTCCTATTGTTCGGCGTTTATACGATCAAATGCCTGAACCAAAATGGGTGATTGCAATGGGATCTTGTGCGACAGCAGGTGGCCCATATGTAAATTCATATGCTGTTGTGAAAGGTGTAGATCAAATTGTACCAGTTGACGTGTATATTCCTGGCTGCCCACCAAACCCCGCCGCTTTAATTTATGGAATTAATAAATTGAAAGAAAAAATTCGTTACGAGGCAAAGACGGGAAAGCAGGTGACGAATAAATGAGTGATCCAAATAAAGACCTAGAGGATTTGAAAAGAGAAGCGGCTAGGCGTGCGAAAGAAGAGGCGAGAAAGCGTCTCGTTGCGAAACATGATACGGAAATAAGGAAACTTGAGGAAGAAGATCGAGAAAAAGAGAAAGCGCTACCAAAAAATGATGGTATGACTGTGGAAGAAGCAAAACGACGTGCAGCAGCCGCCGCAAAGGCAAAAGCGGCAGCGTTAGCAAAGCAAAAAAGAGAAGGAACAGAAGAAGTAACGGAAGAAGAGAAGGCCAAAGCGAAGGCGAAGGCAGCCGCCGCCGCAAAAGCAAAAGCGGCAGCGTTAGCGAAGCAAAAAAGAGAAGGAACAGAAGAGGTAACGGAAGAAGAAAAGGCCAAAGCGAAGGCGAAGGCAGCAGCCGCCGCAAAAGCAAAAGCGGCAGCGTTAGCAAAGCAAAAAAGAGAAGGAACAGAAGAGGTAACGGAAGAAGAAAAGGCCAAAGCGAAGGCGAAGGCAGCAGCCACCGCAAAAGCAAAAGCGGCAGCGTTAGCGAAGCAAAAAAGAGAAGGAACAGAAGAGGTAACGGAAGAAGAGAAGGCCAAAGCAAAAGCGGCGGCATTAGCGAAGCAAAAAAGAGAAGGAACAGAAGAAGTAACGAAAGAAGATATGGCAAAGGCAAAAGCAGCGGCGTTAGCGAAGCAGAAGGCCTCTCAAGGTGATGGGGATTCGGGAGATGAAAAGGCGAAGGCAATTGCAGCAGCGAAGGCAAAAGCAAAAGTGGCTGCGGCAGCAAGGGCGAAGACAAAGGGCGCTGAAGGTAAAGCGGAAGAGGAGCCGAAGCAGGAAGAGCCATCCGTGAATCAGCCGTATTTAAATCAGTATGTTGAAGTTATTAAGGTGAAAATTGGAGAGGATACATTAGTAGATTCCTACATTAATAAACTTTCAAAAGACGTGCCAACTCTTGTGGTGGAGCCCTCAAAATATTATGAAGTAATGGAGTTACTGCGATTCCATGAGGGACTTGCTTTTGATTATATGTCAGAGTTACATGCGACGGATTTTGTGACACATATGGAAGTATATGTTCATTTATTTTCATATGGAAAGAAACAGTCAGTAGCGGTGAAGGTGAAGCTGGATAGAGAAGAGCCGCAAGTAGAATCGGTGACAGCGTTTTGGAAAGGCGCGGACTGGCCAGAACGAGAAGCGTATGATTTGCTCGGCATTGTATTTAAGGGACATCCGAATTTATCACGTATTTTAATGCCTGATGATTGGATAGGGTATCCGCTTAGGAAAGATTATGAACCGCATGATGTGGAGGTGTAGCTTATGATCCGTACGGAAGAAATGCTTTTGAATGTAGGGCCTCAGCATCCGAGTACGCATGGTGTGTTCAGGCTTGTTATTAAGATTGACGGGGAAATTATTAAAGAAGCTACACCAGTTATTGGATATTTGCATCGCGGGACCGAAAAGATTGCCGAGAGCTTACAGTATACACAAATTATCCCTTATACAGATCGAATGGACTATTTATCGGCCATGACGAATAATTACGTCATTTGCCATGCTGTAGAGACGATGATGGGGCTTGAAATCCCGGAGCGTGCCGAATACTTACGAGTACTTGCAATGGAGCTTGGAAGGATTGCGAGCCACCTCGTTTGGTGGGGGACAAATCTTCTTGATATAGGAGCGGTCAGCCCGTTTTTGTACGCGTTTCGTGAACGAGAGATGATTATAAATTTATTAAACGAATTATGCGGTGCTCGGCTTACTTTTAACTATATGAGAGTCGGGGGTGTAAAGTGGGATGCGCCGGACGGTTGGATTGAAAAAGTGGAAGAGTTTGTTCCGTATATGCGAGAGCAATTGGCAGGTTATCATGATCTCGTTAGCGGTAATGAGATTTTCTTAAATCGCGTAAAAGGCGTTGGTATATATAGCGCGGAAGAAGCGATTTCGTATTCTTTGAGCGGAGCGAATTTGCGGTGTACCGGAGTAAACTGGGATCTTCGCAAGGATGAACCGTACTCCATTTATGATCGTTTTGATTTCGATATTCCTGTTGGGAGTGTGGGAGATGCTTGGGATCGTTACGTTTGCCGCATGCAAGAGATTGAGGAGTCATTAAAAATTGTTGAGCAAGCTGTCCAGCAGTTCCCGAAAGACGGAGCTGTGCTAGCGAAAGTGCCGAAAATCATTAAGGCGCCTAAAGGGGAAGCGTTCGTCCGTATAGAATCGCCGCGAGGAGAGATTGGTTGCTATATTGCTAGTGATGGAAAGAAAGAGCCGTACCGCTTGAAGTTTCGCAGGCCGTCTTTTTACAATTTACAAATTTTACCGAAGTTATTGAAAGGTGAAAACATCGCCAATTTAATTACGATTTTAGGTGGAGTTGATATTGTACTTGGGGAGGTCGATGGCTGATGATTGAAACGCTCTTACAATCACCTTCAAGCTGGACGAATTTCTTCATTTTTTTCGGATTAGCGGTGCTTCTATTATTTGCAGTCCTGGGCTTCGTTACATATGGTATTTTGGCAGAACGGAAAGTAATGGGTTTTATGCAAGGGCGGATTGGACCAAACCAAGTTGGGGGCCGGTTCGGCTTACTGCAAACGGTAGCTGATGTTTTAAAACTATTATTGAAAGAAGATAGTATTCCGAAAGCGGCAGATAAACCGTTGTTTATATTGGCGCCTGTCATTGCATTCGCACCGGCATTTATGGTGCTTGCAGTCATCCCGTTTACTGATAAATTTCAGTTCGCGGATATTGGCGTAGGCTTACTGTATTACATTGCTGTTTCTGGCATTACGACGATTGGTGTCGTAACCGGAGGATGGGCATCAAATAATAAATATTCCCTTTTAGGAGGGATGCGTGCGGCGGCGCAAATGATTTCTTATGAAATTCCGCTCGTAATGAGTGTAATTGGCGTCGTTTTGTTAGCTGGTAGCCTGAATTTAAATGAAATTGTAGCGGCGCAGGAGAATGTTTGGTACATTTTCGTGCAGCCAATCGGTTTCGTCGTTTTCTTAATCGCGGCGGTAGCAGAGTTAAATAGGACGCCGTTTGATTTACCAGAAGCAGAATCGGAACTTGTTTCTGGATATCATACGGAATACTCAGGGTTTCGCTGGGCGTTTTTCATGCTTTCAGAGTACGTATATTTCTTCGGAATGGCATCTTTAATTACAGTGCTCTTTTTAGGCGGATGGAATCCAGTTATGTTCCTTGGATTTATCCCAGGAGCTGTATGGTTTGCTTTGAAATTTAGCAGTGTAGTCTTTCTATTGATTTGGTTCCGCGTTACGTTCCCGCGTATAAGAGGTGACCAGTTAATGGAGTTTGGCTGGAAAGTATTATTGCCAATTGCACTTGCAAATATTTTCTTAACGGCATTGATTAAGGAGTTGTTCTTCTAATCTATGAGGGGGGTGCCAGTAAGAGATGAAAGGACTATTTAAAGGATTAAAATATACATTAAGCAATTTGAGTAAGAAGAAGGTGACTTATGATTATCCGAATCAACCGTTGCCGCTGCCGGACCGCTTTCGAGGCATTCAAAAGTTTTATCCGGAAAAGTGTATTGTTTGTAATCAGTGCTCCAACATTTGTCCGACAGACTGTATTCAGTTAACGGGAAAAAAACATCCGGATCCTACGAAAAAAGGAAAAATTATCGACACGTACGATATTAATTTTGAAATTTGTATTCTGTGTGATTTATGTACAGAAGTTTGTCCGACAGAGGCGATTGTTATGACAAATAACTTTGAACTCGCGGAATATTCACGTGATGACTTATTTAAAAATTTGCAGTGGCTTGACGAAAACGACGAAAATGTCAGGAAGGAGAATAAAGCATGAATGGCGAGTTTGTAGCATTCTTTATACTATCCTTGTCTGCAATTATCGGCGGTGTTCTTATGTTGAACTTAACGAAAGTCATGCATATGATGCTAGCTCTCGTTCTGACATTTCTTAGTATCGCAGGTTTGTACTTTCTTTTATCGGCCGAATTTATCGGAGTTGCACAAATTTTACTTTACTCCGGTGCGATTACAATTATTATGATTTTTGGCATTATGTTAACGCAACATAACGCAGAAAATGAATCGCGTCTTACTCTTCGAAAATGGATTATCTTCTTTGCGGTTGTAGCATTTGGGGCAGTTATGTATTTCGCTGTTAACAATATTGATTTTGCAAATGAAAGCACACAAGGAAGTTTACTTCTCCATGAAAAAAACACACTTCAAATCGGTACACTTCTCTATTCGAAATATATTATTCCATTTGAGTTAACCTCAGTTATTTTACTTGTAGCACTTGTTGGCGCGATTATACTTGCGAAGAAGGATGAGAAAGAGGAGGATTCCAATGAGTAGCGTTCCGGCTTCTGCATATTTAACGCTTGCGATTATTTTGTTTTGCATCGGTTTGTTTGGAGCTTTAACGAAGCGAAATACAGTGATTGTATTAGTTTGTATTGAATTAATGCTTAATGCGGCCAATTTAAATTTAGTCGCGTTTAGTAAATTAGGTTTGTTCCCAAATTTAACAGGGCAAATTTTCTCTCTGTTTACGATGGCTGTAGCAGCTGCGGAGGCGGCGGTAGGACTTGCCATTTTAATTGCTTTGTATCGTAATCGTACGACGGTTCATGTAGATGAAATGGATACGCTCAAAGGATAACATTGTGACCGAAAAGGGGGAAGGAAACAATGATCGATTATGCATGGCTCATACCGCTTTTCCCGCTTGTTTCGTTTTTTTTATTACTTATATTCGGGAAGAAAATTAGAGAAGGAAGCAGTGTACTTAGTATTTTCCTCGTCTTTCTCTCCTTTATATTTGCGGTACTTGTATTAATAGAACGGTTTTCGAAAGTAGGATTGAAGCATAAGTGGGTATGGCTTAGAACGGGAGATATTGATATATCATTTGGCTTTGAAGTGACTGCATTAGGGGCTTTAATGCTGTTTATCGTTACACTTGTGAGTTTACTTGTACATGTGTATTCGAAAGGTTATATGAAAGGTGATGAAAGATTACCAACCTTTTATGCCTATTTAGGGCTCTTCACATTTGCGATGCTCGGGCTCGTTATTTCACCGAATTTATTACAGCTTTATATATTTTGGGAGTTAGTCGGTCTTGGTTCATTTTTACTCATCGGTTTTTATTTCTTTAAAGAAGAAGCGAAGGCTGCTGCGAAAAAGGCTTTTATTATGACTCGTATTGGAGATGTCGGTTTATTTATTGGGATGATCTTAATTTTCTGGCATGCAGGTAGTTTTGAATATGACGCTATATTTAGGGCGATTCATACGGGGGATCTTACCCCTACGGTGATTACAATAACAGCGATATTAATTTTTATCGGTGCGATGGGAAAGTCAGGTCAGTTCCCGCTTCATACGTGGTTACCAGATGCGATGGAAGGGCCGACGCCTGTTTCGGCACTTATTCATGCGGCGACGATGGTCGCAGCTGGCGTGTATTTAGTGGCGACGATGTTCCCACTATTTTCAGCAAGTGCGGTGGCGATGCAGACGGTGGCAATCGTTGGAGCTTTCACCGCAATCTTTGCGGCTTCTATCGGTCTTGTACAAACGGATATAAAGAGAGTGCTCGCTTATTCTACGGTTAGCCAGCTAGGTTATATGATGCTCGCATTAGGATCTGCTGGTTATGTAGCTGGTGTTTTCCATTTAACGACACACGCCTTTTTTAAAGCACTACTATTTTTGGCGGCAGGAAGTGTCATTCATGCAGTGCATACGCAAGACATTAATAAAATGGGCGGTTTACAAAAGAAGATGAAAGTAACGGGTGCACTATTTTTAATCGGTACACTTGCAATTAGTGGTGTGCCACTCCTTTCCGGTTTCTTTAGTAAAGATGAAATTTTAGCAGCGGCTTGGATGAATGGCAATTACGGTTTATTCATATTAGCAGTAATTGCAGCATTCTTAACAGCGTTCTACATGTTCCGGCTATACTTCCTTGTCTTTACTGGGGAAGCGAAGACGAAGGAAGATGTGCATGAATCGCCCCGCATTATGACGTATCCGATGATCGTTCTCGGGGTCCTTACAGTAGTGGCAGGTTATATAAATACACCATGGTTTGGTACGTTTCTCGGAGATTGGCTTACGAAAGATGTAGCATTTAAAGCGCGAGAGGCACACGGACCAGTTTGGATTATGATTGTTGCGACGCTCGTTTCATTTGCTGGGATTGCTCTTGCATATTTCATATATGGCAAGAAATCTATTTCTAGAGATTGGGCTGGGGGCGAGGGAACACCTCTTTATAACTTTTTGAAAGAAAAATATTATGTGGATGAACTATACAATATGACGGTGCTCCCTATTACGAAGGGAATCGCTCATGTGCTTCGCTTATTTGAGGTGTATGTAGTCGAAGGAATTGCCGTTTTAATAGGGAGTCTAGTTAAAGGGATAAGCGGACTCGGTTCTAGACTCCAAAACGGAAATGTACAAGTGTACGGCACTGTAACAGCTGTTTCGCTTGCAGTACTCGTCATTATTTTGCTCTATACGGGAGGGGATTTACGATGAATGATTTGTTATTAACGTTCTTCATTTTTTCCCCGCTTTTAGGAATTCTCTTACTTGTATTAACGCCAAAAAAAGAATCGCGTACTGTGCGAGCGCTTGGTTTATTTGGAACGGCGCTTCCATTTGGAATCGCTATCGTCCTCGCTTGTACATATGCTTCTGGAAAGAGTTTGTCGCTATTCGATCAAAAAGTGAAATGGATTAAATTTGGGGATTTTGCAGCGGTGGATAAAAGATGGTTTTCCATTTATTACGAGCTCGGCATTGATGGTTTATCGCTCGTTATGATGGTGCTGACAGCCCTTCTAGCGATGCTTGCAGCAATTGCGGCATTTACTATTAAAAGGAACTTGAAAGCCTTTTATATGCTGCTACTCATGTTAGAAATAGGGATGCTCGGCGTCTTCGCTGCTCAAAATTTAATGTTGTTCTTTATCTTCTTTGAAATTACGTTGCCGCCAATGTTTTTATTAATTGGGAAGTGGGGGAAATTGTCGAGTGAAAAAGCTGCTTATAGTTATTTAATATATAACGGTATTGGCTCCGCTATTTTACTCATCGTTTTCTCGGTTTTATTTGCGAAAACAGGTACAACAAATATTACAGAGCTTAAAGAAATATTAACGAGTGTAGGTGCTGGGGGAGGAATGGCTGTCTCAAGTAGCTTACAGTTCGGCTTGTTTCTTGCCATAATGATTGCTTTTGCGATTAAACTACCCGTTTTCCCGTTACATCGCTGGATGGTCAATGTGCATGTTGAAGCGCATCCGGCTGTAGTTATGCTTCATGCGGGCGTTTTACTGAAGATTGGGGCATACGGTATGATTCGTTTCGGAAAGGGGCTATTCCCGGAATACTTTCGCGAGTTTGCAACGTTTATTGCGATTTTAGGAGTCATCAATTTATTGTACGGAGCATTCTTAGCGCTCATTCAAACGGACTTTCGGAAGGTGCTTGCTTACTCTAGTATTTCGCATATGGGCATCGTATTAATGGGCCTTGCAGCGTTAAATGCACCAGGTATACAAGGGGCACTATTCCAAGTTGTCTCTCACGGTTTAATTGCAGCCTTACTCTTTTTCTTACTTGGCGTTATAGAACAGCGCTTTGGAACTTCGGACATTACAGCGCTTGGCGGACTCGCAAAAAGTGTCCCGGTACTTAGCGGATTCTTCTTAGCAGGAGGAATGGCATCGCTTGGATTACCAGGAATGTCTGGATTTGTTAGCGAGTTTCTTGCCTTTCTCGGTTTATTCCAAGGGGAGCCAGTCATTGCTGCAGTCGGTGTACTTGGCATCATTTTAACCGCTGTATACGTATTGAGAGCGACACTTCAAGTAACATTTGGTAAGAAAGAGTGGGAAGCGAAAGCTGATATACACGGATGGGAGTATGTCCCTATATTGCTACTTATCTTCTGCATTATTGCGATTGGAGTAATGCCAGAAATATTAGGGGATCCGCTTCAAAATACATTGAAAACATTGGGGGTGAAGTAGGATGGATATGAATACGTTACTTAGCTTATCATGGCATCTCATGGTGCCAGAATTCATTATTCTCGGAGCTGCCATCCTTCTTTCCATATGTGATTTGTTTTTTAAGTTGAACCATAGATATGTAGCGCTTAGTGCAATCGCAGCCGTCATATTAGCAATCGTCTCATTAATTACGCTATATGGTGAACCGACAGGAGATATTTTAAACGGATCGTTTGTGTTAGATGGGTTTTCAAAAGGATTCAAAACGTTGTTATTAGGCGGAGCGGCCCTCATCTTATGCACCGCCATGAGCGATGATAAGAAGAATCCAATTGAAGATAAGGGAGAATATTATTACTTATTTTTAATGGCACTTCTTGGGGCTATGTTTATGGCTTCTAGTGTCGACTTCATTACACTTTTCGTCGGTTTAGAATTGCTTTCACTTTCTTCATATATTTTAGTAGGAATACGAAAAAGGAACCGTGCGTCAAACGAGGCGGCCATGAAATATGTCATTAATGGAGGTATTGGCACGGCAATTACGCTCTTTGGAATGAGTTATTTATACGGTATCACAGGATCAACTAATATCGTGGATATGCAAAAAGTATTCGCAGGGGAGCTTGCTGGTGGTATTCAGTTATTGTTAGCTCTCGCATTTCTACTATTACTCGTTGGACTCTCGTTTAAAATTGCGACAGTGCCGTTTCATATGTGGGCACCAGATGTGTATGAGGGAGCGGCTACGCCTGTTACTGCTTTTCTCGGGACGATTTCTAAAATTGCTGGATTCTTAATCATTATTCGTCTGTTTCTCATGGTTTTTGCAAGTGTATCGGTGCAAGGAGACATGCAATCTTTATACGGACGTATGAGCATATACATTGCAGTACTAGCGAGTATTACGATGATTATTGGAAACGTAGTAGCGTTAAAGCAATATAACGTAAAACGCCTATTTGCCTATTCGGGAATCGCACATGCGGGGTATTTACTCGTTCCGCTTGTAGCATTATCACCATTTACGATGGATAGCATGTGGTTTTACATGCTTGCGTATATGCTTATGAATATAGGCGCATTTGCAATTATCCACGGCTTAATCTTACAAAGCGACAAAGAAAACATTACCATTTTCACCGGATTATATAAGCGGTCGCCATTTACAGCGATAGTGATGACGATTTTTATATTATCGTTGGCCGGGATACCAGGAACAGCTGGTTTCATCGGGAAAATTAACATCTTTTTAGGTGCACTGCATGTAGAGCCAGCTCATTACGTACTAGCTTCTATTATGATGGGGACGACAGTCATCTCATTCGTATATTATTTCCGTATTTTACAGCAAATGTTTTTCAGGGCGGGAGAAGTGGAAGAGAAAATTCGTTTACCATTGAATATAAAGGTTGTTATGAGCCTTTGTGCAATCTCGATTGTAATACTAGGGATTATGCCGATGATTGGATACAATTTCTTTTATGAATATTTTCCATTAATGAAGGATTTCTTCTTCTTAGGGAACGTGGTACAATAGTGAAAATAAAAGGTGTGGAGTTGTTACTCTGCGCTTTTTATTTTGTGTGAATTACAATTGAAAATGCATGTAGGTATATGTTTTTTGAGAGCAAATTACGAAGTGAAATGTAAGATGCTTATTTGTATTTGAAAAAGTGTGGCTCCTACTTATTATGGTATCGTTTTTATAGTATTTCGTAAGTAGTAGCTGGGTAAAAAGGGGTCGATTTTTTGGCACATCTTTTAGGGCAACAAGCACTGATTGCCATTGTTTCGCATTTATTGTTTATTACCATTACGTGGTGGGCCTTACAAGGTGTTCACATTGAGCGTTTAATGAAGTCTGGAAAGGTGATGCAGACGCGAGTGTTACTCATCCTAATTACAATTGCAATTGGGACATCTGTAAGTAACTTTTTCCTTGATTATTTAGGCTATTCAAAGAGTTTAACGTATTTAGTAAAGTAAGTGTATAGAACCTCATATCTCCGTTAACAATGGGGATAGGAGGGGATGAAATTGAAGCTTAAAGCCATTCTTATTGTTGTGATAAGTGTTGTTTTATTTTTGGTTGGATATAGAGAGATGAAACCGATCAGCGATGAACAGAAAATGGAGAGCATGATTGCAACTTTAGAGAAAAATGATGCTAAAGTAGAGAAGTGGTCATGGTTAGCGCGAGAAACAAAAACAATTTCTAATATACATACGTTTCAAAAGTTGTTAAACGATGTGAAGGACAAGGCGAATATTCAAAAGTGGGAATTAGAGCAATCTCCAGATGGATATAAAGCTACATCCTATAAAAAGTTTTCTTCTTATGAAGAACGAGTAGTAGTAACATGGAGTAAGGAAAATACTAAAGAAAACACTTTCATTATTTTTGAAGTAAGCGGGGCGAAATGGGACCCGAAGTACATTCAGAAAACAAATAAAATTTTTAGTGAAAAACCTATAATTTACACTTGTGTTCAAGGTGTACTGAATGATAAGATTGAAGGTGTTTTGCAAAATAAAACCAATCAGGTTTTGAAAAATCTTTCAGCAAGAGCGATCGAACAGATAGAAGAAAGAGCATTTGTGTCAGTCTCCGCATACAATAAAAAGTGGGATGACGCTCTTTCAACAAATAGAGAGAAAATAAATGTGCAAATAGCAATACGTTCTACAGACAACAAAGATACAATTGTGGTTGGCACACCGATCATAACTTCTGAGTATTGAGTGAATAGATACTGAAAAAAGGACACGGAGGGGAATAATTTGGAAAAGATCATCGTCCGTGGCGGAAAGCGGTTAAACGGCACAGTGCGTGTTGAGGGCGCAAAAAATGCTGTATTACCTATAATCGCTGCAGCCCTATTAGCGAGTGATGGAAAGAATGTACTATCTGAAGTACCAGTTTTGTCTGATGTATACACAATTAATGAGGTATTACGTCATTTAAATGCTGAAGTCGTATTTGAAAATAACCAAGTAACAATCGATGCTTCTAAAGAACTAAACATTGAAGCACCATTTGAATATGTACGTAAAATGCGTGCATCTGTTCAAGTAATGGGACCATTACTTGCACGTAACGGCCGTGCTCGTATTGCACTTCCTGGTGGATGTGCAATTGGTTCACGTCCAATTGACCAACATTTAAAAGGCTTCGAAGCAATGGGAGCAAAAGTACAGGTTGGTAATGGTTTTGTTGAGGCATACGTTGAGGGAGAACTAAAAGGAGCTAAAATTTATTTAGACTTCCCAAGCGTGGGCGCGACAGAAAACATTATGTCTGCAGCTACATTAGCAAAAGGGACAACAATCCTTGAAAACGCAGCGAAAGAACCAGAAATCGTTGACTTAGCGAACTTCTTAAATGCGATGGGAGCGAAAGTACGCGGAGCTGGAACTGGAACGATTCGTATCGAAGGCGTTGATAAATTATATGGTGGAAACCACTCTATTATTCCTGACCGTATTGAAGCGGGAACATTCATGGTTGCAGCGGCAATTACTGGTGGAGACATCTTAATTGAAAATGCTGTACCTGAACATTTACGCTCAATTACAGCGAAAATGGAAGAAATGGGTGTTAAAGTTATTGAGGAAAATGAAGGTGTACGTGTTATCGGCCCAGATAAGTTAAAAGCGGTTGATATTAAAACTATGCCTCACCCAGGTTTCCCAACAGACATGCAATCACAAATGATGGCATTATTACTACAAGCTGATGGAACAAGTATGATTACAGAAACGGTATTCGAAAACCGCTTTATGCACGTTGAAGAATTCCGTCGTATGAATGCTGATATTAAAATCGAAGGTCGTTCTGTTATTATGAACGGTCCAAACAGCTTACAAGGTGCTGAAGTAGGCGCAACTGACTTACGTGCTGCTGCTGCATTAATCTTAGCTGGTTTAGTATCTGAAGGTTACACTCGTGTAACTGAGTTAAAGCATCTTGACCGTGGTTATGTAGATTTCCATAAGAAATTAGCTGCATTAGGTGCAACTATTGAACGTGTAAACGAAAAAGTAGAAGAAGTGAAAGAACAAGAAGTTTCTGATCTTCACGCTTAATTGGAATAGTCTCTACGTCTTTTGACGTAGGGGCTATTTTTTTTGGGTTATTACTGTTATAGTCAATAAATTCTATACTTATGCACGTACCAGTAAAAATATTTAGAAAATTTTTGTTTTATCCTGCGTTAACTGTCCGTAAACATTCGATTGGTGCGGCTGATTAAAGTTTCACTTTATATGGTTCCCCTTCAGTATGTTCTAAAAGAAAGAGTTGTTCCATAAGAATGAATGGAGTAAAGCTTTTGGATATTGGGGGAAATAAGATGAAATTTTCAAAGCCACTTTTTATCACAGTAGCGCTTCTCATAGCGCTCGTTATCATTGTACCTGCTGCTCTTGTTATTCCGTTTGCGAAAGCAAAAGTAGGGGAAGACGCAGCTTCTAAAACTCCTCCAGCGATAGAAAGTATACCAGCTCCAGGGAAAGTGGATACAGAGGTTCAAGTTGCTGTATATCGTGATCAGCAAAAGAAGGTAGAAACATTACCTATGGAGGAGTATGTGACCGGTGTAGTAGCTTCTGAGATGAATGCCAGTTTTGAAATAGAGGCGCTAAAGGCGCAGGCATTAGCAGCGAGAACATTTGTGGTACAGCGTATGCTAAGCGGAGGTAAGAAAAACAATGCGGACGTGACCGATACGGTGAAAGATCAAGTGTACAAAAGTAAAGAAGAATTGAAGAAACAATGGGGTAATAACTACGAAAATAACTTGAAAAAAATCGAAGAAGCCGTTTCGAAAACCGCAGGACAAGTTTTAACGTATGATGGAAAACCAATCTCAGCATCCTTCTTCTCAACGAGTAATGGCCGGACAGAAAATGCAGCTGATTATTGGGGAAATGATTATCCATACTTAAAGAGCGTAGATAGTCCGTGGGATCAAGCCTCTCCAAAATTTACGAGCGAGCAAACATTTACAGTAGCTGACTTTCAAAAACGTCTTGGTGTGAAGGTGTTGGCAGACGGGAAGGTTGGAAATATTAAAGATCTTACGGAAGGAAAGCGAGTAAAAGATGTAGCATTTCAAGGGAAAACATTAACAGGAAAGCAAGTTCGTGAAAAGTTAGATTTACGCTCTTCTGACTTCACGTGGAAACAAGAGGGGGATAAAATCGTCGTTACAACGAAGGGATTTGGTCACGGCGTTGGCATGAGCCAATACGGAGCAAATGGCATGGCGGCGGAAGGTAAGAAATATACAGATATCGTTGCTCATTATTATAAAGGTGTCGAAATAAAGTCGATGAATGATTATGAAGGAAAGTTAATGGTGAAGAAGTAGGGGGAAAAGAGACCGTTCCAAGAGGTATGTTGGGACGGTTTTCTTTTGTTAGTAGATAGGTTCCTTGTCGAATCGTTGATATATTAAAAAAATCGTCAATGTTCAGCGATGACAGAACTCTGTTTAAGGGGCCCATGGATCGCTGGAAGCTATTATAAGGGTGAACGTACAGAAGAATCAATGAAAGACGGTTGACTCTATACAGGAGACATTGTCACGGTTGATTCGGAAGGATGTATTAAGATTGCTGATCGTACGAAAGACTGAATTAAAAGTGGAGGCGAATGGATTTCTTCCGTAGATTTAGAAAATGCCTTAATGTCGCACGATAAAGTGTTAGAAGCATCGATTGTGGCGGTGCCGCATGAAAAATGGCAAGAACGTCCCGTTGCTTGCGTTGTACTAAAAGAGGGACAAGCAGTGGAAAAGGAAGAGATCTGTATGCTTTACTAGAAGCAGATTTTCCAAAATGGTGGATGCCAGACGATATTTTATTTGTAAACGAAATTCCGAAAACATCTGTAGGGAAGTTTCTAAAACATGCGCTGCGTGATCAGCTCAAGACGTATATGGTAGAGCAAAACTAGAGAAGAAGGCTATCCTTTCAGTTGGATAGCCTTCTTTTTATGGTACTTCATAAAATATCTAAATCTTCCATTAATTGTTTGGTATAATAGGATAAAAAGTATTTGGGGGAGACAGAATGGCGTTATTGGAGTTGAGACAATTAGGGAAGACGAACCAGTTACCAGCAGTTGAACTGAAGGTTGAGAAGGGACAATGTGTTGTTTTGCAATGTAATAACCATACAGCTAAAGTATTGCACCGCATTATTATTGGTGAGGAAGAAGCTTCAACTGGCAATGTGCTATTTGAAGGTAAAGCGATTGGAAAGAAAAATTATTCTCGCATCGGCTTTTGTTTTTTGAAAGATGAAGCATATGATCGTTTGAAGGTGAAGGAATACTTTAAGTTTTTAATAGGGCTGTATGAATCGAATATGAGTACGGAAGAAGTTGTACAATATGTCGGCCTCTTAGATAAGTTAAACGTTAAAATAGAAAAACTATCATTTTCAGAGAAACGTCGCCTTCATATCGGGAGAGTGATGGTTCATAATCCAGACTTAGTTATTTTGGAAGAGCCGGAGCAAAATGTAGATACAGAGAGCACAATTATTATTCGAAAATCAATTATGAAAATGAAAGAGCAAGGAAAGGCCATTTTTATTACGTCATCCTTTCTATCGGACGCCCTTTCGTTAACAGAAGATGTATACATATTAAACAATGATGGTGTGAAAAAAATAGAAATCGAACAAGAAGAAGTTGAAGAGGTGGATGAAGAGAAGGTCGTGCAAATGATTCCGCAAATGAAACTTGAAAGAATTCCAGCGAAAGTAAACGATAAAATCATTTTACTTGATCCGATGGAAATTCATTTCATTGAAACGCAAAACGGAGTGACACATATTCATGTGCGTGAAGGTGATTTCGTATGTGCATTAACATTAAGTGAACTAGAAGCGAGATTAACAGGATTCGGGTTCTTTAGATGTCATCGCTCGTACCTTGTGAATTTACAAAGAGTACGAGAAGTGATTACGTGGACTCGTAATAGCTTTAGTTTAATTTTGGATGACGAAAGAAAAAGTTCAATCCCGCTTTCAAAAGGACGAATGGATGAATTAAAAGGTGTGATTGGGCTATAAAAATTGCTCCAATAAGCTCAAAATACGATTCATTCACCGGTAAAAATACTCCTTTTACTGGTATTTTACTGCGAAACCTCTTTGTTTTTCATATGATTGAGTCAAGAAAAGCGAAACAAACAAACGAAAAGCGAAACAAACAAACGAAAAGCGCTAAAGCGACTTTCATCTATAAAGGAAAAAACAAAGGGGATGACGAGATGACATTGGCAATTGAAATGAAAGATGTAATGAAAAGTTTCAACGAAAAAACAGCACTTCGAAATGTAAATATTGAAGTGAAGCAAGGAGAAATTTTTGGATTCCTCGGACCGAGTGGATCTGGAAAAACGACAACAGTAAAGATTTTAACTTCTCAATTGCTGCATAGTGTTGGAACAGTGAGGGTACTAGGCAGAGATATTACAGGCCCAAGCAGCATCGATTATAAACGAATTGGTATTTTAACAGACAACAGCGGTTTATATGAAAGACTTAGCATTTATGATAACTTACTATTATTTTGTGACTTATATGATTGTAAAAAAGAACGAATTGATGAAGTGCTAGCGCAAGTGAATCTATTAGATGATAAAAAAACACCAGTAAAGAAACTATCAAAAGGAATGAAGCAGCGCGTTACATTAGCTAGAGCAATCCTTCATAAACCAGATATCCTCTTCTTAGATGAACCAACATCTGCACTTGATCCAGTAAACGTACAAAACATTCATAAAATCTTAAAAGACTTAAATAAAGAAGGGACGACGATTTTCTTAACGACGCACAATATGGACGAAGCGGAAACGCTTTGTAATCGCATCGCCTTTCTATGCGGCGGAGAAATTGTAGCGCTTGATACACCAGAAAACCTTCGCTTACAATACGCGAAAGATCAAATACAAGTCGTATTAAAAGATAAGCAAAAAGAAATCGTGCAAAAAGATGAATTAGGTGCAAAACGCATTTCAGAATGGATGAAAAAAGGTGAATTACTATCCATTCATTCACACGAACCAACGCTAGGCGATATCTTTATTGAAGTTACTGGGAGGGGATTATAATGACATTTTCAATGAGACGTGTATCAGCTATTTTTAGAAAAGAAGTACAAGATTTTAAGACAAATTCACAAGTTTTGTTAATGGCATCTTTACCAATTATATTTGCATTTATATTTAGCCGATTTGGAGAAGGACAGGCAGGAGTTGGCATTATTACTTTAATGTCCTTTCTATTTGTAGCAGGGTTTGTTCAATCAATGGTAATTGCAGAAGAGAAAGAAAAACATACGTTACGTGTGTTAATGCTATCACCGGCTTCTTCTGTTGAAGTCCTTCTTGGAAAAAGTATATTAACAGCATGTTTAACGTTGGGTATTTCCATTGTAAACTTATTCATCTTAGATCAATTAAGTGGCAATCTCTTATTGCTAGCATTTATTTTCTTATGTGGAACAATTCTATTCATTTTAATTGGAACAGTAATTGGATTATTAGCTGAGTCTGTCCCGCAAACATCACTAATTGGAATGCCAATATTAATGACGATGTATTTAGCTGTACAATTTGAGCCAATGGTTGAAAATAAAGTAATTAAGACGATGATTAGTTATCTTCCAACATCTCATCTTGAAAAAGCGATTAAAAGCTTAGTGGAGGGTGCTGGGTTTAGTAGTATTAGTGGGCACATGCTAAATGTTGGAGTGTGGCTCGTTATTTCACTTATTGCATGTTTAATCGTATATAAAAAGAAACAATTGGACTAAAAACTGAGCCGAAAGTGCTCAGTTTTTTATTTTTTCTATCATTTCCTCGGAAATTTTACAATTCCTATACATATTTTTACAGATTTTGTCGAAAAGTAATTAGTTATACGTTGTATAGGATACGTGAATATTGTTCAAAATGATTGCTGAGGTGATGATGGAATGCGAGGAAGAAATAATAAAAAGTCGCAAAAGGTAGTACATTTATTTCAAAAAAGATGGGTGTTTCCGGCACTATACATTGCATGTGCAGCGGTAATTTTAATGGTTGCGCTATGGTTCCAAGGAGCTAATCCGAAGAAGACTCCGAACCAAGATCAAGCAACACCGTATACACAATCGGAAGATCCAGCAGTACCAGTAACGAAATCTTCAGAAGTAGTGAAAATGCCAGCTGCCGCTAATGCGGAAGTAGTCGTGCAGAAGAAATTCTATGAAGATGCAGCAACTGAGGCGGAACAAGAAAAAGCACTTGTCTTTTATAACAACACATATTCCCCAAATAAAGGAATCGACATTGCTGCGAAGAATGGAAAAGAATTCGATGTAGCTGCTGCTTTAAGCGGTACAGTAACGAAAGCTGAAAAAGATTCACTTCTTGGTTATGTTGTAACAGTTGATAGCGGAAATGGTGTAGCAGTTTCTTATCAAAGCTTAGGCAGTGTGAAAGTAGAAAAAGGTGCACGAGTTGCACAAGGTGAAGTATTAGGAAAATCCGGTCTAAGTGCAATGAATAAAGAAGCAGGTTCTCACGTTCACTTTGAAGTACGTAAAGACAACGTGGCCGTGAACCCTGAGCGCTACTTAAATAAGTCAGTAGCAGAAATTAAAGCTGATGCAGGTGCTGCAAAGGCAACGAACGCTTCTGGTAAAAAAGCTGAAGACAAATCTCAAAAAGAAGAGAAGTCGACGAGCACGAAACCAGAAAATAAAACAGAAGACAAGTCTCAAAAAGAAGAGAAATCAACTAGCGGTTCGACTAGTGACAAAAAAGAAGAGCCGAAGAAAGAAGAAAAATCAACAAATGGTTCTACAGAATCATCTAACAGTTCTTCTTCACAAGAATAAGAAAGTGAAAAAATCAGTTCTCACTAGGAGAGCTGATTTTTTTTTCATTTTCATATAAAAATACTCGATTTCGAGAAAAAAGTTGCAATAACAAGGAAATATGACGAGATTCTCGAATATATATTACAAAAAGGAGGGGATACTGTGTCATTTTTATTTGTTCTGTCGACTGCTATTATTTTATTGTTTGTTTTATTCACTTTATATTATTATATTGCCGGTAAGAAAGAGGTTCCCCACCATCAATTGTTAGAAGAAGAGTTGGAACGAGAAGAATGACACCTTATATACAAGGTGTCATTTTTTTTCGCAAAAATAGTCACTGTTGACGTATTTCTCACGAAAAAACGTAATTTTTCTTAACTTAGTCCGCAAAAATAGTGAACATGTAGCATATATCAGTAGTGCGGGCAATACAATGGTATAAACCAAAGCAAAGAGAGTGTTTGAGGTGAGAAATCGTGAATCATTTCATTATAAATCCAAGGATGTTTAACGCTTACAAACAGCACTCACACTTACTTCTTAGTCATATGCAGCGAGGCTCATTTCACCCTTCTCACATCCAATTTAGGGAGGCGAGTGGTGTGCACGATTACATCAAAGAGAGAACTATCAAGATTGGTAAGTATATCGTGGAGACAAGAAAGACAGTGCGTGTCATTGCAAAGGAATTTGGGGTATCAAAGAGTACAGTCCATAAAGATTTAACGGAACGTCTACCAGAAATTAATCCAGAGCTCGCAAATGAAGTGAAAGAAATTCTTGATTATCATAAGTCTATTCGTCATTTAAGAGGCGGAGAAGCAACAAAACAAAAGTATAGAAAAGAAGATGTAGAAAAGCCGGTCCGTCAATAAATATGCGATCGCAAACATTCCGTTTCAATTCGGTAATATTTTTCAGAAGAATTCTTTTTGCGAATATTACGTTTCTGTTAAATTTATGATAAAATCAGAAATTAGGTGTAAAAGAATTCGGGTGTAACCTGATTTTGAATATCGAGGAGGAAATGACGGGAATGTTTGCGCGAGATATCGGAATTGACCTAGGTACGGCTAATGTATTAATTCATGTTAAAGGCAAGGGTATTGTATTAAATGAGCCATCTGTTGTGGCAATTGATCGTAACACAGGTAAAGTATTAGCAGTAGGTGAAGAAGCAAGAAGTATGGTGGGACGTACACCTGGTAATATTGTAGCAATTCGTCCACTTAAAGATGGTGTAATCGCAGATTTCGAAATTACAGAAGCAATGTTAAAGTATTTTATTAACAAATTGGACGTGAAGAGCTTCTTTTCAAAACCTCGCATTTTAATTTGCTGTCCAACAAATATCACATCTGTAGAACAAAAAGCAATTCGTGAGGCTGCTGAACGTTCAGGTGGTAAAACAGTATTTTTAGAAGAAGAACCAAAAGTAGCCGCAGTTGGTGCTGGTATGGAAATCTTCCAACCAAGCGGTAACATGGTTGTTGATATTGGTGGAGGTACAACAGATATCGCTGTACTATCTATGGGTGATATTGTTACCTCTTCCTCTATCAAAATGGCTGGCGATAAGTTTGATATGGAGATCTTAAACTACGTTAAACGTAAGTATAAGCTATTAATTGGAGAACGTACTTCAGAAAATATTAAAATTAAAGTTGGTACAGTATTCCCAGGTGCACGTAGCGAAGAGCTTGAAATTCGCGGACGTGACATGGTAACGGGCTTACCACGTACAATTACAGTATGCTCTGAAGAAATTACAGAAGCACTAAAAGAAGACGCGGCTATCATTGTACAAGCTGCAAAAGGCGTACTAGAGCGCACGCCACCAGAACTATCTGCGGACATCATCGACCGCGGTGTTATTCTAACGGGCGGTGGAGCTTTACTACACGGTATCGACATGCTTCTAGCAGAAGAACTAAAAGTACCAGTATTAATTGCTGAAAACCCAATGCAATGTGTTGCTGTTGGTACAGGTATTATGTTAGAGAATATCGATAAATTACCAAAGCGTGCTTTACGATAAAGTGAAACTTTAATAAGTGGGGGCATCCCCCACTTATTATTAGCTCGCAAATAGTAGGAAAAATGAGAAGAACTAAGGTGTTAACCGAAGTTCTTTTTTGTTTTTTTATTCTTTCATTTTTTTATTTTATTTTGATTTATTGAGAAAATAGAAGAAAAATAAAGAAAAACGAAGGAAATAGGTAAAATATTCATATATATGGTTAAATTTAATATTTCCTTATTTGAAAACGTTTATAATATAATGAGTCGAATACGACATTAAGGCAAATCATGTTTCAGTACATATTGCCTTTCCCTAATTTGGGCATACACTCTTTTCTACCTCCGTGTCAGTTGCTGGAATATGCAGCTATTTTAAGAGAATAGAGTGTGTGCATTTTTTTATATATAAAGCTGAAAAGATATTAAAGTTTCACTTTATCCCGCATTAACGGGCAGTAGGATTCCCACCTCAAAATTCAGCGAGTGCAAGGGAGTTAGGCGGGAAATCAACTGCCCGTAAAAGCCCGATTGGTGAAGGCTAATAATCAGTGGGAAAGGTCACCCACTGATTAAAGTTTCACTTTATAATGACAAACAATAAACAAAATGGGATAATAAACAATATGTCCAAGTGGTAAGACCAATATTACAAAAGGGGCGATTGTTACATGCTAAATATAGAACAAATTAAAGAAATCATTCCTCACCGCTATCCATTTTTACTTGTTGATAAAATATTAGAAGTAGATGAAGGAAAAAGAGCGGTTGGAATTAAAAATGTATCCGCAAACGAAGAATTCTTTAACGGGCACTTTCCTGACTATGCAGTTATGCCCGGTGTACTTATTGTAGAAGCGTTAGCACAAGTTGGAGCAGTTGCGGTATTAAAGAAAGAAGAAAACCGCGGAAGACTTGCTTTCTTCGCTGGTATCGACAACTGTCGTTTCAAAAAACAAGTACGTCCAGGTGATCAACTTCGCCTAGAAGTTGAAATGACACGTGTACGTGGTCCAATCGGAAAAGGAAAAGCAATCGCAACAGTAGATGGTGAAGTTGCATGTGAAGCTGAAATTACATTTGCGATTGGTGATAAAAAAGAATAGATGTTAATTAAAAAAATTCTTCTGTAACATGCAGAAGAATTTTTTTAATTAATGTATTTTTGATTCGAAATATTAAAATGCAGAGTAATCAGAATTTTTATTGTAAATGTATGGAAGTTTGTATATAATGACGCTATAAATATCTTGGAATTAAGATAAATGATAACGCGATGAAAATAGAGATATCGTTGTCACATTATAGAAGGTGTGGAATAGGACAAAGGTTATTCTGATTCGTTATGATGGATTGTAGAGGAAAGTAATGGAGAAATTTAACGGTAGAAGTAAATGAAAAATTGGCGTAGCATATCGAGCATAAAGAGAAAAAGGGGAAAATGTCGTATTCTGAAAAAGGAGACCATAACATGTTCGGGAGAAAGAAAAGAAAGCCATTAAGACAATTAATTACAAATAAAGAGCCTAAATCACGCATTGCGGAACAGTACCGTAATATCCGTACAAATATTGAATTTACATCTGTAGATAACCATATTCGTTCTATCATTGTCACTTCAGCAGATCCAGGTGATGGGAAAACAACGACCATTTCTAATCTAGCAGTTGTTTTTGGACAACAAGGGAAAAAAGTATTGTTAATTGGAGCTGACTTACGTAAACCAACATTGCAAAATTTATTCGCTGCACACAATCCAAATGGATTAACGAATTTATTATCAGGACAAGCATCGTTTGTGCAATGTATTCAAAAAACAGACATAGAGAACGTATATGTTATGTCAGCAGGTCCAATCCCACCAAACCCAGCAGAGCTACTTGGATATCGTAAAATGGATGAAGTACTTCTAGAGGCATATAAGATGTTTGACATCGTTCTGATCGATACACCACCTGTATTAGCTGTTACAGATGCACAAATACTCGCTAATAAATGTGATGGGATTGTATTAGTAGCACGCAGTGAAAAAACAGAAAAAGATAAACTAATAAAAGCAAAACAAATATTAGATAAAGCATCCGGAAAGCTACTTGGTGTTATATTAAACGATAAAAGAGAAGAACAAGAGCAATATGGATATTATTAGAAAATAATGTATGAAATAGTATTTTTTTAAAGCTAGTAATTTTTTTACTAGCTTTTTTGAATTGTTTTAAAATTCTGTATCGCATTATACAAAAAAAATGATATAATGGAATTTTTGTCAAATTGATGGAATGTGTTGTCATATTTAAGATTATTTTGTAAGATTATATATGTTTTTAAATAAGAAACGTACATAGATATTACTAAAATAAAAAAATGTAAGATTTATATGTTATAATTTTTGTTATGTGCAAATTTTAGAAAGTTGGAGGAACTTATGGAAGAAACAATTAGTTTGAAAGAGTTATTTCATATTTTAAAAAAACGTTTAGCAATGATCCTCGTAATTGCCTTTGGTGCCGCTATAGTAAGTGCTATCATTAGCTTCTTCTTCATGACACCAATCTATCAATCTTCTACGCAAATTCTTGTTAATCAGAAGAAACAAGAGGGATCAATGTTTCAAGCTGGTGAAGTTCAAACGAATATTCAATTAACGAATACATATAAGGTTATTATTAAAAGTCCAGTAATCTTAGATCAAGTGAAGGAAAAATTAAATTTAAATATGGTAGCGCAAGATTTAACAAAGAAGATTAATGTTGCGAATGAAAAGGATTCACAGGTTATTTCTGTTACGGCTGAGGATAAAGATCCGAAAGTCGCTCGTGATATTGCAAATGCAACTGCGGACGTATTTAAAGGTGAAGTTGCAAAAATTATGAACGTTGATAACGTAACAGTACTATCTAAAGCAGAAATTGCAGAAAATCAATCCCCAATTAAACCACGCCCAATGTTAAATGTAGTAATTGCCTTCATTGTCGGTTTAATGGCTTCAGTTGGTCTTGCATTCTTACTAGAATACTTAGATAACACAGTGAAAAAAGAAGAAGATGTAGAAAATTTACTTGGTTTACCAGTGTTAGGTATTGTGGCTCGTATGGATGAAGAAACAACAAGTGTGAAATCACATGCTCCATCATCAAGAAAAGTGAGGGGACAAACAATTGGCTCTTAATTTATTTAAAAAGAAAAAAAATCATCGTCAACGCCGTCAATTAATTGCTCATCAACAACCGAAATCACCAATTTCAGAACAATATCGTAATATTCGAACGAATGTTGAGTTTGCAGCTGTTGATACGAATTTACATTCATTAATGGTAACGTCTGCGAACCCAAGTGAAGGGAAAACTACAACAACAGCAAATATGGCGGTTGTGTTTGCTCAGCAAGGAAAGAAAGTTTTATTAATTGATGCAGATATGCGTAAACCAGCGATGCATCAAATGTTCCAAGTAGATAATATTTTCGGATTAACGAACGTATTAACACATAGTGAACGGTTAGAAAAATGCGTACAAACGACAGCTGTAGATAATCTGCACTTTTTAGCTTGTGGCCCAATCCCACCAAATCCAGCAGAATTATTAGGATCAAAATCAATGCAAGAACTTCTTGGACAAGCATACAGTATGTATGATTTGGTCATTTTTGATTTACCGCCAATTTTAGCGGTTACAGATGCACAAATTATGGCAAATGTATGTGATGCTTCTATTCTTGTCGTGCGTAGTGAATCGACAGAGAAAGAATCAGCTGTAAAGGCAAAAGGATTATTGGAATCGGCTAAAGGTAAGTTGTTAGGTGTTGTTTTGAACGATCGTGAACGTGAACAAGGTCTATATTATTATTACGGTGCAAACTAATTAAAAGAGTGAGATATGACAAGAGCATATCTCCTTTTTTCCCTTGAATATGAGGGATTTCTCATATTCAAGGGAAAAAAGATTTTTATATGAGGGAGGATGAAATGAATGATAGATTTACATTGTCACATTTTACCTGGTATCGATGACGGTGCACAGACAGTAACAGATAGTTTAGTGATGGCACAAAAGGCAATAGAGGAAGGTATTCATACAATTGTCGCAACACCACACCATCAAAATGGAAAATATATAAATGAACGTACCTCAATTATTCATCAAGTAAAACAACTAAATGATGAACTGCAACAACATAATATTCCACTTACCATTTTACCGGGGCAAGAGGTCAGGTTATACGGTGATTTATTAGAAGACTATGAAGCTGGTAAAATCGTTACTTTAAATGAAACAAACAAATACATATTCATTGAATTTCCAACTAATCATGTACCTCGTTATGCAGAACAACTATTTTATGAACTACGTGTAAAAGGAATGATTCCAATTATCGTTCATCCCGAACGTAATGCCGAGTTAATCGAGCGGCCAGATAAGTTATATAACATTGTTAATAAAGGTGCATTAACACAAGTAACGGCAGGCAGTTTACTAGGTAAGTTTGGTAAAAAAATTAAAAAGTTTTCGCTACAGCTTGTGGAACATAATTTAACCCATATGATCGCATCAGATGCGCATAATACAACATCAAGAGGATTTCATCTAGCAGAAAGCTATGAACTAATAGAGAAAGAATTTGGCGCAAGTGTTATGAATGATTTAAGAGAGAATCCGTATTTAATAATTAGCGGGAAAGCAATTTATAAAGAAGATCCAGAACAAATTCGTCGTAAAAAGTTGTTTGGCATCTTTTAAATAAAGAACAGGTGATGTCTCCTAACCGTTATCAACGGAGGCACTCGGTCGTGCTGTGGGTAGAAATTTTTATTTCGAACCTACCTTAGACGCTTGTCGTCGGGAGTATGACGTGAGGATGGGTTAGATGCCCATAATTTATTTGTAATAGAAACTCTACCTATGGAGTTATAAACATGACTCTATAGGTAGGGTTTTTGTTATTGTTACATATGAATAAACTGATATGGAGGTCTATAATTGAAAAAAGTAAAAAAGGCAATTATTCCAGCTGCTGGTCTGGGGACAAGATTTTTACCAGCAACGAAAGCGATGCCGAAAGAAATGTTACCAATCGTCGATAAACCGACCATTCAATACATAGTAGAAGAAGCAATAGAATCAGGAATTGAAGATATTATTATTGTTACTGGAAAAGGAAAACGTGCAATTGAAGATCACTTTGATCATTCCTTTGAATTAGAACAAAGCCTTTTAGAAAAAGGGAAGCATGAAATGCTTGAGAAAGTACAAGCTTCTTCAAGAATTAATATTCATTACATAAGACAAAAAGAGCCAAAAGGGCTTGGCCATGCAGTATGGTGTGCGCGCAAATTTATTGGAAATGAGCCATTTGCGGTATTACTTGGTGATGATATTGTACAAGCAGAAACACCGTGTTTACGTCAATTAATGGACCAATATGAAGGTACACAGTCTTCGGTTATTGGTGTACAAACAGTACCTGAAAATGAAACACATCGTTACGGTATTATCGATCCAATGGAACAAAATGAACGTCGTTATCAAGTGCGTCAATTTGTTGAAAAACCAGAACAAGGTACAGCACCATCAAATTTAGCGATTATGGGTCGTTATGTATTAACGCCAGAAATCTTTATGTTCCTTGAAAATCAACAAACAGGTGCTGGTGGGGAAATTCAATTAACAGATGCGATTCAACGATTAAATGAAATTCAACGTGTATTTGCATATGACTTCGAAGGGACTCGTTATGATGTTGGGGAGAAGTTTGGCTTTATTAAGACTACCATTGAGATGGCACTTCAGCATGAAGAATTGAAAGATGAATTGATGAAGTATATGAATGAACTTGTACAAAGATAAAAGGTACATGCATAGGGAAGCAAGTCCTTTTATTATCAATTAAGATGTCAATTATATAAAGAAGGGAACATGTATATTGAGTTATCGAAAACGGCTCTCATTATTAATTTTATTAGATTCATTTATTGTATTAACCGCCGTATATTTAAGTTATTGGTTCATACACCCAAATGTATTAAACAAAATCCCTGCTACAGTAATTATTAGTTCTATTACATTATTGTGTAGTCATCACATTTTTGCGTCTATTTATAAGCTTTACAATAAAGCATGGGAATATGCAAGTATTGGGGAACTGAAACAAATATTTAAGGCAATTACACTTTCTATTATTGTAACAGCAATTGTTCAACAAATTGTAAACCATGATATTTATGTTCGAATTTTAGCGATTGCATGGATGTTACATTTATTATTAATTGGTGGATCTCGCTTTGTATGGCGTATATTCCGTGATACATATATTAAAACAGCTAATGATAAAAAACGAACATTGATTGTTGGTGCAGGTTCAGCGGGAAATATGGTAGTAAGACAGTTACTACATAATAAGGAAGCTGACTTGTACCCAATTGCGTTTGTTGATGATGATAGAAATAAACAAAAATTGGAGATTTATAATGTGCCAGTTGTTGGTACAACAAATCATATTCAAGAAATTGTAGAAGATAACGATATTGAACATATTATTATCGCTATTCCTTCTTTAAATAGAAGCCAAATCAATGAAATTTTTGAGAAGTGTAGAAAAACAAAGGCGAAAACGCAAATTGTACCGATGCTTGAAGATCTTTTAGATGGTAAAGTTTCTGTTAATGAATTCCGTGATGTGCAAGTGGAAGATTTGTTAGGAAGAGAACCAATAAAGCTGGATGATGCAGGAATCGGAGAAAAGATTACAGGAAAAACAATTTTAGTAACAGGTGCTGGTGGATCAATTGGTTCAGAAATTTGTCGTCAAGTAATGAAATATAAGCCAGCAAAAATTGTGCTTTTAGGACATGGTGAAAACAGTATTTATAATATCGAAATGGAAATGCGAGTTACTTATAAAGACGTCGTAGAAATTACAACGGAAATTGCGGATGTTCAAGATCGACATAAAATATTTGAAATAATGGAAAAGCACCAACCATATATCGTATACCATGCTGCTGCGCATAAGCATGTACCTTTAATGGAACGTAATCCTGAAGAGGCCGTGAAAAATAATATTTTCGGTACGAAAAATGTCGCAGAAGCAGCAGATACATTTAAAGTAGATACGTTTGTTATGGTATCAACGGATAAAGCTGTAAATCCTACCAATGTAATGGGAGCTACAAAACGATTTGCAGAAATGATTGTTCAACATATGGCATCTGTCAGTGCTAATACACGTTTTGTTGCAGTTAGATTCGGTAACGTTCTTGGGAGTAGGGGAAGTGTAATCCCGCTATTTAAGAAACAAATTCAAAAGGGTGGACCTGTAACAGTTACCCATCCTGATATGATTCGTTACTTTATGACAATACCAGAAGCTTCAAGATTAGTTATTCAGGCCGGGACGCTAGCTAGAGGTGGAGAATTGTTTGTACTAGATATGGGTGAGCCAGTGAAAATTGTGGATTTAGCTGAAAATTTAATTACTCTTTCAGGTTATTCTATTGAAGAAATTGGAATTGAATTTACTGGATTAAGACCGGGTGAAAAAATGTATGAAGAGCTCTTAAATGAAGGAGAAATTCATCCGGAACAAATATTCCCCAAAATTCACATAGGAAAAGCAGTTTTGATGGATCAAGTAATTCTAAGCCGGTTTATGAATGATTTTGAGTGGATGAGTAAAGAGGAAATACGAGAAAGATTATTAGATATTGCTAATAATAAAGTTAGTATTGAAAATTGATTTTGGGAAGGAAGTTTTTTTAATGGGAGATAGAGTATTGCTGTCATCACCACATATGAGTGATGAAGGTTATGAGATGGAGTATGTTAAAGAAGCATTTGATACAAATTGGATTGCACCACTTGGGGAAAATGTAAATGGATTTGAAAGAGAACTAGCGGTGAAAGTTGGCTCTAAAGCGGCAGCAGCACTATCTTCTGGAACGGCAGCAATTCATTTGGCTCTAAAAGCGGCTGGAGTAGAAGAGGGGGATGTTGTTTTTTGTCAAACACTTACCTTCTCTGCTACAGCAAATCCTATTATTTATCAAAATGCTACTCCTGTTTTTATAGATAGTGATTATGAAACTTGGAATATGTGTCCTAAAGCATTGGAAGAGGCTTTTAAAAAGTATCCCAATGTAAAGGCGGTTATTGTAGTTCATCTGTACGGTCTTTCTGCGGATATGGATAAAATTGTTGAGCTTTGTAAAAAATATGATGTTATTTTAATTGAAGATGCTGCGGAGTCTTTAGGGACGTACTATAAAGGTAAACATACCGGTATTTTTGGAGATTATGGTATTTTTTCTTTTAATGGTAATAAAATTATTACGACTTCCGGCGGTGGAATGCTTGTGTCTGATAGCGAAGAAAAAATTTCAAAGGCAAGATTTTGGGCTACTCAAAGTAGGGATCAAGCAAGACATTATCAACATAGTGAACTAGGATTTAACTACCGTATGAGTAATGTAGTTGCCGGCATCGGTAGAGGACAACTTAAAGTATTAGACGAGAGAGTACAAAAGAAAAGATACATATTCAATTTTTACAAGAGAGAATTAGAAAATCTTGAAGGCATTAAGTTTATGCCTAGTAATGAATGGAATGAACCAAATTATTGGTTAAGTTCTATGACTCTGAACGGAAAAATCCGACCGATTGATGTGATGGTAGCTCTTGAAAAAGGAAATATTGAATCTAGACCAGTATGGAAGCCAATGCATTTACAGCCATTCTTTGAAAAATATGATTTCGTTGGGACAGATGTATCGGAGAAACTATTTGAGAATGGTGTTTGCTTACCAAGTGATACAAAAATGACAGATAAAGATTTACATAGAGTCGTAAAAATTATTAAAGGACTGTGGTTAGCATAATGAAGAGTTCTAAAGGTGGCATTTATAGAAGATTTATAAAAAGACCAATGGATTTTATACTATCTTTAATCGCCATTATAGTGCTTAGCCCGGTACTCCTTATGGTTGCTTTTCTCGTGAAAACTAAATTGGGTAGCCCAGTATTATTTAAACAAGAGCGACCGGGGGTGCATGGAACTGTTTTTAAGATGTATAAATTTAGAACTATGACAGATGAAAAGAATGTAAACGGTGAGCTACTACCTGATAGTGTAAGACTTACTAAGTTCGGGAAATTTTTACGTTCGACATCACTTGATGAGTTACCAGGTCTGTTTAATATCTTTAAAGGCGATATGTCAATTATAGGACCAAGGCCTTTATTAGTTCAGTATTTACCACTATATAATGAACATCAAAAGCGTCGCCATGAAGTTAGGCCTGGATTGTCAGGGTTAGCGCAAGTTAATGGGCGAAATGCTATTAGTTGGGAAGAGAAATTTAATTATGATGTAGAGTATGTAGATAATGTAAGTTTCACTACAGATTGGAAGATTATTCTTTTAACAATTAAGAAGGTTTTTATTAGAGAAGGGATTAATTCAGAAACTGCTGCTACAATGGAACCATTTAAAGGGAATGGAAAAGGAGGTATAAAGTTATGAAAGAGAAACTCCTTATAATAGGGGCTAGTGGCCATGGAAAAGTCATAGCTGATATTGCACTGAAAATGAATAAATGGAAGAGTATTGCTTTTTTAGATGATAACGAAAATGTAAAATCTTCAATGGGAATAGAAATAATTGATAAATCAGCAAGCATCTCAAAGTATATAGATGATTACGATTTTTTTGTTGGAATTGGTAATAATGCCATACGAGAGAAGATACAGGGACAACTTGAAGCTGAAGAGGCGAGTATCCCGGTATTAATTCATCCGAGCGCAACTATTGGAGAACAGGTTTATTTGGAAGCAGGTACTGTAGTTATGGCAGGAGCTGTAATTAACTGTTGTACTAAAATCGGGAAAGGGTGCATTATTAATACTGCTTCCACAGTAGATCACGACAATGTAATTGAGGACTATGTTCATATATCACCGGGGGCACATTTAGCCGGGACGGTGAAAGTTGGAAGAGGTACTTGGCTGGGAATTGGTAGTGTAGTAAGTAATAATATAAATATTACACATAGCTGTAAAATTGGTGCAGGAGCTGTGGTAATTAGAGATATAACTGAATCTAGAACTTATGTAGGGGTTCCGGTAAGGAGAGTTTAATGTATGAATGTCTTGTTTTTAACACTTCTAGATTTTTCAACGATTAAAGAAAAGGGCATATATACTGATTTGATGCGGGAATTTACAAATAATGGGAGTAACGTCTATGTTATTTCTCCGACTGAAAAGAGAAAACAGCAAAAAAACAAGTTGATTGATACGGGAAATTGTAAAATATTAAAACTACAAATCGGTAATATTCAAAAAACTAATATGATTGAAAAGGGTATTTCAACTTTAACCTTGGAATCTAAATTTCTAAAAGGTATTAAAAATTACTTTTCAGATGTTAAATTTGATTTAGTGTTATATTCAACACCGCCAATAACGCTTCAAAAGGCGGTTGAATACGTACAAAAAAGAGACAATGCAAAAACATATTTATTGCTAAAAGATATTTTCCCTCAAAATGCAGTAGATTTAGGTATGATAAAGAAAAAGGGGATTGGGAGTTTACTTTATAAATATTTTAGGAATAAGGAAAAAAAGTTGTATAGCATCTCAAATTATATTGGATGCATGTCACAAGCTAACGTGAATTTCTTATTAAAAAATAATCCTGAAATATCTCCTGATATTGTTGAAGTATGTCCAAATAGCATAGAACCTTTAAGTGTAAAAAAGGATGTAAGAAAGAGTAATGAAGTTAAGGCTAAATATAAGATACCAATTGATAAAACGGTCTTTATTTATGGAGGAAATCTTGGGAAGCCACAAGGAATTGACTTTTTAATAGAGTGTCTCAAAGGTAATAAAAATAATAATCAAGTTCACTTTATTATAGTTGGAGCGGGGACGGAATTCCTTAAACTAAAAACATGCATTAATAACGAAAATTTAACTAATACACAATTATTTTCTCAACTGCCAAAAGATGAGTATGATATTCTAGCAAATTCGTGTGACGTTGGATTAATATTTCTTGATAGAAGATTTACAATACCTAACTTCCCTTCAAGAATTCTGTCATATATGCAAGCTTCGATGCCTATTTTAGCAGCAACTGATATAAATACGGATATTGGAGAGATTATTGAAGACGGTGGATTTGGTCTGTGGTGTGAAAGTAGTAATAATGAGAGTTTCAATGAAAAGCTAAATCAGATGTGTAACAGGGAATTGAGAAAATCTATGGGAATTAATGCTAGGAGATATTTAGAGGCTAATTATACAGCAAGAAACTCGTATGAAATAATAATGAATCATTTCAAATAATAAGAAAAGAGGCAATTAATATGTTTAAGGATAAAACTTTATTAATAACAGGCGGTACAGGTTCTTTTGGTAATGCAGTAATGGAAAGATTTTTAGATACTGATATAAAAGAGATTCGTATTTTCTCACGCGATGAAAAAAAACAGGATGATATGAGAAAACTTTATAGCAATGACAAATTGAAATTTTATTTAGGGGATGTAAGAGATTTAGCAAGTGTTAAAAATGCCATGCATGGTGTAGATTATGTTTTTCATGCAGCTGCATTAAAACAGGTTCCTTCATGTGAATTTTTTCCATTAGAAGCAGTTAAGACTAACATTATAGGTACGGATAATGTACTGACGGCTTCTATAGAATATGATGTGAAGAAAGTTATCTGCTTATCTACAGATAAAGCGGCTTATCCAATCAATGCTATGGGTATTTCGAAAGCGATGATGGAAAAAGTGTTTGTGGCAAAATCAAAAACAGTATCTCCAGAGAACACACTTATTTGTGGTACGAGATATGGTAATGTTATGGCTTCACGTGGATCAGTTATTCCACTATTTATAGAACAAATTAAAGCGGGCCACCCCTTAACTGTGACTGATCCTAATATGACAAGATTCCTGATGAGCTTAGAAGAGGCAGTAGAATTAGTAGTATTTGCATTTCAAAATGCTGTAGCTGGGGATATTATGGTCCAAAAATCTCCTGCAAGTACCATTGGTGATCTTGCTCAAGCTGTAAAGGAATTATTTAATGTTGATAATGAAATTAAAGTAATTGGTACACGCCACGGAGAGAAGCGTTATGAGACATTATTAACGAAGGAAGAATACGTGGTAGCGGAAGATTTAGGAGGTTTCTTTAGGGTTCCTGCGGATCGAAGAGATCTTAACTATGATAAGTATTTTGCAGAAGGAAATCAAAAACTTACTACTGTTGGAGAATATAATTCAGATAATACACAAATCCTTGATATTGAGCAAATTAAAGAAAAATTATTAGAATTAGATTATGTAAAAAAAGAACTTGAGGAATGGAATAAGACGAATATTTATTCAATGAATTAGAGGGCGGGATAACCAATGAAAATTCTTGTTACAGGTGCAAAGGGCTTCCTTGGAAAAAACCTTGTTGCCGAACTTAAAAATCAGGGGTATAAAGATATATTCGAATTTTCTAGAGAAGATAATATTACATTACTTGAAAGGTATACGAGGGAATGTGATTTTGTTTTCCATTTAGCTGGTGTGAATAGACCTAAGGATGAAAACGAATTTATGGAAGGAAATGCTGGGTTTACATCTCAATTGCTAAACTTATTAAAAGAGCAAGGTGATAAGGTCCCTGTACTTATTACTTCTTCCATTCAGGCAGAAAATAATAATCCTTATGGAAAAAGTAAAAAAGTTGGTGAAGAGGCACTATTCAATTACTCTAAAGAAACTGGTGCTAAAGCTTATGTATATAGACTACCTAATTTATTTGGAAAATGGAGTAAGCCTAATTACAATACGGTGGTAGCTACATTTTGTCATAATATTGCTAGAGGGTTAGATATTCAAGTGAATGATCCAGATGTAGAACTGAATCTTTGCTATATAGATGATGTATTAGAGGAATTTTTCAAAGCTTTAAATCATACCCCAACTATACAGGATGATTATTGTTTTGTGCCTGTAACGCATAATATTAAACTTGGCGAGTTAGCTAATGTGATAAAAAGTTTTAAAGAAGGTAGAGAAAATTTAAGTATTTCAAATATGGGAGATGCCCTAACTAAAAAACTTTATAGTACATATTTAAGTTTTTTACCAAAGGATAAATTTTCATACGATTTAAAAATGCACAGTGATCATAGAGGTTCATTTACAGAGTTTATTAGAACACCAGAGCGCGGGCAAGTTTCTATAAATATATCAAAATCAGGAATTACCAAAGGGAATCATTGGCATCACACTAAAAATGAGAAGTTTTTAGTAGTGAGTGGTGAAGGTTTAATTCGATTTAGAAAAATAGATTCAGATGATATTATTGAATATCGAGTGAGTGGAGAAAAATTACAAGTTGTTGATATACCGGTTGGATATACACATTCAATTGTAAATGTAGGAGAAAACGATCTCGTTACAGTAATGTGGGTAAACGAATGTTTTGATCCAGAAAGACCAGATACTTATTTTTTGGAGGTATAGTTAATGGAAAAATTAAAAGTTATGACAGTTGTAGGTACTAGACCAGAGATCATAAGGCTATCAGCTGTGATAAATAAACTAGAAGAATCAAAATCGATAGAACATATTCTCGTTCATACAGGCCAAAATTATGATTATGAATTAAACGAAGTATTTTTTAATGACTTTAAATTGAAGAAACCAGATCATTTTTTAAATGCAGCAACTGGGACTGCGGTAGAAACCATTGGGAATATATTGGTGAAGATTGATCCTATTATGGAGGAAGTTAAACCAGATGCACTTTTAGTTCTAGGCGATACAAATAGTTGCTTATGTGCTATTGCAGCTAAAAGAAGACATATTCCAATTTTCCATATGGAAGCAGGGAATAGATGTTTCGATCAGAGGGTACCTGAAGAAACTAATAGAAAAATCGTAGATCATACAGCTGATATTAATTTAACTTACAGTGATATTGCAAGGGAATATTTATTACGAGAAGGAATGTCGGCAGACAGGGTTATTAAAACAGGAAGTCCAATGTTTGAAGTTCTAAATTCAAGGAAAGATGATATTGAGAACTCAGATATATTAGAAAGATTAGAGTTGGAAGAGGATAAATATTTTGTAGTGTCTACGCATAGGGAAGAAAATATTAATTCAGAAACTAATTTCTTTGATTTAGTAGATAGTCTAAATGCAATTGCAGAGAAATATAACATGCCTGTAATTGTAAGTACACATCCGAGAACTAAAAATATGATTGATACAAAAGGAGTTAAATTTAATCCGTTAGTAAGAACCTTAAAACCATTAGGGTTTAATGATTATGTGAAGCTCCAAACTAAATCGAAAACAGTTCTTAGTGACAGTGGTACCATTAGTGAAGAATCCTCGGTTCTTGGTTTTAAGGCGCTCAATATTAGACAAGCTCATGAAAGACCAGAGGCAATGGAGGAAGCAGCTGTTATGATGGTTGGTTTAGGAAAAGAGCGTATTCTCCAAGGATTAGAAGTACTAGAAACTCAAGAGAAAAATACATTAAGACTTGTAGGGGATTACAGTATGCCAAATGTATCAGATAAGGTACTTAGAATAATTCTTTCATATACAGACTATGTTAATAGAGTTGTTTGGGGAAAGTAAAATTAATAAATTTTTTATAACCTAAAATGATCACTTTTGATACAAAATAATATCAGTCAATAAATGTGGAGTAATATAAGCTACTTATATCTCTATTTTTAGTTAAGCGATATCTTTTTGTGTATGTAGGCAGTAATTAACTTCATCTCAGTTTTACTAATAGAGAATACAATTACTATCATTATAAGTTGATTGTATTCTCTATTTAACATATAAAAAATAAATGTAAAAGTATTATAAGGTTTAATACTTTTATAAAATTATTTTGGTGTTTATAGAGCACGTTGAGTTGTATAGAGCTACGTGAGAGAGTAATAACAAGTTTTATTCAATGAATAGTTATTAAGATAAGATGAAATAGTATATGTAAAGCTTGTGAATATTGTTAAGGATTTCTTTAAAATTTTTAACAATTTTGTTTAGAGAAAGGAATAAAAATATGAACATTATGGTTTTTGATGTTCCAGCAGAAAGTGGAGGAGCATTATCCATCTTAAATGATTTTTATAATGAAGTAGTTGAAAGTAAAGAAAAAAATGTTAATTGGTTTTTTGTACTAAGTACGCCTAAATTAGAGGAAACAGATAATATAAAGGTACTACAATTTCCATGGATTAAGAAAAGTTGGGGGCACCGTTTTTATTTTGATCAAGTTATAGCACCAAAGTTGGTGAAAAAATATAAAGTGGATAAGGTACTTTCATTTCAAAATATTACAATTCCGCGCATAAAATGTGAGCAGATTCTTTATGTGCATCAACCTTTACCATTTGTGGATTATAAATTTTCAATTAAAGAGAATAAAAGATTCTGGGTATATCAAAATATAATAGGGCGCAATATAATTAGTTCAATAAAAAAAGCAAAGCATGTTATTGTTCAGACCCAATGGATGAAAAAAGCTTGCATAGAAAAAGCTCGAATTGAAGAAAATAAAATTGAAGTTATACCACCAACTATTAATGTAGAAATAAATAAATATTTTGAACCTAATACGAAGGCGTTAAGAACCTTTTTTTATCCCGCTAGTGAAAGTGCGTATAAAAATCATAGGGTTATTGTAGAAGCTTGTCAGCATTTAAAAAAAGTAACGAACGTAGATTACGAAGTTGTATTTACATTAAATGGAACAGAGAATCAAGATATTGTAGATTTGAATAAGATAATACAAAATGAAAAATTACCTATTCGTTTTGAAGGATTGAAAACAAGGGAAGAAGTTTTTGAAGCATATGCTAAGTCAATTTTGTTGTTCCCCTCCTATATTGAAACCTTTGGTATGCCTTTACTTGAAGTAAGGATGTGTCAAGGGGTTATACTTGCGGCCGATACACCCTTTGCAAAGGAGATACTTGAAGGGTATGAAAACGTAGGTTTCTTTGATGCATTTAATTCAAAAGAATTGAGTGTATTAATGTGTCAATATCTTCAAAAACAGAGGGAATACAATAATTTACGTGAGGTTCAATATAAAAATAACAAAACAAAACTATTAATTGATATTTTACTTAACAACTAGATAAATAGAAAAGTTGTCAAGTAATTGTAAAAATGATATTGAAATTTATAAAAAACTAATCTTATAGGTGTAGAAAATGAAAATTTTATATTTTGGTAGTCTTTGTGACGAAGAATGGCTTGAATCAATATCTAGTACGAAAAGAGAACCTTCCCGTATTGCACAATATTCTTTTGAGAAAGCATTAGTAAGTGGTTTCTCTCAGAATCAAGATGTTGATATGGATATAAATTATCTTTATCAAGAACAATATTATCCAAGAGGGAAATTCTTATATTTTAAGAAAAGAAAAAGGCAATTAAATAATAAATATATAGTAAAGTATTTATCTAATTTTAATTTGCCAATCATTAAAGAGTTATATTCTTTATTTCAAGGCATGTTCTTAACGTTGAAATGGGGAATAAAAAACTTTAATGATAAAGATAAAATTATTCTAACACCATTTAATTATACACCGCTGTCTCTAGGGGTTTATGTAGTTTCTAAGCTATTCAGAATAAAGCGAGTAAATGTTTTTACAGATCTTTCAAGTGATGTAATGAATACTAAGAGACAAAAGGAAATGCATTGGATTAAGAAAATGTTACTATCATATTATGTGAAATTAGTCAGTTTTATTGAACATAGCTACGATGGTTATGTTCTCTTTGCTGAGCCAATGAAAGAAAAAGTAAATACTTCCAGTAAGCCGTATATAATCATGGAAGGTATTTTTAATAACGATTTAGATTTGTCTAAAGTGCCTAAGAGTAAGGCTATTATGTATGCAGGCACATTGGCTTTTGAATATGGAGTTAAAAATATTTTAGATGCGTTTGAACAAATAGAGGACAGTGACCTTGAACTTTGGCTTTTTGGTGATGGGGATATGAAGGAATATATAGAAAATCTATCGTTAAAAGATCATAGAGTTAAATATTTTGGTTTTCAACCACGAGCGAAAGTTTTTGAATATGAAAAAAAAGCTTCGTTACTAATTAATGCAAGAAACCCAGCTGATGAATATACCATGTATTCTTTTCCCTCGAAAACATTTGAATATATGGTTTCAGGGACGCCATTTTTAACCACAAAATTAAAATGTATACCAGAAGAATATAGTAAATACATTTATTCTATAAATAATAGCGACATCAATTCAATTCGACAAGCGGTTGAGGAGGTATTATCGACTCCAAATGAAAAAATAAACCAGTTAACTGAGGGGGCCAGAATATTTATTTTAAAAAATAAAAATAGTACGGTTCAAACGAAAAAGATTTTAGATTTTCTTAACATCATAATTGAAAATAGTACAATATCTAAGAAAATCTAATATTTGTATTATTTGGAATGAAATACATTCGAATTAGTAAGGTATTTAGAATCCTAAATTTCCTTATATCACTTGTTTTAGAAAAATTATTCTGAATCCTTCGGAGCATTGGCTATAATATTAAAGGGATATACGCTGTTTTTTAGTAGTAATCATTATTAATAAATTATAAGTAATATTTTAATTTTTAGATTCAAACTGTTTAATTTAATCTGTAGTTAATTAGAGTGAAGGGGCAAGGAGAGTTTTATATATGAAAATACTGTGGCTTACAAACATCCCTCTTCCAGAAGTTAGTTTACTTCTGAATGAGGAAGTGCTTCCTTTTGGGGGATGGCTCATTAATGCATCTACAACACTTTCGTCGACTGATGGTGTGTTACTTTCTGTTGCATCTCCAAATAACAGAATTAATGATGTGAAGTTATTACGCGGGGATAAAATTGAATACTATATATTCCCCGCCGTTAATAGTAGTGATGTAAACGAAATCAGGAATAACCAATATCTAGAGAAAGTTATAGAAGAATGTAAGCCTGACATCGTTCATATTTTTGGTACTGAATTTACTCATACGCTTTCGATGATAAATGTTTGTCAAAAGAAAGATATTAAGACGGTGATATCTATCCAAGGTCTAGTATCTATTTATGCCAAACACTATACATTATCTCTACCTGTAAAGGTACAAAATAGGTATACTTTTAGGGATTTATTAAAACGAGATAATATTAAAAAGCAGCAACGAGGATTTATTAAACGTGGGAAATTTGAAATTGAGGCATTGAGGAAAGTAAGACATGTTATGGGTAGAACTACTTGGGATAAAGCATGTTCTACTCAGGTAAACCCCGATGTAATTTATCATCATTGTGATGAGACATTAAGAGAAGAGTTTTATAAACATCGGTGGAACATAGAAAAAATAGAAAGGAATTCTATTTTTTTAAGTCAAGGGTCTTATCCTATAAAGGGTCTTCATTTTATGATTGAAGCAATGCATTTGATATTAAAGAGATTTCCTAATACAAAGTTATATATTGGCGGTATGGATATAACAAAATCCGAAACTTTGAAAGAAAAGATGAAAATTTCATCTTATGGGAAATATATTAAAGAGTTAATTAGAAAATATAATCTGCAAGATAAAATTATTTTTACTGGATTATTAAATGAAAAACAAATGTGCGCAAGATATCTACGGTCAAATGTATTTGTTTGTCCATCATCTATTGAAAATAGTCCGAATTCTTTGGGTGAAGCAATGATATTAGGGGTTCCCTGTGTTGCTTCAGATGTCGGTGGTGTGTCAGATATGTTAAAGCATAAAGAAGAAGGATTTGTATATCAAACCGATGCCCCTTATATGCTAGCGCATTATGTATGTGAAATATTTGAAAATGAAAAATTGGCTTTGGATTTTTCTTACAATTCAAGAGCGCATGCTTTAAAAACACATGATCCTGTAAAAAACGTGAAACGTCTAATAGATATATATGAAGATATTTTATAAAAGAAGGTATAGGCATTGAAAGTTAAAAATATTATTGCACTATCGTATAAACGTATAAAGGGAAACGAAGTTGCTGCAAAGATTATTGGTAATGCAAGCTGGCTAGTTGGCGACAAAGTGTTTAATATGGTTATTGGTGTATTTGTAATGGCATTGGTAGCTAGGTATCTAGGACCTGAAAATTATGGGTTATACAATTATGCTTTGGCCTTTGTTACGTTGTTTACCGCATTATCCACATTAGGTTTAGAAACATTATCCGTAAAATCGATTTTGCACCAAGAAGAAGAAGAGGGAACGATACTTTATACGTCGTTAATTTTGAGAGTACTAGGTGGTATTGTTGTAGTATTTTTGGCTAGTATAAGTGTTCGGATGTTAGCACCAAATGAGCCGCTGATACATTTACTTGTAATGATTATGTCATTTACCATGATAATTAAATCATTAGAGGTTATTGAGTATTGGATACAAGCGTATCAAAAGTCGAAAATATCTTCATTGATTCGTATGGGAGCGTATGTGTTTTCTGCATTACTTAAAATTGCTTTTGTGTTTTTTAATGGGAATTTAATGCACCTAGCTCTCATTTATACATCTGATGCATTGATTGTAGGCATAGCACTAGTTATTGCATATTTTAAAAATCGAACATCTCATACGAAATGGAAATTTAAATTTCAATATGCAAAAAAAGTATTATCAAAAAGTTGGTATTTGATTCTTTCAGGATTGATGGTCACTCTTTATATGCAAATCGACAAGGTTATGTTGGGTTCTATGCTGACGAACAAGAAGGAATTAGGTATGTACTCGGCTGCAACACAAATTGCAAGCATGTGGTATTTTGTACCTTTAGCTGTTATTACATCATTTCAACCTATTATTATGAAGAAAAAGTTGCAGTCTCACAATAGTTATATTAATTCTATGCAAACCTTGTATTCAATTGTGGCATGGATTGGAATAGCATTTGGAATATGTATGATTTTATTTTCGGATCTTATTGTGGCTATTTTATATGGTCACGAATATAAACATGCAGCAAATATAGTTACAATAAGCGTATGGGCAGGTACTTTTGCAACATTAGGATCTGCACGTTCAATTTGGCTATTAGTTGAAAACTTACAGAAGTATACATTACTTTATACTTCTGCAGGGTTGATAATAAATGTAGGACTAAATTATCTATTAATACCTAATTATGGTGGTTTTGGGGCGGCTTTTGCAACCCTTATAGCCCAAGCTTTTGCAAATATCTTTGTGTTAGCATTTTTTAAAAAAACACGAATATCTAGTATCATGATTATAAAGGCATTTTCCCCTAAATATTTATTTAATGTAAGAAAACTATAAATTATATTTAAATAATGGAGGTCACTGAATGTTAGCTCCGGTGATAATTTTTGTTTACAATAGACCTGAACACACAATACAAACAATTGAAGCTTTATCAAAGAATGAATTAGCAAGAGAATCTAATATCTTTATTTTTTCTGATGCAGCTAAAAATGAAGAATCAGTAGAAAAAGTGAAAGTAGTACGAGATTATATAGATAGTATTGAAGAAAAAAAATATTTCAAGTCGTTTACGATTACGAAATCCGAGGCAAATAAGGGATTAGCCAAATCGGTAATTAATGGAGTTAGTGAAATTATTAGTAAGTATGGAAAAATAATTGTTTTAGAAGATGATTTAATAACAGCACCTGATTTTTTAACTTATATGAATGATGCGTTGGATTACTATTGTAATTTAGAAAAGGTATGGTCAATTAGTGGATATAATATACCAATTGCATTTCCAAAGGATTATAAGAGTGAGATTTATTACTCTTATAGAGGATGTAGTTGGGGGTGGGCAACATGGAAGAATAGATGGGATCAAGTGGATTGGGATGTAAAAGATTACGTAGAATTTAAATCGAGCAGACGTTTGAAAAATCGATTTAATCGCGGTGGAAGAGATATGGCGAATATGTTGGATTCCCAAATGGAAGGAATTATAGATTCATGGGCAATCCGTTGGTGCTATACTCAATCAAAAAGGAATCTACTCACTGTATATCCAGTCAAGTCCCGAGTGAAAAATATTGGATTAGATGGTTCTGGAACACATAGTGGAATTACAGCTCATTATAATGTAGAAATCGATAAAAATATTACAAAATGTAGCTTTGATGATCCAGATTTAAACCAGGAAATACTGAAGAATTTTCAAAATCATTATGGTTCCAGTTTACAATATTATTTAATTAAACCAAAACGTTTTATAAAAAAGTTATTGAGGATGTGATTAGGATGAAAATCACAATAGCAGGAACAGGTTATGTAGGCTTATCTAATGCAATCTTATTAGCTCAATATAATGAGGTAATAGCACTTGATATTATTCAAGAAAAAGTAGATATGATTAATAATAGAAAATCTCCAATTATGGATAATGAGATTGAAGAATTTTTAGCAAACAAAGATTTAAATTTAGTTGCCACCACAGATAATTATAAAGCATTTAAGGATGCAGAGTATGTCATCATTGCAACGCCAACAAATTATGATTCGGATAAGAACTATTTTAATACAAGAACCGTCGAAGCTGTGATTGCTAATGTTTTATCTATAAATCCGGAAGCAATAATGATAATTAAATCAACAGTTCCAGTAGGGTATACAGAGAAGGTAAGAGAGAAATTTGAAACGGAGAATATTATTTTTTCACCAGAGTTTTTAAGAGAGGGAAAAGCTTTATACGATAATTTATATCCTTCGCGTATAATTGTTGGTGAACAATCGGAGAGGGCAATGGTATTTGCTGATTTATTAGTTCAAGGAGCTACTAAAGATGATATTCATGTATTATTTACAAATCCAACTGAAGCAGAAGCCATTAAATTATTTGCTAATACGTATTTAGCGATGAGGGTAGCTTTCTTTAATGAACTAGATTCATATGCAGAAGTAAGAGGATTAGATACACAACAAATAATCGATGGGGTTGGACTAGATTCACGAATAGGTAGTCATTATAATAATCCATCTTTTGGTTATGGTGGATATTGCTTACCTAAAGATACAAAACAACTATTGGCAAATTATGCCGATGTTCCTAATAATATAATGACAGCAATTGTTGATGCGAATAGAACAAGAAAAGATCATATTGCAGAAATGATTATACAGAAGAATCCTAAGATTGTAGGTATATATAGACTTACTATGAAAATGGATTCAGATAATTTTAGACAATCAGCTGTTCAAGGGATTATGAAGCGTATTAAAGCAAAAGGGATTGAAGTAGTTGTATATGAACCAACTCTTCATGAAGAGAAATTTTATAATTCTAGAGTAATAAATGACTTCGATGTTTTTAAGAGGGTAAGTGATGTAATTGTAGCTAATAGACTATCTGATGGCTTACGTGAAGTAGTAGATAAAGTGTATACAAGAGATTTATTTAGTAGAGATTAAAAGGTTAAGAAGTTATATAAATGAATTATAATTTTGAAATGTGAATTAAGTAATAAAAAACATATTCACATAAGGTTTACAAATCAAATGTTTAGCTTCTATAGAATAAGAAAGTGACAAGGCAACTCATTTATATAGATTTTTAGCCCTTTTATAATAGATCTTCAATAAAAGCACTGTTATATTCATAAAGTTTTTGGGGGATATCACAGGATAAAGATAATATAAAGGTTTAAAAAATACTCTAGAATTAAATGAATTGTTATGAAATAGTAAAGTTTTTTTTACTTTAGGAGTTGTTATTTTTGGGAATTAATGATGTTTATAAAGGCAGAAAAATACAAATTTTATATTTTTTTGCTCTTGTTCTATATTGTCTAAATTTTAGGGGAGAAGGAATTTTTATACCTTTTTTGCTACTACCATTTTTATTAATTCATCTAATATTTTATCGATTTAATATTAGATATTTTATTATTTTAGGTATAATCATTGCTTTCTCTACCATATTTACCCTCACAATGAATAGTTATGGGTATATATCTTCTAGCTTTAATTTTTATTCTTATTTATTATATCCTGTTTGCTTATTTATGTTAGGTGAACTTGTGGCAAGAAAAGATGGGTTAGATAAAAAAATAGCTTATAATATTATTTTTGGTATTATCTTCTCTTTTGTGTTGTTTTCATTTTTAAGCCTAATGAAAACAATTAATATGTACGGTGATATGGATGTAGCAGTGAAAGCATTAAATGGTCGTTATGTTTTAAACATTTGGAATGACAGTCTTATTAGTGCTACAGGATTTAATACATATTTGTCATTTGGTTTAATAATGCTACCAATTTGTTTTATGAGCTTTAAGGAATTAAGATATGGGAAAATCATGAAAGTTTTGTGTATCTTCGCATTTATGGTTAGTTTGTATGGGGTTATAACTTTAGCAAATAGAACAGGTTTTGTATTGATTTTAGTCTCACTAATATCTGTAAGTTTATTGGTTGGAAAAGTCACATATTTTAAAATTATAAAATGGTTTTTTGGAATATTATTTGTAGGTTTGCTGAATTTTTTATACGAAAATAATATGTCTATTAAATACTTTTTATTACAATATCCCTTATTTTCTCGATTCAATGAAATGAATATGGGAAGCGATCCTCGTTTTGAAACATGGAAGGAAGCATTACGAGGATTATTTATAAATCCAACAGGAGGGAGAAAAACATCATTAAGTTTGAATTATGCACATAATATGTGGTTAGATGTGGGATATGATGTTGGTATATTGTCCTTTTGTTTATTATGTCTAGTAACGTTTTTGGCATTGTTGACTTTGCGAAATTTTGTCAAATCTAGTCAACCAGTATTATTAAAAGCACTAATTGTAGGATTATATACAGCTATGTTTTTAACGTTTATGGTTGAGCCTATATTTCAAGGATGGTTCACATATTTTACTATTTTTTGCTTTGTTTTTGGATTAACTCATGGATTGAATTTTAATTCTAGAGTTAGTAGAGGAAATAATATACATAAAAATAGTGATTCAAATTATAAAATGACAGCCTCTTAGTATTTTTAAATATAGTTCTTTATGATTAGCTTAATGAGTTTTGTGTTATATATTTTTTTCTAATCTCTATAGAGAGAAGCAGGTTATAGATATTCCCTAAGTTTTTTTATATAGGTGTGTTATAAAGTGACATTTGTTTTTCAAGGGTATATAGGAAATAATTAAAGTAGGGGGAGTACTTCAAAGGAACTAACTCTACTTTTATATTTTATCATAGGCCAAAACGGGATATTTTTAATATAGAGCACCCTTTTTATATTATTTTATCTAAGTCGATGTATTCAGTTGGTATATCTCAAATCACTAAAATATACCAAGAAAATAACTAAAGAGTATCATGAGAAATTAGAGATTGAAAAGATAGTGCATAAGTTGTATGAATGAAAATTAAGACGGTTGAAAATAAACCAAATGACAGTAGGTTATTGAAGAAAGAAGGTTATAATGAAATGAAAAAGAAAATCCTAATTTGGATACTAGGTGTCATAGGAATAGTAATTATAGGTGGAGGAATCTATGCTTATAATATATATTCCTCTGTTTCAAAAACATTAGATGAAGTTCATAAGCCTTTAAAACGCGATGAGAATAATAAACAAGAAGAAAAAATTAATAAGTCTGAACCAGTTTCAATTTTACTTTTAGGGGCGGACGAACGCGGTGAAGATAAAGGACGTTCAGATTCTCTAATGGTTATCACGTTAAATCCTAAAAATAATTCAATGAAGACTGTAAGTATTCCTCGTGATACATATACAGAGATTGTTGGAAAAGGAAAAAGTGATAAAATCAATCATGCCTATGCATTTGGTGGTGTAGACATGTCTGTTGCGACAGTAGAAAAGTTTTTAAATGTACCTATTAACTACTATATTGAAGTGAATATGGAAGGTTTTCAAGACATTGTTGATGCAGTTGGTGGTGTAGACGTTAATAATGATCTAGAATTTAAGCAAGACAATCACCATTTTTCTAAAGGTAATATCCACTTAACAGGTGACCAAGCTCTAGCATACACACGTATGCGTAAAGAAGATCCTCGTGGCGACTTCGGACGTCAAATGCGTCAACGTCAAGTAATGCAGGCTGTTATTAAGAAGGGCGCAAGCTTCTCTTCTTTATCGAGCTATGGTGATGTGTTAACAGCGATTCAAAAGAATGTGAAGACAAACTTAACACAAGATCAAATGTTTGATATGCAAAAGAATTATAAAAATTGTTTGCAAAATAGTGAAGATATCCAAATCTCAGGTGACGGCCACAAAGCTGCTGATGGTATTTGGTACTACTATGTTCCAGATGCAGCGAAACAAGATATTACGAATAAGCTAAGAGCGCATCTTGAAGTGACTAAGTAATATGTAATAACCCAACTCCTTTGGTAGGAGTTGGGTTTATTTTTGCATAGATTTATATTAATATTATATATTGTGAGATTAATAGATGAGGTGAATCGATGAATAAGAAAGCAGTACTTGTCCTAGTTATTTTTGTATTGTTTGTCGCTTCGGTTGTGAGCGGTAAATTGTACTGGAATAAGAAGATTGCGAATGCGACAGGACAGACGAGTGAAGTAACGAAAACGAAATCTGAAGTGAAAGATAGCGGAGCGAAGAAAGCAGAGAAAAACCAAGATGCGAAGTCATCTTTTAATGAAGCATATGCGAAGAATTTACCAGATGAAGTGAAAGAGAAGTTAAAGAAAGCTGCTGAGGATAAAAAGGCAGTAAACCTTGTAATTGTTGGTGATGAAGCTTCTTCATCTGAAAAAGATGCTTGGGCAGCTAAGTTAACGGCTAATTTAGAAACTGCTTACGGTAAAGGGTTATGGAATGTGACAGTAAAGGAATATAAGGGTGAAAGTACAGACGAGTTAATCACAAATAAACGTGATAAAGAGATTGCGAAAGAAAATCCAGATGTGATTTTATTCGAGCCACCGTTTATTACTGACAATGGTAAAACTGGTAATGGAAACTCTGTTGCGAGTACACAGAAGTTTGTGCAAGCACTTTCTACTAGTGCAAAGGGTGCTACGATTATGATTCAACCACCAAACCCAGTGTATGGTGCGAAGAATTATCCGAAGGCAATTGAAGCGTTAAAGCAATTTGCGACGCAAAATGGTTATACATATGTGGATCATTGGGGGGTATGGCCTGATGCATCAACGAAGGTTATTCTACCATACTTAACAGAAGAATTCGGTTTCCCAAGTGCTAAAGGGCATGAAGTTTGGGCACAATATGTAACGGATTATTTCGTTGCTAAGTAATAAAGGTACACAAAAGGTATACGAGCAATCGTATACCTTTTATAATAAGTAAGTGAATAAGAAATCCTAATATATGTAGGAGGAAGACAATGAATTCAATCTTAATCTGCGGCGGAGCTGGTTATATCGGTTCTCACGCTGTGAAAAAATTAGTAGACGAAGGTTTATCTGTAGTAGTAGTAGATAACTTACAAACGGGTCATGAGGATGCAATTACGGAAGGTGCGAAGTTTTATAATGGCGACCTTCGTGATAAAGCATTTTTAAGAGATGTTTTTACACAAGAAAATATTGAGGCTGTTATGCATTTCGCAGCTGATTCTTTAGTTGGAGTTAGTATGGAGAAGCCTCTTCAATATTATAATAACAATGTGTACGGTGCACTTTGCTTATTAGAGGTAATGGATGAGTTTAAGGTAGATAAGTTTATTTTCTCTTCTACTGCGGCGACGTATGGCGAGGTAGATGTAGACCTTATTACTGAGGAAACGATGACAAATCCAACGAATACGTATGGAGAAACGAAGTTAGCAATCGAGAAGATGCTTCATTGGTATAGCCAAGCTTCTAATTTACGTTATAAGATTTTCAGATACTTTAACGTGGCTGGTGCAACTCCAAATGGTATTATTGGAGAAGATCACCGTCCAGAGACGCATTTAATTCCTCTTGTATTGCAAGTGGCGTTAGGTCAACGTGAGAAGATTATGATGTTTGGTGATGATTATAATACACCAGATGGTACTTGTATCCGTGATTATATTCATGTTGAAGATTTAGTAGCAGCTCACTTCTTAGGACTTAAAGACCTACAGAACGGCGGAGAGAGTGATTTCTATAACTTAGGAAATGGTAATGGTTTCAGTGTAAAAGAAATCGTTGATGCAGTTCGTGAAGTTACAAATCATGAAATTCCAGCTGAAGTAGCGCCACGTCGTGCGGGAGATCCAGCACGTTTAGTTGCTTCTTCTCAGAAAGCGAAAGAGAAGTTAGGTTGGGATCCTAAGTATGTAAATGTGAAGACAATCATTGAGCATGCTTGGAATTGGCATCAGAAGCAACCTAATGGGTATGCTAAATAAATATAATAAGTGATAGAGAGGGTATTGTCGTTCAACATATGTTCGACAATACCCTCTCTTTTTTTATAAGATTTTTGCTATACTAAACTGTACTATAATACGGGATGAAAGGAGGAGAATAATGAAAATACTTGTAGTTGATGATGAATCGAGTATTCGTAATTTGATTCGGATGCAGTTGGAGATGGAAGGGTATGAAGTGCTCACGGCGGCTGATGGAAGAGAAGCTTTAGAGAAATGGAATGAAGGGCCGGATGTATTGATTTTGGATGTTATGCTACCAGATACAGATGGGTATGAGTTGCTTCGCTTGTTCCGTGAGAAGAATAGGGATATTCCAGTGCTCATGTTAACTGCAAAGAGTCAGATGAATGATAAATTGCTTGGTCTGCAGCTTGGTGCGGATGATTATGTGACGAAGCCATTTAATTATGCTGAGCTTATTCTTCGGGTCAAGAATATGACGCGGCGTGTGAAGAAGGCAGAGGTAACGGTAAGTCATGAAGTAATTGGGGCAGGAGAGATAACGATTTGTCCTAAGGAAAGAAAAGTGCATGTTAGTGGACAAGAAATTCAGTTAACGTACCGAGAGTTTAATTTATGTCAGTTGTTTGCTTCAAATCCGCAGCGTGTATTTATGAGAGATGAGTTACTTGAGAAAGTATGGGGGTTTGAGTATATCGGAAATACGAGAGCGGTTGATATTATGGTGCAAAGACTGCGGAAGAAGCTAGGGAATAGCGGGGAATATATTAAGACAATTTATGGCGTTGGCTATAAACTGGATTGTTAAGTGGTGATGGTATGTCTTTAAAAAGAAATATGGTGTTTGGAATAGTGGGACTGTTAATCCCGATTTTTGTTCTTTTGTACGCAGTTGTTTATATTACGTTAGAAAAGAATATGTATCATAACGCGGCAAATTCTTTAGAGAAATTAAGTGTAGAAGCACAAATTTATACAATGAATTATTTAGAGAAGGAAGCAGAGGTAGAGACGCTCGGTCCGAATTCACTTTTAATTGCTTCGTATTTAGCGAAGCGTATGGATGTCCGTGTACAGATGATTGGAAAGAATGGAGATGTTGTTGCGGATACGCAAAAAGGAGCACTTCTTCATCGGAACATTGATATTGGGAGCTCTTTGAAGGGGAAGAAGTCTTATGTTTTTGAAGAGGGAGACCCAGCTCCAATTCTTTTGTTTTCAAGCCCAGTTTATTATGGAAACGATGTCATCGGAAGTGTTCGTTTTATAAATGAGTTAACGGGTGAGAAGGAAGTTTTAACAAATGTTGGCTGGACGTTTTTAATGACGTCTCTTTGTCTAGTAGCTGCGGGTATTTTCTTTGCAATTCGTTTGGCAAAGTCTCTTCATAAGCCAATCGATCAGTTAAGACAAATGGCAAAGCGGCTTGCGAATGGGGATTATAAAAGCAAGATTGAGCTAAATGAATATGTGGAAATTGCTCAGCTTTCAGCATCTTTTAATGCGATGGCGGATGGAATTGAACTACATATTAAGCAATTGAAAGAGGAGAAAGAGAAGCAGAAAGATTTCTTAGACCGTATTACACATGAGTTGAAAACACCGCTAACGGCGATTATTGGCTATGTGGATTTAATTCCAAAGTTGAAGGCAAAGGAAGATGTACAGGAGAGCCTGCGTTATGTGGCTGTAGAAAGTGAGCGTTTATTATCACTTGTAGAGGAATTACTTAAGTCTTCAAAGTACGGGACGAGTACGTTTGAAGTGTCACCTACAGTTGTGAATATAAAGGAATTAGCAGAAGAAGCAGTTTCAATTGTGAAACCTCGCCTGCAGAAATTTGAGATTGAAGTGATAAATGAGTTAACAGATGTACATGTTGTTGCGGATTTCGATAAGACGAAACAGATTTTCTTAAACGTGCTTGATAATGCGATAAAATATAGCGATGCTACGCAAATTCGTATGAATGTAATTGTAAATGAACGTGAGGCAAAGGTTTTTGTTCATGATGATGGCATTGGTATAGATGAAGGTGTGCTTGCAGAGTGGAATGAATCGCCAGAAGGGAAGGTACTGCCTTCTAGTTACGGGAATGGTTACGGTTTGTATATTTGTCAGGAGATTATGAATAAGCAGGGCGGAAGTATGCGAATTGAGAGTAGTGAAGAAATAGGCACTACAATATTTATTACATTCTTGCTTCCGAGACGAATGGAAGACATAAAAAACTTGAAAGCGGTTAAATGATACATTTATGAAACAATTATGCGGTATTTTCGAAACAACGTTTTTTTATCTTGGAGGTAGGCAGAAATGAAAAGGCTATCATTTCAAATTCTTATGTTTGTCCTTTGTATAATTGTTTCTCTTATTTTGTTTTATGTGATGGAGAAGCAAATATACAATCGAATCACAATAGTGAATGACAAACAAACTGTTTTACAAAGGGTGAATGAATCCCTGCCTACTGAAATGAAGGTTAGGCATGAAAAGTGGGGAGAAATTGTTATTACGGATGAAGTTCGTTTGCATACGATTGTTTCATTCTTTGACCGAATTCAAATAGAACCGAGAGAAGCTAAGAATCAAGAACAAGTATTTACTGGAGAAGTAACGTACTTGAATGGACATAAACGTACTTTTGCAGTAGGTGACTTGTTCCAGTACGGGGCTGATATGTACGGAAAGAAAGGTACGGACCCAATGATTTCAGCATTTCAAACGTATTTGTTAAGCCTGTATTACACACCAGAACGTATTAGTGATTTTTTTGCGTCAGCACAGGATGTCATAGTACGCCAAGGTGATGTAGAACGTGCGATGAATCTTACGCACATACTTGATTCGATTCGGTACGCAAAGCAAATTACAGATTACGGAGAAATACAGAAATTATTACAATCACAGAATGAACCGATTGCTTATATTACCGCTTATAAAACAGGGAAGCGTATAAAGAATGAGCGAGAAGACATTCTTACTATTTCTGTGTATCCATCGTACTTTGTTGTGCAATATCTCGGCGATAATAACGGGAATGTTATGTATATGAAAAGCTCCCTTGCAAATTTATTTGTAAAGGAGAATGTGTCATGAGAAAGATAGCCTTTTTCTTCTTTTTGCTAGTAATTGGAGGAGCGATGTCTAGTTGTTCTCGAGATACAACCTCTATTAAATATAATAAAAGTGGTCTCCCTATTTTGGATGATCGTCATCTTGTTGCGTATGTAGCAGCTCGTGAGGAAGTTGGTGAAGCTTTGCTGTCATCATTTTGTAAACCACGCGGCTGTACGTATGAATTTATTCGTCTTTCGACAGAAGAGCTTCTTCGGAGGGTAGAAGAGGAAGCTGGAAATCCGAAAGCAGATATTATTATTGGCGGTACGGTAGACGCGCATCAAATGATGAAGCAAAAAAATCTATCTATTCCTGTTACGAGTCAGCATGCGAAACGTATTTCAAAAACTGTTAAAGATAAAGACGGTTATTGGTACGGTTATGAAGTGGAGAAGCTGGCAATTGCGATCAATAAAGAGCGGTGGAATAAAGAAATAGCACCGCTCGGACTTCCTTATCCATCAAGGTGGCAAGATTTATTAAATCCAGTATATAAGGGAAAGATTGTTATGCCAGATCCAAATGTCTCAGGAACAGCATATACGTTTTTTCAATCACTTATTGATACTTTAGGTAAAGGAAAAGCGAAGGAATATGTTAAGAACTTGGCAGGACAAGTTGGAGAAGTAACAGTGAATGGTTACATACCGGCAGAACTTGTTGCAAGCGGTGAATATATGATAGGCATCAATTTCATGGGAGATCAGAGAATGCTTCAAAAACGAGGCTTTCCTATTTTAAGTAACGAACCTGAGCAAACAGGATTATCTGTTAATGCGATTTCGAAACTAAAACGTGCACCGAATGGTATTATTTCGGATTTATTTATTGATTATTGTTTATCAGAAGAAGCGGGTCACATTTTAGAAAAGGTTTCGTTTGGCGTACCAACAATGTTTGCGAAGAATGAGCAAGAAATAGAAGGACAGCCGGTTAGAAGAACAAACAAAAATATATCAAATAGCGGAATAATCGAGATATGGAATAGACAGCGTCTCTCTCAGAAGTGAGAAAAGGAGACGAAAATATATGTTTAAATGGCTTAAGCCAGCACCTGCAATTGAGAGATTGCCAGCGGATATGATTAATCGAGTATACAAATTATTACGTATTCGTGTATTGATGGGAATTTCAGTTGGGTATGCTGCTTATTATTTAGTTCGTAGTAACTTTACGTTATCAAGTACGTATTTAGTACAAGAATATGGATTTAGTACAGCTGAAATTGGACTACTAGGTTCAATCATGGCAATTGTTTATGGATTTAGTAAGTTCTTTATGGGGAATTTGTCAGATAAAGCTTTCGCCCAGCGCTTTATCGCAGTCGGTTTATTTTTATCAGGGCTTGTAAATATTTGTTTCGGTTTTGCATCGTCATTTGGAATGATTGTTACACTACTTGTTCTAAACGGTATTGTACAAGGTATGGGAGCACCCCCTTGTAGTATCGTTATGACGAAATGGTTCTCGAAGAAAGAACGCGGTACGAAAACAGGTATTTGGAATATTTCACATAACGTTGGTGGAATGCTCGTACCACCACTTGTCGGAATTGGTGTAGCTATTTTTGGTGAAAATCATTGGCAAGGCGGTGTGTTTATTTTCCCTGCGATTATCGCAATGGTAATTTCAGTTCTTGTTTGGATTAATGCGAAGGATACACCAGAATCAGAAGGTCTTCCTCCAATTGATGAGTATCGTAATGACTATGAAAATCTTGAAAAAGCAGATAATGCTAACAAGATGTCACCAAAAGAAATTTTAATGAAGTATGTAGTGAAAAATAAATTTGTATGGTTCTTATGTATTGCAAATGCATTTGTGTATTTAATTCGTTTCGGCGTTATTAACTGGGTTCCACTTTATTTAACGACAGTTAAAGGCTTCTCAAAAAATGAAGCACACGCGGCGTACGCAATCTTTGAAGGTATGGCAATTCCAAGTTCATTAATCGTTGGTCTTTTAAGTGATAAATTATTTAAAGGAAAACGTATGCCATTATGTATCATTAGTATGGTCGGAGTTGTTATTGGTACGTTTGTATATTGGCAAGCAACTAGCATACTTGTTGTAAGTATTGCAGTTTCTATCATCGGTTGTTTAATTTATGTACCACAGTTCTTAATCGGTTTAAGTGCGATGGAATTAGTACCGAAATTTGCAGTAGGTACGACAGTTGGTATGTGTGGTCTGTTCGGTTATGTGGGCGGAAGTCTTGTAGCTAATGCAGCGATTGGTATTATTGTTGATCGTTCTGGCTGGGACGGTTGCTTCATCTTACTATTAACAGGTGCAATTTTATCAACAATCTTCTTGTTCATCGTTCAACGTGGACATGAGAGAAATGCTCCTAAAGCGGCATAATATTTTGTTCGAAAAGCTATCCAATTATTATTTTGGATAGCTTTTCAGGTTGTTTGGAAATACCAAATGGTACAACGTTTGAAAAAGCAGATGGAGTAGTGCTGAAAATGAAAGATGGACCAATAGAGAATTGATAGTGACTAGAAGACATATAACAGATATTCGCGATAAGAATGTTAGATTAATTGGCGGAGTATTCGATTTAAATAAAACAGGTAATCCACAAGCGAATAGTAATTACGATGTTAATCCTCAATTATGGCCAGGTATTGGTATAGTGTTTAAAGGTGTTGAAAATCTTACTATAGAGAAAATTAAAGACATCGGAAATGAGTGGAAATATTGTTTTTTAATTACTGATGTAAATAATTTTAAAGGTAACAATATTAATATGAATAACGGAAGTAATGCTCTACACTTCTAACCACCACTTAAAAATGTAAATTTAGAAAATATATCCAGTAACGTAGATGATGATTTATTATCATTTATCATGGGTGATTACACAAATTATATAGTAGGAACTACAGGTGATATTGAGAATGTTTACATTAGAAATGTACATGTAAATGATACTGACTAAGTTCTTAAATTAGTGGGTAGTGGGATTGTGGGTAAGTCTAAATTTAAAAATATTAATTTGGAAAACGTCACAATAATAACGAAATTCGGACTGTTATCGATAGTAAAAGAATATTTAGCGGACGGAAATAATTACTTAAAAGATATAAAATTAAAGAATATTAATTTTAGTAATATAAAAGTCGAATTCACACAGGTTAATATTTTGATCTTGGTACTATAGAAGGAGATATAACAATATCCAAAGTGAATGTGAATTCTCAAAATACGCTTTGAGTACTAAATATTTTAAAGGGAAGGTTGACTATACATTTGGAGATAATATATTAATCGATTTTGACGGAACAAGCATATATGGGGTTTACGCTAATGATAACTCATTTAAAAACATGTATTTAATTAATATTCAATATAGAGTAAATAACTCTAATAACACCATTTTCGAATTCGATGGTGTATCCAGTGTGAAATCGAATATAAATATTTCTAATTCTAAGTTAAAAGGTGGAATACTAATGTATTCCATAACTTTTCTGGAGATGAACTTATGAACTACTAATGTCGATATACTTATTAATAAGCTAGTAAGTATGATAACTACAGTGGACATGAAAATTAATGCCAAAAATACATTTTCAGTTAACCTAGTAACAGCCAATTGGACGGCGAACGGAAGAAAGTTACGTATAAACTCTAAGATATTGGATTATAACGGGATATTACAAGATACCAATCCCAAATGATATAAGTCTTCTAGTGTAATTGGGAGAGATTACACTAGAAGACTTATACTGTGCCAGTAGATGGTTTCGAAGGATATACTCAAGATCTTGGGTTTTGTAAAAATTCAGTGAATAATATATACAGCATATCTTTAAATGCAGATGAAATTAAAGCAGTAACAGTTTTCAATTTAAAGAAAATATTTTGAATGAGGAGATTATAAATGCTAAGGTTTGTACTGATAAAAAAGTAGCGGTTTTAAATGCTTAGCCTAATACTTCGGACCGAACAAAAGTATTTCTTGTTTTAGAAAATAAGGAATCCAGTTTGACAACAATAGGTACAACCAAGGTAATAGTATTGCGATTTAGATTTACACATTCGTAAAAATATTACATTTTATGATTATATAGAAAATTAATTGTAATGAATGTATAATTTTCTTTGTCTAAGAAAATGGAGGGGATACTTATTGAAAGAAAGCATTAGGAGACAAAGGGGAATTTTATCGACAATTCATTACTTTAGAGGAATAGCTGCAGTATTAGTAATACTTCACCATATAACGGGAATTATGTATTTGCAATTCAACTACGAGTATTTAAATGGTTATTTTAATCCAGGGTGGTCTGGAGTTGATTTCTTTTTTGTTTTAAGTGGATTTATTATAGCTTACATCCACTATGGAGAACTTGGTCAAAATAACAGATTAAAGCCATTTATAACTAAAAGATTAGTTCGAGTGTACCCTATTTATTGGGTTGTGACATTACTATATTTACCGATATTTCTCAAATACGGAAACGGTGATGTTTCAATAATAAAATCATTTCTATTACTTCCACAAGATAATCACCCTATCTTAGAAGTAGGATGGACCCTATGTTTTGAAATATTTTTCTATTTGTTATTTAGCCTTACATTTGTATTGAAACCTAGAGTTTCAGTTATGTTAGCAAGTGTCTGGTTTGTGATTGTTTTGTTTAATTTACCAAACATTTCAAACGAAGAAAGTGTTTCGTATTTTAATTTTATTTTTAGTCACTACAATTTTGAATTTTTATTAGGGTGTGTAGTCGCTTATAGTGTTAAAAAATTTAATATAAAGTTTGCTGAACCAATATTAATGTTAGGAGTAATTTCTTTCTTAGGTTCTTGGATATTTATCAACTTAGGGATATTTGATAAATTCTCTGTTCTTAGAATTCTCTGTTTTGGTTTTTCTTCCGCGTTAATTATTTTAGGCGCAGCTTCAATAGATTTAAAAAGAGATTATAGTTTCACAATGAAACCACTCGCTATTTTAGGGGACGCTTCTTACTCATTGTATCTGACTCATATACCGATCTATACAGTGATTAACAAGGTATTCTTAGTTTGTAATTTGTATAGTATATTAGGTTTATGGATAACAACTACTTTATTAGTTATTTCGACTACAATCTTAGGTTGTGTATTTCATAAATTAGTAGAAAAACCACTTTTACTAGCGTTAAAAAACAATTCAAGTTTGAACTTATTAAAGGGTTTTAAAACAACACCCAAAAAAGCATCCTAAGAACAAAAGCTTACTACTGATAATGTCTATAGTAAGCTTTTGTTATAAAATACGGCTTTTACAACAAACTAAAGCGTGCTTATAGCATGTTTTTTTATTTTTAGAAAAGGAGTGAAAAAATGAATCGTATTGATGTATCAATGAAAACATGTATAGCTACCTTTTGTTTTATTTAAGATGATGTTTCTTGGATGTTTTTATGGCATTCGCTCGGAATAGCAGTTAGAAAAAGAAATTAAAACAAATATCGCCTACCGTTGGTTTTTAGGGTTTTCTCTATCAGATACGATCCCTGATCATTCTATAATCAGTTGGAATCAACGTACTCGTTTCATCCATACAAATATTTTGAAGAAATCTTTGATGAGATTGTGAGTCAAGCTACGGAGCACCGTATGGTGGGAGGATATGCATAGATGATAGATTCTACACACATTAAGGCTAATGCCAATAAAAATAAAATTGTACATAAATATAAAAAGAAAAGCCCAAATTTTATATAGGTGAACTAGAAGGTGCGATTATCGAAGATCATGAGGTACATGAAAAAAGAATTGAAACCAAGAAAGGAAAGTAATACCCCTACTAAAAAACCTCGTATAAGTACAAATGATCCAGATAGTGGATTTTTGATGAGGGATGGAAAACCGAACAGTTTACATTTCTTAGATCGTCGCACCACTGATGCGAAGTAAAATATGATTACAGATACCTATATGATGGCTGGAAATATGGCATATTCCGAGAGCCAAATTTAGCACGCCTACAAGCTCAAATTGATAAATTTGGATTCAAAGTTGAAGCTGTAGCTCTTGATGCAGGTTATTTTCCTAATTTCTATGATTTTTATTGTTTTCATTCAATACTCTGAAAAGCTATCCAATTGTTATATTGGATAGCTTTTATATTAGCAAAAAGAAAAAGTATGTAAAATTGCAGTTTTATGTGTAAGTGATTTTTGTTAATTAGTATAATTTTTTTAGGTTTAATAAACCAATCATGTACATAGTTACACCGAAAAATATACCGCCGCAACTCCAAAGCCCAACATCAAATAAAGAAATAGAGATTTCTTCTGAACCTACATAGGGAAGGATATAATTCATAAAAACAAACATTTGAAAGCCCCAAAGTACACCTGCTTTTAAGCCCGCTTTTCTTAATTTTTTCTTATGTTGCAAATACTCTTCTTTTGTTGCACATTCAGTCTCATTTAAACCTTTTTTCTTAAGCTTAAATGTTAAATAATTAGCATAAATCATATTAGATAGAAAAACTAATATAGTTCCTATAGATATTGTGTGGTTCATAGTATCAACAAGTAACATAATAAGCATTACCAACATATTTAACCACCATAAACCAATTCCAGCTACAGATAATTCTTTATTGATTTCTTGTTTTTGATATTCATCTCTCTCACTCATTGTTCCAACAAAATTATTATAAACTCTTTCTTTCCATTCAATTTTCATCATTTAATCTCCCTCCCAAAATAGACTGTTTAAATCTGTTTTTAGTGCTTTTGCTAATTCGATACATAAGGCTAAAGAGGGGTTATATTTATTGTTTTCAATTAAGTTTATTGTCTGTCTCGCTACATTAACTTTTTTAGCTAATTCTAGCTGCGATAGACCTTCAGATTTTCGATATTGTTTAACGTTATTCAAATATAAACCTCCTATTAATAATTGTAGACCTCGTGCATTAGAAATGTCATTTATATATGACATTTTATAATTGAATAAATGAAATGTCAAATATATGTGACAAAAATGATAATGGTGCAATTAGGAAAATGATTTTAATAATTTATCTTGGTAAGGAGTTTATTAATAAGGAATGGCTTTTCTTATATTAATATAACCTTTCCTTAAATCTATCTTAAAAGACAAGATGTCATATTTCTAATCATTGGAATTTTTGTTACAATATAAATGGATGTGTAAAACTTTGTAAAAAGAATGTAATAATATGTAATTTGTTTTCAGAAAGTTTTATACAATTTTTATATTAAACTATTAAGTTATAAAGGGAGAGAGAATATGGTACCAAATACGGTTCGTACTCCAAACAAGAAGAAGAAATGGATTATTATCGGGGTTATTGCACTAATTGTTATTGTAGCAGCAGTTAATATTTTTATTATGCAAGGCAAGAAGAAGGGGGCATCAACATCTGCTGATGCTGTGAGCTTTGAGAAGGTAACGGAGCGAAAGCTTAATAATACGAAATTAATTTCTGGCCAGGTGAAACCAGGGAATATTGAAAGTTTCTATGCGGATCCGACTAAAGGGAAAGTGAAAGATATTGCAGTGAAAGAAGGACAAGAGGTAGAGAAAGGTACGAAGTTATTCTCTTATGATAATGAAGAGATTAACTTGCAAATGAAGCAAGCTGAGCTTGATCAGAAGATGGCGGATATGCGTTATGATCAAGGGAAGAAGAAGATTGATTCGTTGAAGAAAGAAATTAAGAAGGCAAAGGATAGCGGAGCTGGGAAAGAAGTAACGGATCCGATGGACGAGCAAGTAAGTGAGTTAGAGATGGCACAAAAGACAACTGATCTTGAGAAAGAAAAAGGGAAGTTGCAGAAAGAAGAGTTAAGTAAAAAGCAGAAAGAGCTTACGATTTATAGTAATTTTACTGGTGTCGTTCAAAAGTTAGATAAAGATGCGGCGCAAAGTTCATCTCAAGCGTTAGGTGGTCAAGGGAAAGCATTTTTACAAGTGGCGTCTAAAGATCCATTCCAAGTGCAAGGGACGTTAACTGAGCTTCAGAAGTCACAAATTCAACCAGATCAAACATTTACTGTCACTGCAAAAGCGAATAATAAGAAGAAGTGGACAGGTAAAATTACAGAGGTAAGTGAATTCCCAACGAGTGCAGAGATGGCTCAAGCTGGTGGTATGGGTGAAGCGACTCAAAATATGTCCCAATATACATATAAAGCAAGTCTTGATAGTCAAGATGGTTTATCTCCGGGTTATCACGTTTCTCTGCAAGTAAGTTTAGAGAATAAGACGATGATTGCAGTTCCGACTAAGAGTATTGTAGAAAAAGATGGTGATGCATTTGTTTATGTTGAGGATAAAGGAAAGCTTCGTAAACAAAATGTGAAAAAAGGTTCTACTGATGGAGACTGGACAGAGATTGTTGAAGGCGCAAAAGTGGGGCAAAAGGTGGTTAAAAATCCTTCCGACGACGTGTATGACGGAATGGAAGTGAAAGAGAAATGATTACGTTAAATAATATTGCTAAAACGTATTATCAAGGAAAATTGGCAGTGCCAATCTTACATGATATTAGTGTAACGATTCAAAGCGGTGAGTTCGTTTCGATTATGGGACCGTCTGGTTCTGGTAAATCAACGCTTATGAATATTATCGGTTGTTTAGATCGCCCAACTGAAGGCGAATATATGCTGAATGATGTGAATATCTTAACAGCAGACGAGTCAAAGCTTGCTTTAATTCGTAATGAATATATCGGTTTTGTGTTTCAGCACTTTAATTTGCTTCCACGTCTTTCGGCAGTAGAAAATGTTGAACTTCCGCTCGTATACGGTGGTGTGAAGAAAGCAGAGCGTCGTCAAAGGGCTCTAGAAGCGCTTGGTAAAGTCGGTTTGTCAGATAGGGTTCATCATTTACCGAATGAATTATCAGGTGGACAGAAGCAGCGTGTAGCGATTGCAAGATCGATTGCGAATAATCCAACGTTCATTATGGCCGATGAGCCTACAGGCGCGCTTGATACGAAGTCTGGTGAGCAAGTTATGGATATTTTCACGAAGCTTAATGCAGAAGGTACAACGATTGTTATGGTTACGCATGAAGAGGAAGTAGCAGCGTATTCTTCCCGCCGCATTGTACTGCGAGACGGGAAAATTACAGAAGATAGAAGGTGTGCGGTATGAGTTTACTAGATAGTATAAAAATTGCTCTATCTTCTATTTTAGCTCATAAACTGCGTTCAGCGCTTACGATGCTCGGTATTATTATTGGGGTCGGTTCAATTATTACTGTCGTTGCAATCGGGCAAGGCGGGGAAGCGATGCTGAAGTCGAAATTCGCAGGTTCTGGTGGTAATAACCTTATGCCAATTCAATTTAAACCAGATATGAATGATGAGTTTGCTATAGGCGGATTTGAAATACCGAAGTTAACGGAAGAGGATATTTTAGAAGTAAAACAAGTGAAAGATGTTTCACATGTTATTACGACAAATTCGACGACAGAGATACTAGATGTAAATGATAAAAAAGCAAATCTGAATGTTATTGGTCTTGATAATGAATATTTTGCGGTTAATAAAGTAAAGGTCGTAAAGGGACGTACTTTAAATGAATCAGATATTTCTCATGCAAATAACGTTGTGATGATTAGTACAAAAACAGAAAAGACGTTATTTAAGGACGTAAACCCAGTTGGGCAAATTATTGAGATGAAAGGACAACCGATGCAGATTGTCGGTGTGTATACATCTGATAATGAGTTTATGGGATTTGAAATGGAAGAAGCGTTAATCCCCCTTACATTATGGCCTGTTTTATTCGGAACAGATGATATTCAAAATATCGCAATTCAAGCTAAAAATGTAGACGATTTAGAAGCAGCTGGGAAACAAGCTGTTGATGTATTAAATAGTCGTAAGCCAAGTGAAATTCCAGGTAAATATGAACTAGTGAATTTAAAAGAATTCCAAGAAAATGTTTCTAAAGTAACTGGTATTATGACGATGATTATCGGTGGTATTGCGGGTATTTCATTAGTCGTTGGTGGTATTGGTGTTATGAACATTATGCTCGTATCTGTAACGGAGCGTACGCGTGAAATTGGGATACGTAAAGCGCTTGGGGCAACACGTAGTAAAATTTTATTACAGTTTTTAATTGAAGCAGTTATGTTAACGCTTCTAGGTGGTTTGATCGGAATTGGTCTTGGATATGGCGGGGCATATATCGTTTCCACATTTGCGAAATGGCCACCGCTCGTTTCATGGGAAGTTGTCGTTGGTGGCGTACTATTCTCTATGACACTCGGTATTATTTTCGGATTAATTCCAGCAAATAAAGCTGCGAAATTAGATCCAATTGAAGCATTACGTTATGAATAAGTTAGTAGTGTAATAGAGAGGGAGCTCTCCACTACACATTACCGTTCTAGTGGGCGGTTCGTAGCCTCTATGTTGAGGAAGTGAACCGCCCGTTAGAACGGGTTATATAAATAGAAGGAGGCGTTATAATGGAAGCGAATTTGAATACGCAAAAAGCTGGCGGAGAGAAGCCATCATTGTTCGGAATGATCACTTCTCCTGGTTTACAGTTTGAGAGAATGAAGACGAGCGAGAAAGTTTGGGGTATGTTCTTCCTAATGGCGCTATTACAAGGGTTGTTAAGTGCTTTTACTACATACGTTACGAATACGTCACCTGAGATGGTGAAAATGAAAAAAGAACTAGGTGAATTTGCAGGACAGAGTTCACTGACATCCGATGTTATTTCCAGCATTGTGTCGGGTACTATAGGTGGTATGTTGGTAACATTCGTCGTTGCAGCTATTTATAAAGTGTTTATGATGTTCTATGGGAATGATACCTCTTATAAAAAATTAATAACGATTATTGTATATGCGAACATTGTTGTTATTATTGGTGGATTTATTAATGCTATTATAGCTTTAATTTTAGGTGTCGCACCAACTGCATATACAAGCTTAGGACCACTATTTGAGACAGGTTCAGTTGCTTATGGAATAGGGAGTTCGATTGAAGTATTCTATTTATGGAATATCGTTTTAATTTGGTTAGGACTGCAAATTACAGCGGGAGTAAGTAAAGTGAAAGCAGCTATTCCAATTATCGTCTTATTCATCATTAAAGCGTTATTCTTAGCAGCGATTGTTATGTTAATTACAGCATTTTTACCAAATATGCCAGTATAAATAAGGGGGCGTTATAATGGAAAAGAATATTAATACGCAAGATGTAGATTCGAAAAAGCCGTCATTATTAGGGATGATTACATCTCCAGGTGAACAGTTTGAGCGAATGAAGACGAAAAGTCCGGTTTGGATAGCTTTCCTTTTATTTGTTCTAATTGGGACGGTTACGACAGCTGCGGTATTTTATTTATCAGTGGTTAATACCCCAGAAGTGGCAAAAGAAATGAATGGCCAAGATGGGGAAATGATAAAATGGTTTGCACTTGGTGGCGGAGCACTTTTTGGTTTATTTGGAACACCTATCGGCCTCTTTATTGCAGCAGGTTTCTATAAAGTGATTATGATGTTAATGGGCAATGATACTCCTTACATGAAGATATTATCTATTTACTTATACGCTAATCTTGTTTTCTACATTGGGAGCTTGTTAAATGTAGGATTAGGTTTGATTTTTGAAGGAAATGGAACGGATGCTTATACAAGTTTAGCTCCTTTATTTGAAAAAGGAACAGTTTTAAATGGCATTGCATCTTCAATTGAGATTTTTAATATTTGGAGTTTAATTTTAACAGGATTAGGGTTACATATTGTGGCTGGCTTAAGCAAGAAACAAGCGACAATTTTAATTGTAATTTTCTTTATTTTAACGATAGGACTAGGTTTTCTAAAAGGTTTAGGAAACAGTTTTGGCGCATAATATGATTGGACTAAAAGGTGGCTCTCTCGAGAGTCACCTTTTTTATTTTTACCCTTATTTCAAATACGACTAGCAGAATTTCAAATTCTACTTCGTGTAATTTAAAATTTCGGCGGTAGTATTTAAAATTACTCACAGTGAAATCGCTTCTTTATTTTTATATTGTGGAGGTACCGGCGGAATAACAAAGAGGTATACCTTTTAGAAACAGGTACTGTGTGAAGCCAGCGACGTTTACAGAGACAGTTGTGTTGTATGAAGGAATGATTGTAAATCAAATAAAGAAGTTAGGTATTTATCAAGATCATGAAGAGTATTATCAATGTGGTTTAATTGGTCTTTGGCATGCATATGAAAGGTATGATGCGGAGAAAGGAAGTTTTCCTGCATATGCAGTTATAACTGTGCGTGGTTATATATTAGAAAGATTGAAGAAAGAGTTTGCAGTGCAAGAAAAGTGTGTATGTGTAGGGGAATATGAGGATATCTTCCATTTTGAAGATATTGAAATGAGAGCAAAGGATTTTATGAGTGTATTAGATGAGAAGGAGAAGTATATTATTTTCGAACGTTTTTTTGTAGGGAAGACGATGGGGGAGATCGCTAGCGAGATGGAAATGACCTATTATCAAGTGAGGTGGGTGTATCGGCAAGCACTTGAGAAAATGCGGAATAGCTTAAGAGGATAAATAGGATTATAAGAATGGAAGGCAAAGGATATTGCTTTCCATTCTACTTATTCTGTTAAGGTAGTAAATGTAATAAGAGGTTTTTAAATTGTAGTGAATCTTGCATGTTCATACGTGATAATACGTATCCAGCTTTTAATAATTGCTGTTTTAACTTATGGGGACTGATATGTATTGTTGTAGTAGTGCCATTTGAAAAATGAATGTTAGCTTTTTTACTCTTTTTGAAAAATTCTATGTCATCTATATGGTTATAAAATAGCCATATACAGTTTGGAGAAGAAGGAGATTCTGTCGGGAAAGCACAAATATATTCTCGATGATTAATCGGAATTGGGACATTTTGTTTAAATTTAAAGTTTGTTTGGACTGCATTACGTCTACCTTGATAAGTAGAGTGAACATTGGTTAGACAAGATTGCTTGATGAGTTGGAGAGCAGTTTGACAGGAGTAAAGATGGTTTCCGCTACTTTCGATAATTTTTGTTTGATAATAAGGGTGCTTGTAAGGTTCCAGCATCATTGTAGAATTAGAAATAATAATATCATTTTCTTCATTCATAAATTTGATTCCTCCCTTATAAATGATAGTAATACCAAATATAATTATATACGAATTAAGTGAATTAATTGTTAATATTCCGTTTCATATTGTAAATTTTGGCTATTCGTTTACAATCAATAGATGTTAGTCTTTCTAATTTGCATCGCTTGTACATATATATGAAAATAGAAAAGAGTAGGCGGTGAGATAGTATGAAGAAAAAGTATATTATTATGGCTCTAGTTGTCGTGCTTCTAGTATATTTAGCAAATAGTAATCCGAGTAAAGGTGAATATACGGACTGGGCAGCAAAGCAGTTTATGAAACGTAATGATGTAAGTAAGAAGCTAGACGAAGTTCAAAAGGAAAATGAAGAGGGTCTCCTTGGCGATTTAGCATCGGCTGGTAAGAAGTTGGCGAAAAAATATGTTGAGCCACAAGTTGGATTATTAATCGAGAATTATACAAAGCGAAATGATTATATTTTCTTCTCAACATATACGACTGAGTTTGATATAGGCGGAGAACATTATAAATATGTATGCGTCGGTTTTTCAAAAATCTTTATTCCGATTGAAATGCCGAAGAAAAAAGACGAATCTGCAAAATGATGCAGATTCGTCTTTTTGTTTATAAGGTAATAGGAACTTCAGATACATTCTTTTCTACGAGACGAGCACCTTTTTTTCGGGTATTATCATTAATTGTTGAAAATACAGATGAGGCAAGAATGGTATCCATTACTTGATTTACGACTTGTGCATCGACGGGTGTGATCGGTTTTTCGATAGAAAAAACAACTGTTTTTCCATCTTCTTTCGCAAAAATTAATTCTAGTACTTGCATACTTTATTTCCTCCTTTTTATTTATCGTGTTATATGCGGGTAGGGCGATCGGTGTAATCAGCGGGGGATGCCCCCCACTGAGTAAAGTTTAACCTTATAGGGTAGAAAGATCTGATGTGCTAACAAGTTGTATAGCGTGAAGCGGTGATGCTTGTAAAGAAGCAAGAGCACGTGCTACGTTTTGTACTTGCTCTAAGTTTGCGTTTGTTTTAACACGCTTAAATTGTTTTTGCTTAAAAGCTGTTTTTCCGTTCTTATCTAATCCACTGTTTAAGACAAGACGTAAAGTTAAGTCTGTTACGATTGTTTCGACTGCCATGTTTATCACCCCCTTTCACTTTATAAATAGGGTGCAAATGTCATGTTTTGGCGTGAAATTTATTCTTTTTTTTGGTACTCTTAAAAGATTAAGAGAGGGGCTTCGGAAGAATGAAACGTAGATGGTTATTTTGGATTCCTGTTTTACTATGGATGGGGTTGATTTTCTATTCCTCGGCACAACCATATAAAAAGCAGGATATGCGCTCGGATATTGAACAATATGTAAATGTTGAATTTGTGAAAGAGCATTTTTCGTGGGTATCTATCGATTATGGTGGTGGTACACCTGTTAGCATTGCAAATAAAGGTGTAGGCGGATTTATTGAGTTTTTCCTTCGTAAAGGTGCTCATTTTATGGTGTTCTTTATGCTCGGTTCATTGACGTATTATGCTTTTCATCGATCGGGTTATTCGAGAAAAAGGTGCTTCCTATACGCTCTTCTATTCGTTGCGGGATATGCAACATTTGATGAAATTCATCAATGGGCTACGGGAGATCGTACACCGATGTGGCAAGATTCATTACTGGATACGTGCGGCGGATTAACAGGAATTATAATAAGCAATTGGTTTTGGAATAGAAAAAGGAGCTAATCTTTTGAGATTAGCTCCTTTTGTTTATACACCAAGTAATTCTTTTAGTTCATCTGTAGATAGTTCGGTCATCCAGCTATCGGTTGTAATGACGGCGTTGTTTAATGATTGTTTTCTTTCTAACATTTCATCAATTTTCTCTTCGAGTGTCCCCGTTGTAATAAGTTTATGAACGTGAACGAAGCGTTTTTGACCAATACGATATGCGCGGTCTGTTGCTTGGTTTTCTACAGCTGGATTCCACCAACGGTCGTAGTGAATGACATGGTTGGCAGCGGTTAAGTTTAAGCCAGTTCCACCTGCTTTTAACGATAAGATGAAAATGTCATACGTTCCGTTTTGGAACTGCTCGATCATTTTGTCACGTTCTTTCTTCGGTACACTACCGTTTAAGAAGAGGACGCGCTGACCGAAATGTTCTTCTAACACATTTTTTAGCATGTTCCCCATACCGATGTATTGTGTGAAGATTAAACAACTTTCATTTTGATCTTTTATATTTTCAATTAGTTCCATTAGCGTGCTCGTTTTCATGGAACGTTCAATGATGTCTTTTGGTTCTGTTTCTTTTAAATAAAGAGCGGGATGGTTACAAATTTGTTTAAGTTTGTTCAGCATTAGTAATATAAATCCGCGTCTTTCAATCCCGCTTAATCCTTCTACATTTTGCAATGTATCTTGAACAAGTTGTTCATATAAGGAAGCTTGTTCACCAGTAAGTGGACAGTACGCTTTCTGTTCTTGTTTATCAGGCAAGTTTAATGCGACGGTTTGATCTTTCTTCGTACGACGCAGTAAAAACGGCGAGATAAAACGTTGAACTTGTTGGATTTTTCCTTCATCACGGTCCTTTTCAATCGGTGAGACGAAGCGGCGCTGGAATTGTCCTAAGCTGCCGAGATATCCATGATTAATGAAGTCAAAAATAGACCAAAGCTCGGCAAGTCGGTTTTCCATCGGTGTACCGGTTAAAGCGATTTTGTGATTTGCTGGCAAGTTTCGTACTGCTTTCGACTGTTTCGTATGTGGGTTTTTAATATTTTGTGCTTCATCCAAAATAACAGCATCCCAGCATAACGTACTAAGTTCTTCTTCATCAAGCTGAGCTAATGCATAAGATGTTAATACAACATCTGCTGATTGAAGGAAGTCTTTAAATGATTCGCCTTTCGCTCGGTTACTTCCATAATGTAACTGAACACGTAAATTTGGTGCGAAACGCTCAAATTCTTTTTGCCAATTTCCAAGAACAGATGTCGGTGCCACGATTAAAGCAGGGCCTGTTTGGAGATTGTTCTCTTTAATATATAGTAAGTAAGTGATCGTTTGAATGCTTTTTCCAAGTCCCATATCGTCAGCTAATAATGCTCCGAATCCAAGCGTTCTTAAATATAATAACCACTCAATGCCATGTTGTTGATACGGACGGAGTGTTGCGTTTAGTGCAGAAGGGACAGCTACTTTTGGAATATCTCCAATGTGCAATAGTTTTTGGAATAGCTCTTCATAATATCCATCTAGCTCGATTTCAATATCGGTAAATGGACTATCTTCTTCTACAATTTCTGTTTCAGCAGTGTTTGATAAATGTTGCTGAAGGACATCTTTCATTTCTAGTCCATATTTATCGGCACGGTTCATAAGCTTTCGTACTTCTTCAATAAAGGCTGGATCCAGTCTCATCCATTGACCATTTATATTGAATAACCGTTTGTTTTGTTCAACGAGTTCGAAAAATTCGCTTTCGGATAAATCAATGCCGTTCGTTGAAATGCGCCAATCAAAGTTAACGAGTGTATTCATGCCGAAGAAAGATTGCGTTTGCGTGGCATTTTGCTTCAGCTGCACACGTAATTTTGGTTTTGTCGCTTTTAAATTTTGCCACCAGGATGGCAGTAAAATCGTAATACCTGAAGCGAGTAATTCGTTACTTGCTTCTGTTAAGAAGTTCCACGCTTCTGTTTCAAAGAGCTCACTTCGGAATGTATCGCCTTCTTTTAACCACGGTACGAGCTTACTGAATCCTTCTTGTGTTTCAAGAATACGTTCTTCATAATCGTGCCATCGTTTTGGCAAAGAATCGATACTTTCATATACATATATGCGATGTGCCCCGCGCTTTGGTGTAACAATTGTCTCAAGCTTCCACATTTCAAATTCTTCTTGCGGCTCTTGTAGCCGTAGTCCGATTGTAAAGGGAAGGTCATCTTCAATGTAACCAATTTTTCGAAGCCAATCTTCTTCATGTAGTGCTGCATCCAATTGTCTTTTCGTAAAGTCGTAATGTTCATAAAGTCTCTTGGCATCTTCCCACCCATCGTTTGAACGGTTATCTTGTAATATGCTTTCATTTACCGCGGTCGAGAAAAGAGATACCAATGTGTCATCTTCGATTGGGGTATTTTGCACTTTCCAAGATGGTTGCTGAGACCAACGCTCCATATCAGGTACGAAGCTACCGCTTGTGAAGGCATCCCATAATTCGTTCGCATCTTTCGTAAGTGCTGTAATAGGGCCATTCATTTGAATATGGGCAAAGGAGTTCATCGGTTTATTAGCGATGTATTCAAATGCTTGTGCGTTTGTTAGCATAACACCTTGTTTTCCTTCAAAGGTCACTTCTTTTAGAAACGTGCCGTAGAAGGAAGTGGAGTGCCACGTAAATGCATTTCGTTTCCAACTTGTTACGGATAATGGAGTACCGCTGTCATCTTCTCCCCAAAGGAACCAACCTTGACTAACGTGCTGGAGCCTAATTGTTACTTCAGTTTGATTGATCATCGATTAATTTTCCTTTCCGTAATTCCTCTTGTAGTGCACGCAGACGTGAATGTAAGTTTGCGATGTGAATAATGAAAGCATCCCATTCATCAGTGCGCTTTAATCGTTTATATAATGTACGTAATTTCTTTAAGTAACGAACTGCACGTCTATATGATTTGCGGTTTCGCTCTTCAATGGCCTCGGTAGCAGCAAGGTGATAAAGAGGAAGGGCTGCTTCTGGTGCTTCCTTTTCAATATCTTTCAGTGGCTCTTTCAAAAGTTCAATTGCTTCAAACCCATGTAAGAGCTGAAGTTCTGCCCATGTACGATATTGCTTTTTCGCGAGTACGTATTGCTCATAGTTTGCGAAACTATATGGTAATAGCTCTTGTAAAATCATTTCGAGTCCGGCTTGTTCATTTATATGGGTTGCATACGTTTCATACATGATGACAAATAAGCGAACGATATCTTTTATGAAAATTGTATTTTCGTGCTCATGTATCGTTTTCTTCACTTGTTTATACGTAAAGGAAAGCCAGTTTTTCGCACGATCCCACTGCATTGTATTTAATAGCTCTTCTAACCAATAGAAGTACAGACTTACAACAGAAGCAGGCTGTTTTTTTAGTAAGTCCATCGCTAATAGGTCTTCGTCATTTAAAAAGAGTAGATGAGAAGATGCTAATGCTTTGGAAAGTGGATTGATTTTCGTATCGATTCGCTTTTCTTCTTCTTGCAGTTTCTCTTTATTGTGTAAGAGTTCACTCCATATGTGACGATAAATAAAAAATCTTTCTTGCGTATAGGCGTCAGTGGAGAAGAATACTTCGTGAACGAGACGAGCTGTTTCTTGCAAAATTGCTTCAGACTCTGAAGGAATCGCTTCTGATTGTAGGTCCCGAACGATGGATTCCACTTTATCTACAAATAAGCGAACGACGTTAACAGGCTGGTGATAAGAATACGTTTTATTTGCTTCGAAGTCCTGAATTTCTTCTAATAATTTTTGAAAGCAATAAAGCGCTGCGTGTAGCCTGAACAACTCATGTATCGCAACGATACGCGGAGCTTTCCGCTCGAGTTTCGTATAGAAGTCTGTAAAAATACTCATAAGAAAATACATTTGTTTATAAGTAAGCCGAGCTTGTTCTTTTTTAAATGATTCATATTCGTTGTCAAAATACGATTGCCAACTTTTATAATCCGTTTCTTCAAACGCTGATGATTGCAATACTTGTCTTGCAGTTCGAATAGGAGGAAGGGAAGGTTTCGTATTATTTTTAAATAAAGTTAATACATCTCCTACTTGCCCAAAACTAGATGCTGCAGATAGTAAAATAGCGAGCATATGCTCACATTGCGTTGGTGCAAAGCAATCGCAATAGCTTTCAGCGACGTTACGAATCGGGATATGGACGCTATATACGCTGCCTGCAGCATCTACAGTTCCTGATAGCGTATAACCATCAAAGTCAACGTTGTAGACAACACCACTACGATATAGGTGCCGAGCTGTAGCGACATGTTCCTGATCAGCTGTTTGCTGTGGATCTAGTCCTTGAACGAACTCATTCGCAATCATCATAATTTCATCTTTCGTAATTGAGTGTTGCAGCATAATATTCCTCCGTACACATATTTCTTTCCTTTACCATTATAAACAAAAAATGCTCAAAACAGAAAAAATGAAATTGGGATTATCATATTGTAACTGTGAATGGAGATGGAAAGGTGTTTTTCAATATTTTTGAACGGCATCTTTTTTGTAGTTTACTTCTCTTGTCAATCTTGTTCAGTAAATCGATATTTCGTGTCGAATCGTTGATATATTTTTCTCTGCTCGTGTTTACGAAGGGAAAATAAAAAGGATATCATTTAGCCGAAAAGATCCGACGAGGTGATATCCCTTTTTTACAATTATGAGCGCGTTTCCTTTAAAATCGCGTGCACATATGGATCATGTAATATTTGTTCTACAATTGGTAACATGTTTTGTTCGAATGGAATATCGATAGGAAATGGCTTTTGTGAGCCGGGTTTGATTCCATATTGGACAATTTTGTAATGTGTATTTGCTTCAGAGCTGAGCACAATTAATTTATATCGATTGTCATCGCCAGCGAGTGAAAAGTCAATGGAAGTAGCGTCGTATGTGACTTCATCTTTGTATATATATGGTTTGGGTGTACCGACCCAGTCTACTTTTGCTTGTATATTCATGAGTGTAACCTCCTTTATATGTATTATAAAAAAATAAAAGCCAGCTCTCAATAAAGAGAACTGGCTTTAGCAGTCATTGGTTATTTTAAAATTTTCACTTTAACAGTTTTGCGTCCCCATTTTTGAGCAGCGCTATCTGATCCAAGTAGGATGTCGATACGGTTACCTTTAATTGCACCGCCAGTATCTCCAGCGATAGCTTCTCCGTAACCTTCTACCCATACTTTAGATCCTAATGGAATTACTTTCGGGTCAACAGCGATCATTTTCATGTTTGGGTTCGCTGTTAAGTCATGACCCATTGCAGTTAATACACGGCCGCCGTATGTGCCACCGTTTTCGCTCGGATGAGCTGTATATGCTGTAGCTACAACTGTTAACTCACGACCACCAGAAGGTGTGCTAGTTTCAGCAGCTTTCACAGCAGGCTTAGCAGCTGGTTTTGCTTGTGCTGCAGGTGCTTGCGCTTTAGCTGGTGCTACAGTTTTAGCAGGAGCAGGTTGTTCTTGTTTCTCGATAACAGGTGCTGTACCTGTTAAGAAAGGAACGTGAACATAAGCTGTTTTCCCGTTATATTCAAATTGTAACCACTCATTTTGTACTTGTTTCGTTGTTTCGATCATATCGTCTTTTTTCAACGTTCCAAGAATTTCTGAGTTTGTGTTCGCTTCAGCACGTACGTTTAATACGTTAGCTGTTACGTAGTAGATGCTTTTTGTAAACTCTGTACTTACGAATGCGTCTTTACCATCTAAAGTGATTTTTGACCATCCGTTCTCTGTATTTTGAACATCTATTTTATTCCCGTTTAGTAATTTACCGACAACTTTTGATTCCGTAGTAGGGTTTTCGCGTACATTTAGTACGTCTGTTGTTACAACAGTTTCTGCATTAGCAGATGATGTGAAAATCCCAAGACCAAAAACTGCTGCTGTTGCTATTCCAATTAATTTTTTCATGATAGCCTCCATTGCGTTTGTTTTCGTGTCCTCATTATAGCAACAGATTTTTTCGGATTTCGGGAAAACACACAATTACAAACCATTCGTAATCAGTCGTTAACATCCTGTAATATAACAAAAAATATAAGAAAGCGTTTTTCATTCTATGTGATTAGTAGGTTTCTACTTATATTCAAAATATTTAATACAACATATATTTTTCGGCGTAAATAAAAATATTACAGGAGTGTTACATAATGTTTACTAAACGATTACATTCCTTGAGTATTTTACCGTTTTATGGGTAATATAGTTATATAAACATAAACATTTCGTTTGTGAAACTATAAACACGTGCTATATACTAGCAAAAAAACCGCATAATTGTTACAAAAAGAAAGGGTTGCAAGGAAGAAAAATGCCCTTTTTTACATCTGTAACACATCCTTTTTTGGGAAAATACATTCCCATCCGCATTTTTCTCACACAATTTGACAGCAGTATTTCGATCTTGTAGCTCTTGCAGAGTGAAAAGGTTATACGGAAGGTAAGGCTGTCCATAAGAATTCGAATTGGTGAAGGTGAAAGTAAGAAAATCACCGTAAAATTATAGTTTTCTATCCGATTTTACATATCGGAATTTATGTTATTTACAAAAGTGAAACCTACGAAGGGGGATTTGATGAGGAAACTGACAAAAACATTCATCGTATCATTAACATTATGTATTGCATTTACAATTTGGGGGATTATTCCCGAATCTATTATTGGAAAAGGTAGCTTAGGAAATGTAACAACCGCAATTCAAACTGCATTAGTTAGTAAGTTTGGATGGTTCTATATTATTTCTGTTTCTATTATATTAGGTGTGTCTATCTTTTTAATTGTTTCGAAATACGGTTCTATTCGTTTAGGTAAAGATGATGATGAACCTGATTATAGTTATATGACATGGTTTGCTATGCTATTTAGCGCTGGTATGGGTATTGGTTTAGTTTTCTGGGGCGTTGCCGAACCATTAAACCATTTGTACGCACCTCCGTTTGGAGAAGGTGCAACTGAGGAAAGTGCGCGTCTTGCACTACGTTTTTCATTTTTCCATTGGGGATTACATCCGTGGGGACTATATGCATTTGTAGCGCTGTGTATTGCTTACTTTACTTTTAGAAAAGGAAAAGCAAGTACGATTAGTGCGACAGTAGGTCCGTTATTTAAAGGCGGGGAACATGGACGTATTGCTCATTCATTTGATGTGTTAGCTGTTTTCGCAACTGTGTTTGGTGTTGCAACATCATTAGGTCTTGGTGCGAAACAAATTGCTGGTGGTGTTAGTTATTTAACATCTATCCCGAATTCATTGCCGACACAGTTAGTTATTATTGCAATCGTAACCGTTCTTTTCATGTTATCTGCGCAAACAGGTCTTGATAAAGGAATTAAATATTTAAGTAATGCGAATATTATTTTGGCGTTTGCACTTATGATTATTGTATTATTTGCAGGTCCAACAAACTTTATTATGAATTACTTCACTTCAACAATTGGTTCTTATATTCAGGAATTGCCAAGCATGAGCTTCCGTTTAAGTCCATTAGATGAAGGCGGAAATCAATGGATTCAGTCATGGACAATTTTCTATTGGGCATGGTGGATTGCATGGTCACCATTCGTAGGTACGTTTATTGCACGTGTTTCACGAGGACGTACCATTCGTGAGTTTGTTATCGGTGTGTTACTCGTACCGACCGTAATTGGTGCACTTTGGTTCTCTGTTTTCGGCGGGACTGGTATTCATATGGAACTGTTTGGTGATGCTCATATCTTCGACAAAGTGAAAGAGATGGGAACAGAAGTAGGGTTATTCGCTATGTTCGATCAGATGGGAAGCTTTGGATCAGCTTTATCGGTATTAGGTATTCTACTTATTGCAACATTCTTTATTACATCTGCAGACTCTGCGACATTCGTTTTAGGGATGTTAACGACACATGGTAGTTTAAATCCACCAAACCGCATTAAAATGGTTTGGGGTATCGTTTTAGCATCGATAGCTTCCACCTTATTATATGTTGGTGGATTAGAAGCACTGCAAACGGCAGCTATTATTGCGGCATTCCCATTCGTCTTCGTTATTTTCTTTATGATGGCGGCATTATTTAAAGAGTTACAAAAAGAAGGACATATGAAGCGTCATAAATAATAGAAGGAAAAGGGCTGATTTTGTATCAGCTCTTTTTTATATAGAAGGAATTTGAACTGCAAGTAAGGGAAATAAAATACTTTACTATATAAGTAGTATGCCTTTTACGCAAAGGAGAATCGATATATTTCGACAATATTCGATATCTTGCGGGTTCTATTCGTATTTTTGACAAAAAATTGTCGGAAATGTGTTGTCACGTTTATGTATATGTGCTATATTATTTCCTGTAAGCGATTTCAAATAGTTTTAAAGCGCATTCAAGGGGGACATCAAGAATAATGAAACGTTACGAAAGAAAGTGGAAGCATATTTGTTTGAAACGTGTGGCACATCGTAGTGTCCAAGAAAACACGGAACCTAAGACTGAAACGCGCAACGAACAGCAAGAGAAGCAATTGGTTCTACAAAAATAGCAATCACTTTTTCGTATATAAATGAAGGTCGATCGTTCGTTGGGGGATGGACGTGAAATTACTTTCAGCTAAGGGGTATTGTCTGATATATATAATTTATACGGCAATAAATCAGCACAGAGCATACGGCGCTCTGTGCTGATTTTTATTTTGTAAATAAAAATCAGTGGGAGAACTCCCACTGATTAAAGTTTTACTTTTCTTTTTTGAATCGAACTGTTTTATCCCAGCCAATGACTTGTTTCTTGCTCTTTGCACGTAAGTATAAAATTAAGCTGCGAATGAATAAGTACGTAAAGAGCTGTGCGTACGTAAAGTACATGATAACACTAATAAAAATATTAGTTGGTGTAAAGGTTCGTTCCACACTCTGGGCACTAAATAATTGAGAAACATATGTAATATATGCGACATACCACATAAATAGTAGCGGAATGCTATATTGAATTTGGAATATCCCGAGTAACCCAATTACAAACCAAACGTTCGAAATGATTAAGAATAGCCAAAATACAACATAAACTAAAACTTGTTGTAAGGAATGGACGAGAAGTTTTCCTTTAAAGAAACTTAAGGAAGAAAACATTTTTTCTAAAATGTACAAGTTCCCTTGGAGCCAACGTGTACGCTGCTTAATAAGGATTTTTAAATGCTCAGGTTCTTGTTCCCATGTAATCGATTCTGGAACGATTGGTAAGAGATAGCCTTTTTGTGTAATTCGTAATGTTAATTCAGCGTCTTCTGCAATTGCATACGGATCATAACCGCCAAGCTCTTCTAATGCAGAGCGGCGAAGAAGCATGTTTGTTCCTGTTAGTGAACCTGTTTGGAATAGTAACCAGCGTCCGGATTGCATAAGGAGCTGGAAGATTTGAAATTCTAACGAAATCATTCGTGTTAGCCAGTTTCTTTTTTCATTTACAGTACGAACGTGACCAACAGCTCCAACAGCATCCTCGGTTGTTTCAGCGTGTTCTACAAGCATTCGCAGTGCATGTGGTTCAGGCTGGTTATCTGCATCATACACACAGAAGTATTCACCATCTGAAATACTAAGACCATAGTTTAATACACGCGATTTCCCTTTTGGTTCACCCGCCGGAACACGAATGTGACGAATATGAGCATAAGCTTTGTCAAAATCATCACCAATTTCAGGTGTCTCATCTTGAGAGTTATCGTTTAATAAATAAACAGTTAGTTTGCCTGGATATTCAATCTTCGCCATCGCCTCTAAAGTATCTTTAATAACGACACCTTCATTGTGGGCAGGTATTAAAATATCGACGCTTGGATAATGTTCTAGCGTACGATCTTTTCGTTTACTATTTCGGTGAATTAAGCCTGCGAGTGTTAAGAAAGAATAGTAAACAAGTAAGGCAGAGAATAGAAAGGCTGTAAAGATAAGTATATATTTAATCGAAAATGTGATACTAATCCAAAAAACGAGTACGCAAAACAGAAGGAATAAAAGCAGTATAACGAGTGTCATCATAATAACGTCTTTCCTTTGTTCCCAATTTGCTCGCGTGAAATTTGTATATCTTTGATCGCTTCAGCAGCAAGCCATTGCTCCATTTTTGGCTTTAGACGGTTCATTACAATGTCAGCACCGGCTTCATTTGTGTTTTGTAATAAAATAACGAGCTTATTATTATCGTATTCAGCAGCAAGATCAAATTCATCTCTTATCGTTTCAACTAATAATGAAGCTACACGGTCTATAACACTTTCCTTTGTATATTTACTAAAGGAATTGAAATCAAAGTAAATAATAACGCCTGTTTCATTACGACGATTCATTGCAGTGATTAATAATGCTTGTCGTCTTTCGAATTCTTGTCTTGTTAATAATTTTGATTCTCCAATGTATTGTTCTAACGTTCTCACACGTTCGGTTAATTCTTTATTTTCATGAATAACCTTTTTTAATAAATGAGTTGAGATATATACGATGAAGAAATTTGCTACCATTAGGAAGTGAGTAATAATGTATTCCCATTGTTCTGATGTACTCCACAAGTAAAGCCATGCTTGGTAGAACAGATAGAATACAGAAGTAATGGTTCCTAATATAAAAAGAACAAATGCGGTTTTATCAGTCAATAATAGAAATAGTACATTAACAATTACATATATAATTGTGAAAATGAGAGCATGCTCATATTGCGTTACATGTACAGTTGTAAAATAAAATAAAATTTGTAAAATCCACATAGAGAGGACTTTATAGAAGTTATTTTTCACAAAACTTTCCTCCTTAAAGGTAATTCATGCAAGGATACTTGTAGTATGCGCAATTATTAAGAAATAGACCGGATGACTAGGTTATTTTGGAGAGTAACCACAAGTAGTATCTCTCTTTTGCAAGAAAAAATAAACAGACTTACTAATTATTGTATCATAATGTTCTTATATTTAAGCATAAAGTATTTAATATATACCAAAAAAATATACAACATATAATAAAAAGCCCCCTCTTTAGAAAGAGGAGACTTTGCATCATTTTATAGGAACATCATACCTGCAACTGCTGCATTTAAGAAGTTTGCTAATGTACCAGCGATAACTGCTTTAATCCCTAACTGTGCAATTTGTTTACGGCGAGTAGGAGCTAACGTTCCTGTTACACCTAATTGAATTGCGATAGAAGAGAAGTTTGCGAATCCACAGATTGCGAATGTTAAAATTAAGTTTGTTTTTGCAGAGAACTCTGCCATGTGTGGTCCCAAGTTTGCGTATGCAACGAATTCGTTGATTGCAAGTTTTTGACCGATAAAGCTTGCTGCTTGTACAGCTTCACCAGGAGAAACCCCGATTAAGATTGCAAATGGTGATAGTAAGTAACCGAAGATTAAATCAAGGCTAAGTTTAATATGGAACAGAGAGCCAATTAATCCTAATAGACCATTTAATAAAGCGATTAATGCGATGAAAGCCATTAACATTGCTGCTACATTAATAACAAGTTGCATACCTTCAGATGCACCACGTGCAGCTGCATCAATAACGTTTGCGTCTTCACGTTCTGTAGAAAGCTCAACGTTATTATCTACTTCTTCTGTTTCTGGCATAATTAGTTTTGCAATTAATAAACTTGATGGAGCTGCCATAATTGCTGCTGCTAATAAGTGTTCTAACGGAATTCCCATCGCTGCATAGCCGACAAGAACTGACCCAGCAACAGCCGTCATACCACTTACCATAATAGTGAAGAACTCACTATTTGTTAACCGTGCTAAGTAAGGTTTGATTAAGATTGGTGCCTCAGTTTGTCCTAAAAATACAGTTGTTACTGAGTTTAAACTTTCTGCTTTAGAAGTTCCAAGAAGTTTACTTAATGCACCACCAACGACACTAACAAATTTCTGCATAATACCGAAATGATATAAGATTGCTACTAATGAACTAATAAATACAATTGGAAGTAGTGCTTGAATAAAGAAGACAAATCCCCAAGGGCCTTTTGCGTTGACTAAATCCCCAGCAACGAACTTAATTCCCTCGTAAGAAAAATTGATTAATCCTTGAACACCATCAGCAGCGTATTTTAAACCTGCTTTTCCGGCATCCCATCGTAATACGATAAATGAAAATGACATTTGTAATGCTAGCGCGATTAAAATTGTGCGCCAATTAATAGCTTTGCGGTTGGAAGATAGTAAAAAAGCAATTGCTAATACTCCAATCACGCCGCCAATTCCCCATAAAAGATTCATGCAGTGTATGCTCCTTCCTCATAGTAAAAAAGTGTATAAACCAGTTGTCTATACGTTTGCGAATATAACATCTTAAGTAACTTATCATAATGGACATCGGAGGTCAAACGTCTAACGAAAAGTTTAAATAAAAAGAAAATTCTTCAAAAAAACACATATAAAATGATTAGACATGAAATAGGTTATGTTTTTTATGAGAATATATACATTATGATAACGTTATGGGTTATTTTTGTGGAATATAGTGTATGAAATAGGGAAATAGATACATTATTTTTTCTTGGATATAGGTGACACATACTAAAAAGAGCCTTCTAGTAATCTAGAAGGCTCTAAAAATATAACTTAAGGTGCTTTTGTGTATCCTAAGAAATGGCTCTTCCAATAAGAGTTACTTAATGAAGCGATTGCTACACCTTTATCTCCGGCTTGGATAAATGATCCGCCCCCAAGATAAATACCCATATGAGAAGGACCTGCTTTATAAGTGTCTTTGAAATAAATTAAGTCACCTGGTTGTGGATTTGAAGTTTGTGGTAGGCTACTCCAATATCCTGCAACACTTTGACGACTAATGTTATGACCAAATTTCTTAAATACGTGGTAGATGTAACCACTGCAGTCAACACCAGTAGCAGAAGTACCGCCCCAAACGTACGGTACGCCTTGCATTCCTTTTGCATATGCAAGTATGGAAGAACTGTCACCACTAGTATTGCCTGTATTATTGTTGTTATTGTTTTGATTGTTATTTTGGTTGTTGTTAGGCTTATTATCTACTGCGCCACCAACTGGTGTTTTAGATAGGAAACGTGTTCCGATGTAACCATTTTGACCGTTGTAGTTAATTTTACTCCATCCAGAGTTTTCAGAGATTACTTGAACCTTCTGTCCTTGTGGAAGTGCGCCTATGATTCTATAATTTGTACCTTCGCCGCTACGTACGTTTAGTGCAGAAGCATTAATGTAGTAGTCACCAATTGCACCTTGATTAGGTTGTTCAGGCTGTTTCGGTTGTTCAGGAGTAGAAGTGCCACCTTTAACGAATTTTACAAATTCGCTACTAACGAAGCCTGTTTTCCCTTGATAGTTTACTTTAAACCAACCGTTTTCAGAACCAACTACGTTTAATGTAGTACCATTTAACACGCCACCAATTACACTATGGTAAGCAGCAGGGCCTGTACGAACGCGTAGAGATGTTGCGTTAACAACGTAAGTACCGCCAGTTTGAACAGTTACATTATTATTTTGTTCTTGTTTGTTATCTTGGTTGTTTCCTTGTGTAACGTTGTCGTTAGAACCGCCTTTTGTTACGTAGTCTTTGCTTACGTAAGCAGTTTGTCCTGCATAATTGATTTTGAACCAATCTTGAACTTCGCCAACAACTTGTACAACTTGTCCTTTTGTAACAGAACCTACAGTTGTATGAGAAGTGCTAGGGCCTGTACGAACACGAAGGGAAGATACATTTACTGTATAGTTTCCGCTTGCTGGTTTTACAGTTGTTTCGTTGTTCGTATTTGTATTGTTGTTTGAAGAACCCGTATTGGAAGAAGCGCCAGATACAAATTGGCTACTTACATAACCTACTTGTCCATTATGGTTGATTTTCACCCAACCATTTTCTTGACCAATTACATTTAATGCTTGTCCTTCATATACACGTCCTGAAACAGAACTAGAAGTGTTTGGAGCTGTACGTACACGTAATACATCAGCAGTAACTTTATTGTTTCCACCTGTTGTACTTACATTAGAATTGCTTGCTCCATTTTTTGATACAAATTCGCCACTAACAAATCCTGTTTGTCCATTAATGTTAATTTTGAACCAACCATTTTCTTCGCCAATCACATTTAATGATTGACCGTTATAAACACGCGAGATGATGTCGTGAGAAGTACTTGATCCTGCACGAACATGTAATACGCTAGTGTTTACCGTATAAGATGAGCTGTTTGATGCAGAAGCTTGGACAGTTGTAGCAGCTTTTTGTGTATTTTGTTCAGGGGCAGCTTGAACACTATCAAGTGTAGGTGCTGCTCCTCCTGCTACAGACACTGCCGCAAGACCGGCAAGGTATTTTTTCATAATTTGTCGATTCCTTTCTGTCTGTAATGTAGTGAAGAAATATTTACCAACTGTTAAAAATTCTAAAGAGCATGTCGATTACTGTCAAGACTTATGCGGTAATCTGAATATGACAAAAAGATTACAAAAAAAAATCAAGGCATAAATCTATACCTTGATTTCCATTTAAATACATATATTGAATGTAGAAAGGATAGAAATTATACGTTTTTAAGAAGATGACATATTGGATTGTAACAAGCTTTGAGAAAAGGATCTTTGCAGCATTTTAGTTATAGGACCAACTTGACCATCTTGAATTGCGGTTCCATCAAGGTGAGTCATCGGCAAAATTTCAATCGTTGTTCCTGTGAAGAAGCATTCATCTGCTTGATAAACATCGCGAATACTGAAAAGTTCTTCTCGTACAGGAATACGAAGGGTTTTCGCTAAGGAAAGGACATATTGACGAATGATGCCATTTAAAATAAGGTGATTGGCTGGATGTGTGTAGAGAGTTCCGTTTTTTATGAGAAAGAAATTAGAACAGCTTCCCTCAGTTACAGTACCATTTCGTACGAAAAGAGCCTCTTTGCAACCTTTGCGTTCAGCTTTCGTAGCAGCTAATACATTGGGTAATAAATTTAATGATTTGATATCACAGCGTAGCCAGCGCGTATCTGGTTCTGATATAGCACGTACACCATATTCAATCCATAACGCTGGTCTTTCTTTCTTCGTAATATAGGCATAGATTGTCGGCGGGACGTCATATGAGAATGTGTGGGTACGAGCTTGTACACCACGAGATACTTGTAAATAAATCGTTCCATCTTCGTAGAAATTATTATTTTCAATTAGTTTGTAAAGTAGGATAATCAGTTCTGCTTTTGAGAAAGGGAGTGATAATTCTATTTCTTCCATGGAGCGATATAATCTTGTGATATGCGGATCTAATAAGTGAAAGTTCCCTTTATATAAGCGAATAACTTCGTAGACACCATCTCCAAACTGCAAGCCTCTTTCTTCAAAATCTATGTACGCGTGATGTTTTGTTGTATCAATAACTGCATCATTCCATAGTACAAATTTTTCGTATGCCAATTTCTGTCCCATCCTTTCGTAAGTGCATAAGTAAAGTGAAGCTTTCATTCATTTGGAATAAAAATCACTATAGTAATTTTTATGTGAGTACTTCTTTACATATGACGTATATGTATTTGTAAATGGTAGAGAAGTAGTAGTGATTTACCCCGCTATTTGTGGGCAGTAATACTCCCACTTAAAAATTCAGCTGGGGCAAAGAAGTGAAGCAGGCGAATAACTGCCCGTAAATGCCCGATTGGTGAGGGCTGATAATCAGTAGGGTGAACACCCCCCCACTGATTAAAGTTTCACTTTACAGCATTTTGTATATACAAATTCGAAAATAAGAAATAAGAATCCTGCTTTTGAATAAAAAAAAGCAACATTCTTATGGAATGCTGCACAAGGAGGGTAGCTATCTTTCATAGGGACATCGTCTTATTGAATGTTTTGTGTATGGAAACAAAACATATTGAAAGACAATTATAAGAAAGTAGAAATAAACGATTCACATATTTCTTTAAGGGATCTTAGTAAAGATGAGAGATAAGAAATATATAGAACCTCGTTTACATATTTTATTATAGAGATGTTTCGTTAATTCTATGTGAATATTTGGTAAAGGTTATGTAATGTTAAAGTTAATGAATATAAGTGATTGTATGGAGAAATATAAAAAAAAGAGGCTGAGATTACTCAGCGCTCTTCTTTTCTTCTTTAATAGCCGTCTTTACTTCACCAGTTTTGGTCTTGTTACTTTCAGAGAAGCGAAGTAAGTCACCTTCAATGATTTTGTCAGACATGTTCAATTCATTTTGGGCACGATCAATGAGTGGTTGAGATTCTTCTTTTGGTAATTGTACAACTTCGCCAGTAGTACGGTCGTAGAATGTACTGTTCGTGTACATGTACTTATCTGTAACGAAGCTACCGTCACGAAGAACAACGAATCCTTTATTTTCTGGTGAGAATACATCATGACCGAATTGAACTTGATTCGTAGAATCTACACCAAGTAAGTTTAGAATTGTTGGTTTAATATCAATTTCACCAGTTGGTTTTGAAATTGTTTTACCTTCTTTTTGACCTGGAACGTGAATAAACATCGGCGTTTTTTGTAAGTTCATATGGTCAAATGCAGTGATTTCTTCTTTTCCTAAGAACTGTGCCATTGCACGGTTATGGTTTTCAGAAATACCGTAGTGATCACCGTAGAATACGATAACTGAGTTGTCGTAAATACCTTCTGCTTTTAGACGCTCAATAAAGTGTTTCATTGCTTCATCTAAATAGCGAGCAGTTACCATGTAACGGTCAAATACGCCATCACCAGAATTATATTCATCGATTAATTTCGTGCTGTCATCATAAGTGAATGGGTAATGGTTTGTTAAAGTAAGGAAGCGAGTATAGAACGGTTGCTTCACTTCTTTTAACATATCGATAGATTGATCGAAGTATTCGATATCTTTTAATCCCCAATTTAATTTCGTTTCTGGCGTAATCTTGTAGTCAAGCTCGTTGTAGTAACGATCATAACCAAGTGCCGGATACATAATGTTACGGTTCCAGAATGTTGCGTTGTTCGCATGGAATACTGATGTGTGATATCCTTGCTCACGTAAAATTTCTGGAGTTGCTGTATATTCGTTATTACCGTGTGTGAAGAATACAGCACCACGGTCTAGTGGATACATTGAAGTATCTACTAAGAATTCAGCATCAGATGTTTTTCCTTGCCCAGTTTGATGGAAGAAGTTATCAAAGTAATAACTTTCTTTCGTAAATTGGTTTAAGAATGGTGTAACTTCTTGTCCGTTAACCGTTGCACCAATTAAGAATGTTTGTAATGACTCAAGAGAGACAACAATTACGTTTTTCCCTTTTGCAGTACCAAACATATTTGGATCTGGTTTGCTTTGCGTTGTTTTTACGTAGTTCTCTGTTTCTTGTAATTTACTACCGTCAGCAAAAGCTTTTTGTGAACTTGATTTTGCTTGTAAGCCAAGATCATACACTTGGTGTACATATAAACCTAAGTTTTTAACAAGCATAACGCGGTCGAATGAACGTGTTAATAGTTCAGGACGCTCAGCTTCTGCAAGTCCTAAGTTTGCGAAGAAAATAGCAACTGTTGACACGAAGTATAGGGAACGCATTGGGCGTGCTACACGTTCTGTCGGTGCAAAATTCTTCATCTTCTTCAATAAAATGAAGAATACAATAATATCAGCAAATGCAAGGATAATTTTGTAGTTAAACAATTCTTTCACACTAGAACCTAAACTTCCAAAGTTAGATGTTTGTCCTAGTACTGGTAAAGTAACGAAGTCATTGTAGAATCCGTAGAACATTACGTTACCAACAAGAACGATTGTTAAAACAAAATTAATTCCAAGTGCTATATAGTTACGTTTTTTCCCTTTTGCAAATAATGCAAGACCAACAAGCAGTAATGATGCTGCTAATGGGCTAAGGAATAAAATGAATTCTTGCATGAAAGATTCAAGTTTTAAATCAAAGCTTGTGCGTGTAATAAGGTACGTCTTCAGCCATAAAGCTAAAGCTACGAATACAGTGAAACGCACATTTTGAAATTGTGATTTCAAGGTTTCTTTCATTCATTTCCACCCTTTCTCTATCAGGCTTGGTCGATTTTGGAGCGAAAAATGCTAAAATAAAAAATACATAGTTTTCTTGGCCATAATTAGAGGTTCTATATTCACCCATATACGACTATAACTATGCATACCCTTTTGGTTTCTTGTGTTGCTCATAAGCATAACGTCATTTCTGTATTATACAACAAAATTCATTTCTGAGAAACACTATAACATTTTACATTTTTTGTATAAGATTTGTCACTACCAGAGAAAACTTTAACATTCGTTTATACGTCCGTCAACTAGAAAATATAACAAAGGTAGAGCAGAATGTTAAGTGAAAGTGAAAATTTTCTGTGTTGAGAAATAAGAAATGACAATGGGTAAGCGGCTATCTAGAAACCTATTATATGAAGGGAAGTATGTAAAAATTAACGAACACTTGTTCTTTTTTAGTTTGTTTGTTACAATGAAAGTTCATTGATAGATTATGTGTAATTTTGATGAACTTTTACTGATAACATATTGTAGCTTATTTCTTTAAAAAAATAGGGAGGCTTTTACATGGAACAAAAATTTTCAGTTGAAGCGTTTTGGAAGAAAGCAAAACATGTTGCAAAGCAAGCAGGACAGTCGGTCATTTATGTAAGTTTATTATTGTTTTATGTTTTGCAAAGACCTGATGTTCCAAAGCGAGTGAAAATTATTGTGATTGGAGCACTTGCTTATTTTATTGCACCAATTGATGCCATCCCAGATTTCATTGCTGGAGTTGGTTATACAGATGATTTAGGGGCGTTAATGGCTGCTCTATTACAAGCGTCGTTATACGTCAATGAAGAGGTGAAAGATAAGGCACGAGTGAAGTTGGCAGAATGGTTTGGTTCGGATATAGACACATCCTTTATCGATCAGAAATTAGATCAATAGGTGAGAACTGTCATATGGTGACGGGGCGAACGTAAGCGAGGAAGTGCATTATGCCATCAGGAAGAACGCATACGACAATAAACTTAATATCCCTTCCGGTTGTTTTGTTTATGCTCTTTTCGTATGGATTAACAAACTTGGATTTTTTATTAACTTTTGCAATTGGCTTTTTAGTAGGTACTTCATTTTTAACGCCTGATTTAGATACATATAGTAATGCGTATAATAAATGGGGGTTCCTACGTATATTTTGGTATCCGTATAAGAAGGTCATGCCGCATCGCTCCTTCTTTACACATACAATTATACTTGGTGATGTGATTCGTATTGCATACATGTTAATTGTATTTTCTCCGTTTTTATTCCTATTAAATATAATTGCGTTTGACGGGAATTTAATAGAAATTGCGAAGGAACATGAGGTTGAAATTGTAACGTTCATAATGGGAATTGTTGTGGCAAGCACGCTTCACATTATAGCGGATAAAGTGAATACGCGCCGCAAGAAAATGATGAGAAAAAAGAAGAAGCGCAGAAGATAAAAAAACCGTCCCAAAAGGTATTTTGGGACGGTTTTTTCTTATTAAAAGGTTATCGTATCGCCGATGAAATTTCATTTGCCATTATGCGTGCTGCTTTAATCAAACGTTTGTTTAAAATTAAGCTTTCAGTACCTTAATACCTTTTACGATGTTCCAAATGAAATAGTATAAGCTAATGATGCTGCAAATACATAAAACGATGATGGATCCAATTCCGAATGTTACGTCTGGTTGTTCAGATCCAAGACCCATAATTCCTAAAATCATCACACCAATGAATGTAGCAATACTTGGGATAATATGTGTCCATAGAGCACGTTTTGCATGTGGTTTTGTTTCAGAATCGCCCACAATCCACACGATAATAGGGAATAAGATAGGGGCAAATAATACACTAAAGTATGATAAAGCTGCTAATATTTTGTTTCCGTTCATATATATCACCTCATAAATAATGTTCGTTGTTATACCTTTATTATGCAGGAGATTTAGTGAGCTTCCTATCGATAAACATTACAAGAACATGACGTTTTTGTAAGATTTTTATATTAAATAATAAAATTTTCAAAAAAATCTTTTTTAATAGAAATTGTTATGGTACAGTATAAATGAAAGTTTTGAAAACGTTTTCCTAAACGTTTTTTTTCTTTTTAGACTTAAAGGTATGATGACCTGATAGTCTATTGATGAGGTTATTCTATTTAAAAGGGGATTCTTTAGGGGGAGAGAACAATGAACACATGGACACAAGTTTATGATCCGTTCGGAAACATTTGGATTTCGGCAGCGGTCGCACTTATTCCGATTATCTTTTTTTTCTTAGCTTTAGCAGTTTTCCGCATGAAGGGGTATGTGGCAGGATTTATTACAGTTGTACTTACAATTTTAGTTGCGTTATTCGCTTATAAGATGCCGTTTACGATGGCGATGGCAGTGACGGGATATGGTTTTTTATACGGACTATGGCCAATTGCTTGGATTATCATTATGTCGGTATTTTTATATAAAATATCTGTGAAAACAGGTCAATTCGATGTGATTCGTGCATCTGTATTATCCATTACAAATGACCATCGTTTACTCGTTATTTTAATCGGTTTTTCATTCGGAGCATTTTTGGAAGGGGCAGCAGGATTTGGTGCACCAGTAGCGATTACCGCAGCGCTTCTTGCAGGTCTTGGGTTAAATCCTTTATATGCAGCGGGTCTTTGTTTAATCGCAAATACGGCACCAGTAGCGTTCGGAGCGATGGGAATTCCGATTACAGTTGCTGGACAAGTAACAGGTATTGATCCGCATAAAATTGGACAAATGGCTGGGCATCAATTACCGTTCTTATCATTATTTGTTCCGTTCTTTATCGTATTTTTAATGGATGGATTTAAAGGGGTAAGACAAACATGGCCGGCTCTATTTGTAGCAGGTAGCTCATTTGCAATTACGCAGTTCATTACAGCGACGTTCTTAGGACCAGAACTTCCGGATATTACGTCAGCACTTGTAAGTTTAGTGAGTTTATCGCTATTCTTAAAAGTTTGGCAGCCGAAAGAAATCTATCAGTCTAAAGAAGCAAATAGTGAAGTAGCAGCAACGGCGATATCTATGCCGAAACTAACGGTAGGAAAAGTAGTAAAAGCATGGTCTCCATTCATTATTTTAACTGTGATGGTAGTCATTTGGAGCCAAAGTTTCTTTAAAGCGTTATTTGCTCCAGGCGGTGCTTTGGAAAGCCTTGTGTTTAAGTTTGATGTTCCAGGCTTACACAATTTAGTAATGAAAGCAGAACCAATTGTAAATAAACCGACGCCTTATGAAGCAATCTTGAAATTAGATATTTTATCAGCGACGGGAACAGCAATTTTAATTGCTTGTATCATTTCTATCTTTATTTTGAAAATGAGTGCAAAAGATGCAGTAGTAACATTTAAAGAAACGTTACATGAACTTAAGATGCCAATTCTATCTATCGGATTCGTATTAGGATTCGCGTTTATCGCAAACTATTCTGGTCTATCTTCTACATTAGCATTAGCACTTGCAGGAACTGGCGGACTATTCCCGTTCTTCTCACCATTCCTAGGCTGGATCGGTGTATTTTTAACAGGATCCGATACGTCAGCGAATGCACTGTTCTCGAATTTACAAGCGATTACAGCGCAGCAAGTCGGTGTATCTGAAGTACTTCTCGTTGCAGCAAATACAACGGGCGGTGTAACAGGAAAGATGATTTCTCCGCAATCGATTGCGATTGCTTGTGCGGCAGTTGGACTTGCTGGAAAAGAATCAGATTTATTCCGATTTACAGTGAAGCATAGTTTATTCTTCGTAATTATTGTTGGTATTATGACGTATGTACAGGCATATTATTTAACGTGGATGATTCCATAAATAACAAAAGAAATAAACTTTGCATTTTTCAGATTATCGTGTATGATGAGAAAGTATTGAAAATTAAATCAGTGATAAACTAGGGGTGCCTAACGTATGCGTAGGCTGAGAGAGAAGCGTGTGAACTTCTTAACCCTTTGGACCTGATCTGGCTCGTACCAGCGTAGGGAAGTTAACGGCTTTACATAATGATGTCTTTATGAGCCAGGTCCTTATTTTTTTATGGACCTGGCTCTTTTTATTTTGGCATACGCTGGCCATATCTCGTCCTTGTCACGTACAGGGGGGCAACAAAGGTTATGAAACAGTCTGTTTCAGCTGAGCAAATTGAATTGAAATCGAGTTTACCAGGAAGTAAGAAAGTGTATGTGGATGGACCACGCACGGGTATGAAAGTGCCGATGCGCGAGATTGAACAAAGCGAAACGAACGGTATTCCGAATCCGCCAATTCGTGTATATGATACGAGCGGTCCTTATACAGATCCTGCGTATAAAGTGGAACTGGAAAAGGGGTTGCAGGCGCCGCGCCACTCTTGGATCCTGGAGCGCGGAGATGTAGAAGCATACGAAGGGCGCGAAGTAAAACCAGAGGATGACGGTGTGAAAGTGGCTTCGAAACATACGCCTGTTTTCCCGCAAATGGATCGCCAGCCGCTTAGAGCAAGGCATGGTGCAAATGTTACGCAAATGCATTATGCACGTAATGGTATCATTACGTCTGAGATGGAATATGTTGCGATTCGTGAAGGAGTAGAGCCTGAGTTTGTTCGTAAGGAAATCGCGGAAGGTCGTGCCATTTTACCAGCGAATATTAACCATCCGGAAGCAGAACCGATGATTATCGGCCGTAACTTTCACGTAAAGGTCAATGCAAATATCGGAAACTCTGCTGTATCTTCTTCTATTGCAGAAGAAGTAGAGAAGATGACGTGGGCAACGCGCTGGGGCGCAGATACGATTATGGATTTATCTACAGGTAAAAATATTCATACGACGCGTGAGTGGATTATTCGTAACGCGCCTGTACCAGTTGGGACTGTACCGATCTATCAAGCGCTGGAAAAAGTAAACGGAATTGCAGAAGATTTAACGTGGGAAGTGTATCGTGATACGTTAATTGAGCAAGCTGAGCAAGGTGTTGATTACTTTACGATTCACGCGGGCGTATTACTTCGTTACATTCCGATTACTGCAAAGCGTACGACAGGTATCGTTTCACGTGGTGGTTCAATTATGGCACAGTGGTGTTTATTCCATCATAAAGAAAACTTCTTATACACTCATTTTGAAGAGATATGTGAAATTATGAAGCAGTATGATGTTTCGTTCTCTCTTGGAGATGGATTACGTCCAGGTTCGATTGCAGATGCAAATGACGAAGCACAGTTTTCTGAGCTTGAAACACTTGGTGAATTAACGAAGATTGCTTGGAAACATGATGTGCAAGTGATGATTGAAGGACCTGGGCATGTACCGATGCATTTAATTAAAGAGAATATGGAGAAAGAGCTTGATATTTGTCAGGGCGCGCCGTTCTATACACTTGGGCCGTTAACAACAGATATTGCACCAGGTTATGACCATATTACATCGGCAATTGGAGCGGCGATGATTGGCTGGTTTGGAACGGCGATGCTTTGTTATGTAACGCCGAAAGAACATTTAGGTTTACCGAATAAAGATGATGTTCGCACGGGGGTTATTACGTACAAAATCGCTGCACATGCAGCTGATCTTGCGAAAGGGCACAAAACGGCTCATCAGCGTGATGATGCACTTTCAAAAGCTCGCTTTGAATTCCGTTGGCGCGATCAATTTAATTTATCTTTAGACCCTGAACGTGCGATGGAATATCACGATGAAACACTGCCAGCAGAAGGTGCGAAAACGGCTCATTTCTGTTCAATGTGTGGACCGAAGTTTTGTAGTATGAGAATTTCACATGATATTCGTGAATATGCGAAAGACAATGATTTAGAAACGAAAGAAGCAATTGAAAAAGGGATGAAAGAGAAAGCGAGAGAATTTAAAGACACTGGTAGTCATTTATACCAATAATACGTTACACCTCTTTACTTGATTGATCACACTGTAGTACCTAACTTAAATATAGAAGAAGCCCCCTTTACTAAGACGGTAGCAAAGGGGGCTTCTGTTGTTTATAGGGCGAAGAAGAGGTGTACCCAGTAGTATAAGAGGAATAATGTGACGACTGTTGTGAGAGGAATAACGATAAGGGATACACTTAAATAGTCTTTCCATTTTACTTTAATTTTGTTTTGTTTCAGGATATACATCCAAATGAGGGAAGCTAACGTACCAATTGGTAATAATAGTGAACCGATGTCACTGCCAATAATGTTTGCCAGGTAGATAGTTTTTAATGTGACTGGGTCTAGTCCCATTTCTGTTAATGTGATTGTACCAATCATAAGTGCAGGATGGTTATTGAAGACGTTAGAGAGGAGAGAAACGAGTCCGCCCATTGCAAAGCTGGCATAGAGTAGATGCTGACTTACAACTGGCTCAAGCCAATTTACAAGTGCTGCTGTTAATCCTGCGTTGTGAAGCCCGTAAATAATTACATACATAGAGAAAGCGAAAATTAAAATGTGCCACGGTGTTTTTTTCAAAATATCGACTGGGTTTGTTCGTAAGTAGTACCATCTCCAGATGAGAAGAACGAGTGAACCGAGTACAGCAACAATTTCGATTGGGATGGATAAGAAGGATGCAACGAAAAGTAGACAGCGCATAAGGAAGACGAAGCCTAATACTTTTAGCATGAATTTTGTACGTTTTTGTTTCGTATCAACAGAATTTTTTCCTTTTAACGGATGGAAGTTTTTCGTGAAGAACATTTCTTCGATATCATATGAAGAAACAGGTAATTTCTCTGGTAGTTTTTTCTTTAAAACTGTGTACATAAGCCATGACATAAATAATAATCCTAATGTTGCAGGTACAAACATCATAGCAGTATGCATATAAAGAGTCATATTCACAATATTTAATGCGATTAAGTTTACGATATTACTTACACCAATGGGGGCACTAGAGGCAGTGGCGATTAAAGCACCACTTAATAAATAAGGGATTTGTTGATGAGGTTTTAATTTAAGGTTTCTCAGTAGTAAAATTAGGATTGGAGTTGTAATTAAAATACTACCGTCGTTATTAAATAAAAGAGTCATAAGAAAACATAATAATTGAATATACCAGTATAAACGGCGACCGGAGCCCTTTGCTAAGTTTGCAAGTTTTGCTGCGGACCAGTGGAAGAAGCCGAAGCTTTCTAATATAACCGCCATAACGATGGTCGCTAATATTGTTATGGAGGCACCGCCAATTTTACTAATAATGTCTATGACGTCTGGCTTTGATACAAGTCCAGTAATCAGGATAATGCCAGCACCAATTGCTGCCGGCCACGCCTCATTTAAGCCACGAGGTCGCCAAAAGACAACAATCATTGTTAAGAAGAATACAATAATAGTAATCCATATTTCAATGCTCATATTTTGCCTACCTTTCTATTTTCCTTTGAACAAATGTAGCTTGTCTCAAGTTTGTATTGATAGTATATTCAGCAAAAAATAAGAAGAACTAGACATATAATGGAATAAAGCGAATATGTGTTTTTTAAGCTAAAGGACAAGTGTCACTAATAGTGAAATAACTATTGTGAGAGGAGTCTATAAATTGCTTGAGCAGTAAGATAGTAAATGAAATTTTTATCAGCAATTATTGAAATATATCAACGCAACTCAAAATATATCAACGATTATTGAAATATATCAACTTATCGACAAAACATGAAAAAAGGAGTCCGTTCCAAAATGCCTTTTGGAACAGACTCCCCCGAATATATTATTTTTCCTTCAAAAAAGTTCGATCCTTCAAGAATAAATTCCAGAAGAAAATAAATCCTGGTAGTAAAATTGCGATTCCAATTGCGTATAGGATAAGCAATGCATAGAATGTTTCTGTCGTTGTAAAACTTGTAAATACAGTTACATCAGGATAAATAATATAAGGTAAATGCGCGACACCGTAAGCGTAACTTGCAAATGCATATTGAGCGACGACTGCTAAAACGGCGATGCGAGGGTATCCTAGTGTGCCATACTTCTTGTTTGTCCACCAAAGAGAAGAGTATCCGATAACGAATAAAACGATAGAAACTGTAAACCATGGGAATTGCTTTATTAGTCCTTGCATAAGCCAGTGTGTTTCCGGATCCATTACAACGAGGGCGATAATTGCTGTAACGAGTGTTGCAGGACCAAGGATGATGGCGTTTCTTCTATAAATTCTATACGAATCTTCTGAACCTTGCTCTCTCGCAAAATCAGCAAGAAAGAGAGAGGAGAGAAATAGTTCCGAAGTTAGCCCAAAGAGCATATAGCAGTAGATAACCGGGCTAGAAAGAAGTTTTCCATACAGGAGTACTTCTTTTCCTTCAGACATTGTAATATAAGCCCCCTCTGTAACGGGTAAAACGGTAATTAATAAGGCTGGAATTAAGAGCCCAGTAATACCTGAAATCACCCGAAGGAGGAATTGATACTTTGGCAGAGAGTAAGCAAATACCATGAATGTACTGCGAATTGCAATGAGTATTAAAATTAACATAACTGGCACGAACATCACTGTCGCAAGGGTGAAAGCAGCTTTCGGAAAGAAACCGAGAAAAGCGACAACGACAAAGACGAGAAATGTATTTGTTACTTCCCAAGTTGGTGATAAGTATCGATTGGCAAGCTTGGCAGCGAGCGTTGGATGTTTTGCGTATACCATGCCCCAAAAACCTGCTCCAAAATCGATGGACCCTAATATACTATATACGAAAATAAGAGCCCATAAGATGATGATTGCAATACTTTCCTCATGCACGAGAATCGCCTCCTTCGTGATGTAAATCATTTGTAAGCGGATGTTTCTTAAAGAATGTCCGTAGTACAAAAACTGTTAAAATGCCGAGTCCAATATATAAAATGATGAATAGAATAAATAAAGGACCGACAAAATCAGCGCGTGTAGAAGCGTCGACTGTCCGTTGCATACCATAAATGGTCCACGGTTGACGACCACTACAGCTGAAAATCCACCCGAATTCAATACCGAGCATCATAATTGGTCCACATGCGGCAGCTCCCCAAAGAAGCCACTTCGGTAATTCTGCACCTTTTTTTCGGTAAACAAAGTACCAATATAAGAGGGCGATTGCTGCAACTGCAAAAGTAAAGGCAGCGGTGCCGACCATTAAGTTGAATAGTGTATGTGTGTAAAATGGTGGCCACGTTTCTTGTGGAAATTCCTTTAGTCCTTTTACGACGGTGTTAGGATCGAGTCCCACTAGTAGGCTAAGCATGTTCGGAATTTCTAGTGCATAGTTTAGTTCAAGTGTGTTAGGATCTACAACTCCGCCAATTGATAACGGTGCATGTGATGTCGTTTCAAATAAAGCTTCGGCAGATGCAAGTTTTTCAGGGGAATGCTTATGTAAGGCAATCGCCGATTCGTGTCCCGAAAGCCACATCGTAGCACCTGTAATAAATGTCACGACGAGTCCTAACAGTAGTCCTTTTTTATGATAAGCAATTTCACGTTTACTTAAATTCTTCTTTAATAATTTAAATCCAGCGATAGAGGCAATGACGGCCGCTCCAGTTGTATAGGCTGTAATCACAACGTGGAATGCGCTTGTGCCAAAACTCGGATTAAAGAAAGCTTTCCATGGATCAACGTTAAAAACTGATCCATCTGGCCCCATTGAAAAGCCTGCGGGTGTATTCATCCATGTATTTGCTGATGTAATAAGCACGGCAGATGCCGTGGCACCAATCATGACAAAGAATAGCGAGATTAATCTCATGAATGGAGGTAGTTTGTCAGCTGCATATACATAAATAGACATGAATAACGCCTCTAAAAAGAAGGCGAAAATCTCAATTTGAAAGGGAACAGAAATAACCTGCCCAACAATTTTGGCAAAACCAGGCCAAAGAAGTGAGATTTGCACACCAACAATTGTTCCAGTTGGAATTGCTACACCGAGAAGGATGGCAAAAGCCTTCGTCCATCTTTTCGCCATAATGGCGTAATCGGAATCTTTCTTCCAGTGATAGAGTATTTCACTTATAAAAATCATTAATGAAAGTCCGACACCAAGTGTTGCAAAGATAATGTGGAATGCTAATGAAGAACCAAAAAATGCTCTTGCTAATGTTACCGTATCCATATGTAAACTCCTCTTCTTTTTGCCATTATTTTCTGATTGAATTGGAAGATTTATTCAAAAAAACTACCAAAAATATATATGTATTTAAAAAGTGGATATGGTAATATAATGTTTGAATATTCTAAATAGAAAGAAGTTAATTTTTAATAATATTTTGTTTGTTTTTTAGTAAGGAATATTTTATAATCTTTTATGCGAACATAAGTTCTGCTTTTCGAGGTGAAGAAGTTTATGTGAAATGGAGAGGATGTTTTATGTATCCTGAAGTCATTAAAAAGATGGCATTTTCAAAAGAGCATAGAGATTTATTATTGAAGCTGTATAATAAAGAGATTACGCGTCGTGAATATGATCGACTTGTGGCATCGCTATATAGACCTTCTAAAGAGGCTTGTGAGGGATAGAGGCACGGGAGACAATCTAATAGATTGTCTTTTTTAATTTTACGTATGTTCTGGTAAAATTAAGGCTAGCCTTATTAGGGAGGTGAAAAGATTGCGGAAACGTTTATATATAGGGATTGGAGTTATTCTCTTAATCGCTTTAGGTGGCATTGTATTTTGGTCAGCTATACAAGGAAACCGTACAGAACATTTTATTTTAAGACATATGGTGAATGAAAATGGGGCGCTTGCCACATATCGTTTAGCGGATACAAAGGCAGGTACGGGTGAAGCGAAAGGCCGTGAAGCTTTATCGGAATCAGCAGGACTATGGCTACAATATACATTGGATAAAGACGATCAAGCGTTATTCGATGAACAAGTTAAGGTTATTCAAAATAGCTTTGTACATAAGGATCATATTGTTATATGGAAAATCTCTGAAAAGGGAGAAATGCAGTCAGCTACAAATGCACTTATAGACGATCTTCGTATTATAGAACAATTATATCGTGCTTATGAAATGTATAAGGAAGAGCGTTATAAAAACTTGGCAGATCAATTGAGTGACGCTGTAATTCGTTATAATAAGAAAGATAATTATTACGTTGATTATTATGATGCAGATGCAGGTAAACAAAATAGTTTTGCAACTACATCATACATAAATCCACACGCATTCTCGTATATGAAAAAATACGGCAAAGTTTCTGCTCAGCAATATCAGGAAGTCGTTCAATTTTTAGCGAATTATCCAAGGCATGGTTGGGCATTCCCAAAAGAGTATAAAGAAGATGGTACATTTACGTACGCTAAAGAAGTAAATCTTATTGACCAATCATACGTTGCATATCATCGAAGTTTAGGTGGCCTTTCATCAGATGCTTATTTGGAATTTATCAAGAAGAAGTTCCAGGAGGATGGAAAACTATACGGTCGTTACAATTTAGAAACGGGAAAACAAACTGTGAATTATGAATCGCCAGCCGCGTACGGACTAACGATTTTGTACGTACTACAAACAGGTGATACAAAGTTTGCAAAGGAATTATATGATCATATGGCCACATTCCGAAATGACAATATATTTAGTAGATATTACGGTGGATACGTAACAGGTGAAAATAATAATACGCATATTTTCGATAACGTATTGCCGCTTTTAGCGGAAATGGAATTGGAGAAGAGTAAGAAATAGAAGGTGCCATCCTCTGGAGGTGGTACCTTTTATTTTTTACTAAGTCGATATAATTTTACGTTCTAATATTGGAGAAGTAGTCAATTACGAATTTACGGAATTGCTGAGCGGTTTTTGATAAGTAGCGTTTCTTCGACCAACTTAATCCGATAGTTCGCTCGCAATTGGGTTCAATAATACGTAACTTATTTAATGCTAAAGTAGAGTTTTTTAATAAAGTTAAACTTGGGACAAAGGCGATGCCGAGACCTTGCTTAATAAGGTCGCTAATCACGGTTGGTTCATCTACTTCAAAAGCGATATGTGGAGTGAAGCCAGCTTCTTTACAAAATTCATCCGTTAAGTGCCGAAATCCGTAACCAGTATTCATACTAATAAACGGTTCGTCTTTTACTTCATGCAGATAGATACTTTCACGTCCTGATAAACGATGACCTGAAGGGACGACTAAGAAAATTTCTTCTGTAATAAGTGGTTCCCACATAATTTCCTCGCCTTCAATTGGCACAGAAGAAATGCAAAAGTCGATTTCTATATTATCTAGTTGTCGTTTCATAGAAGGAGTAGATGCGAGAAACTGTTGGAATCGAACGTTAGGATGTTCTAGTAAAAAAGAACCGAGTAGTTCTGGTAATATTCTCGGGATAGAAACTGCCAGTGTAATAGAGCGTTGTTGTAATTCAGCTAAGTCTTTAATTTCTCGTTCGCCTTCACTTAATTCATGAAAAATACGCTCTACTCGTTTTAAAAATACTTTCCCAAAAGAGTTTAATGTGATCTGTCGACCTTGGCGATCAAATAAAGGGACGCCTAAGTCCTTTTCTAATCTAGCGATTGTTTTGCTGAGCGAAGGTTGCGCGATATGCAATTCTTCAGCAGCTTTTGTCATATGCTCTAATCGTGCAACTGTCTGAAAGTATTTTAATTGAAGAAGTTCCATTTTGAATCTCCTTTCTATAGACCAGAAGGAATGAATTGATAATTAAAGATGTATTATACAGTATGAAAAGTGACGTGTATAGTAAATCTGTTAAACCATTCTAATGGTGTTAAATTAGGAGAAGGAGTATGTTTCATGAAGGGAATTCAACTTATATTTAAAGATTGGAAAGCGATGTGGCACCATAAACATGGACGTATCGCTTTAATTTTTTTGTTAATCGTTCCTTTAATTTATTCAGGGTTCTTTTTAGCGGGATATTGGGATCCATACGGACGATTAGATAAATTACCGGTTGCGGTTGTGAATTTAGATAAGGGCGCTGCGATGGATGAAAAAACAATTCATGCAGGAGACGATTTTGTTAAAAATTTAAAAGAGAACAAGGAACTAGCTTTTCATTTCGTATCAGAAAAAAATGCTGATGAAGGGTTAAAAGAAGATAAGTATTATATGGTTGTTACGATTCCAGAGGATTTCTCTAAAAAGGTAAGTACGCTTATGGATGAGAAACCAGAGCCGGCCCAATTGCAGTACAAAGTAAATCCAGGTAAAAACTTTGTAGCAGCCCAAATTGGAACGACAGCTGTGGAAAATATGAAAACAAAAATCTCAAATAGTATTACGAAATCTTATACAGAAGGTGTCTTTTCAAAGTTTCAAGACTTAGCACAAGGATTGAGTGATGCAAGTAATGGTGCTGAGAAGCTGCATGAAGGAACGACAGATGCGAAAAGTGGGGCGAATCAGCTTGCAGATGGTATTCATCGTTTAAGTGACGGGGCATCAAAAGTGAAAGAGGGAAGTGAAAAACTTGCTTCTAGCCAATCTGCCTTAAGTGGCGGCGCAAATGAGCTGAGTGAAGGGGCAACCTCACTTCATAGTGGTATGGCGTTATTAGCTCAAGGTGAAAAAACTTTACAATCAGGGGTTAGTGAATTAAGTGCTGGTACAAATGAATGGGTGAACGGAAGTGAGAAACTTGCTGAAGGGCAAGTGAAAGCGGACAATGCAGCAAATAGTGTAAAACAACAATTAGAAGAGTACGTGAAAAGTCATCCGGAAGTGCAGCAAGATCCTGCTTTTCAAAAAATCATTGCTACTTCTAACGGATTAGCTAAGGCAGCAAACACTTTAAATAATAGCCAACAACAATTGACACAAGGTGCGAAGAAGCTTGCTGACGGTCAGAATAAGATTGAAGAAGGTATGAATACATTCGGAGTTAAGTTAAGCGAAGCTACTGCTGGAACGAAAAAGATAGCAGATGGTGCAGCAAATGTAGCAGATGGATTTACGAAGTGGGGAAATGGATTTACATCCCTGCAAGAAGGTGTAAATCATCTTGCAAGTGGCGGAACAGAGCTGAATCACGGGGCTGATCAGTTAACGAACGGACTTGTTAAACTTGACGATGGTGCGAAAGAACTTTCTACGGAATTAGGAGAGGGCGTAGAGAAGATAGCGGATGTTCGCAATGATGATGCACGCAATACGATGTTCTCAGAACCGGTTCAATTAGTGAAGTCGACAGTTTCTGACGTGCCTAACTACGGTTCAGGCATTGCACCATACTTTTTATCACTGGCATTTTATGTTGGCGGAATTATGGCATCGAATATTTTACCTCTTGGCCGTAGACAGAATATGAAGGTAAGCGGAACAGTACATTTTATTAATAAACTAGGATTAGTATATTTAATTGGACTTATTCAAGCATTACTTGTGGATGTGGCTGTGCTAGGAGTTATGAAATTAGAAGTTGCAAGTGTGCCACTCTTTGTTTTATCAAGTATCGTTATTTCCTTTACGTTCATGACATTTATTCTTATGCTAGTAACGGTATTTGGTCTTGTTGGAAAGTTCTTAGCAGTAACGCTTCTCGTCCTGCAATTAGCGACGAGCGGGGGGACTTTCCCAGGAGAATTAAATATAGCTGTTCTTAGCAAAATTGGACAGTTTCTCCCAATGTCCCATTCTCTTAGAGGATTACAAGATGTTATCTCTTTAGGAGATTGGTCACAATTACAAATGCAAATTTTAATATTGTTATGCTATCTCGTTGTTGCCGGCGGAATTGCTTGGATCACGAGTCACATACAACATAGGGAAGCGAATGCGGAACAAGTTTCTTAAAATGAAAAAAGCTATCCGATTTTTCCGGATAGCTTTTTCTTATTTCTTTTCCATTACCGCAAAGTAATTGTTTTCATTATCAGCAAAGTTGAATGCTCTACCTGTAGGTAAATCTACAACCTGTCCAACGGTAACATTTTTCTCAGAAAGATCTTTATACAATTGATCTAAGTTATTAGAGAAGAACATAAGTGAAGGTGTATTTAAATTTAATTCAGGTTGCATCTTCGCAATTAACGCTTTATCGTGAAGGACGATGCTTGTGCCTGCTTCTTTCGTTGGTGCAATTTCAATCCAGCGAAATCCTTGTCCGTTATTTTCTTCCGCAATAATTTGGAATCCTACTGTCTCAGTCCAAAATTGTACTGCTTCATCTTGATTATTTACATATAACATAATTTGTCCAATTTGATTAATCATAGGTGTGTCCTACTTTCTTTTCTTGTATGGAATTCTATTATATCAAAGATATGGTTTGAATACCTTTTCGTGATTTTTCCGAAGTACAACCTTCGCCCATTTTACATTTGTTGTAGGGGAAGGTCCTGTAATCCACGTATGAAGTGGTAGTGTACTGCAAATGACCATTGCTGAAATCGAGATTGTGGCCGTTATTGTAAATAATAATAGGCTATATAATATTGTGTTTTCTTGCAGTGTAAATACAGAAAGAAATTTTGTACATAGTTGTAAGAAGAAAAAGTGAGCTAAATAAGCACCATATGTGTAATTCCCGATAAATCGTAAAGCTTTATACAAGAAACCGCGTCGCTGTACGATTGTAATAGACAGAACGTAAAGTATGATAATTTCGCATACAATATATAAAAACATAGACGGTTTTAAATAAGTCGAAACGGTTAAATGAATAGAGTTTGCTCCGTAAAAACTAAATAACTCATAATTGATGAATAGAAATAAGACGAAAAATAACATTGTTATAAGCGGGATATGTTTCATGACAAATAAACGCCAAGTTTTTAGTGCGACAGCTGCGATTCCTCCCATGACGAAATAGAATGAGTAGAAGAAGAAGGAACGATCTGTATAATGTAAAATGGTTGAGCTAGTCAATTTCTCTCCATTAAAAATGTAGTGAGAAGAATACCACATTAAGAGGAAATATAGAGAAGCAAAGATGGTCATATATTTATATATGTCTTTTTTATTTTTTGTTCGTTTTTGAAACCAATAAAATAGTGTGCACAGCAAAGGGAACAATAAATGAATTTGGAACATCATAATCACGTACCAAAGATGGGGCGCGGCTGTTCCGAGTAATAAACTTTTTATTCCGCTTTGTAGTGTAATCATATCGTTTGTTGTTAATAAGTAAAGAATAGACCAGAAGAAATAAGGAATGAGTAAATGTGCGGCTTTTTCATAAATATATTCTGTGTAGGCTAGTTGCTTTGTATATTGCCGAATTAAGTGAAAGCCAACGATAAATATGAATGCAGGTGCTGAAAATTTTGCAAGGTTGAATAGCATGCCCATAATGAGGGATTGCTCAAGTAAGACATTTCCTTGATTCATTGTATATAATAAGGAACTTTGCAAAACAACAGCAAGGAATGCAATGCTTTGCAAAATTTTAAATTCTGGTGCGCTTTGAGTCATTATGTCCATCTCCTTTTCCATACATGATTATAGTACGGAGAATGGATAATAGGTGTGGAATATTTGTGAAGATTATAACAAATTTGTGGCGGAATGGATTATTTCGATATATTTATCACAACAAAAAAGAGGATGCTCGTTTGGAGCATCCTCTTTCCATTTTATTAAGCAAATTTATTTTTGATCCAGTTTTTACCTTCTACAAGGCGAGCTGTCATTACGGCACAAGCGTTATCTGCTGTTACGTTTAACATCGTTGCAGGAGGATCAATGATTGTACTAATTGCTGCGATAATTGGCAATGCTTCTGGCGGGAAGCCGTATAGAGAAACGATTAACATTTCACCAATCATACCACCACCTGGAATGGCGCCCATTACTGTTCCTACTAATAGAGAAACAACAAGTGCAATTGCTAATGTTTTCGGTCCTTCGAATTCCATGTTGAAAATACCGAATAAGAAAGCAATTTTTAATACGCCACCTAAAACAGATCCGTCTTTATGAAGTGTAGATCCAAGAAGGACAACTGTTTCACGAACGTCAGAAGAGATACCCATTTTCTTCGTTGCTTCTAAGTTCGCTGGAATACTTGCGGCACTACTACAAGTTGCAAGAGATGTAACTGTAGGAGAGACCATGTTCTTCCAAAATAATTGTACACCTTGCTTGCGACCCGCAAGGTATGCATAGAACGTGAAGAATACAAAGAAGTAAATTAGAGACGCTGGATAGTATACCATTGCTGCTCGGAAATAAGTTCCAAGAAGTTGTGGTCCGAATTCACCAACTAATGCCGCGAAGTAAGCAGCAAGTCCGATTGGAGCGTAGTACATAATGAAAGATACAACTTTCATTGAAATTTCTGCACCAGCTTGTAAGAATGTAGCGAATGGTTTTCCTTTTTCACCAACTGCTGAAGTTGCAACCCCCATTAAAATAGAGAAGAAAATAAGAGCTAACATATTTTCACGAGATAGTAACTTCGAGAAATCAGATACTGTTATAATACCAACAATTTGATCCGCAACACTAACAGCTTTTTCAGCTTTATCGGGCTGCGTTAGTTCTAATACAACACCTTGTGCTGGCGGGAATACTTTCACGACAATAATCATAAAAATAGCAGCTAAAATACTTGTAAATAAGAAAGTTCCAGCCATACTAGACATAATTTTACCGAAACGTTTTAATCCATCCATATTAGCAATAGATGACGCGATGCTAAAGAACACTAAAGGTACAACAATCGTAAACATTAAGTTTAAGAAAATGTCACCAAGCGGCTTTAAAGCAACGGCATCGGCACCCATGAAATAACCAATGAAACCACCAATTAGGATAGAAGATAATAAAATAAGCGGAAAGCGATATGCCTTCATAAATATATCCTCCTATCAATTAAAAAAATCATACTGAATTATTATAGCGAGTTAGAGTCCTCTTTACTAGGAGAATAATGATAGATGGAATAGCGTGAAAACCGAGAAATTTTTGTTTTTAAGCTCGGCATACAGCAGGAAATCTAGACATATATATTTGTAACCTAGTGGTGGCAAAGGATGCGCCGTAACTTAGGTTTGCAAAAAGGGGGAGGGGAAAAGGGATGAATATTTTACTTTGCTGTGCAGCGGGAATGTCTTCCAGTTTGATTGTTACAAAAATGGAGAAAGCAGCAGAGGCAAGAGGGATAGAGGTAAAGATTTGGGCAGTATCAGGTTCTGAAGTAAATAGTCACATAGATGAAGCTGATGTACTTTTACTTGGACCACAAGTACGTTATTTATTACCGAAAATGAAAGAGTTATGTAAGGAGAAGGGAGTACCTGTTGATGTCATTCAATCTGTCCATTACGGGCTTTGTAATGGAGAAGCTATCTTACAAGCAGCTTTGTCAATGAAACCATGAGGAGAGTGGGATAGATGATACGGTTTTTAGAGAAATATGTAATGCCAGTAGCGGGAAAGGTTGCAGAACAGAGGCATTTGCTAGCAATTCGTGATGGACTTGTATTGACGATGCCTTTCTTAATTATAGGATCATTTTTCCTCATCATTAGCGCTTTACCAATACCAGGTTATAATGATTTTATGGCAGGTTTGTTTGGGGAGAATTGGCAGAGGGCTTTGGGGTATCCAGTTAGTGCAACTTTTAATATAATGGCTTTAATAGCTGTTTTTGGAATCGCTTACAGACTTGGAGAATATTATAAAGTGGACGCTTTAGCATCCGGGGCATTGTCGCTTGTGACGTTTTTACTTGCGACGCCATTTCAAGTTGCATATATTATACCAAGTACAAAAGAGAGTGTACTTGTAGAAGGTGCTATCCCAGCTGCATTAATGGGAAGCCAAGGGTTATTTGTAGCAATGATTATTGCACTTATATCTACTGAACTTTATCGGTTTATTGTACAAAAAAAGATAATTATAAAGATGCCAGAGACAGTTCCGCCAGCTGTGACACGTTCATTTGCCGCGCTTGTTCCAGGATTTATTGTTGTAACGGTTATTTGGATTTTACGCTTAATTATAGAAAATACTTCTTTTGGCAGTATCCATAATATTGTGGGGCAAATTTTACAGGAACCACTTAGTGTACTTGGTGCTAGTCTTTGGGGCGCAATAATAGCTGTTATTCTCGTTCATGTTCTTTGGTCATGTGGAATTCATGGAGCTACTATTGTTGGTGGTGTAATGAGTCCGGTTTGGTTGTCGTTAATGGATCAAAACCGAGTTGCTTACCAAGCAGGGCAAGATATACCAAATACGATTACTGCACAGTTTTTTGATTTATGGATTTATATGGGCGGATCTGGTGCGACACTTGCTTTAGTTATTGGAATGTTATTGTTTGCACGAAGTCAGCAATTAAAAAGTTTAGGTAGATTGTCAATTGCACCTGGTATATTTAATATTAATGAGATGGTAACTTTTGGTATGCCGATTGTCATGAACCCAATTTTACTAATTCCATTTATATTGGTTCCGGTTGTGTTAACGATAGTTTCTTACTTTGCGATGGAATGGGGGTTAGTTGCCCGTCCGAGCGGAGCTGCTGTACCTTGGACGACACCGATTCTTTTTAGTGGATATTTAGGATCGGGCGGGAAAATTTCAGGTGTTGTGTTACAACTTGTTAATTTTGCGCTGGCATTCTTCATTTATTTACCGTTCTTAAAAATATGGGATAAACAAAAGTTGGCGGAAGAAAAGGGGGAGTAAAGAACTAAAATGGATACGATAGAAACGAAGGCTTTTCATTTAATTTTGCATGGGGGAAATGCACGAAGTTGTTCAATGGAAGCAATTGATTGTGCAAAGCGTGGAGAATTTACAGAAGCAGAAGCGAAATTACAAGAAGCGTTAGAGGAATTAAAAGAGGCGCACCGTGTACAAACGGAGCTCATACAGAAAGAAGCTGGTGGTGAAAAGACCGAAGTTACCCTTCTGATGGTGCACGCGCAAGATCATTTAATGAATGCAATTACGGTGAAGGAATTAGCGAGTGAATTTGTAGAACTATATAGGAAGATGTCAGCGGATGAATGAACCTTGCGTATGCAAGGTTTTTTTATGTTGTATTAAGAGACAGTTATGACGAAACAAAAACCACTTACGCAGGATTATATTTATTATTTCCAGGTTTATGTAAAAATGAAATTGTAAAGGGGGTGGGAAATAGATGAAAGTTCGCATCGAATTGGACCCATCACAAAAAGAAGTAGAAATTATTATAAATACAGGTGAAGTAACAGATGAAATTCAGCAGCTTTTAAAAATAATAGAAGGAGGAACTGTGAATCAAATTGTCGGTGTGTTAGATCATCAGTATTATTTATTGAATTTATATGATATTTATTGGTTTTATACAGAAGGAAGAAAAGTTATGGCACAAACAAAGAAAGGGAGTCTTGAAGTGAAGGCTCGTTTGTATGAATTAGAGGAACAGTTAGCTGGAAAGCGGTTTGCTAGATTTTCTAAGTCAATACTTGCAAATTTAGGGCATGTTAAAAGCTTTGAAATGTCTTTTAGCGGCAGTATGTGTGCCCATTTTTCTAATGGAATGAAAGAATATATTTCGAGAAAATATGTACCGCTTATTAAAGAATCTTTACATATAGGAGGAGGTTAAAAGATGTTTGCTAGAATTTTTAATAAAATAGCCTTTGGACTTGGGATGGCGATGTTATATAGTTTGTTGTTTTTATGGATTGGTTATGTAAAAGGAATGGAAACAGTAGAAACAAAAACATTAATTACGTATTTAGTTACGGCAAATATAATAGGGCTTATCCTTTCTTTCGCTTCATTTATTTTTGAAAAAGAAGAATGGAGCATATTAAAACAGACGATGACTCACTTTATTGTTTTAATAGGAACATTTTTGCCCACAGCCATTTGGATTGGATGGGTTCCAAATCGTTTCGGTCCGATTCTTGTTTGTATAGGAAGTTTTATTGTTATTTACTTCATTATATGGTTTATGATGATGTTATACTGGAAGCGAAAAATCGAGAGATTAAACCATCAATTAAGGTGAAAAAATATGTATGTTTCTGTACCATCAGTGGAATGGTCGTTCCACTGATGGTATTTACAATCCTCCTTTTTCACAAATGAGTAAGAGTGATAATTAATCGGTTGTAACAATCTCTCCTATACCACGAATTAGTTTTTTTATATTCATCTCATTTGGTTTTAATATACTTACGATATAATCAATCGCTATTTGCGGTTCAACGGTCGTACCACACGTATAACAGTCAATGGCTGCAAAGTTTTTTTCTGGATAAGTGTGAATAGAAAGGTGGCTTTCTGATAGTAAAACTAAGACAGTAACACCGTGCGGTTCGAATTCTTTTGCACTTACGTTTAAAACATGGGCACCTGAGTGATCAGCAGCGGTAACTAAATGATATTCTAAAAAGTGAACATCATCTAATAGGGAAAAATCCACTCCCCATAAATCTACTATTATATGCTTACCGAAAGTAGAGTATTCCATAAGATAGCACTCCTCACTATAATATCGTTAAAACTCCATTTCTTTTTTATAACACTGATGTAGGATAAGGTTTGATTCTGAATTTAAAAGGGCAAGGTTACGCTGTTCGAGATGTTCTTCTTTAAATTGAAATAAGGGAGAAAGAAGAGAAGGTAATGTTTGAGGAGTTGGTACAACATATAATTGCTCAATTTGATCGAGTACATAGTCAGAATTAGCCGCAATATGAAATCCCCAGTCAGTTCCGAAAGAAGGAACGATTGTATGATAACTTTTCACAGTTAATCCAGCATGTTCAATTGTGTTACCGATACTCCAATATACAAGGGGTGCATCAGCAGGTGAATTAGATTGACAGACGAACGCGCCATCTTCTGTTAAAAACGTAGCGATACGAGCAAAAAGTTCACTTGTATATAAAGTACTTAACAACTCTGTCGCTGGGTCTGGAAAATCAATAATGATTACATCGTATAAAGAGGAAGGAGAATTCAGAAATTCCTTTGCATCGCATACGTGTGCATTCACACGATTATCAAAAAATGCGCTTTTGTTCAAAGAAACTAATTCAGGAACATTACGAGCCATATCAATCATCGATCCATCTAAGTCAACAAGGTCTACATGTAGCACAGTTTCATATTTTAAAACTTCTCGTAAGGCAAGGCCATCGCCACCACCTAATATGAGAACACGTTTTGGATCAATTACTTTTGACATAATCGGATGCACAAGGGCTTCATGATAAATTTGTTCGTCAACGGAACTGAATTGTAGTTGTTTGTCTAAATATAAACGGACATCGCTTACTTGTAACAAAGTAATATTTTGATAATTACTTTGTTCTGCAAATAAACTCGTATGCTCGCCATTTTGTATCTGTTGTAGAGAAATTGCATCCCATACATCTAAGTTGTGTGAACTTATTTCTATTATAGGTTCCAATTGTTCTTGTTTGTCCTGTTTATTTTGCTTATCTTGTTTATTTTGCTTGTCCTGCTTGTCTTGCTTGTCTTGTTTATTTTGTTTATTTTGTTTATTTTGTTTATTTTGTTTGTCCTGTTTGTCCTGTTTATCTTGTTTATTTTGCTTGTCCTGTTTGTCTTGTTTATTTTGCTTGTCTTGTTTGTCTTGTTTGTCTTGTTTGTCTTGTTTGTCTTGTTTGTCTTGTTTGTTTTGTTTGTCTTGTTTGTCTTGTTTGTCTTGTTTGTTTTGTTTATCCTGCTTATTTTCTATTTCCTGTTGTTCTAGTTCAAATTTGTCAGAGTCTAATTCAGAACGCTTGTCTTTTTTATAGCTTGTTATTCTATAAATCTTTATTTTGTTCTGTTTTCTATGTTTTGGCATAGGAATCCCCTTTCGAATTTTGTTATTTTATTCTATTCTATGTAATTTAGTAGAGGTGGCTTGGACAATAGATAGAAGAATGTGTTTAAGAGAGGTTTATTTTTTCACTAGATTTTCACGCTAAAAAAATTTAGTGTTTTTTTGTTTTGAATACAACTAGACAACTAAACACTAATCTATTTTCATACAGTTATGTGTTAAAAGCGTGTTGTTTTATAACACACTGTGTGTTTTTTGGGTGACACACTAATTGAAAGCGTTAACACACAAAGAAAACAGTCGAAAAAGTGCTGATTTTAGTGGTTTTAAAAAGTTGGCACGCTAATTGCATTAATAAATAGCGTAAAGAAAAATAAATAAACATAAATTTTTTATACTACACAAGGGGGATTTTCAAATGAATATTTTATTATGTTGCTCAGCAGGGATGTCTACAAGTTTACTAGTTACAAAAATGGAAGCGGCTGCAAAAGCTCGCGGTCTAGAAGGAAAGATTTGGGCTGTATCTGGGGATGCAGTAAAAACAAATATCGATCAAGCAGATGTATTATTACTAGGACCACAAGTTCGTTACATGCTTTCTTCAATGAAAACGCTTGCTGATGAGAGAAACGTTGGAATCGACGTTATCAATCCAATGCACTACGGCATGATGAATGGAGAAGCAGTTTTAGATCACGCGTTAACACTTAAAAAATAATTAGGGGGGAAGCGAAATGCAAAAGTTTATTGCATTTATGGAGAAGTATATTGTTCCTGTCGCTGGTAAAATCGGATCGCAACGTCACTTAGCTGCGATCCGTGATGGATTTATTGCAGTTATGCCACTTATTTTAGTTGGTGCACTGGCATCACTAATTAATGGTTTTCCGTCTGAAGCTTTCCAAGAGTTCATGAAAGGTTTGTTTGGTGAAACGTGGAAACAAGTTGGCGGTGGAATGTGGACTGGTTCTTTCGCAATTCTAGCACTAATCATAGCATTTACAACAAGTTATAACTTAGCAAAATCTTACGGCGTTGATGGTTTGTCAGCAGGTATTATTTCATTTGGTGCGTTAATTATTCTTACGCCAACAACACCGAAAGAAGGCGGATTGAACTTAGCTTGGACAGGGGCACAAGGGCTATTCGTAGCGATTATCGTGGCACTCCTTGTTACTGAGGTATTCCGTTTCTTTGTACAAAGAAACATTACTTTTAAAATGCCTGATGGAGTACCGCCAGCAGTTTTAAGATCTTTCGCAGCTATAGTTCCAGCATTTGTTATCTTAACAGTAGTTGCAGGTATTCAATTAGCAGTGAAATTAGCTGGTACAAGTGTTCATGAATTTATCTTTAATACGATTCAATCACCACTGCAAAGTTTAGCAGGGACATTACCAAGTGCAATTGTCATTGTACTCCTTGTTCATCTTCTTTGGTTCTTCGGTTTACATGGGCCAAATATCGTTGGTGGTATTATTGAGCCATTATACTTACCGGCATTAGAGAAAAATATGAAGTTATTCCAAGGTGGTACATCTGCATTTGATGTTCCAAACATTATTACAAAACCATTCTTTGATACTTTCGTATATCTTGGTGGTTCTGGTGCAACATTAGCGTTCTTAGTGGTCGTATTACTTGTAGCAAAAAGTGCACAATTACGCGGTGTATCTCGCTTATCAATTGGACCAGGTGCATTCAATATTAACGAACCAGTAATCTTTGGTACACCAATTATTTTAAATCCAATTTTATTCTTACCGTTTATCCTAACACCAATTGTATTAGTAATTACTTCTTATACAGCTATATCTATTGGGTGGGTACCAAAAACAGTTGTGATGATTCCATGGGCAACACCACCAATTATTAGTGGTTATCTTGTAACAGGTGGACATCTTTCAGGTGCAATTCTACAGTTATTCAACTTTGTAATTGCGATGGTAATCTACTATCCATTCGTTGTATTATCTGACCGTTCTGTTGTTCGTACTGAAAAAGCAGCAGCACAAGGAAATAACAACTCTGTACCTATGTAACATAGTAATTGTTCTCACAGATAACATTATCTGTGAGAACAATCACCTTTATATCATGTTCAGAAAGATGAGACCCATCTACAAGAACACCAAACTATCATTAATAAAATAATAATTTAATAGAAATGTTCAAACTGAAGGGGTATTTAAATCGGTTGAACCATAATAGAGAGGGCGGTAATTATGATGACTACAGCAGAACAAATTCCATTCCAATTAATTTTAAATAGTGGTAATGCACGAAGCTTTGCGATGGAGGCACTTCAATTTGCCAAACAGGGGAAAATGGCAGAGGCTGATGAAGCGATGGTAAAGGCGAAAGAAGCGATTAATGAAGCGCATCATTTCCAAACAGAGCTCATACAATCAGAAGCAAGAGGAGAAAAAACAGAGATTAGTGTTCTTTTAATTCATGCACAGGATCATTTAATGAATGCGATTACAGTAAAAGAATTAGCAGCTGAATTTATTGACCTTTATAAAAAGTTAGAAGCGAAAGGGGAATAAAGCATGACTGGAATTAAAATTGCTACAATCGGCGGTGGATCTAGTTATACACCAGAGTTAATTGAAGGATTTATTAAGCGTTATGATGAGCTTCCTGTTCGTGAAATTTGGTTAGTAGATATTGAGGCAGGAAAAGAAAAGTTAGAAATCGTTGGTAACTTAGCGAAACGTATGGTGAAAAAATCTGGTTTACCAATCGAGGTACATTTAACACTTGATCGCCGTGAAGCATTAAAAGATGCTGACTTCGTAACAACGCAGCTTCGCGTAGGTTTATTAGAAGCTCGTGCAAAAGATGAAGCAATCCCATTAAAATATGATGTAATCGGTCAGGAAACGAATGGTCCTGGTGGTTTATTCAAAGCACTGAGAACGATTCCTGTTATTTTAGATATTTGTAAGGATATGGAGGAGCTTTGTCCGAATGCATGGTTAATTAACTTCGCGAACCCAGCTGGTATGGTAACGGAAGCTGTGCTTCGTTATACAAATATTCAAAGAGTAGTTGGTCTATGTAACGTTCCAATCGGAATCCGTATGGGTCTTGCAAGATTACTTGAAGTAGATGCAAGTCGTGTCCACGTTGATTTCGCAGGTTTAAATCATATGGTATACGGACTAGATGTATATTTAGATGGCGTAAGTGTAATGGATCGTGTGTTAGAGCTTGTAACAGATCCAGAAAAGCAAATTACGATGGAAAATATTGCAGCGCTTAACTGGGAGCCAGACTTTATTCGCGGCCTTCGTGCAATTCCATGTCCATACCATCGCTATTACTACAAAACACGTGAAATGTTAGAAGAAGAGAAAGAAGCTTCGATTGAAAAAGGTACACGTGCAGAGGTAGTGAAACAGTTAGAAGATGATTTATTCGAGCTATATAAAGACCCGAACTTAGATATTAAACCACCACAATTAGAAAAACGTGGCGGCGCTTATTATAGTGACGCAGCATGTAGCTTAATTACGTCTATTTACAATAATAAAGGTGATATCCAGCCTGTTAATACACGAAACAACGGAACAATTGCAAGCTTGCCACATGACTCTGCTGTTGAAGTGAACTGTATTATTACGAAAGAAGGTCCAAAACCAATTGCAGTTGGAGATCTTCCCGTACCAGTTCGTGGTTTAGTACAGCAAATTAAATCATTTGAGCGCACAACAATTGAAGCTGCTGTTACAGGGGATTATCATAAAGCGCTGCTTGCTATGACAATTAATCCACTTGTACCATCAGATAAAGTTGCAAAACAAATTTTAGATGAAATGTTGGAAGCACATAAAGAATATCTTCCACAGTTCTTCAAAAAGGTAGAGAAATAAAGCGGCGCTATTTAGCCCGCTTTTTTTATTCTATTAGGAGGTATTACGATGATTAAGTTAATTGTAAATGCAGATGATTTCGGTCTTACAGAAGGTACAAATTACGGCATTATTGATGGACATATAAATGGACTTGTAAATTCAACGACAATGATGATGAATATGCCAGGAACAGAGCATGCGGTACGCTTAGCAAAAGAGTATAACCTACTCGGAGTAGGCGTACATCTCGTATTAACAGCAGGGAAACCACTTCTTAGAGACGTACCATCACTTGTAAGTAGTGATGGATTGTTTCATAAACAAAGCGTCGTATGGAAAGGGAATGTAAATCCAGAAGAAGTAGAGAGAGAGTGGACTGCTCAAATTGAGAAATTCCTATCTTACGGATTAACGCCAACTCATTTAGATAGTCATCATCACGTGCATGGATTACCAATCTTGCACGATGTTCTTGAGAGGTTAGCGGCTACATATAATGTTCCAATTCGTCGTTGTGAGGAAGAGCGAGCAGTACGCCCGTTTTCTGACGTGTTTTACAGTGATTTTTACGCGGATGGTGTGACGGAAGATTACTTTGTGAAGTTAAAAGAAAGAGTACAAGGTGAACAAACGGTAGAAATTATGGTTCATCCAGCTTATATTGATCCAGAGCTTGTGAAGCGTTCTTCTTACGTAATGGATCGTGTGAAAGAATTGCGTATTTTAACAGAGAGCGAGTTGCCTGAAGGAATAGAACTTGTGAAGTTTTAATAGAGAAACGACGGCTATATAATGCCGTCGTTTTTTGCTTACAAGATGGATAGAACATACCTGCCAAAGGCTCCGAGTATAACGATAACCCAAGGTGGTGTTTTCCAAAAAGCGAGCAAGCAAAATAGAAGAGACGCAAAAACAAAATCTACAGCGTTTATAATTGTGCTCGTCCAAATAGGATCATAAAAAGCTGCTAATAAAATACCGACAACGGCTGCATTGACTCCAAGTAGTGCACCTTGTATGTAAGAGATTTTTCTCACACTGTCCCAAAATGGTAAAACACCAATAACGAGCAAGAAAGCAGGAAGAAAGATCGCAATTGTTGCGAGTATGGCTCCAAGCGTCCCGTTTAAAACTGCTCCTATATAAGAGGCGAATGTAAATAGTGGACCTGGTACCGCTTGTGTTAATCCGTATCCAGCTAGGAACTGTTCTTTCGTCATCATTCCGTTTTGTACGAACTCACCTTCAAGAAGGGGTAGAACGACGTGTCCGCCTCCAAATACAAGTGCACCAGAGCGATAGAAACTATCAAATAAAGCGATGTAATAAGAGAACGGTCTTACTATTGGTAGCAGTATTAATAGTCCGAAGAATAAGATGAGACAAGAAACTGCTATCTTTTTTGAAATAGGTACTTTTATATTTTGAGATTGGCTAATTGGTTGGTTGCGATATAAAAACCAGCCTATAAAGCCAGATACTATAATGAGAATGACTTGTGTCCAGCTACTTGGCCATAATAAGGCGATTGCAGCAGTTACAATAGCAATCGTCGCACGATTTCGGTCTGGCGTTAATTTTTGCGCCATTCCCCATATGGCATGAGCAACAATGGCGACTGCTACAAGTTTTAGTCCATGAATCCAGCCAGCACTTCCAAGGTCGAACTGATTAAGGAACGAGGCGAAGAAAACTAAAACAAGCACAGAAGGTAGAGTGAATCCAATCCATGAAATAATAGCTCCTAATAATCCACCTCTTAATAATCCAACTCCCATACCGACTTGACTGCTAGCAGGACCAGGAAGGAATTGGCATAGTGCTACTAAATCTCCATAGCTTCGTTCATCCATCCATTTTCTTTTTTGTATGTATTCGTGGTGGAAATAGCCAAGATGGGCGACAGGACCACCAAATGAAGTAAGTCCTAATTTAAATGAGACGAGAAAAATCTCTAATAATGTATGAAAAGTATATTTGTTATTTTTCAAAACGACCTCCTAGAATGCTTTTCTACGTGCATTATACAAGAGATAGTAAAGAAAAAGGAACGATTCTAATGTAAAGATTGTGTGAATCTTTTCTTCGTAATTAAAACTTGAAAAAGTCATAAATGATTATGTATAAACCATAAAGTAGTAGAAGTAGTGCTGGGAAATTTATATAAGGAGAATGCCTGTATGACAACACATTTCTTTGCGAGGTTAACAGGGAAGAGGGAAATACCTCCTGTAAATACAGAAGCTTATGGTGTAACAGAGTTTATATTTAGTGATGATTTAAAGAAATTACAATATCGGATCATATTGAAAAACATCGAAAAAGTTACATCATGCCAAATTCATTTAGGAAAAGCGGATCAAATAGGTCCAGTGGTTTTAAATTTGTTTGGTCCAATAAAGCAAGGTATTAGTGTAAATGAAGGAGTCGTGACCGGTGTAGTCAATGTGGAGGATTTTGAAGGGCCTTTACAGGGGAGAGCGTTTGATAGCTTACTTCAAGAAATCATTCAGGCGAATGTATATGTAAATGTTTATACAAAGTCTAATAAGAAGGGCGAAATCAGGGGGAGAATCAGAAAAGTAAAGAAGTAGAAAAAAGGCTGTCCATATTTTGGAACAGCCTTTTTTTCTATAAGGTACAAATTTTAGTGGTTATTGTCGGTAAATCGATATATTTAAAAAACTGCTTCGATTAAATTTTTACAGGCTGATTTTTAATGAAGAAGTCCATGATATAAAACACTTCATCATCAGGTATTTGTATTTCAAATGTATTTTCAATTGGTTGTAATGCTTTTTTCACTTTCATATACATCCAGTACTCATCTTGTCTTCGTTTCTCTTTATCTGGATGAGGGAGGAGGCTTTCTCCTTTTTGAAGACGGTCAACCATACAGCTCATATGCAGAATCACACCCATTAAGCTGTCAGGAGTTAGCTGTAAGGAAATTAATTCTTGAATTGTATTTAATGCGTAACGAATTGTTTTAATAAGTAATGCTCCGTCGTTCCGCTGCATTTGTTGTTCCAGAATATCAGCCATTTTTGCATATGTTTCTTCATACGTAATTAATTCTTGAATTGGGTGAATCGCTGTGTAGTTTACAATGTCTTGGAAATGGTATGTTAAGCATGGCACCTGCACATCGAAATTTGTGACGATACAAATGATATTTCGCTCTATTTTTATGTTCTCAATCATTTTCGTTAAATCTTTTTCATGGACGATACTAATCGGAATAATTTCAATTAAGTCTTTGTCAAATCGCAAATAGTTCTCTAACATTTTTTGAATAGCTAAAGCACTGCCTTCCCCAGTTAAACAAGCTGTTAAAATAACAGACTTCATTGGTGATAGTGGCTTTTTCTTTTCTTCTTGTACGTTTAAGTAAAACGGTGTTAAGTTCTTCACTGTTTCATATAATGCATCTAACGAGTAGCCAAGTTGAGCTTTTCGAGCTGCTTCTAGTGCATGTGGAGTGCTTGTCATGGAAAGAACACGTACCGGGATTTTGAACTCAGTTTCTAATATATCACCAATATAAGCGAGCGAGCCCATATCGACGAGTAAGAGAAGTCCATTTACATTTTGGAGTGTTTTCATATACACTTTCACACGCTCTAAGAAATCTTTCGGCGATTCATGTAACGGCATATCGATGCCGGTTACTTCCTCAATGCCGAGCAGTTCGTTTGCGACGTTTGCCATTTCTGTTGCGATGCCGTTGCCGTGCGCTAATATTAATACTTTTACTTCTGTTTGCGAGGCAGGAATTGGATCAACAACGAAGAACATTGTTAAAAAGCCTGCTTCATCAATAGGCATTGTTATTTGTAATTCGTCCTCCAGTAGTTGAATGCATTGCATAGCTACGGAAAAAGCGTCTTTATATTTCGTACGAATTTGATTTAATTGTGGGTGATGAATTTGTTTCCCAGCTTGCAAACGTTGTAGAGTTGTCTGTACATGTAAGCTTAAAGCGAGAAATACTTTTTCATCAAACGTCTTAGATAAATGCTTTTCAGCAAGTTCCGCAATTCTTTCACATACGGAAACGATATTACGATCCACAATTTTAAAAACATTTTCATGACTTGTTTTTTTAGATATTTGGTTAAAATATTGTACGAAAAAGCTTTGAATATCATTTTCTATTAGTAATTCTAATTCGTCCTCTTCAATACCGCGAGCTTGAAGTTCTTCGTATTTATAGTCAATATAATCGTAAATAGAAGACCGTTTTTCATTCTCTATTTTATGATTACTCCAACCTTCATCACCTGTAAATATAAATGTTTCATTTGGTATTTGGTATAGATGACGGCTCTTTCTTTCAATGAATAGCCCTTCTTTCATATACCAAGGTAAATCTGTACTTGAAACATAGACAGAATCACGTTTCTTTGTCACAAAGTCAGAATAGGCTTTCGCACAGGCAATTTGTACATCCGTTTTTAATTGCCCGATGTTATTGGGACAATTGTAAAAGACGAAAGCGCGCATTGCATTCGGACTAACGTGAATTTCTTTTCGCAGACGGATTGCTTCATTTGTGAAAAATAGTTGCAGTAAAGCAAATCGTTCTTTATGTGTACGCTCACGAAGTGGTGGCAGCGTAACAGTCATTGGTATACGTCTTGTAAATGTTTTTAATAAAAATGAATTTGGTTCTTCTGTTGTTGCAGTAATGATTAATACTTGTGCTTTACGCTCGTTTTCTGTTTCTCCAAGGCGGCGGTATACCCCGCGGTCAATAAAGGTGAAAAGCATTTCTTGTCCCTCTGGAGGAAGGCGATGTACTTCATCTAAGAAAAGGATCCCCTCATGTGCTTTTTCAATTAACCCTTTTTGATCACTTGCCCCTGTATAAGCTCCTTTTTTAATCCCAAATAACTGCCCCAGTAGTAGCTGTGGATTATTTGCGTAATCGGCACAGTTAAAGACGATAAATGGTGCATTTTTAGGAAGCTGTTCAACTTCAATTGCATATTCGTGCATTAAAGAAGCAAACATAGATTTTCCGACTCCTGTTTCTCCTAGCAGTAAAGTATGCATACCGTTTGGAGGATAGAGAATAGAAGCTTTTGCTTTTTCGATTGCGATTTTAAGGCTTGTATTTTCAATTGCAAATGTATCTAATGAAGTCATTTCCTTTGAATGCGTTTCCAACGAAGCGTTCGTTTCTATATAAAAACGAACAGGACGCGTATTTGTTTTTAATAAACGTTTATCTTTTACAAGTTTGTTTAAGTCGCTACTTACATTGGCACGATCTAGTTGCAACAGGGTAGCGAGTTCTGATGCGGTTACACCTTCTATATAATTCCCTTCTTGTATTGCGTTAAAAATGAGATCTATTCGTTTCATTTCTATTCACCTCGAAACTTCATCACTATTTAAAATTTTACACAAAAATGGGAAGGGTGGGAAGAGAAAAATAAAACAGCTTTAGCAAATAGGCACTAAAGCTGTTACAATCTTGTGTCTTTCCAAAAGTTCACTTCGAGGTGAGAAGATGGATTATAGGGAAGAAGTTTGTATCCTTGTGACTGTAAGTAATCAATTACTTTAGGCAGTATTTGTACGGTTACACTCGAATCATGCATTAAAATCACTTCGACTTGTTCATCGCTCTGATTACGTACTCTTTCTAGTATGGCAGAAGGATTGTCATAGCTTTTCCAGTCATATGTATCGATTGTCCAATCCCACATTTTATACTGGGCGGATACAAGTGCATCACGGTAATTCTTTTTTAAGTAAGGCATGCTACCATACGGGACACGAACGAGATGTGTATTTAATTTTGTAACTTGCTGAACAATATTTTGTGTTTGTTCCATTTCTGTAATTAAAGCGGATGGATCACCAGTGTAAAGGCGTTTTACATCGTGTGACATACTGTGAAGTCCGATATAATGTCCCTCTTTAATTAATCGTTGCATTGTTTTTTTATAATGTGGCACTTTTCCACCAATAACAAAGAAAGTTGCTTTTCCGTTCTTTTCCTTTAAGATGTTTAAAATTTGCGTAGTATATTTGTTTGGTCCGTCATCAAATGTTAAGTACGCGATTTTTTGGATAGGAGAGGTAGTTTCAGTATTTGGATGATGTTCAGCAGGGGTCATTGTAGTTGCTCCTGCATGAGATGACGCGTACATAGTAATCGTTAAAAATAAAATAATGTATTGAAATACTCGCTTGATCATAACATTCACCCTCAGTTTGACAATCAAGATGTAAAAAAGAAAATATAATCCTTTTCTTATTATGTATATCTTTCTCCAATAGTGGGACTCTCAAACAAACTATATTTTGGAAATATGAAATGGGGAATAAAAAATAAAAAATAGCATCCTCTTATAAGAAAGAGGATGCTATTTGAATATTTCATAATTGTAAAGGCTATACTACAATTAGTCTTCGCGTTTTTTCACTTTTTTATAAAAGGAAATAAGTGGTTTGTAACGTTCATGTACAAGCCCAATTACTTCAGCAATGATTTCTGTAAAGAAGATTAAAACGAAAAGAAGAATAATGGATAACCATAATGTCGCACTAGAGAAAATGATTGCATTTACACTAAAGAAAATACCGAATGCGTATATAATTAGTACCGTTTTACGATGAGAGAAGCCCATTGCAAGTAAACGGTGATGTAAATGCGATTTATCTGGTGCTGAAATAGGTTTTTTATTTACGACACGACGGATAATTGCAAATGTCGTATCAAATACAGGTACGCCTAAAATGATAACTGGAACGATAAAGCTGAATAACGTTACACTTTTGTATAATCCAAGTAACGATATAACAGAAATACAGTATCCTAAAAATAGTGCGCCTGTATCTCCCATGAAAATTTTTGCTGGATGGAAGTTGTAGAATAAAAATCCAATTGTACTTGCTAATGTAATTAATGCTAGTGGTAAGATAATAGCGGCTCCAGTGCCCCATGGGCTAGTGAAGGCCATATATGCTAGCGTAGCAAGTACGATAGATGAAATACCAGCAGATAACCCATCTAAGCCATCAATTAAATTGATTGCATTTGTAATACCTACAATCCAAAATACTGTAATTGGATAAGCAAGCCATCCAAGTTCAGTATCCCCGAGGATTGGAATATATAATACTTGCACTAATAATCCACTTTTTACAATCATCATGGCAACTAATAGTTGTCCACCGAATTTTACCTTCGCAGATAACTCGTACATATCATCTAAAATACCGATGATTACAATGATAATCGCACCTAGCGTTATCGATAACATTCTTTGTTCATATAAGCCGCCGACAACAAATCCTACAGCTACACCAATAAATATCGCTAATCCGCCAAGACGAGGCATAATCTTTTGATGTACTTTACGAGCGTTTGGCTTATCTGTTGCTCCTATTTTAAAAGCTAACTTAATAACTAAAGGAGTAACGACGAGTACAGTGATGAAAGATGCCAAAATGGCATAAATCACTTGTGAGTCCATTAATACCCCACCCTTTTATAGTCTAACGTAATTTTTTTTTAATATATTTATCTGAAAATTATGATGTTTATTTACAGGCTCATAACATATGGTATCACAAAAAGATTAGAATTCAATCTTTTTTTCTTTGTACGGCAAATGGAAGCAGATAGAATATATGACAATTGTATACAGAATGTTGAATCGTTTGAGAAGGTTAATTGTATTGGACTTTAGAATATGACATTTTCTCTTTTTTCGATAATGAATATTTTTATTTCAGTATTATAAGTGTTACACCTAGAAATGAGTAAGTTCCGTGTTAAAATGTGGGAATTTATCCGCATGAACGGGCAGTAAGGCTTCCGCCTCAAAATTTAGTTGAGGCAAAGAATTTAGGTGGGAACCTTAATTCCTGTAAAATCTCGATTGGTTTAACTAATAATTAGCCGGGGATGGATGCCCCTCACTGAATAAAGTTTCATTTTATATTCTTGCATGTAATTTTACAAAAACTTAAAAAAGAATGGAAAAAGTAATTCATATAATAAAGAAGTAAAAGAGTTTTCTCATTTTTAATGTGAGAGGGGGAAGCACAGGGAGCATTCTATGTATTCGTATATTTTCTATTGTATATTCCTGTGCGAAAAGGAAATGAAAATTACGATAATAGGTACCGGATACGTTGGATTAATTACAGGAGTAGGGTTGGCAATGTTGGGCCATTCAGTCACATGTTTTGATATAAATGATGAGAAAATTGAACGGATAAAGCAAGGAAATCTGCCTATTTATGAAGCGGGTTTATATGAATTAATAAATGATGCATGTGAGAATGATTGTTTAACTTTTACAACAAGTAGAGCGAAAGCATTTTATGATGCAGAATTTATATTTATTGCAGTTGGAACGCCATCTTTATTAGATGGGACAGCGGATTTAACATATATTCGAAGTGCTTGTGACGATATCGGAACATATGCGACGAACGACATTATTGTCGTTACGAAAAGTACGGTTCCTGTAGGTACAAATGATGTTATGAGGGGATGGATTGAGGAGAAATTACAAAATAGATATGAATTACATATCGTATCGAATCCGGAATTTTTACGGGAAGGTTCAGGGATTTACGATTTTTTTCAGGGAGATCGTATTGTAATTGGAGCAGATAATGAGGAAGCGGCACGAAAAGTGGAGAATTTGTATAGTGAATTACGCTTAAAAACGTATGTTACAGATATAAAAAGTGCAGAGATGATTAAATATGCATCGAATGCTTTTTTAGCGACAAAAATTAGTTTTATCAATGAAATTTCAAATATATGTGAGAAGGTAGGAGCCAATGTATTAGACGTTGCACAAGGGATGGGAATGGATAAGAGAATTGGGACGTCTTTTTTAAATGCGGGCATTGGTTATGGGGGATCTTGTTTTCCGAAAGATACGAAAGCCCTTGTGCAAATTGCAGGGAATGTGGCGCATGATTTTCGCTTGTTAAAAGCAGTCATTGAAGTGAATAATAAACAACAGTTGTTATTGATTGAGAAAGCGAAGAAAGTATTAAATATGAACAAGAAGCGGATTGCGGTGCTGGGAGCGGCATTTAAACCGAATACTGATGATATAAGAGACGCACCGTCCCTTATTATGATACAAGAATTAATTCATATAGGTGCGGATGTAGTTCTATATGACCCAAAAGCGATTCCAAATATGAAAAATCTCTTTGGAGAGACTATACAATATAGCGAATGTATAGATGAATCGATTAGAGGAGCGAGTGCGGCTTTTATCATGACAGAATGGGAGGCTATCCGAGCTTATCCGTTAGAAAAGTACGCACAACTTATGAGAGAGCCTATTTTATTAGATGGAAGAAATTGTTATACTATTGAGGATGTCAAGAAGCAAGAGATAGATTATTATTCGGTTGGAAGAGAAAGTATTTGTAAGAGGGACTTTTCCGTTATTCGTTAAAAAGGCATGTATTCATGTATATTCTTATATGTCATAATAGAATTTGTAACTAGTGAAAGAAAAGAGGCAATGAAATGACTGAACGTTTAAAAGTAATGACAATTTTCGGGACACGTCCAGAAGCAATTAAAATGGCACCTCTTGTGTTAGAGTTGCAAAAGCATCCAGACAAAATTGAATCGATTGTGACTGTAACAGCACAACATCGTCAAATGTTAGACCAAGTATTAAGTATCTTTGGAATTACGCCAGATTTCGATTTGAATATTATGAAAGACCGCCAAACTTTAATTGATATTACAACGCGTGGTTTAGAAGGTTTGGATAAAGTAATGAAAGAAGCAAAGCCGGATATTGTACTTGTACATGGTGATACAACGACAACATTTATTGCAAGTTTAGCTGCTTTCTACAATCAAATTCCAGTAGGGCATGTTGAAGCAGGACTTCGTACATGGGATAAATATTCTCCATACCCAGAAGAGATGAATCGCCAATTAACAGGCGTTATGGCAGATCTTCATTTCTCACCTACAACAAAATCAGCAACGAACTTACAGAAAGAAAATAAAGATGAGTCACGCATTTTCATAACAGGAAATACAGCAATTGACGCACTAAAAACGACTGTAAAAGAAACATATAGTCATCCTGTACTAGAGAAACTTGGAAACGATCGTCTTGTACTTATGACAGCTCACCGTCGTGAAAACTTAGGAGAGCCAATGCGTAACATGTTCCGTGCAATTAAACGTCTTGTTGATAAGCATGAAGACGTACAAGTTGTGTATCCTGTTCATATGAACCCTGTTGTTCGTGAAACAGCGAATGATATTTTAGGCGATCACAGCCGCATTCATTTAATTGAGCCGCTAGATGTAATTGATTTCCACAATGTTGCAGCTCGTTCATACTTAATGTTAACTGATTCTGGTGGTGTACAAGAGGAAGCGCCGTCACTTGGTGTACCAGTTCTTGTTCTTCGTGATACAACAGAGCGCCCAGAAGGTATTGAAGCAGGTACGTTGAAATTAGCAGGAACAGACGAAGAGACAATCTTTGGTCTTGCTGATGAGTTGTTATCAGATAAAGAAGCTCATGATAAGATGTCAAAAGCATCTAATCCTTACGGTGATGGCCGTGCATCAGAGCGCATTGTAGAAGCAATTTTGCAACACTTTAATAAGTAAATAAAAAAGAGCCAAATCATGTGCGATTTGGCTCTTTTTGTTATTGCTGATTTCTCATAATCCACTCTGCATGAGCATTCGTAGAAGGAGGTGGTTCAGTTGGTGTTTTGTTCTGATTCTGATTCGTTTCTTTCTTTGCTTTTTCGTCAGAGTTAGAATTTGAAGAAGGATTTGATTCGGTTTTTGTAGTTGGATTTTCTTGAGTGTTTGCTGTTTCTCCTAATTCTTTTTTAATTTCGTTACGTACTGTCTCTACACCGATTGGATCTGGAAGGAAGTAATAAATACCACCTATTTTTTTGTCTTCTCCTTCGAGTTTGAACGTTTGTATTGTAGAAGGATCAAACCCAGATAGTTTATTGTAAAGTGCAAGTCCGTCAGAAATAGGAATGTCAGTTTTTATATATTTTCCAACGACTGCTGTTAAATCTTTAATTTTAAATACGGTAGAGGCTGAATTTAGTTTTTGAGCAACAGCGGCTAGTAATTGTCTTTGTCTAGCGGCCCGACCGTAATCGCCGTTTGGATCCTGCTTTCGCATACGTACGTATGCGAGTGCTTCTTCCCCATTTAAGTCTTGTTGTCCTTGCTTAAATTCGATTTTTTTGTAGTAATCCACGTCCGAACGCTCCCAAAAATCGAATGGGACATCAACAGTAACACCGCCAACAGCATCAACAATACCTTTAAAGCCTTGGAAATCAATTTTAATATAATGGTCTACAGGAACTTTTAGAAAACCTTCGACCGTTTTGATTGCCATTTCTTCTCCGCCGTAAGCGTGCGCAGCGTTAATTTTGTCTTCTTTGTTCTTTCCAGCAATTGGAATGCGACTATCACGAGGGATACTCATAAGCGAAATCTTTTTAGTTTTCGGATTGACTGTCGCAAACATTAATGAATCTGTACGACCGTTTTGACCGTCCGTTGCATAATCTTCTATACCCATAATAAGGAGTGTAAAAGGCTCCTTTGTAATTTCTACATCTTCGGTTCTCAAGTCCGATTTTTGACGAGTAAAACCACTATACATCCCCATGAGAGAAGAGTAGGAATTTAATATATAAAGTCCTACACCACCAAATAAAAATACGAAAATAAGGAAGTAGAAAAACTTTCTTCTTCGTTTCTTTTTTATTCTGCTATTTTGGAGATGATAATAACGTTCTTCCATATATAATCTCCTTAGTTCATTTGTAGGGAAGGAATTCACTACATTAATCTTTAAAGATGAGGGTGTAGTTATTCTTAGATAACATCTTGTTCTAAGTACAACATATCTCCTTCTTTAATTGTACATTTCCCATTTGTTAATTCAATCATCCAATCTGTGAATGCTTGTTTTCCGTCTTCTTCTACATACGTATCAAATGTGACATTTTCTAGATAATGTATATCTTTAATGGCATATTTTGAATTACGTAATTCATTTTCAATTTTGCCAAGTAATGTGTAATCAATTTCGGTCTGCATAACACGCATTAGTTTTCGCTCGACAACACCGACATGATTAATGCCTTCGCTTGTACATTTTCCATATGCGCGAATTAATCCGCCTGCGCCAAGTTTGATGCCACCAAAATAGCGTGTAACGACAACGACGGTATCCTTTAAACCGCGTTTTTTTAGTACCTCTAACATAGGTACGCCAGCTGTACCGCTAGGTTCTCCATCATCATTTGCTTTTTGAATTTGATCTTGTTCGCCAATCAAATAAGCAGAACAATTATGTGTGGCATTCCAATTTTGTTTTTTTATTTTTTGTATAAATTCTTGAGCTTCTTCTTCGGTTGTAGCTCGGCTAATATAACAGATAAATCTCGATTTTTGAATGACAATTTCGTGCTCACCGTATTCTTTGATTGTTAAATATTGTAATAACACTCGTATACGCCCCTATCTGCCAAAATGACTAGTACTTTACATTTTAAAAGCGAGCGTTTTTATATTCAAACATTTTTTATAAATAAGTTGAAATTTTTGGTGAGTATTTCACCTTTTTGTTGTAATTTGTCGAGATGGTGAGTATAATTTCAAATCGGCATTTTCATGTATGGATGCACCATTTTTAGTTTTCGTGTAAACTTAGGGAATAAAAACTTTTTTATAAGGCAGGTACGCAAATGAAAACAGCTATTGTTACTGATAGTACAGCATATATACCGAAGCATATTCGTGATGAACTCAATATATATATGATTCCATTAAACGTTGTGTTTGGAACGGAATCTTATCAAGAAGAGGCTGAAATTTCAGCAGATGATTTTTATGTAAAAGTACGTGAGCAAGAAGAACTTCCGAAAACTTCTCAGCCAGCAATTGGAAAGTTTGTTGAGCTATATGAAGAATTATCTAAGGATTATGATGCAGTTATTAGTATTCATCTTTCAAGTGGAATTAGTGGTACATATCAAACAGCAACGGCAGCTGGACAGATGGTAGAGGGTATTGATGTATATACGTACGACTCTGAAATTAGTTGTGAAGTACAAGGATTCTATGTGCGTGAAGGGGCAAAATTAGCAAGCGAAGGAAAGGATCCGAAAGAGATCGTTGCCCGTTTTGATGAAATGAAGAAAACGATGGACGCTTATTTTGTAGTGGATGATTTACATCATTTACAACGTGGAGGACGATTAAATAGTGCGCAAGCCTTCATTGGTAGTTTGTTACAAGTGAAGCCCGTTTTATATTTTAGAGATAAAATCATTATTCCATTTGAAAAGATTCGTACACGTAAAAAAGCGTTAAAACGAATTGTTGAAATTTTTGATGAGCAAGCAAGTCAAGGTGTACCTATGGAAGCAGTTATCATTCATGCACAACGTGAAGAGGAAGCGAATGAATGGAAGGCAGAATTAGAAGCAAAATATCCTCATGTTACAATCCGCACAGGTTATTTCGGTGCTGTAATTGGTACGCATTTAGGTGAAGGTGCACTAGGTCTTGGATGGTATACGAAGTAATAAGATATAAAAAGCTCTCTTTTTGAAGAGGGTTTTTTTACGGATATTTTACGTGTAGTTGACAAGTTAATATTTGGAAATGGTAAAATGTACGTAAAATAAAATAATGAGGAAAGTTTTATAACTTACTTTTTACAAGAAACTATATTATAATGGAAGAGAGGTGAAACATATGGAGCATAATTCTTGTTTATGTCCAAAGTTTGAGTCAGCTTTTACTTTGCTTAGTAAAAAATGGACTGGCTTAATTATTAAATCTTTGCTTGAAGAGTCAAAACGTTTTAGAGAAATCGCAGATATTATACCGAATATGAGCGATCGTATGTTATCAGAGCGTTTAAAGGAATTGGAAAGCGAAGGCATTGTAGTTCGTAATGTTTATCCAGAAGTACCAGTTCGAATCGAGTACGGCTTAACTGAAAAAGGGAAAGCATTAGAAAGTGTTATGGATGAAGTCCAAAATTGGGCTGAGAAATGGATGAAATAACGTTTTGATTTCATTCGTATTAGTGTATTTAACAAAACGTAAGGGAAACCTTGCGTTTTTTCTTTGCTTATAAAAAGCTTTTAAAATTCTACACATATATACAAAAATATGCATATTTTGCGATAGAGTTACATATAATATTACATTTGTTTTACAATAGCGTAACATTAGCAAAAAAAATCCCGAATTATGGTATAAATTTTATAGGTTATATACGGAAAAAAGACAAAAGAAAGCGGTGTAAAAAATAAAATGAAAAAGCTAAAAATGGCATCTTGCGCATTAGTTGCAGGGTTAATGTTTTCAGGACTAACACCAAATGTATTTGCAGAAGATAAAATTTCTGACGTGAAATCACAAATTAATACACAAAATGACACTTTACATAAACAACAACAAGAACGTGATGTATTACAAAAGCAAATGAATGACTTAAACAAAACAATTCAAGGTTTGGATAAATCTGTTCAAGAGAATGCTTCAAAACTTGATGAAACAACGAAAAAAGTTGCGGATACTGAGCGATTAATCGAAAATAAAAATAAAGATATTGCAGAACTACAAACGAAAATTGCAAAACGTGAAGAGTTATTAAGAAAACGTTTAGTTGCACTTCAAGAACAACCAAACACAAATGTTGTAACAGAAGTTCTTGTAAACTCTAAAAATGTTGCAGATCTAGTTGATCGCTTAAATTCTGTTTCTAAAATTCTTGCGTCTGATGAAGATATCATGAAAACACAACAAGAAGATCAAGCGAACGTGAAAAAAGATGTTGAAACGGTAAAAACAAAGCAAAAAGAATTAAAAGAAGCACAAGCTCAAATTGAAACTGCTAAGAAAGAACTTGACGCTGAAAAAGCGAAAAAATCAACAGCAGTAAATGATTTAAGCGGTAAAATGGATACAGTTGTAACTTCAATGACAAGTACGGAAAGTCAATTGAAAGATCTTGAAAAACAAGCACTGCAATTACAACGTATTGCTGAACAAGAAGCACAAGAAAAGGCTGCACAAGAAGCTGCTGCTCAAAAACAAGCAGAACAAGCTGCTAAAGATGCGCAAGCGCCTACAGCACAAGCACCTGCAGCACAAACTGCACCAGCAAACAATGGTGGACAAGCTCAAAAAGAGGAACCTAAAAAAGAAGAGCCTAAAAAAGAAGCACCTAAGCAAGAAAAGAAACAAGCAGAGCCAGCACCAGCTTCAAATGCGGGTGGCGTAATTGGTAAAGCACAAGGTTACTTAGGCTTACCATATGTTTGGGGAAGTGCATCTCCATCAAACGGTGGTTTTGACTGTAGTGGATTCATTTCTTACATCTTCGGCGTAGGTCGTCAAGACGTTGCAGGTTACTGGAACTCAGTTTCTAAAGTAAGTAGCCCACAACCTGGAGATTTAGTATTCTTCCAAGGTACTTATAAACCAGGTCCATCTCACATCGGTATTTACGTTGGTAATGGCCAAATGATTCATGCTGGTGATAAAGGGATTGCTTATGCTAGCTTAAGCAGTAGCTACAACCAAAAACATTTCTTAGGATACGGTAGATTCTAGGATTTATAAACGAATAAAACATGTGTATAAAGTCGATAGCTTACTATTTTATAAGTAGGTTATCGGCTTTTTTGAGTTTTTACGAGATTATGAGAAAGGTTTATAGTAGTGCTGGAGGTGGTTGCTGATGTTAGCAGGGAAACAGTTACTATTAGAGGAACTCTCTTCAGATTTACGGGATACATTACATGATTTGAAAAAGAAGAGGAAGGTCGTATATGTACAAGGCGTAATAAAGAAGGCTTCTAAATATATATGTCAGCGCTGCGGAAATATAGAGCAGCGGCTATTTGCGTCATTTTCATGTAAAAGGTGCAGTAAAGTATGTACGTATTGCCGAAAGTGTATAACGATGGGGAGAGTTAGTGAATGTGCTGTACTTGTTCGTGGGATCGCTGAAAGAAAAGGAGAAAAAGGTTTAAATTCTTTACAGTGGAACGGGACTTTGTCTACCGGTCAGGAGTTGGCGGCGCAAGGTGTTATAGAAGCTATTAAGCAGAAAGAATCGTTTTTTATTTGGGCTGTGTGCGGGGCTGGAAAAACTGAAATGCTGTTTTACGGTATTGCAGAGGCACTTCAAAAAGGAGAAAGAATTTGTATCGCAACGCCAAGAACAGACGTTGTACTAGAATTAGCGCCGAGATTACAAAAAGTGTTTCCAAATGTAAATGTAGCGTCCTTATACGGAGGAAGTGAAGATAGGGACAAAGATGCAGCGTTAGTCGTTGCAACGACTCATCAACTGTTACGTTACTATAGAGCGTTTCATGTCATGGTTGTAGATGAGATAGATGCCTTCCCGTATTATGCGGATCAAATGTTACAGTATGCAGTGCAACAAGCGATGAAAGAGAAAGCGGCGCGTATTTATTTAACGGCAACTCCCGATGAAAAGTGGAAACATAATTTCAGAAGTGGTAAACAAAAAGGTATCATTGTCCCTGGACGATACCATCGTCATCCGTTACCAGTTCCTCTATTTTGCTGGTGCGGAAATTGGAAGAAAAGCCTCCATCATAAAAGAATTCCTCGAGTGTTACTACAATGGTTAGAAATGTACGTAAACAAAAAACATCCTATTTTTTTATTTGTTCCTCATGTGCGATATATAGAAGAATTGAGCCTGATATTGAAAACGTTGGATCCTAGAATCGATGGTGTACATGCAGAAGATCCGATGAGAAAAGAAAAAGTAGCAGCTTTCAGAAAGGGAGAAATTCCTTTATTAGTTACAACGACAATTTTAGAGAGAGGAGTAACTGTGAAGAATTTACAAGTTGCGGTGTTAGGGGCGGAAGAAGAAATCTTTTCAGAAAGTGCGCTCGTACAAATTGCAGGCCGAGCAGGTCGTAGTTTTGAAGAACCTTATGGTGAGGTCGTTTATTTTCATTGCGGTAAGACAGAGGCGATGGTACGCGCGAAAAGGCATATTCAAAGTATGAACAAAAAGGCGAAAGAACAAGGGTTAATCGATTAATGCATTGTCTACTTTGCGATGAGTATATGTTGGAAACAGTTAGTTGGTACACCTTCTTTGTAAAGTCTCACACAAAATATATATGTGACAGGTGTGAGCGGAAACTTTCCTATATTATAGGAGAGATTTGCATGGAGTGTGGGCGACCTTTAGAGGACTTGCCTTCCGAATATAAAGAAAATGATATTTGTATGGATTGCGTAAGGTGGATAAATGAGGAGAATTATCGTCCTTTTAAAAATCGTTCTTTGCACGTGTACGATGATGAGATGAAAGAAATATTAGCACAGTTTAAGTTTCGGGGGGATGCGGAGTTAGTTCATATTTTTTATCGATCCTTTCGGGAGCTGTTTCAAAAGCATTTTACGAGCATTTCAAGTGTTATTGCTGTTCCACTTAGTAGGGAACGGGAATATGAACGTGGTTTTAATCAGGCAGAGTTATTAGCAGCATGCTTACCTGTCAAAATTTCTTATCCCTCATTAAGAAGAAGGGAAACAGAAAAGCAAAGTAAGAAGACACGTAACGAAAGGCTTTCGGGAAGTAATCCTTTTTATTTTCAGGGAGAAGATATGTTTCATGATCAACATATCTTACTCGTTGATGATGTATATACGACAGGAATTACAGTTAGACAAATTGGAAGTCTTTTATACAATAGAGGAGCAAGGGAAGTTTCTAGTTTGACGCTCTGTAGAAGTTGATCTGTAACTGTCGAAAGGGATAATAAAAAGACGATAAGTCTTCTTTGACTTCGTAAGTTGTCATTCGTTATAGTCAAAGTATGGGGTGAATGCCCTGATTTTTAGAGCGAAGGGAATGGAATGAACATGCAAGGAAGAGTGAAATGGTTCAATGCAGAAAAGGGATTTGGGTTTATTGAGCGTGAAGATGGTGATGATGTGTTTGTTCATTTTTCTGCTATTCAACAAGATGGATATAAGTCATTAGAAGAAGGGCAACAAGTTGAGTTTGACATTGTAGATGGAGCACGTGGACCACAAGCAGCTAATGTTGTAAAACTGTAGGAATATTGTTTTTGGGAAGAGAAAGCTGCGTTTGTGGCAACGTTATATATATGGTAGAACCTCTTGTTTTTTGCAAGGGGTTTTTGTTATGAATCAAGTTGTCAAAAAGTTGTTTCTTTTCTGTAACGAATTGTCCACAGTTATATTCGTTATTCACGATGTTAATAGGATAAAATAAAGATAGAAACGATGCATCTTTTCATTTCAACAAAAAACGATAAAAAAATCGCAATTCCACTAATTTTTTTAAAAAAGTTAGAAGGAGTTTTTAAGCCAGTGTCGAAATTATAGTACATAGGCTTGAAAGGAGGAATTCATCTATGAAATTCAACATTCGTGGTGAAAATATTGAAGTAACTCCAGCATTAAAGGAATATGTAGAGAAAAAACTAAGTAAGTTAGAGCGTTATTTTGATACATTCCCAGAGATTAAAGTTAATTTAAAAGTATACTCTGACAAGCAACGTGTCGAGGTAACAATTCCATTTACTGATTTATTACTTCGTGCAGAAGAAACTAATAGCGATATGTACGCTGCTATCGATTTAGTAGTTGATAAACTTGAGCGACAAATTCGTAAACATAAAACAAAGGTAAATCGTAAGTTACGTGAGAAAGGTTCTGTGAAAACGAACTTTATCCTTCCAGAAGCAGTAGCTGTTCTGGATGCGGTAGAAGAGGATGAATTAGAACTTGTACGTACAAAACGATTTGATTTAAAACCGATGGACGTTGAAGAAGCGATCCTACAAATGGATATGCTAGGACATAATTTCTTCGTCTTCACAAACGCTGATACAAATGAAACTAATGTTGTATACGGCCGTAAAGATGGGAAATATGGTTTAATCGAAACTAAATAATAATTCAAAAGCGCAGCCGAAATGGCTGCGCTTTTTTTATGTTTTAGCTTTTTCTTTTCGAGAGGTGAAAAAATTTATAAGTAGCCAATTTCATTAAGAATTGATTTTTGGACAGTGTTTCGTCAAAACAGTACGGGGAAATTAAAAACTTGGAAAGGTGAGTTACTCTTTATTATTTGGAACAGGCGTAGGTAAGCAGTTAACTTTACAAGTGATTCTTTGCTAGGGATATATTATTGTTTTTTAAAATTTAACGAAATGTTCGTAAGTGTAAAAATAATATTAAATATTCTAAAATCCATTGAAGGTATATCAAGTTGTTGTTACTATAATATTGCATTATATAGATTTAGTTTATTCCTTCAGTGAAAAAATAAAATCAATATAATGCTATAAATTATCGGAGGTGTTTTTATTGAGTATAAAGAAAAAAAGTCGTTTTATGTTTGGGGCTATTTTATCTTTAGGTATTTTAGCTAGTACTTTTGCTTTAACCGAACCTGCTAAGGCTGATACAAGAGATGATCATGTAGAATTTACCTTTAGACTTTGGAGTGCATATGATTTTACTAATGCACGTCCTAAAGGGACACCTACTTCTATGTATATGCGTGTGAAGAGTAGTGAGAAGGGCGGTGGTTCTTTTAACGTTTGGACAGAAGCAGATAAAAATAAAAATAAAGGTGATAGAGATTGGGTAAATGTTTCAGGTGAGTCAGGTAAGCATGAAGGAACGGTGCAACCAGGTAAAACGTATCTTTTCCAAAATTACGCATATGAAAGATATGGAAAAAATGTACCTGTGAGATTTGGTGGTTATTCTAGAGAAAATAATGCTTATCCTACTGCTTGGAGTCCTGATAGTGTAAGACCTGGTGGACCTTACACTGAATATTGATTTAGAAATTATAAATTGAAATTATTTATTTTGTAGTGCTAGAAAAAGTCGTATAGTTCCGAATCTGGATTATACGACTTTTTCTGCTATGTAATTTTAAAAATAGGAGGAGCTGTAATGAAGGTTATTTCCAAGTATGTTTTAGTTTTTTTTTTATTGAGTATTTGTTTCTTAGCTTCTTGTCAAAAGGAAATGGATGAACCTATTGTAAATATTGAAGATACTTTAACGGAAAAAGATAATTTAAAAAGTATTCAGTTACAAGAAATTAAGAAAAATACTATTTTTGAACAAGTATTTTTTGAGAATGAAAATGGTGAGGATTTCTTTCAAGGTCAAACAGATAGAAATGATATTGGAATAGAAGATAAGCTTTTAGATGAAAATTTAAAGTTGGGAGTTATACCGGAAAATTATTATGTTTTTTTAACGGGTGTGACGAATAAGAAAAAACCAACGTATCTTTTGGGGCGGATTGAACAAACTGATGGAAAAGTAATTCAGTGGAAACAAGAAGTTAAGAGTGTAAAAAGAAAAGGTACAGATAATGTTTATCAGTATGAAGTTGAATTTCCTAAGTTTGAGGGGGAGAAAGCACATGTTTCTTTTCGTTACATTTGGATAAATAAAGAAAATAAATGTTATGGTGTTGCAGATCAATTCTTCATATTAAAAAAGATTTAAATTTCAATAATGGTTTATGGAGGAGTTGTAGATGAGTTACTTTTTAGGACGGATTTTAAAAGGTAGGATATTTTGGGTATCTTTATTTATTATGTTAGTAATTGTCATTGCTCAATATATTGCTATGTTTGTAACAACGAAAGGATTTAACGATGCTGGGATTATAAAGGTATCTCCATATTTATCTAACATTTTACATTTTAATAGATTACCATTTTATAGTGAATTTTATCTATTAATATTTCCTATGATTTCTGCAATGGCTGTAGCAGGAATTTATAGAATTGATAAAAATTATGGGTTTATTTATCCTGTTATTTCTAAGATGGGAACATGTCATTATTTTAGGTTACTTTATTTTATTAATTTTATTGTATCTTTTTTTATTATAAGTGTCCCTTTACTATTTCATTTTTATTTATATGCGATGACTTATCCAACAGTTGCTCCGCATCCGATATTAAATTATATGGCTGCTACTGTTTCACCAACAGCTCAATTTAATACGGTTTATTATGAGTATCCTACTTTATATTTTCTTATGTATGTATTTTTAAATGGTTTATACGGTGCGGTTTTTTCAAGTTTGGCTTTATCAGTTTCGTTTTTTATAAGACGAGTTTATTTTATTTATTTAGTTCCATTTATTTTACATATTTTTTGGCTTGGTATTGGAAAGGGGATTCTCAATCCTAAAGATTATTTAATTAAAGACTCCGGTTTTTTTGAATTACAAATTTTTCTTAGTGTGTTGTTATGTATTTGGTTTTGTTCTGTAGTTCTTTATTTACGGGGGAGTAGGAAGCATGTTCTTTTATAATGTAATGAAAGAAACTATAGGGATGAAATATGTTTGGTTAAGTGTTCTCTTCTTACTTAACGTCAGTATCATTGGTTGTTTGTTCAATTATTTTGAACATGGAATTGTAAAAGAGAAAATGAACGAATTGGAAGCTTTGTATAAGGTTATGTCGTTTTATAATTTATCGACTATATTTATTCCTTTAACTATCGTTTTTTCTGTATATTCTATGTCGAATTTTTTTAGTATTTATGTAGTTTACCGAGTGAATAATGCATTGAAATTAGTTTCTATATATTATTTGAAACTATTCGTTTTTGTTTGCTTTTTTGCTGGGAGTATGATTTTACAGTTATTTTTGATGGCAAATATGATGGTTGTAAATAGTATTTATGTGAATTATGCATTGTTATTTTGCATTCAATTATTTGCGACTATTTTTATATGTATGATAAGTGCTTTATTGCAATTATTTTTACCTAGTTTACTTATAATAATATGTATGATCACTGCAGTTTTACTAGATAGATTTATATTACATGGATTTTTATTTACAAATGTTTTTTATATAAATGTGTTTGAAGATGCCACTGGTTTACTTATACGCTTATTTGGATGTTTTTTTATCTTTTTTATAAGTGTATGGATTTTAGCTAAAAAAAGTTATATTTCTATGAATGATGAGACAGAGGTGATCTAGTTTACATTATGATTTTATATTATTTGTTAAAAAGAGATTTACATGTAAGGTTTAGAGATTCCATCAAGATAATGGTTTTTTTATTCTTAATTTACGCTATGATTGTAGTTACTTTTTTATACAATCAGCCTCTTAGTAATGGTAAAGAACCCTCATTGTTAGATGTTACCTTTTATCGATTTTTTCATGGAGTAGACTTTGTAGATTTATCTTATTTTTATAAGGAGGGGCGATTTTCTATCCCTTTTTATTGGATATTCTTTCAAATTGTTCCTTTGTTGCTAGTAGGGAAGTTTGCTTTTTCAGATATTCAACAGAATGGTGTTTATTTGTTTCCTCGTGTTAAGAAGAAGCATTTTCTTTGGTTAACGAAAATACTATCTTTGTTTTTTTACATAATTACTATTTGGATTGTTATGTATTTGATTTGGTTTACTGTTTATTATTTGCTTACTTTTGGCGAGCATTATTTTTCAAATGTATATAGTCAATTTTCTTATAAGATAGTAGGTACTATGCTAATTCAAATAATTCTAAGCTTTTTATTAGCTTTAATTTTTGAGTTTTTAACGCTTTATATACCAATAACTATTGTTTTTATACTGATGTTGATGTACCTATTTTTTTCTATTTTCTTTCATAGTATTTATTTTTTAGGTTCTTTTGTTATGCCAAATCGTTGGTATTTTGTTGATCACAGTTCAATTCAATTGACTTTAGGTAATAATCAATCTATTCAATGGAATGATTTACTTTTAATAGGAGTAGTAATTGTTGTTGTAATGATTTTATTAGGTAGTTTTTGTTTTAAAAAACTAGATGTGATAGGTGAATAATTTATGGAAAATTATATTAAATGTGAATGTATGACGAAAAGATTAAAAGGAAATATTGTGTTAGATAATATTAGTTTGTCAGTAAAAAAAGGCGAATTTTTAGTTTTGAAGGGGCATAATGGCTCTGGTAAAACGATGATTTTACGCGCTATATCAGGGTTAATGCGTTTGAATTCTGGAGTTGTTTATGTAGATAATGAAATGATTGGAAAACAAAAGCAATTTCCTGATTCTATGGGAATATTGATTGAATATCCAAGTTTTATTACAGGGTATACTGGTTTTCAGAACTTGAAATTTTTATCATCGATTAACAATAAAATTTCTGATGAGGAAATTTATAATATTATTCAAAGGGTTGGACTTGATAAAACAGATAAGAGAAAGTATAAAAGATACTCTTTAGGTATGAAACAACGTTTAGGGATAGCGCAAGCTTTAATGGAACAACCAAAATTATTGCTATTAGACGAGCCAACTAATGCTTTAGATATTGATGGGATAAAAGATGTTTTAGATATTTTGAAAGTAGAAAAATCTAAGGGAACGACTATTATAGTAGCTAGTCATGATGTGCATGTTCTAGATAATGAAATAGTAGATCGTATTGTACATGTTAATAATGGAAAGTTGGTAGATTAAGAGTGACAAAAAAACATATCTTAATAATTATTGGGTTGTGTGTGTTGCTATGTATATTTGCTAGTTTATTTAGATTTAAAACATTAAATCTAAATAATGAATCTTATAAAGTGGTAAAAGATGAATTTTTACCTAATAGAACTTTTGAAGATAGACAAGGAGTTACGTTTCATGCACTTGATCCTCTTGATCCTACAAAAGTTTATGATCCTTATGAAGACCGTGAAGTAATGACGTATGTGTTACCTTTAGATATTACAAATACAACGAATCGGGATATTAATTTGCTTAGTAATAAGTCTATTTCCAGTACAATGTTTTATTCTAAAATAGGCGAGTTTTATAATTTGATTCCTTATTCAATGGAATTACCTGAAAAATATCAGTTTGAACCTGTAATACCTGCTGGTAAAACAGTAAGAGGATATATAGGGACAAATTATTTTATAGGAGATGACCTTTATAAAAATTATAAAAACTTTTCAAATGAATCAACTAAAGTGAAATTCATTTCTTTTATGAAGGATAAGAAAGGGAAATATCATGAATTGGAAATACCGATAAATTAATGCATGATTGATACAGATATATTTTAAGTGTGCTTTAGGGGTGCCGTGGTTGAGTATATCTTGCAACATAATATTATCTTTTAAAGTCGGAGGTTTTGCGCAGGTGTAAGTATCTATGGATGCTGCACCGACGAAATCTTCGGCTTTTTGTAATTATCGATTTAGATTTTATTAAGGAGTATATTCAAGTCATTTTTTTTGAAAGGAAAATGACTTGGATTTAATACGAAATTTGTAACGTGAACTTGAAATAATGAGACAGAGAAAAGAAACGTAACAAATGAAATAAAAACTTTTTCTGAATATAAGGCCTGACATTCGGCCGATTGTTGTCATAGTTATAAGACAAGTGTTACAATTATCATTAGGTATATACATTTTAGTTTTTTTAATTAGGAGAAAAATTGGCATAACATACATTTGATTTTTATAACGACTGATTGTAATAGAAAAAGAAAAAACAATCGGAAGTTTTATTTTAATAAAAAAGAGGAGCGTATTTCCTATGATCGGTATTTTAAAAAAGGTATTTGATGTAAATCAACGCCAAATTAAACGTATGCAGAAGACAGTTGAGCAAATTGATGCATTAGAATCATCTATTAAGCCATTAACAGATGAGCAATTAAAAGGAAAGACGCTTGAATTTAAAGAACGTTTAACAAAAGGTGAGACAGTAGATGATCTACTTCCTGAAGCTTTTGCAGTTGTTCGCGAAGCTGCGACTCGTGTTCTTGGAATGCGTCCGTATGGCGTGCAGTTAATGGGTGGTATTGCCTTACATGAAGGAAATATCTCTGAGATGAAAACGGGTGAAGGTAAAACGTTAACATCTACATTACCTGTATATTTAAATGCTTTAACAGGAAAAGGTGTTCACGTTGTTACAGTCAATGAATACTTAGCACAACGTGATGCGAGCGAAATGGGACAACTTCATGAGTTCCTAGGCTTAACGGTAGGAATTAACTTAAACAGCATGTCACGCGAAGAGAAACAAGAGGCTTATGCTGCTGATATTACGTATAGCACAAATAATGAGCTTGGATTCGATTACTTACGTGACAACATGGTTTTATATAGAGAACAGTGCGTTCAGCGTCCACTTCATTTTGCTATTATCGATGAAGTCGATTCTATTTTAGTCGATGAAGCACGTACGCCGCTTATTATTTCGGGACAAGCTCAAAAATCAACAGAGTTATACATGTTTGCAAATGCATTCGTTCGTACATTAGAAAATGAAAAAGAGTATTCATTTGATGTGAAAACGAAAAATGTAATGTTAACTGAAGATGGTATTACGAAAGCAGAGAAAGCTTTCCATATTGAAAACTTATTCGATTTAAAACATGTCGCACTTCTTCACCATATTAATCAGGCACTTCGTGCACACGTTGTTATGCACCTTGATACAGATTATGTTGTACAAGAAGGCGAAATCGTAATTGTAGACCAATTCACTGGTCGTCTTATGAAAGGTCGTCGTTATAGCGAAGGTTTGCACCAAGCTATTGAAGCAAAAGAAGGCGTAGAAATTCAAAATGAAAGTATGACACTCGCAACAATTACGTTCCAGAACTATTTCCGTATGTATGAAAAGTTATCTGGTATGACTGGTACAGCGAAAACGGAAGAAGAAGAATTCCGTAGTATTTACAATATGAATGTTATCGTAATTCCAACGAACAAAGATATTATTCGTGATGACCGTGCTGATTTAATCTTCAAATCAATGGAAGGCAAATTCAATGCAGTTGTTGAGGATATTGTAAATCGTCATAAACAAGGGCAACCTATTCTTGTTGGTACAGTTGCAATTGAAACGTCAGAGCTTATTTCAAAAATGTTAACACGTAAAGGTGTACGCCATAACATTTTAAACGCGAAAAACCATGCGCGAGAAGCAGATATCATTGCAGAAGCTGGTATGAAAGGTGCTGTAACGATTGCGACGAATATGGCTGGTCGTGGTACGGATATTAAGCTTGGAGACGATATTAAAAACGTTGGTCTAGCAGTTATCGGTACAGAGCGTCACGAAAGCCGTCGTATTGATAATCAGTTACGTGGTCGTGCTGGTCGTCAAGGGGACCCTGGTGTAACGCAGTTCTACTTGTCTATGGAAGATGAACTAATGCGCCGCTTCGGTTCTGACAATATGAAAGCGATGATGGATCGTCTTGGTATGGATGATTCACAGCCGATTGAAAGTAAAATGGTTTCTCGTGCGGTAGAATCTGCACAAAAACGTGTAGAAGGAAATAACTATGATGCACGTAAGCAGTTACTGCAGTACGATGATGTACTTCGTCAGCAACGTGAAGTTATTTACAAACAGCGTCAAGAAGTAATGGATTCTGAGAACTTACGCAGTATTATTGAAGGTATGATGAAATCTACAGTAGAACGTGCTGTTGCGCTTCATACACAAGAGGAAATTGAAGAAGATTGGAACATTAAAGGTCTTGTTGACTACTTAAATACAAACCTTCTGCAAGAAGGCGATATAAAAGAAGAAGAGTTACGTCGTCTTGCTCCAGAGGAAATGAGCGAGCCAATTATCGCGAAACTAATAGAGCGTTACAACGACAAAGAAAAGCTTCTGCCAGAAGAGCAAATGCGTGAGTTTGAAAAAGTTGTTGTATTCCGTGTAGTAGATACGAAATGGACAGAGCATATTGATGCGATGGATCACCTTCGTGAAGGTATTCATTTACGTGCTTACGGTCAAATTGATCCACTTCGTGAGTATCAAATGGAAGGATTCGCAATGTTCGAGTCAATGATTGCTTCTATTGAAGAGGAAATCTCTCGTTACATTATGAAAGCTGAAATTGAACAAAACTTAGAGCGTCAAGAAGTTGTTCAAGGTGAAGCTGTTCATCCATCTAGCGATGGCGAAGAAGCGAAGAAAAAACCAGTTGTAAAAGGAGACCAAGTAGGCCGCAACGATTTATGTAAATGTGGTAGCGGTAAAAAATATAAAAACTGCTGTGGTATCGGGAAGTAATACAGGGCGGTAGCCCAGATTACTTTGCAAAATTTTACATCAAAAATGTATAATTAAGAAAGATTAAACTCTCTCCGTCATAAGTGGAGAGAGTTTCCCTTGTTTTCATAAGAAAGTAACAGCAATTACATAGAGGTGAAGGAAATGGAATTAGTAGAAATTAGACAAGAATTAGAGAAAATGGCTAAGAGATTAGCGGCTTTTAGGGGGTCTCTTTGACCTTCCTACTAAGGAGAAACAAATTGCAGAGTTAGAAGAGACAATGATGGGTGCAGGATTTTGGGATGACCAACAAGGCGCACAAGCTGTAATTAACGAAGCTAATGCACTGAAAGAGATGGTTGGAAAGTTCCGTCAGTTAGATGAGACATTCGAAAATTTAGAAATCACGCATGAGCTTTTAAAAGAAGAGTATGATGAAGATTTACATGAGGAACTTGAATCTGAAGTGAAAGGCTTAATTCAAGAAATGAATGAGTATGAGCTTCAGTTACTACTAAGCGATCCTTATGATAAAAATAACGCTATTTTAGAATTACACCCAGGTGCTGGTGGAACAGAGTCACAAGACTGGGGTTCTATGTTATTACGTATGTACACACGTTGGGCTGAAAAACGTGGGTTTAAAGTAGAAACGGTTGACTACTTACCAGGTGATGAAGCTGGTATTAAGAGTGTTACTTTATTAATTAAAGGTCATAACGCTTACGGTTATTTAAAGGCAGAGAAAGGTGTACATCGTCTTGTACGTATTTCGCCATTCGATTCTTCAGGCCGTCGTCATACATCGTTCGTATCTTGTGAAGTTGTACCTGAGTTCAATGATGAAGTTGAAATCGAAATACGTTCAGAAGACTTAAAAGTTGATACGTACCGTGCAAGTGGTGCAGGTGGACAGCATATTAATACGACAGACTCAGCAGTTCGTATTACACATACACCAACAAACACAGTTGTAACATGTCAGTCAGAGCGTTCACAAATTAAAAACCGTGAGCACGCGATGAAAATGTTAAAAGCGAAATTGTATCAAAAGAAACTAGAAGAGCAACAAGCGGAGTTAGATGAAATTCGCGGTGAACAAAAAGAAATCGGATGGGGTAGCCAAATTCGTTCTTACGTATTCCACCCGTATTCTCTTGTGAAAGACCACCGTACAAATACAGAGGTTGGTAACGTACAAGCGGTTATGGATGGAGAAATTGATCCATTTATTGATGCTTACTTACGTTCTCGCATCTAATAAGCGAAAAAAAGCCAACAAAGTTGTTGGCGTATGCTGAGGATAGTCGAGGAGATAAAGAATTTGATTTTATTTCTATAGATGAAGTAGAGAGGAAGAGAAGTTGGAAACGACAACTTCTCTTTTTGATGGGATTATATGTAGCATACAATGTTGTATATTGTATTGTAAAAAGTAGAGAATAGTAAAACAGAGCGGCAATAGAGTAAGACTTTAACAGAACTTTTCTGATTTTCTGTTCAACAAGAATTCTTTATAGAAGTTTTTACGTTGTTCACAGAATTGAAACAACTTATGAAAGCTTTATATTATCAGGGTTCTTACTGTGTTTTTGAAAAATATGAAATATACCTTAGTTTTTCTATATAAAGATAATGCTTATAATGAAAATGAGTGTGTTAGGAATGAAAAGAATATCAACAATGGGGAGCGATAGAAGTGAAAAAGAAATTGTTGGCTATTGCGTTAGGAACATCAGTCGTTTTTGCTTTAGGAGCATGTGGAAATAAAGAAGAGAGTAAGCCTTCGAAACAATCTGCAAGCACAGATAGCGCAGAGCAAATTTACCAAAAAAGTTGTATAGGCTGTCACGCGAAAGATTTATCGGGAGCAACTGGACCGGATTTACGAAAAGTGGGGCAGAAATATGATGCAGCAGAGATTGAAAAGATTATTGAAAAAGGTCGCGGTTCTATGTCACCAGGAATCATTCAAGGTGAAGATGCGAAAAAAGTAGCTGAGTGGTTAGCTGAACATAAATAAAAAAGGATAAAATGGACGAGTTGGTTATATAATCTTATCCCAAAATGATTTTGGGTAAGAACTATGACGACTCGTTTCCTTTTTCTGGAGTGTAACATAACTGTAACAAAAATGTATCCGAACTGGAAACCGTTTGATGTTACAATGGGGTTTGTAGAATTTTGCTGAAATATATTACATAGAGTAGCGCTGCTAATAAAAAGCATGAATGGAAGCTACCTTCAACAAGAGTGGTTAAGTGAGAATAAAGTTTTTATTTTCAGATGTACAGAAAAGTATTTCGAAAAAAATCATTAAGTATTGGGTGATAAATAATGATAAAAATGACGAATGTTTATAAGGAGTACCCGAATGGTATGAAAGCCATTGCTGGTCTCACAGTTAACATTAAACAAGGTGAGTTTGTATACGTAGTTGGACCGAGTGGAGCCGGGAAATCTACATTTATTAAAATGATGTATCGTGAAGAGAAGCCATCTACAGGATCAATTAATGTAAATGGACTTGTTATTGAAACATTAGCAGAAAGAGATGTTCCATATTTCCGTCGTCAATTAGGCGTAATTTTCCAAGATTTTAAATTACTACCTAAGTTAACGGTATATGAGAATGTTGCGTTTGCCTTAGAAGTAATTGAAGAAGAAAAAGAAGCCATTCGTGAGCGTGTAACAGAAGTTTTAGGTCTTGTAGGTCTTGAGGATCGTGCAGACGCACTACCAAGTGAACTTTCGGGCGGAGAGCAGCAACGTGTTGCGATTGCGAGAGCAATTGTTAATAGACCAAAGGTTGTAATTGCCGATGAGCCAACAGGTAACTTAGATATTGAAACAGCTCTTGATATTATGAAGATTTTTACGCGTATTAACGAGCGTGGTACAACGATTGTTATGGCGACACATAACTCAGATATCGTAAATACAATTCGTCATCGTGTAATCGCGATTGAAGGCGGAAAAATTGTTCGAGATGAGATTGAGGGAGGATACGGATATGAAGGCTAAGACCCTTAGTCGACATTTGCGAGAAGGTGTAAAGAATCTATCACGTAACGGATGGATGACGTTTGCTTCTGTTAGTGCAGTAACAGTTACATTATTACTTGTAGGTGTCTTTTTAACAGCGATTATGAATATGAACCATTTTGCGACGAAAGTAGAGCAAGATGTAGAGATTCGTGTACACATTGATCCAGCAGCAAAAGAAGCTGATCAAAAGAAATTAGAAGATGATATGAGTAAGGTTGCAAAAGTAGACTCTATTAAATATTCATCTAAAGAAGAAGAGCTAAAACGCTTAATTAAAAGCTTAGGTGATAGCGGAAAAACGTTTGAGTTATTTGAACAAGATAACCCACTTAAAAACGTATTCATTGTAAAAGCAAAAGAACCAACAGATACAGCGACAATCGCGAAAAAGATTGAGAAAATGCAGTTTGTAAGTAATGTTCAATATGGTAAAGGCCAAGTTGAAAAATTATTTGATACTGTAAAAACAGGACGTAATATCGGGATTGCGTTAATTGCAGGTCTTTTATTCACAGCGATGTTCTTAATCTCTAATACAATTAAAATTACAATTTATGCTCGTAGTACAGAAATCGAAATTATGAAACTAGTAGGTGCAACAAACTGGTTTATTCGTTGGCCGTTCTTATTAGAGGGATTATTCCTAGGAGTATTAGGATCAATTATTCCAATTGGCCTAATTCTAGTTACGTATAATTCACTACAAAGTGTGTTTAACGAAAAACTTGGCGGAACAATTTTCGAACTTCTACCATACAGTCCTTTCGTATTCCAATTAGCTGGTTTACTAGTGTTAATCGGGGCTTTAATCGGTATGTGGGGAAGTGTAATGTCAATTCGTCGCTTCTTAAAAGTATAAAAAGTTGCAAACATAATTCGTACAAGCTTATCATATAGTAGAAATAGGTAAAGGCATCACACACTGTGTGATGCCTTTTGCTACACCACCTGTGTGTTTTGGAAAGGGGAATTCCGCATTGAAACGTAGAGTTGCAATTATTGGAATGGTTGTTGCATTTTTAATTGGTGCTGGCGGAATGTTTGCAGGTATGTCTTTATTTGGGGTTAACCCAGCAGAAGTAACGCAAACAATTTCGAGTGGAAACGTTAGCACCGCGCAAGGGAATTTGGCAAAAATTAATGAGGCGTATGCACTAATTGATTCACGTTATGTGGAAGACGTGAAGGATGACAAGTTAGTCGAAGGTGCAATACAAGGCATGTTGTCTACGCTGAAGGACCCTTATTCCACGTATATGGATAAAGAAACGGCTAAACAGTTTAGTGAATCACTTGATCCTGAGTTAGAGGGGATCGGGGCTGAGGTGAACAAAACGGACGGTAAGCTTATTATCGTATCTCCAATTAAAGGCTCACCGGCAGAAAAGATTGGAATTAAACCGAATGACCAAATTTTATCTGTAGATGGAAATAGTGTGAAAGATTTATCACGTGAAGAAGCAGTATTAAAGATTCGTGGTAAAAAAGGAACGACTGTCGCGATTGAAATTAAGCGTGCAGGAGTAGCTGATCCGATTGTATTTAAAATTAAGCGTGAAAAAATTCCAATCTTCACAGTGTTTAGTTCTGTGAAACAAGAGAGTGGAAAAGATATCGGTTATATGCAAATCACTTCTTTTGCTGAAAATACGGCGAAAGAATTTAAGGATCAGTTAAAAGAGTTAGAGAAGAAAAATATAAAAGGCTTAGTTATTGACGTGCGTGGTAATCCTGGTGGCTACTTAAATAGTGTAGAAGAGATACTAGGGGAAATTATGACGGATAAAAAGCCGATGCTACAAGTAGAGCAACGAAATGGTGAGAAAAAGAAATTCTCTACGGAACTGAAAGAGAAAAAGCCATATCCAATTTCAGTATTAATTGATAACGGAAGTGCTTCTGCTTCAGAGATTTTAGCGGGTGCGCTAAAAGAGGGAGAAGGATACGATTTAATTGGTGAAAAAACGTTTGGTAAAGGTACTGTTCAGCAAGCCGTTCCGTTTAAAGATGGCAGCAACATTAAATTAACGATGTTTAAATGGTTAACACCGGATGGAAACTGGATTCATAAAAAAGGAATCGCGCCAACAGTAGAAGTGAAGCAACCGGATTATTATCATGCGACACCAATTCAAATTGAAAAAACACTTTCATACAATTCAAATGATGTGCAAGTAAAACACGCGCAAGAAATGCTTAAGAGTTTAGGATATGTACCGGGGCGTGAAGATGGATACTTTAGTAAAGAGACAGAATCAGCGCTGAAAGCATTCCAAAATGCGAATGAGATGGAAGCGACAGGGCAGCTGGATAAAAAGACAGCTGAGGCGATTCAAACTAAAATTATTGAAAAAATCCGTTCTGGAGAAAATGATCTACAATTACAGTCCGCATTAAAATTAATAGCGAAATAAAAAGAAATACAGGCAGTTTGCTGCCTGTATTTTTTTGTGTTAAACAAACGTTTGTCCAGTTATGATAATATAAAAAGAAAGAATGATATAAATGGTGGTGAATGGGTTCGTGGAGGCATGGATTTTTGAAATAATGCGGGCAGTTGGACGTTTTTTCTTACACCCTGCTGTCTATGTATTTTTAATAAGTAGTATCTTCGTTGGATACTTACGTATGTTACGAGAACGAAAGGATTTTTCCTTTAAAGTTTATGATATTTGGTTTGAACTACGAACATCTCTATTTGCGGGAGTTGGATACGGATTAATCGTATCTATTATTACAATTGGACTTGGCCTTGTCGTTTCTAAAGCGAGCTTATGGGTCATCTTACTTTGGACGTTATTATTTGGATTAACTGCTATGTATCGATATTTATCAGCAGCTTATACATTTAGTATCGCAATTGTGTGCGTTCTAGTATCTTCTAAGCTACCAGTTTCCTTCTTACAGCTTGGAGAAGGGGAAGAGAGTACGATTGTATCTCTTGCTATTTTACTAGGCGTCATGCTCGTTGTAGAGGGCTTGTTGATTTCTAAAAATGCAGTAGGATATTCTACGCCGAAGATTAGGAAGGGGAAGCGTGGGCTAAAGATTGGTTTACACGAATCAAAGCGTTTATGGATCGTGCCTATTTTTATTCTTGTACCAGGTGATGCAGTAACGCAGTTTATTTCATGGTGGCCTGTCGTTTCAATCGGTTCACATACCTATTCTCTATTCCTCGTTCCATTTTTAATTGGATTTATGAGAAAGATTAGAAGTTATGAACCAACGGAAGCCTTATTATTTACAGGAAGACGTGTCTACGGATTAGCAGGAATTGTACTTGTTTTAGGAATGGCAAGTTATTGGTGGCACGTACTTGCCATTATCGCAATGGGAGTCGCAATGCTTGGGCGTTTCACAATTTCCATGCAAGAAAAAATTGCGGATGAGACAAGACCGGCGTATTTCGCTGCACGTAATGATGGACTTGTTGTATTAGATACAATCCCGAATACAATTGGGGCAGAGCTGAATTTACTGCCTGGAGAAGTGATTACGAAAGTAAATGGAGTCATTCCAAGAAGTGCTGAGGAATTTTATGATGCGCTTCAAACGAAGACGACAGGAGCATTTTGCAAGTTAGAAGTATTAGATACAAATGGAGAGCTTCGCCTTGCTCAAACGGCATTATACGCCGGAGGACATCACGAATTAGGTATTGTGTTTGTTCAGCAGGAGCATGAGTGGGATTCGGAAGCGATGTAATAGAAGAAAGGGTATCACCTTGTGGTGATACCCTTTTTGGTTGCGGGGGGTGAGATTGGTAGTAAATAGGATTTGTATCAGCGATTATTCAAATATATCGACTTTCCGGCAAAAAACGACAACTATCGCAAACCTTCTTTTGAAGTTTCATAGACGGATAACTTGAATAATTATTTGATAATGGTTATCATTTAGGGAGTCTTTTTAATTTTGGAAAATGGAGGTAAGATATGCTACGTAAATTTTTTTCTTACTATAAACCGTATAAAGGTTTATTTATACTCGACTTTTCTTGCGCAGTTGTCGCAGGGTTACTAGAACTTGGCTTCCCGCTTATCGTAAATCAATTTATTGATAAGTTATTGCCAGGACAAAACTGGACGCTTATTTTATGGGCTTGTTTCGGTTTACTTGCAGTGTATATATTAAATGCAGGCTTACAATACGTCGTTACATATTGGGGACATATGCTTGGTGTTAACATTGAAACGGATATGAGACAGAAATTATTTGATCACATTCAAAAGCTATCATTCAGATTTTTTGACAATAATAAAACAGGTCATTTAATTTCACGTCTTACAAACGACTTAATGGAAATTGGGGAAATTGCTCACCATGGGCCAGAAGATTTATTTATCGCTGTTATGACTTTAGTTGGGGCATTCTCATTTATGATGATGATCAACTGGAAGTTAGCGTTATTAACGTTCTTCGTTATTCCATTCCTATTGTGGTTGGCACTTTACTTCAATAAAAAAATGACAGGTACGTTTAGACGTTTATTCTCAGACGTTGCTGATTTCAATGCATGTATTGAGAACAACGTTGGCGGTATCCGTGTTGTACAAGCATTCGGAAATGAAAAGTTTGAGAAAGAGCAATTTGCTGTAAACAATGCTCGTTTCCGTACAACGAAATTAATGGCGTATAAAATTATGGCGTTAAATTCATCGATTAGTTATATGCTCATGCGTCTCGTAACGCTCTTCGTCTTAATATGCGGTACATGGTTTGTTCTGCAAGGTGAATTAACGTACGGTGGATTTATCGGATTCGTTCTATTAACGAATATTTTCTTCCGCCCAATTGAAAAAATTAATGCGGTAATCGAAAGCTATCCGAAAGGGATCGCTGGTTTTAAGAGATATGTAGAGCTTCTTGAAACAGAGCCAGATATTGTAGACTCTAAAGATGCGATGGAAGTTAAACATGTACATGGTGATATTCAATATAGCAACATTACATTCGGATATGAAAATAAAGAACCAATTTTAAATGATATTAGTTTGAAAATACATGCAGGTGAAACAGTTGCTTTCGTAGGACCATCAGGAGCTGGAAAAACGACGTTATGTAGTCTATTACCACGTTTTTATGAACAATCGTCTGGATCGATTCAAATTGATGGTATTGATACGAAAGATATGACGTTATCTTCACTTCGTAAGCAAATTGGAATTGTGCAGCAAGATGTGTTCTTATTCTCAGGAACAATTCGTGAAAATATCGCTTACGGAAACTTAAAGGCGTCAGAAGCTGAAATTTGGCAGGCAGTAAAACGTGCGCAGTTAGAAGACTTAATTTACTCACAACCAGACGGTTTAGATACTGTTATTGGTGAGCGTGGTGTGAAACTTTCTGGTGGACAGAAGCAACGTCTAGCGATTGCTCGTATGTTCTTGAAAAACCCGCCAATTTTAATATTAGATGAAGCGACTTCCGCATTAGATACAGAGACGGAACTAGCGATTCAAAAATCACTTGCTGAACTATCTGTCGGCCGTACAACATTAGTTATCGCTCACAGACTTGCAACGATTAAAAATGCAGATCGTATCGTCGTTGTAAATAAAGATGGTATTGCAGAACAAGGTTCGCATGAGGAACTAATTGAGCAAGGCGGAGGATATAGCCGTTTATACGAAGCTCAGTTCAGTTCGTAAAGATAATTTCTGCTGAATTAGTGCACTATAAGTAAGTGAAAATCTTATATGGGAGGCTATGAAGCATGATTGTAACAACAACGTCTACAATTCAAGGAAAAGAAATTATTGAGTATATCGATATCGTCAATGGAGAAGCGATTATGGGCGCGAATATCGTTCGTGACCTTTTCGCCTCTGTCCGTGACGTTGTCGGCGGTCGTGCGGGCGCTTATGAAAGTAAATTAAAAGAAGCGCGCGACATTGCAATGGAAGAGATGAAAACTTTCGCAAGACAAAAAAATGCGAATGCAATTGTTGGTATCGACGTGGATTACGAAGTAGTTCGCGAAGGAATGCTAATGGTTGCAGTGAGCGGAACTGCTGTCCGTATTTAAAGTAAAAAGCCGTGCTGATGCACGGTTTTTTCACTTTTATTAATGCTATTCTGTGTCGAAGTTCCAATATTTCTTGGGAAATGCGGAAGGCCTTGTCAATATATAGGGAAGACATTAGAGCGCTTCTTTACATTTTCGGATTTGAACTAATAATGTTTCGTATTCTTGTTCGAGAGATGTGATGTCATCGTGATGATTTGGTATGGAAATTCGGCCAATGACTTCTGTTAATTTTGTTTGTAATCGTAATAATTCTTGTTCAGTAACGTTTACAGAATCCCCGGTTGTTCTTTTTGTGTATTGCTCGTAATTACCGTGGAATATTTTTGGTTCACTCTCATCTACTTGTAGAATATGGTCTGCAACAGAGCGAATAAAGGCACGGTCATGGCTAATGAAAAGCATTGTGCCAGGGTATTCTTGTAACATAATTTCTAATTCTTCTTGCGTCGCTAAGTCTAAATAGTTTGTCGGTTCGTCGAGCAGAAGCATATTATAGTTTCCTAAAAATACTTTTGCGAGTGCAACCTTCATTCGTTCGCCGCCACTTAAGGCATGTACAGGTTTATGAACATCTTCACGGCGGAATAAAAGCCGTGCAAGTATTGTTCGAACGAATGCTTCTGTATAGTTGGTTTCTTCTAGAACGTTCTCTAAAATGGTTTTATCTGTTTTTAAAATTGATAGTGTTTGTTCAAAGTATCCAATTTTACAACTTTTCGAAAGCTGAATGCCACGCTCGTTTGCGAGAAGCATGTTGAACAAAGTTGTTTTGCCGCTTCCGTTTGCACCTAAAATAGCAAGTTTTGCGCCAGGGGCAATAGTTCCATTCATATTTTTAAATAGTGTGCGGTCGCCTATTTTCTTTGTTGCTTTATTGAACTGTACTGCCACTTTACTATGAATGGGTGTATGGTATTGCACGTCAAACTGAGCCTGAGAAAGATCTTTTGGCTTTTCTTTCTTTTCTAGTTTTTCGAGACGTGTTTCTAATGCTTTCGCTGCCTTGCTAACCTGTTCTTGCCCATGAGCCCCGCTTAACTTATAAAGTTTAGATTCAGATGAACTGAACCGAGTTGGGATTTTTGTCATGCGAGAAGCACGTTGCTTTTTTTGTGAAATTGATTGCTCTAAACGATTTTTTTCTTGTATATATTGCTCATACTCTGCTTGTTGTTGTATTCGTTCACGTTCTTTTTGCTTTCGATAGTTGGAATAATTCCCTTTATACTCTTGAATCATGCCGTCTTCAATTTCAATGATTTTTGTACATATATTATCTAAAAATTCACGATCGTGCGATATTAAAACAAGTGCTCCTTTATAAGATAAAAGTGCTTTTTCTAATTGCTCTGTACCGACCATATCTAAGTGGCTTGTTGGTTCATCAGCGAATAAAATGCCTGCATCTTGCTCGAGAGCATGGGCAATCTTTAGTCGCATTCGTTCACCACCGCTCATTGCATCTGTAACGTTTGAAATACTCCATTTTCCTTTTGCGAGAGAAGAAGCGGTTTCCGGTAGTTCTTCGCTAAGCTGAGGAATGATGCTGATAGAACTATGGTGAGTTACTATGCCATTGTCAGCTTCTATTTCTTTACTTAATATTTGTAATAACGTAGATTTACCAGCTCCGTTGACTCCGACAATTCCTATACGATCCTGTGCTTGAATTTCCAGTGACGGTAACGTAAATAGTGTACGATCACCAAAGCTTTTTTCAATATTGCGTGCGAATAAAATAGTCATAAAAAAACCTCCCTAGTTTCACTAGAGAGGATAAACGTCGCCCTTGCATGTAAAAAATCGTACATAAATAAACGATTTTTTTACATGATCGTTTCGAAAGAAAGTATCGACAAATGGACAGACTAATCCTCTGCTAGTTTTCATCATTTTTTGTTCACTATTTGTGATGGATGAAATAAATAAGAGAATTAGAACTTCATTGGTCAAAGTACCTTCCTTTCATAATGTTACTTTTATTGTATGCGCATACAAAAGGGTTTGTCAAAGTTATTTTTGCTTGTGATTTTTGAATTCGTTATTATACAGTCGTGCCTTTGCTAGTGCTTCAACATCATTTTTGATTTCATCCAATCCATTCGCATCCCCAATAACATACCCTTCAAATGATGAACCAACAAAATCAAAGATGTATTGGAACTGAGCAATAAGCGGTAATGCTTTCAGCTTTGGATTGTCTCCGCCAACGATGACAACGTACATTTTTTTCCCTTTCATTTTTTCTTTGAAATGAAGAGATGTATCACGCAAGCTTTGTGACCAGCGATCGACGAAGTTTTTCATATGACCGCTCATTCCATACCAGTATAGCGGTGTAGCAAAGATAATTGTGTCGTGCTCTAACATACGCTCGATTAACTGCTTGTAGTCATCATTTAAAGGTTGGAATCCTTCTGCATCATGGCGCTGATCTATGATTGGGTGGACGATGTGATCTCGCAAGTAAATTTGTTCTGTTTCAATTCCATCGATCATCCTATGTGTTAAAGCTTCTGTATTTCCGTTTTGTCTTGAACTGCCATGTATAACAAACATGTAATCATCCCTTTTCTTTTGTTTGCTTTAGGAGTGAAACGTGTTTTTGCAAATTCGTTTGAATGCTAGAAAGTAATGAGATTTGCTTCGTTACTTCATTGAGTTTATCTTCATACAGCGTAAGGATACTGCTGCAAGGATTTTCGTACAGGTGCGGCTCTATTTCGAGGCAGCGCAGCATCCTTGCCGTCTCTTCTAAATTTAAGCCAATTTGTAAGTACATTTGAATAAGCTCCACTTTTTCGATGGCACTTTCATCAAAGTCACGGTAGCCATTTGCGAGGCGCTTAGAAGGGAGTAATCCCTTTTCTTCATAATGTCTTAGTGATCTTTCACTAACGCCAGTTTCTTTTGATAACTCCCCGATTCGCAATGCGTTTCACTCCTTCTACATGTATTGTAAACCTTCACACTAATGTGAAGGTCAATGCTGTTTTTTCGCAAAAGAGTCTACATGATTTAAAAACACCTGAATAGCTTTAGACGGGATGAAGTATTTGCCGCGCACGATGGAGAATGGACGGATGAGTTGTTCATTTGGAACTTCGACGTGGAATAGCTCTTTTGCCAGTAACTCTTTCCGTACAGTCCAATCAGAAAGTATAGCGATGCCAAGCCCGGCACTAACTGCTTCTTTCACGCTTTGGATACTACTGAATGTAAAGAAGCGCTTCAATTTTAAATGGTGTTGATGAATAAAGCGGTCACTATAAGCGCGTGTTCCAGAACCACTTTCTCTTAATACCCATACTTGATCTTGGAGTGTGCTTTCATTTATTTCATTTGTGCGGAGCAGTGGATGATTTGGAGGGACGACGAGCTTCATTTCATCTTGCATAAACGTTTCAACGTCAACGTCGGCGTATACGACTTGCCCTTCCACTAAGCCGATATCGATTTGATTAGAGCGAAGACTTTGTAAAACGTCTTCTGTATTTGAGATAAAGGTATGAACTTCGACGTGTGGATTTTCATTCGCATAGTTAGCCAGTATTTTTGGAAGTAAGTATTCGCCAATTGTGAAACTAGCACCGATGCGAAGAGTTCCTGTTACAACGTTATGTAGTTCGTTAATTTCTTGTTTGGCTTCTTCGTAAAGAGAGAGCATTTGCTTTGCATGTATATATAGTATGTTTCCAGCCTCCGTCACTTGGACGTGCTTTGGTGAGCGCTGAATAAGAGTGGTGTCAAATTCGTTTTCTAAGTTGCGTATATGCATACTTACGCCAGGTTGTGAAATGTTTAATAATTCTGCTGCACGGGAGAAGTGTTTCTGTTCAACGACAGTAACAAATATTTTTAAAATGTCTACGTTCATGTAATGGGCTCCTTTCTTTTTCTATCATCTTATCATAAGTATTTCTGATGATAGAGATTCAATATTGATATTAAACTTATTATAGAAACTCTCTTATAATGTAAGTAGAAAGAACATGCATGTTCCAATACGATTATTGGAGTGGTTCAAAGTGGAACAAACACTTGTTATACAAAAGAAGAAGGGCTTTGGATTTTCGCAAGGAATTGGGATTACACTATTAATCGCAATTGCTGCGAAATATTTAGCAGAGCTTCCGTTTTTAAATATTATGGGACAATTAGTAATTGCTATTCTAATTGGGATGGTTTGGCGTGCGGCAATTGGAATTCCGCAAGATGCGATTGCAGGGACGAACTTTGCGAGTAAGAAGTTGCTGCGCTTTGGGATCATCTTACTCGGAATGCGGTTAAATCTTGTTGATATTGCAAAGGCAGGGCCGAAAGTATTGGTCATCGCTGCGGTTGTTATTACATTCACGATTTTCGTTGTATATGGATTAACGAAAGTATTTAAAGTAGAGAAGAAACTTGGAATTTTAACAGCGTGCGGAACAGCAATTTGCGGCGCGGCTGCGGTCGTGGCAATTGCACCGCAAGTGAAGGCGAAGGATGAAGAAACGGCAGTTGGGGCAGCAATTATTGCGATTTTAGGTACAATATTTACACTTATTTATACGTTATTATACCCAGTGCTTGGCTTCTCACCGTACGGTTACGGTGTATTCTCAGGTGCGACGCTGCATGAGATCGCCCATGTCATCGCAGCTGCGGCACCAGGAGGAAGTACGGCTGTAGACATCGCAGTTATCGTGAAATTAACGCGCGTTGCAATGCTTGTGCCAGTAGCGATTTTAATTGGACTATGGTTTGGTAAGAGTGAAGGAAGCGAGGAAAAAAAATCGTGGCGCGACCTTCCAATTCCGTGGTTCATATTCGGATTTTTAGCGATGAGTGCAGTGCATTCGCTCGGGGTTATACCAGAAGTTGTTGCTGGATATATTGTTGTTCTTGCTTACATGCTTATTGCAATGGCGATGGCGGGGCTTGGTTTAAATGTAGAGTTTAAAACGTTCCGTAAGTTAGGAAGTAAAGCATTCGTGGCGGGGCTGATCGGCTCGGTTTTCCTTTCTATTCTTGGATACGTTCTTGTATATGCATTAGGATTTATGTAGTAGGACGAAGAAGCTGTTCCAAAAGATATTTTTGGACAGCTTTTTTTATGTTTATAGTGCTACGGGTGTCGATATATTAAAAAAATAGCTGATATAAATTTAATTGCGCTTGTACTTTGTTAGAGAAGGTGATCAGTGAAACGTTTTTCTAAAATTTGTAAAGATATCTTTACTTATAACTGGAAAATATTTATAATTAAAGTAAAGATATCTTTACTTTCGAAGGTGGAGCCTATGGGTGTGAAAAATAAAATAAAAGAGTTAAGAAAGCAACATCATATAACGCAAGTTGAAATGGCAAAGGCGATGCAGGTGACGCGGCAGACGATAGTGGCGATTGAAAACCATCATTATAACCCGAGTCTAGAGTTATCCCTAAAAATCGCCAAATATTTTGGGGTGAGGGTGGAGGAAATATTTACGCTAGAGTAAGGGGAGAAAAAATGAACGATACTAAAAAGTTATTTATCGGTGCGACTTTTGGATTGTTTTTGGGAGACATTGTAGTTCATATTATGAATCCAGACCAATTACCGCTCGTAGTGAGTAACGTTTTAGCAATTGTATTTTTGATAGTGTGTGTGTATTACAAAAAGCGCAAGTACAAAAAAGAAGAACTTACAGATATAGATGAGCGAGTAAATGAAAATATAAAAAAATATGTAAATGTCTCATTTGTATTCGCGTTTTTACTGCTTATTGTTTATATTGTTGCGAGTAAAGCAATAGGCAGAGCGGTTATACCAGTGCAAGAAATATTTATGATATGTAGTTCCTTATTTGCGGGTAGTCTCATCATAGGAGTCATGATAGGGAAACGAGCATAGCGATAGGAGGAATGAAAAATGCAAGATGAGTTTGAGAGATTTCAGTCAGATAAAGCGTTTAAATATGTAGGGTTATTTTTTACGATTAGTTTAGCGATATGGAGTTTATATAATTTAATTGTTGATGGAAATGCTGGTATGCCGTTTGTTTTATTTGTACTAGGGCAGTGGGTGTATTTTCTCGTAAACTATTGGCCGAAGTGGAAATATAGAAATCAAAAAGAGGCTGATCATGTATGAGTAAACAAGATATTATACGGTTCATAGGCAGTTTATTTTTAGCAGGTCTTATTTTAAATGTGAGTTTAATGATTTTAAGTATTTCGTGGGGAACAATCTTCATATCGAATGTAGCACTAGTCATTTTATATAGTATTGCGGAATATAGAGAACAGAAGCGTTTGAAAGAAGAGGGAGTACCGTCGATTGATGAGCGAGTTGTGAATAAGATGAAGTCGTATTTTACGATTTGTATTACAAGCTTCATTTTCCTGTTCATTATGTATCTTTGTGTAAATAAGTATTTAGATAGGCAAGCAGTACATGTAAATGAGTTATTATATATTGCTATTTTCGGTTTATTAATAAGTATGGCATCGACGAGTGTGTTAGCAACAAGGAATAGATAGAAAAAGGGGAACTGGGATGGGATTACCGGTATTATGTGTCGCTACGGCTATTTTTGCTTTGTTTTGGGGAATGCAGAACTTCTCTCGTAATCCAGTGCCAAGTATTTGTATTATGCTTGGTACTGTCGGTTTATCATATTATTTATTAGTTTCAGCTTATTATCATAAAACAGCAACGAGTGTTGTTGTTGGAGCACTTATTTTATTTTGTGGGCGTGCTGTACAAAAAGGATTATTTCCGTAAAAGCTGTTTATACAAAGAGTATAAATAGCTTTTTGTATTTTTTTTACAAAAGTCTTGAAAGTTACGTAACGTCATCTTTTATAATGAAGGGGAAGAGGTGATGGTAGTGATTTCAATACAACAATTGACGAAAGAGACAGGGATAACAGTACGTACATTACGTTATTATGATCAAATAGAGTTATTAAAGCCGAGCGGGAAGACTGAAGGTGGACATCGTTTATATAGTGAAGCTGACGTAATACGGCTGCAGCAAATTTTATTTTTAAAGGAAATGGGCTTTTCATTGAAAGAGGCTGCGAATATGTTAGTAAAAGGTGAGCTTAACTTAAAGGGTTCTCTTGAGAAACAACTTCGGTTTGTACAGGAAGAACAAAAGAAATTTAATCGAATGGAGCGTGTTTTACAAGCTGTTGTTTATTCGGTAGATGTGGAGGGAGAACTTGATTGGAAAGTTATGTTTGAACTGATTCAGCTTTCGAAACAGTCGTCTCGTATACGTGAAATATTTCAAAATGAAGTATTTTCAAAGGAAGAACAAAAATTGCTTCATAACTTGCCAAATATGAGTGAAGAAGATCCGAATGTTTTAGAATGGGTAGATTTATTAAAGCAATTACGTACTTTTATGAAAGACGGCAAAGAAGCCGCGAGTGATGAGGTACAAGGGGCAACGAAGAGGTTAATGCAGAAGTGTTTAGAAATGGCCAATGGTGACGAAGTGTTTTTAGATAAGTTATGGGAAGTTAGAAAATCGAAGGAAGATTCACAGAAAATGAGCATGTATCCAATTGAAGAAGAATTTTTATTATATATGGATGAAGCTTTTCGTATATATGATGAAAAGGAGAGGGATAAATGAGTATAATCGCAGAATATCGTTGGTACTTTTTAATTGGGGCAGAGATTGTATTTTGGTTATCGGCTATCGGTTTCTTTTTACTTCGTTACGGATTCCGTTTGAAAAAGGCGAGTTTTATTATGGGGATTGTACTCCTCGTAAATGAAGTGTTTATTTTAACTTTAGGGGTAGTGGACTATTATCAAACAGGGAAGTTCTCTAATTTTCAAATCATTACTGTAATTATTTTATTGTATGCAGTTTTCTACGGGAAAAAGGATTTGAAGAAGCTTGATATATTTGCGCAAAAGCTAGTTGCGAAATGGCGGAATGAACCAGCGCCTATTATCGAAGAACAGGTAGAATTAACAGGTATGGCCTATGCGAAGCAGGAAATAAAAAATTGGGTATTGCATCTTGTTTTATTCGTTGTTGTGCATATTTTCTTTTTCTTTCTGTACGGTTTTGTCCCGTTTGAACAATGGCATAATTGGTTAGAGACGGGGATTGTTTTAAATGAACCAGCTAGTCGCGTTAGTCAAGTTTGGGCGATTATACTTTTAGTGGATACAGTTATTTCATTTTCATATGTGATCTTTCCGAAGAAAGAGAAAGGAAAAGAGAAGCTATTTTCGTAGAGGAAAGTAGCTTTTTCTAGTATACCAATAGTTTGTATAGGAGAGGATAACAATAGGAAAAACAGGTTTTATATGCTTATCTCTCTTTAGTTTAGTAGCATGCTCACAACCTAACATTACAATTGATAAGAAGAATGATGTTGTTGTAAAGGGAACAGAAATTTCTAATCTAGATAAATTTGAAAAGTTCGTTTTGAATGTGGAACAAGGGGAAGTTGATAAAATAAGAATTGTACATTATACACATGAAGGTGATCCGGTTTTTCAAACGTTAGAGTATAGTGGGACAGATATAATTCATATATTAGATAATAGGCAAGATCGGTTTGCTGGTAATCATACAGATATAGATGAAGATAGCTGTAAAAGGATTGTTAAAGAGCAGCGTGAATTACAAACGGCTTATAGGTTAATAGACTGTGTGAATGAAAATGGGCGCAATGGATATGATTTATTATATGTACCTAAAAAATAGAGTTAGTAGAGGAAGGAAGTTTTGGCTCCTTCCTTTTTCTATGTATATATTGTCGAAATTTTTACCGAATATCTGTTCGTTTCCTTGGTTTTTTTATGAGCATTCGTGGTAAAATGGGAATACAGATTTTTTACGAGGAGGTCGGTTTTGTTTGGAACATCAATTTGAAATTATCTCAGCGTATTCCCCGCAAGGTGATCAGCCGGTAGCTATAGAGAAGCTTGTAGAGGGAATTAAGAGTGGAAAGAAAAAGCAAGTGTTGCTTGGAGCGACAGGAACGGGTAAGACATTTACGATTTCAAATGTCATTAAAGAGGTGCAGAAGCCAACACTTGTCATGGCTCATAATAAAACGTTAGCAGGACAGTTATATAGTGAGCTGAAAGATTTTTTTCCGAATAATGCAGTTGAATATTTTGTTAGTTATTACGATTATTATCAGCCAGAAGCGTATGTGCCGCAAACAGATACGTTTATTGAAAAAGATGCGCAGATTAATGATGAAATCGATAAATTGCGTCACTCAGCAACATCTGCACTATTTGAACGGGATGATGTGATTATTGTTGCGAGTGTTTCGTGTATATATGGTTTAGGTTCTCCAGAAGAATACCGCGAGTTAGTTGTTTCACTTAGAGTTGGTATGGAAAAGGACCGCAATCAATTGCTTCGTGAACTTGTTGATGTACAGTATGGACGTAATGACATTGATTTCAAGCGCGGTACATTCCGTGTGCGCGGAGATGTAGTTGAAATCTTCCCAGCATCACTTGATGAGCATTGTATTCGAATTGAATTTTTCGGCGATGAAATCGATCGTATTCGCGAAGTAAATGCGTTAACAGGTGAAGTATTAGCAGAACGTGATCATGTAGCAATCTTCCCAGCATCTCACTTCGTTACACGTGAGGAAAAAATGAAGGTCGCTATTGAAAATATCGAAAAAGAATTAGAAGAGCGTTTAAAGGAATTAAATGATAATGGCAAGTTGTTAGAAGCGCAGCGTATAGAGCAACGTACACGTTATGATTTAGAAATGATGCGTGAGATGGGCTTTTGTTCAGGGATTGAAAATTATTCCCGTCATTTAACACTTCGTCCGGCGGGTGCAACGCCATATACGTTAATAGACTATTTCCCGGAAGATTTCTTAATTGTTATGGATGAGTCACACGTATCAGTACCACAAGTAAGAGCGATGTATAACGGGGACCAAGCACGTAAGCAAGTACTTGTGGATCATGGGTTCCGTTTGCCATCAGCTTTAGATAATAGACCGCTTACGTTTGATGAGTTTGAAGGAAAAACGAATCAAGTTATTTACGTTTCGGCAACGCCAGGACCGTACGAGTTAGAGCAGGCACCGGAAGTAATAGAACAAATTATTCGTCCAACAGGGCTTTTAGATCCACCAATTGATATACGACCAATTGAAGGGCAAATTGATGATTTATTAGGAGAAATTCAAGATCGCATTGCCAAAAATGAACGTGTATTAATTACGACTTTAACGAAGAAAATGTCAGAGGATTTAACAGACTACTTAAAAGATGTAGGAATTAAAGTGAATTATCTCCACTCTGAAATTAAAACGTTAGAACGTATTGAAATTATCCGTGACCTTCGCCTTGGTAAGTTTGATGTACTGGTCGGTATCAACTTATTACGAGAAGGATTAGATATTCCAGAAGTATCACTTGTAGCTATTTTAGATGCTGATAAGGAAGGATTCTTGCGTTCAGAGCGTTCATTAATTCAAACAATCGGTCGTGCTGCACGTAATGAAAACGGCCGCGTTATTATGTACGCAGATCGTATAACAAGGTCAATGGGAATTGCGATTGAAGAAACGCAGCGCCGTCGTACTATACAAGAAGCTTACAATAAAGAGCATGGTATTACGCCGAAAACGATTCAAAAAGGCGTGCGTGATGTTATCCGTGCAACGACAGCTGCTGAAGAACCGGAAATGTATGAAGCGGCACCAGCTAAGAAGATGACGAAAAAAGAGCGTGAAAAGACAATTGCGAAGATGGAAGCAGAGATGAAAGAAGCAGCAAAAGCGTTAGATTTCGAGCGTGCAGCTGAATTAAGAGATTTACTATTAGAATTAAAAGCGGAAGGGTGAACAGAGTGAGCATAAGCAAGGATTTTATTGTCGTAAAAGGTGCTAGAGCACATAACTTAAAAAATATTGATGTAACCATTCCGAGAAATCAGCTTGTTGTTGTGACGGGATTGTCTGGTTCAGGGAAATCATCATTAGCGTTTGATACGATTTATGCAGAAGGGCAACGCAGATATGTAGAATCGTTATCTGCGTATGCGCGCCAGTTTTTAGGACAAATGGATAAACCTGACGTGGATACGATTGAAGGCTTATCTCCAGCGATTTCAATCGATCAAAAAACGACAAGTCGTAATCCACGTTCAACAGTTGGAACGGTCACGGAGATTTATGATTATTTACGTTTATTATTTGCGCGAATTGGTACGCCAATTTGTCCGAATCATGGTATTGAAATTACATCACAAACAGTAGAGCAGATGGTAGACCGTGTACTTGAATATCCTGAACGTACGAAATTACAAGTGTTAGCTCCTATCGTTTCTGGGCGTAAAGGTGCACATGTGAAAGTGCTTGAAGACATTAAGAAGCAAGGATATGTTCGTGTACGTGTTGATGGTGAAATGCTTGATGTATCTGAAGATATTGAGTTAGATAAAAATAAGAAGCATTCCATTGAAGTTGTAATTGACCGTATTGTTGTAAAAGAAGGGATTGCAAGCCGTCTTGCGGATTCACTTGAAAGTGCATTAAAGCTTGGCGGGGGCCGAGTGTTAATTGATGTAATGGGAGAAGAGGAACTTCTATTTAGTGAACATCATGCTTGTCCGCATTGTGGTTTTTCAATCGGAGAATTAGAGCCGCGCATGTTCTCATTCAATAGTCCATTCGGGGCGTGTCCTTCTTGTGATGGACTTGGTTCAAAGTTAGAGGTGGATTTAGAACTTGTCATTCCGAATTGGGATTTATCATTAAATGAACATGCGATTGCGCCTTGGGAACCGACAAGCTCACAATATTACCCACAGCTTTTACAATCTGTATGTAATCATTACGGCGTTGATATGGATATGCCTGTGAAAGATATACCGAAAGATTTATTTGATAAAGTGTTGTACGGAAGCGGTGAAGAGAAAGTTTATTTCCGCTATGTAAATGAATTTGGTCAAGTAAAGGAAAATGAGATTTTATTTGAAGGTGTTATTCCAAATATCGAACGTCGTTATCGTGAAACGAGTTCTGATTATGTTCGTGAGCAAATGGAAAAGTATATGGCAGAGCAAGCTTGTCCGAAGTGTAAAGGTGGACGCTTAAAGCCTGAGAGTTTAGCTGTTTTCGTTGGTGATAAAACGATTGCTGATGTAACGAAGTATTCTGTTCAAGAAGTACAGGAATTCTTCTCGAATGTGGAGCTAACGGAGAAACAACAAAAAATTGCTCATTTAATTTTAAGAGAAATCCAAGAACGCGTTGGGTTCTTAGTGAACGTCGGTTTAGATTATTTAACGTTAAGTCGTGCCGCAGGAACTTTATCAGGTGGTGAGGCGCAGCGTATTCGTTTAGCGACGCAAATCGGTTCTCGTCTGACTGGCGTACTTTACATTCTTGATGAGCCTTCTATCGGTTTACATCAGCGCGATAACGATCGTCTTATTCGTACGTTGCAAGAAATGCGTGATTTAGGAAATACGTTAATTGTCGTTGAGCATGATGAAGATACGATGATGGCTGCTGATTATTTACTTGATATCGGACCTGGTGCAGGTATTCACGGTGGTCAAGTTGTATCAGCGGGGACGCCAGCTGAAGTGATGCGAGATGAAAATTCGCTAACAGGTAAGTATTTAAGCGGTAAAGAGTTTATTCCGGTTCCACTTGAAAGACGTAAAGGTGACGGACGTAAAGTGGAAATTATCGGTGCAAAAGAGAATAACTTAAAGAATGCAAAGATGTCATTCCCGCTTGGTACGTTTGTAGCGATAACCGGTGTATCTGGTTCCGGTAAAAGTACGATGATTAATGAAGTACTATATAAATCATTAGCGCAAAAGTTATATAAAGCGAAAGCGAAGCCAGGTACTCATAAAGAAATTAAAGGTCTTGAGCATTTAGATAAAGTAATCGATATTGATCAATCGCCAATCGGGCGTACACCACGTTCTAATCCAGCGACGTATACAGGTGTATTCGATGATATTCGTGATGTGTTTGCACAAACGAATGAAGCGAAAGTGCGTGGATATCAAAAAGGACGTTTCAGCTTTAATGTAAAAGGTGGACGTTGTGAAGCGTGCCGTGGTGATGGAATTATTAAAATCGAAATGCACTTCTTACCAGACGTATACGTTCCATGTGAGGTTTGTCATGGTAAACGTTATAACCGCGAAACGTTAGAAGTGAAGTATAAAGATAAGAACATTTCTGAAGTGTTAGGGATGACGATTGAAGATGGAGTAGAGTTCTTCGCTAATATCCCAAAAATTAAGCGTAAGCTTCAAACGCTTGTAGATGTAGGGCTTGGTTATATGAAATTAGGGCAGCCAGCTACTACGTTATCTGGAGGAGAAGCACAGCGCGTGAAATTAGCTTCTGAATTACACCGTCGTTCTACTGGGCGTACGTTATATATTTTAGATGAGCCAACTACTGGTTTGCATGCCCATGATATCGCGCGTCTTCTAGAAGTGCTGCAACGCCTTGTTGAAAGTGGCGAGACAGTTCTTGTTATTGAACATAATTTAGATGTAATTAAAACAGCTGATTATATCGTTGACCTTGGACCAGAGGGCGGAGACAAGGGTGGACAAATCGTTGCTTCAGGAACGCCAGAGCAAGTAGTAAAAGAAGAACGCTCGTATACAGGTAAGTATTTAAAAGATATTTTAGTTCGTGATAAAGCGAGAATGAAAGAGAAAATAAAAGAAGTAGAGCTATCACAATAAGGGTATTACTAAAAAACCGAGTGGAAATGACACTCGGTTTTTCGTTCATAGGGGGAGAAGATGGAGTTTACAGATGTTTTAAGAAAGAAAAATATGAAGGTAAGAGAGTTTCAAAATTGGGGTGTATATTTTCGCAAGCGCTGGGAGGAACATTTTGCAAACCATTTAAGTGATGAGGAAAAAGAAGATATTTTCCTGTATGGAGATAAGTATGCATGTGGGTATCTTTGGCACATATTTAGTTATGAGAAAAAGAAGTGTTTAGAGGGTGAAGAAGCGGAGAACGCGTTTCATAATGTAGTGAAAAAGGATTGCTATATATTCTATCAACATTGTGATGATGTACTGCTAATAAAAGATACGAGTTTATTACATACGGAGGATATATTGTGTGAGAGGGACGATATGTATAAAGGCGATATCTATATTGTAGATAAAGAGTTCACTTGGACTTTTGTAAAAACGCATGAACATAGATGGTGTGGTCCCTATTTTACAAAGAAATGTTAGTAGGTATACAAGCATGAAGAGTAGAATAAGTTGATATAAGTGTTTGTATGATACTTGCGTTTCTTATCTATTAGCGTATGATGAAATATATATGTTTAAAAGGATGTGTAACGAAATGAGATGGATTGTATCACTTCTTGTAAATAGCGTTGTGTTAATCGCTGTATCGGGACTTTTAAAAGGGATTGCACCAGACGCGTTTTACGTAGCAAATATACAGACTGCAATTATTGCGAGTATTATCTTAGCTGTTTTAAATGTGTTCGTAAAACCGTTTTTAATTTTAATTACGCTACCGATTACTCTTGTAACTTTCGGGTTCTTCTTAATTGTTATTAATGCGATTACGTTAAAAATAGCAGATTCATTATTAGGAGATGCGTTTAATATATCAGGTTTTGGTGTAGCAATCGTTGCGGCAATTTGTATTTCAATTTTTAATATGATTATTGAAAAGGCAATTGTGGAGCCACTATATGAAAAAAAGAGAAAATGACAAAAAGAAAAACATTTCATGATGTATATGAAATGTTTTTTTCTATTTATTAGAAACCGTATTTCTTGTTTCCAGAAAAAAATGGTACAATATCCGGTAGAATGGAATTTTACATCAAATGAGACTGAACCCGCAGCGGAGTGGAGGTTTATACATATGCCGAAAGTAAGGACAAAAGATTTAATTGAACAATTTCAATTGGAGTTAATAAGTGGTGAAGAAGGAATTCATCGTCCGATTGATACAAGTGATTTATCACGACCTGGAATTGAAATGGCAGGATTTTTCACATATTATCCAGCTGATCGCGTGCAGCTTCTTGGAAAGACGGAGCTTACGTTCTTTGACACATTAACGTCAGAGCAAAAGCAAGAGAGAATGAAAGCGCTTTGTACTGAGGAGACGCCATGTATTATTATAACTCGTAATCAAGATGTACCAGATGAGTTACTGCACGCATCGCGTGAATCAGGTATGCCTTTATTACGTTCTTCTCAAACGACAACAAGATTATCAAGTCGTTTAACTAATTATTTAGAAGGTAAGTTAGCACCAACAACAGCTGTACATGGTGTGTTAGTAGATATTTACGGTGTTGGTGTTTTAATTACAGGTCAAAGTGGTGTCGGTAAAAGTGAGACAGCTCTTGAGCTTGTAAAACGTGGTCACCGTCTTGTTGCGGATGATAGTGTAGAAATTCGCCAAGAAGATGAAGACATGTTAGTCGGAAGCTCGCCAGATTTAATTGAGCATTTATTAGAAATTCGTGGTCTAGGCATCATTAACGTTATGACGTTATTCGGTGCAGGGGCAGTGCGAAATTATAAGCGTATTACGCTTGTTATTAATCTTGAAATTTGGGATCAAAAGAAAAATTACGATCGCTTAGGTCTTGATGAAGAGAAGATGAAGATTATTGATACAGAGCTTACGAAGATTACACTTCCAGTTCGTCCTGGTCGAAACTTGGCTGTTATTATTGAAGTAGCAGCGATGAACTTCCGTTTAAAACGTATGGGAGTCAATGCAGCACAACAGTTCTCTGAACGATTAATGAGTGCGATTGAGTTAGGAAATCAGGAGTAAACTTTGGAGAGGGAGGTCATACATATGCTGTTAGGTTCTGTACCACAGCTTGACCGTGTAGCGATCCAACTTGGGCCGTTTCCTGTTTATTGGTACGGGATTATTATCGGTACAGGTGTGCTATTAGGTCTTTGGCTAGCAACTCGCGAGGGAGAAAGACTAGGTATTCCAAAAGATACATTTGTTGACCTTGTATTAATTGCAGTACCGATCGCTATTCTATTTGCGAGAATGTACTATGTTATTTTTGAATGGGAATATTACGCGCAAAACCCGAGTCAAATTATTAATATTCGTCAAGGTGGCTTGGCGATTCATGGTGGTTTAATCGGGGCTGTTATTACAGGGATTCTTTTTGCGAAACGACGCGGGGTTTCATTCTGGAAGTTGGCTGATATTGCTGCGCCAAGTATTTTACTAGGACAAGCAATTGGTCGATGGGGAAACTTTATGAACCAAGAGGCGCATGGTGATGAAGTAACGAGACAGTTTTTAGAAGGACTTCATTTACCGGATTTTATTATTAATCAAATGTATATTGAGGGTGTGTACTATCACCCAACGTTTTTATATGAATCATTATGGAATTTTGCAGGTGTCATTTTATTACTTTCATTACGAAAAGTGAATTTACGACGCGGGGAATTATTCTTCACATATTTAATTTGGTATTCAATAGGGCGCTTCTTCGTAGAAGGCTTACGTACAGATAGTTTAATGTTAGGACCACTTCGTATCGCACAAGTAATGTCAATTGGACTTGTTGTTATTTCTATTATTTTCATTATTGTGAGACGAAAAATGGGGCAAGCTGATAAAAGATATTCGGAAAATTAGAGAAAAGTAGCATCTTATTATAAGGTGCTGCTTCTTTCATATTCAGGAAAGAGAAGGGACTAAGGCAATGAGAATAAATACAGTGTTATTTGATTTAGATGGAACTTTAATTAATACAAACGAACTTATTATTTCTTCTTTTTTACATACGTTACATACATATTATCCAAATCAATATAAGCGTGAAGATGTATTGCCATTTATCGGCCCTTCTTTACATGATACTTTCAGCAAGATTGATGACAACAAGGTTGAAGAGATGATTACATGTTATCGTCAATTTAACCATGATCATCACGATGAATTAGTGGAAGAATATGAAACTGTATATGAAACAGTTCAAGAGTTGAAGAAGCAAGGCTATAAAGTTGGTATTGTTACAACGAAAGCGAGACAAACAGTTGAGATGGGATTAAGGTTATCAAAGCTTGATGAATTTTTTGATGTTGTCGTGACAATTGATGATGTAGAGCATGTGAAACCACATCCAGAACCACTTCAAAAAGCGCTTGAGTTATTAGATGCGAAACCGGAAGAAGCATTGATGGTTGGGGATAACCATCATGATATTGTTGGTGGACAAAATGCGGGTACGAAAACAGCTGCTGTCTCATGGACGTTGAAAGGTAGAGCGTATTTAGAGGCTTACAAGCCGGACTTTATGCTAGATAAAATGAGTGATTTGCTACCGATTTTGTCTGATATGAACCGTTTATAAAGGTCCGAGTAAGTTAGTAGGGTTGTATTTCCCTACTAAGTTACAGTTTCACTTTTTAGTAGAGGAGCGAGTTAAGTGCGACGGACAACGCGCTATCCTATTTCGGGAGAAAATTCATTATGGAATGTGTATAAAACAGTTTCTTTTTGGAAGGTAATGAAAAACTTTATTATTATCCAAATTGCGCGTTATACACCATTTTTATCCGTCAAGAATTGGTTGTACCGTACATTTTTACGGATGAAAGTCGGAAAGAAAACATCATTTGCGCTTATGGTAATGCCAGACATTATGTTCCCAGAAAAAATAACTGTGGGAGAGAATTCGATTATCGGCTATAATACAACGCTTTTAGCACATGAATATTTAATTCGCGAATATCGACTTGGAGAGATCGTCATAGGAAATGAAGTGATGATTGGAGCAAATACGACTATATTACCAGGTGTGACAATTGGGGATGGCGCGATTGTTTCAGCTGGCACACTTGTTCATAGAGATGTCCCAAGTGGTGCTTTCGTGGGTGGAAATCCAATGCGTGTTATTTATACGAAAGAAGAAATGGATGCTAGAGAAGGTTGATACTAAAAATGTAACATTTCTCTTCTTTTTTAATGAATTAAAAGGAAATAATTGAGTATAATATACTGTTTTGTTTTTTACGGAATCGTTTATACTTATAGATAGAAGAATGTGTGAACGAAGAAAACAAAAAACTGGAGGATATATGGGGAAAAATCAAGGAATATATAAGGAGAACGGACAAGTTATCTCTTTTAATCAATTAGCGGACTTCTTTTATAAAAAAGGAATGAGGGCTTACAAAGGGCAAAAATTGCAAGATGCAATTAAATATTTTCGAAGAGCGGCACAAAGTGAGAAGGAGCCGTTTATTTTATGCCAATTAGCAACAGTATTATCTGAGGCTGGTGAATATCAAGAGTCGAATCAAATCTTCTTTAAGCTTGTTAGATCTAATCCAGAACTTGAACAATGCTATTATTTTATTGCAAATAATTATGCATATATGGGGCTATTTCAGCAGGCGAAAAAGTATGCGGATCGCTATTTAGAAGTTGCAGAAGAGAAGGAATTTGTACAAGATACATTAGAATTACTTGAAATTATGGAAGAAGAAGCGATGGGCGAGGAAGAGATTGAGGATGAAGATGATCTAATTGTTATGCAAGAAGAAGCGAATCGTTATATTCGTAACGGACAATTGGAAGAAGCAATTGCTACATTAGAAATTGTTACAAAAGATTATCCGGAATTTTGGTCGGGGCATAATAATTTAGCCATTGCACATTTTCAATCTGGTAATGTAGATAAAGCTCTGAAGTTAACGGAAATGATTTTAGAGAAAAATCCTGGTAATATACATGCGCTTTGTAATACGCTTATTTTCCTATATTCAATTGGAGAGCATAAACAAGTAGAAGCATTAGCGGAGCAGTTAGTTTCAGTATATCCGATTTCGTTCGAGCATCGTTTGAAACTTGGAACGACACTTGCAACAATTGGCCATTTTGAGCCTGCATATAAATGGTTCAAAGTATTAAAGCGTCAAGGATATGAGGGAGACGTTAGTTTTTATTATTGGTTTGCATATTCTGCTTATATGGTGAAAGATCAGCAAGTAGCTGAAAAAATGTGGCAGCATGTTGTAGAATTGCACCCTGATAAAAAGGGAAAAGAACCGTGGAATGCGCTGAATTTAGCAGATGAAGGACAAAACGTATTATTTGAAGAATTACGAAAATCATTTCAACAAAGTGCGACGCTAGAGGAACAAATGCTAGCTTTATATTTAATGAATGAATTGTCAACGCCAGAGAAGGTGGGATTCTTCTTTGATGTAACGCAGGCGAAAAACGGTGTTCCAATCGTATCGCAACTTGCAAAGTATTTCTTTTTACTTAATAGCCATAAGAGCATTCCAGCTGATTTACAGCAATTTGAACAGTGCGCGCAAATTGCGGATGCTTTATATAATTATACGAAAAAAGATGATGAATTAATCGAAGAGTGTTTACAATTTTGGTTTTGTACGTTCATACGTTTATATACATCTGGGGCAGTTTTTACAAATGTATACGGCTGGTCAGCTGCGGTTGAATATATTGTGCGCGGCGAACAAGGAAATAAGATGACACAGTCGGAGCTTGGAGATGTATATAATGTATCTGTAGCGACTGTTCGAAAGTATGTGCAGGCTGTTAAGCGTACGCACACATAGGGTAAGCAAATCATTGGGAAAAAAATGATGCTAACAGTATAATGAGGGTAACTTAATTGTGTAGGAATGAATAGGAGTGAATAGTGTGTCAGAAGAAAAAATTTATGATGTCATTATTATTGGTGCAGGACCAGCTGGTATGACAGCTGCAGTATATACATCTCGTGCGAATTTAAGCACATTAATGCTTGAGCGTGGTATCCCAGGTGGCCAAATGGCAAACACAGAAGATGTAGAAAACTACCCAGGTTATGAGTCTATTTTAGGACCAGACTTATCAAATAAAATGTTCGAGCATGCGAAGAAATTTGGTGCTGAATATGCATACGGTGATGTGAAAGCAGTTATCGATGGTAAAGAATACAAAACAATTATTGCTGGTAAAAAAGAATATAAAGCACGTGCAATTATCGTTGCAAGCGGTGCAGAGTATAAAAAAATTGGTGTGCCAGGCGAAACAGAACTTGGCGGCCGTGGTGTATCATATTGTGCAGTATGTGATGGGGCATTCTTTAAAGGGAAAGAACTTGTAGTTATTGGCGGCGGAGATTCTGCAGTTGAAGAGGGTGTGTTCTTAACACGTTTCGCATCAAAGGTAACGATCGTTCACCGTCGTGACACTCTTCGTGCACAGAAAATTTTACAAGATCGTGCTTTCCAAAACGAGAAAGTTGATTTCATTTGGAATCACACTATAAAAGAAATTAACGATGCAAATGGTAAAGTGGGAAGCGTAACACTTGTAGACGTAAACAGTGGAGAAGAGAAAGAAGTCAAAACTGATGGCGTGTTTATATACATCGGTATGTTACCACTATCAAAACCATTTGTTGAACTAGGTATTACAAATGAAAATGGTTACCTTGAAACAAATGAGCGTATGGAAACGAAAGTTCCTGGTATTTTCGCAGCTGGAGATGTTCGTGAAAAAATGCTACGTCAAATTGTAACTGCAACAGGTGATGGTAGTATCGCAGCACAAAGTGCACAACATTACGTAGAAGAATTATTAGAAGAACTAAAAACAGTATCAGAAAAATAAGGGATAATATGCCTTTTGAGAAGAAAGCTACCGATAGGAGCTTTCTTCTTTTTTTATGAAAATGTCAAAGTTTTGTCAAAAAATATTAAGATTATAAGATTTCTTATTGATATACTGGACTTTACGGAAAAATCACTATAAGAAATGAGGAATTTATTCAGTATGGAATGGCGTAATATATATCGTGGATTTTGTATGGGCGTTAGTGATTTAATTCCTGGTGTGAGCGGCGGTACAATCGCTGTTGTGTTAGGGATTTATGAACAATTGCTTGCGGCAATTAGTGGATTCTTTAGTCGCGAATGGAAAAAACATTTAGGCTTTTTAATTCCCCTTGCAGCTGGTGTGGCAGCAGCGTTTTTAACGTTAAGTCACGTTATTAAATATTTACTTGCAAATCATTATGAACCGACTCAATTTTTCTTCCTCGGTTTAATTATTAGTATATTACCGATGTTAATGAGAGAAGCTGATGCAAAGTCTTCGTTTAAAGCTAAGCACATTGTTTTATTAATAGTTGCAGCAATTCTTGTTGCGATCACAGCTTTCTTTAAACCGGATAAGGCAGCAGATCCAATTACGACGTTAACAATTTTAAATGCAATTGGTTTATTTTTCGCGGGCTGGATGGCTAGTATGGCTATGTTGCTTCCTGGAATTAGCGGATCATTTATTTTATTAATTATTGGTGTGTATCCGACAGCAATTAATGCTTTAACTACACTGAACTTACCTTTAATTGTAGTTATCGGTGCCGGTGTTATGGCGGGGTTTGTTGTAAGTAGTAAAGGAATTAGTTTCTTGTTAGATCGTTATAAAAGTATGACATTTGCGGTAATTATTGGACTTGTTATCGGCTCAATCGTAATTGTATTCCCGGGTATTCCAACTGGAGGATTTTCAATTATAAGTTCAATTATTACCTTTATTTTAGGATTTGCGATTGTTACTTATTTCGGTAAGAAATAAGGACTTTAATCCCCTTGGCGATAAAAATCGTTAAGGGGATTTTTCATGCTATTCATTGAAAGTCTAGGCATTTACATTGCTTGTTCTAGAAAGCTTTTTTAAAATTGTTGAGTAGCATGTGCTTAGCGAAAGAGGACTGGCTCCTTCGTTGTAGCAAACTGTTTTTGATAGTATAATGAAATGAGTATGCAGTGAGAAATTTACTGCAAGTAGCTGAGGTGAAGAAACATGCAAAGAGTGACAAACTGTGTGTTAATTAGAGATAATGAAGTACTCTTACTCCAAAAACCTCGTCGAAATTGGTGGGTTGCACCAGGCGGGAAAATGGAGCGTGGTGAGACAGTAAGAGATTCCGTTGTTCGCGAGTATCGTGAAGAAACAGGTATTTATTTAAAGAACCCAGCGTTAAAAGGGGTCTTCACCTTTGTCATCCAAGAAGGTGATAAAGTTGTTTCTGAATGGATGATGTTCTCCTTTTTAGCGACAGATTTTGCAGGAGAAAACAAACTAGAGAGCGAAGAAGGCATCATTGGTTGGCATACATTTGACAAAATTGATGATTTAGCAATGGCACCAGGAGATTATCACATTATTGATTATTTAATTAAAGGAAATGGCATAATCTACGGTACATTTGTATATACCCCAGATTTTGAGTTGCTTTCATATCGATTAGATCCGAGTTAAACCGTCAAGGAGAGGATACGATGACAGAGAATAATGATATAAAAATGGTAATTATTACAGGAATGTCTGGAGCTGGTAAGACAGTAGCTTTACAAAGTTTTGAAGATTTAGGATATTTCTGTGTAGATAATTTACCACCGATGTTATTGCCGAAGTTTATTGAGCTTATGGCGGATTCAAAAGGGAAAATGAATAAAGTGGCACTTGGCGTTGATTTACGTGGCCGAGAGTTTTTCGAACATTTATGGGGAGCACTTGATGATTTATCAGAACGTACATGGATTATTCCTCATATTTTATTCTTAGATGCGAAAGATGGCACGCTTGTAACTCGTTATAAAGAAACGAGACGTTCGCATCCACTTGCACCAACTGGTTTGCCGTTAAAGGGAATTGAGATGGAGCGTGGCTTATTAACTGATATGAAGGCACGAGCGAATATTGTGCTGGATACATCGGATTTAAAACCGAAAGAATTACGTGAAAAAATTGTTCATCTGTTTTCAACTGAAACTGAGCAAGCATTTCGTGTAAATGTTATGTCGTTTGGATTTAAGTACGGTATTCCAATTGATGCAGATTTAGTATTTGATGTTCGTTTTTTACCAAATCCATATTACATTCCACATATGAAGCCATTAACAGGACTAGATGAAGAAGTTTCATCGTATGTACTGAAATTTAATGAGACACATAAGTTTTTAGAAAAATTGACGGATCTTATTACTTTCATGCTGCCTCATTATAAAAGAGAAGGCAAGAGTCAACTTGTAATTGCAATTGGATGTACAGGTGGACAGCATCGTTCTGTTACGCTTACAGAATACCTTGGGAAACATTTGAAACCAGAGTATAGCGTTCATGTATCTCATCGTGATGTGGAGAAGAGAAAGGGCCATTAAGGGATGAAAAAAGAGAGAAAACCTAAAATTGTTATCATGGGAGGCGGTACTGGACTCTCTGTTTTATTAAGAGGATTAAAACAATATCCAGTTGATATTACAGCAGTTGTTACAATCGCTGATGATGGTGGCAGTTCAGGTAGATTACGTGATGAGCTCGAAATTCCACCCCCAGGTGACATTCGTAACGTACTTGTTGCGTTATCAGATGTAGAGCCGCTGGTGGAAGCTTTATTTCAGCATCGTTTCACAACGGGAGACGGGCTGAAAGGTCATGCGTTAGGAAATTTATTATTAGCGGGTATGACCTCGATTACAGGAGACTTCTTCCATGCGATTACGGAAACGAGTAAAGTGTTAAATGTCAGAGGACGTGTGTTACCGGCAGCGAACCAAAGTGCGGTACTTCATGCAGAACTAGAAGATGGAGAAATTGTAACAGGTGAATCAAAGATTCCTTATTCCGGGAAGAAGATTGACCGCGTCTTTTTAACTCCAGAAGATGTAGAGCCGTTACATGAAACGTTGGCTGAGATTAAACGAGCTGATTTACTTGTTTTTGGTCCAGGAAGTTTGTATACGAGTATATTACCGAATTTAGTTGTTAACAAAATCGGGGACGCTGTTCTTGCTGCAAAAGCGAAGAAGGTATATGTGTGTAATGTTATGACGCAAGCTGGTGAAACGATGGGATATACTGCGTTTGACCATGTGCAGGCGTTACATGATCATTTAGGTAAACCATTTATCGATACTGCAATTGTAAATAACCGTGATATTCCTTGTGAATTACGTCAGTTATATGAGGAAGAACTGTCGGCACCAGTTGTAGTAGATGAAGAGCGTTTTACAGAGAGTAATATTGATGTCATTCAAGATCAATTAGCGAAGTATGATGATCGTGTTGTAAGGCACGATACATTAAAACTAGCTTCTATTTTATATTCACTGTTGTAGATGTGCGTTGCCTCGTTTGAGGTAACGCTCATCATTTCATATAGGACAAGATTTTTGTTCCAAAGTAATCGTATAAGGAGGTGTTGACTGTGTCATTTGCATCAGAAACAAAGAAAGAGCTAACGAATCTTGAGGTGAAGGAATGCTGTGAGAAAGCAGAATTATCAGCGTTACTTCGAATGAACGGATCGCTTTCTTTTTCAAACCGTCGTCTATCTATCGATATTCAAACGGAGAATGCGGCAATTGCAAGAAGGATTTATACGCTTTTGAAAAAAGGATATGACGTGACGGTAGAATTACTTGTTCGTAAAAAAATGCGATTGAAGAAAAATAATGTATATATTGTGCGGCTTGTTGAGAAGTCTCGCGAAATATTAGCTGATCTTCATATTGTTCGAGACGACTTTTCGTTTATCCGAAATATATCACAAGAATTGATTGAGAAGAAATGTTGTAAACGATCGTATTTACGTGGTGCATTTTTAGCAGGTGGTTCAGTAAATAACCCAGAAACATCATCTTATCATTTAGAGGTCTTTTCGTTATATAAGGAACATAATGATGCTATATGTGAACTGATGAACGGATTTGATTTAAATAGTAAGACGTTGGAAAGAAGAAAAGGGTACATTACGTATTTGAAAGAAGCAGAAAAGATTACGGAGTTTTTAAATATTATAGGCGCTCATAATGCACTTTTAAGATTTGAAGACATTCGAATCGTTCGCGATATGCGTAATTCAGTAAATCGTTTAGTGAACTGCGAAACAGCCAATTTAAATAAAACAATTGGTGCAGCGCTAAGGCAGATTGAAAATATCCGTTATATTGATGAGACGGTTGGTCTTGATATATTACCAGATAAACTGCGAGAAATTGCACAATTACGAAGAGATTATCAAGATGTAACATTGAAAGAGTTAGGCGAGATGGTATCCGGGGGGAAAATTAGTAAATCGGGTATTAATCATCGTTTGCGTAAAATCGATGAGATTGCAGAGAAATTACGCGCGGGGGAAACGGTAGCAAAAAAATAAGAGGTTAAAGGGGAAATGGAGCTGTGGTTCAAAAACGAGTTAAGGTTTCATTAAAAAACGGTTTACAAGCACGTCCGGCTGCGTTGTTTGTACAAGAGGCCAATCGCTTTCATGCGGATATCTTCATCGAGAAAGATGGAAAGACAGTGAATGCAAAGAGCATAATGGGGATTATGAGCTTAGCAATTGGAACTGGTAGCATGATAACAATTACAACAGAAGGTTCAGATGCAGAAGAAGCTTTAGAAGCATTAGCTGCATATATACAATAAGAAGCTATCGCGCATGTGCGATAGCTTTTTTGTTTTGTTGTTTGGTGTTTGTCTGTGGGGGTATGCACGTGCGGAGGTTTGACCATAAAAAAGCGCCCTATTATAGGGCGCTTCCGCTTTAAATGTATCCAGCTCCAGCGGCTAGAATCTCCGGTCGTTTCGCCCCTTCATTCGAGGCAAAAAGCGCCTCGGAATCAGGGGCTCCATCGTCCTGCGATTCTGAACGAGCCGCTTCCGCTTTTAAGTATTAACGATTTGTAAAGATCTTATCGATTAAGCCGTATTCTAGAGCTCTTTCAGCTGTCATGAAGTTGTCGCGGTCTGTGTCGCGTTGTAGTACTTCAAGTGGTTGACCTGTGCGGTCAGCAAGAATTTGGTTTAGTTTTTCACGTAAGAATAGGATACGTTTTGCAGCGATTTCGATTTCAGTCGCTTGACCTTGTGCTCCACCAAGTGGTTGGTGAATCATTACTTCACTGTTTGGAAGTGCATAACGTTTTCCTTTTTCACCTGCTGCAAGTAAGAATGCACCCATAGATGCAGCCATACCGATACAGATTGTTGATACTTGTGGTTTAATAAATTGCATTGTATCGTAAATTGCCATACCTGCTGTGATAGAACCACCAGGGCTATTGATGTAGATGTGAATATCTTTTTCTGGATCTTGAGATTCCAAGAATAAAAGCTGGGAAACGATTGAGTTAGCTACGTTGTCATCAATTGCACTACCAAGCATAATGATGCGGTCTTTTAATAGTCGAGAGTAAATATCGTAAGCGCGTTCTCCACGATTTGTTTGTTCAATTACTGTAGGAATTAAATTCATCTGTTATTTCCTCCTTCTAAAGCTTTCTTAGTCTTATAATACAATTATGGTCAATAAAGGTCAAACGAAACCACTTTAAATCAAAAAAATATGTAGTTGTACCATGAATTATTCGCTATGTTTTTGAAATTCCCTGCTTATGTATCTTCAACATCATAACCGAATTACATAAATTTAAACGTCATGAAAGCTGCATACAAAAAGAAAAGAACGCCTTTTTACTGAAGCGTTCTTTCGATATCTAATCTTTTAAAAGATAGGTTACTTTATTTAAAATCTTTTCGATGTGTTTTGCGTTTTTACTATACATTTCGCTTGCTGATTTCGACTTTGTTTCTAGGGAAAATAGTTCAAGATCAGCATGACATTTTTTTAAAGATGCTAATAATAAAGGCTTGTTTTGAGGAGAAGGCATTTGTAGTTTGTCATTATAAATGTCGATAGTAAGTTGTCCGTATGAATCCACTTGACCGAGAAAGACATTTTCAATAACAACACCGAGCTTTTCTAGTTCAGAATGTAACCAAGCACGGTTATGTCCACTAGAGGATAGAGGTTCATCTAAGACATTGCCATCCATAATAACAGTTTGCGGTTCTTTTTCATTTGGTACTTTTAACCCGATGTCTTTTGCTGTAAGTGGCTGAGAATCTTTCTTTAATAATACATTTAATTCTCCGCTCGGTTCTAAGACAGCAAATTCGACTTCAGCTATACTGAATGCACCATTTCCTCTAAGAAGTTCAAGTAATTCATCACTTGTATATTTCTCTTTCTTTAAATTATCCTCAAGTACTTTGCCGTCCTTTATTAAAACGGTAGACTTTCCTTCAAAAAAGTCTCTAGCAGTTTTGTTTTTTAAGGAAAGAATTCCAACGAAAAAAGGTACCGAGGCGAAAATAAGTATGGCAAAGACACCATGGAAAAACTTTTGATCAAGCCCTGTAGATATTTGAGCAGCGATATCACCGATTGTCATTCCCGCTATGTATTCAAAAAAGGAAAGTTGAGAGATTTGTCTTTTTCCTAAGCATTTTGTAATAGTGAATAAAATAATTAATATGAATACAGAGCGAAGGATGACAAGTGTCCATTCCGGCAGGTGAGACATAGTCATTTCCTCCAGTCTACTTAAAACCCTTTATATTGAGGTTCTTCGCGTTCTAATACTGAAACTCTATTCTGTAAATCAGCGATGATGCTGTCCATTTCTAACATACATTCATGAAATACGCGTTTTGCTTCGTTATCTGTAGAATTTAGTGAAAGGGAGCTTAAACTTGCTTGAGCGCCCCTTACACTAGCAAGGCAGGTTTTAACGCTAGCGATAACTGTCATACAAACACCTCTTATCCTTTCGGTTTGAATAGTAATGCACCAATGAATCCGAATATGATAGCAGCAGAAATACCAGCGCTTGTTACTTTAAACATTCCCGTAATGACACCGACGATGCCGTGTTTTGCAGCTTCTTCCATTGCGCCGTGAACGAGGGCATTACCGAAACTTGTAATAGGTACAGTTGCCCCGGCTCCAGCAAAGTCGATTAATGGTTCATACAGGTTGAATCCGTCCAGTATAGCACCGGCAACAACGAGTGTTGCCATTGTATGAGCGGGTGTTAGCTTGCCAACATCAAACATAAGTTGGCCAATTACACATATGAGTCCGCCGATGACGAAAGCCCAGAAAAAAATCATTGCGTTGCACCTCCAAATTCAATCGAAACGGCGTGAGCGATACATGGAATCGTTTCTTCTTGTTGGAATGTAAGTGGAGATAGTAAAGCGCCTGTCGCAACGACAAGTATTTTTTTGAACTCTCCTCTTTTCATTCGGTTTAATAAATGACCGTATACAACTGTTGCAGAACATCCTGGTCCGCTAGCACCAGCTATGACAGGTTGTCCTTCTCTATAGATGAGTAGCCCGCAATCTTGAAACTGTTCGCTTGTCACTTTTGTTCCGTGTTTATGTAGTAAGTCATAAGCAATTTCGCGTCCGACATGTCCTAGGTCGCCTGTTACGATTAAATCGTAGTAAGAGGCATCAATTTGGCGTTCGCGCAAGTGGGCTTCAATTGTATCGACGGCAGCTGGAGCCATCGCACCGCCCATATTAAACGGATCCGTTAGTCCCATATCAACCACTCGTCCGATTGTTGCAGATGTTACCCTAGGACCATGTCCAGTGTCACTTAAAATAGCCGCGCCTGCCCCGGTTACTGTCCATTGTGCGGTAGGAGGCTTTTGACCGCCGTATTCAGTTGGATAGCGGAATTGTTTTTCTACCGCGGTGTTATGGCTTGATGCCCCAGTTAATAAATATTTTGCACCTTTTGCATTTACGATACTTGCCCCAAGTGCTAAACCTTCCATAGAAGTAGAACAAGCACCGAATAATCCAAGATAAGGAGTGCCGAGTGTACGACAAGCAAAGCTTGTAGGAGTAATTTGATTAATTAAATCTCCTGCAAGTACGAATTGGATATCATCTTTACGAAGTTCTGCTTTTTCAGTAGCTCGGCTACAAGCTTCTTCGAATAAAATTTTATGTGCTTTTTCATAGGAATCCTGTCCGAGCCATAAATCTTCATGAAGGATATCGAAGTCTTCTGGGATTTTCCCTTTCGCTTCAAACGGCCCGCCAACGACTCCTGTCGAAATAATAACTGGTTTGTTTTCAAATACCCACGTTCGGTGTCCTTGTAACATTTATAGCCCTCCCCATTGAACGAGAATCGTTTTAATAAGTGCGATGACGAAAGCCGAAAATACACCAAACAAAATAACGGATCCAGCTAATTTAAACATGTTACCGCCAACACCAAGGACGAACCCTTCCGTTCGGTGTTCGATACATGCGGCAATAACAGAGTTACCAAATCCAGTGACAGGTACAGCTGTGCCTGCTCCAGCAAACTGTCCAAACCGATCGTATATACCGAATCCAGTTAGTAACATGGAAATGAAAATGAGAGTTGCGACTGTTGGATTTCCTGCTGAACGCTCAGTGAAATCAAAATATGTGATATAAAACGTAGAAATGAGTTGTCCGATGAAGCAAATAAAACCACCGACGAAAAAGGCTTTAATACAATTTTTCAAGACAGGGCGCTTCGGTTCGCGTTCTTGCTCGAATTTTTTATACTCTTGTTGCACAGGGGTTAAGTTCTTATCTTTACTAGACATTGCGATCCTTCCTTTTCTATTAAAAAGCGTTAAGTGTTAGACTCCATTTTTTTCCCAATGAGTTTTAATTGCTTATTGATCTCGTCTTTAGATACTTCTTTTTTCTTAATTTTGCTCTCAAGCTTTTCGAGTAACATAAAGATTTTTTTATCTGTACTTACACGAACATCGAAAGTAGGATGTTCATCACTTAGTTGCTTTTGAAGCTTCTTACGCAAAGCTTTTAATCCAAACCTTTCGTGATGCTCAGGTAGAACTGCTATGTAGAGATCTAAATTTGAATTCACTGCTGTGCTTTTTATAATTTCATCCATAGCGAGAGCCCTTTTCTTGGCTCCTTGTGATATAGATTGATTAAAGGATTCCGTACTCGTCTTTGTTAATTTGGGACTTTTTTCTTTCTCCGTTCGTTTTGCTTCTTCTTTCACTTTTTTATCTAAGGGACTATTATCACATCCGGCAAAAGAGCTACATAGAAGGGCAAATAAAGCGGTTATGAGGCCGAGTTTTCGCATGATTATCATTCCATTTCTATTGCAATATGTAATGTGATAGAAAAAGGATGACTGCATATCATCCTTTTTCTATTTCACAGCATGACGAATCTGTTATTGCTGTGAGTATTGTGGTTCTTCTTGTTGGACTTCTTCAACGCGTGGGTTTAAAGAATCGATAATCGTTTGCGTTTGTTGCGCAGCTGTTTGGAAAAGTTGCTTCGCTTGTTGGTTATCCGTATCAAGAGCGAATCCCTCCAAGCTAGCTTGTGCACTTTTTAATCCAGAAACAGTTTGCTTTAGTTTTGTAATTACAGTCATTGAATGAAGCCCCCTTTGGAATATCAATTCAAAGATTATAATTTGTGAGTTGGGGTGAATTTATGATTGGGAATTTTAGGGATGTATCATGTTTAAATTACAATTTTGTAATGAATATGTAAGGATAAGCGATAGTGGAAAAAAACTATTTCTCCTAGAATAAAGAAGGTAAAACAAGTTAGAAGGATATTTTAAGGAGAGAAAAATGAAAAAAATATTATTAGGTTTAATTGGAATATTTATATTAGTTATTGGTGTGGCAAGCTTTTCTCATAATGAGATAACAGATAGGTATAATCCGCTTGTAAAAGAGGACTTTGTATATGTAAAAGCGAAAGAATCGGGTCGACTATCCAGAGTAGGTAAGGTAGCTGGAGACTATAAACTTACTGGTTATTACGCTTCAGGTGAAGGAAGAGACGTTAAGTTTTATGCACCCCGTGGGCTTAGAGAGGGAGCATATGTAAAGGTTAAAACGAAAGGGGAATATATTGAAACATATCAAGAAGTACAGCCTAATGAAATCCCAAAAGAGATTAAAGAGAAATTAGATAAATAAGATGGGTAAGAATTGCCTCCTAAATGTAGAAATTAGGGGGCGTTTTTATGTAGAAAATAGCTTATATATAATGTGCTATCAAAGAGTTTTTATTGATTTAAATGGTTTTTATTGCTATTATTATGAAGAGAAAATAGAGTATAATTTATAATCATGCGCCCATAGCTCAGTCGGATAGAGCGGTGGTTTCCGGTACCACGTCTGCCGGGGGTTCGAATCCCTCTGGGCGCGTTATGTATTGTTGGTGTTACGTGTTGAAAATAGATAGTAAATTTAAAACAACCTCTTGTATGTGATTAGAAATAATCGTGTATAGGGGGTTTTTGTTATGGCCCTACAAGGTTCTTCTGTTAATTTTGTAATGAGTTTATACTAAAATTATCTAAAACTTATAGTATGAGGGGATTGCAGGTGCGTAAAATTAGTGGATATTTAAGCATTTTAGGGGATAACGAACGTAGAACCGTTGCTGTATCTGATTCTGGTGAAATTACAGGCGATGAGATGTTGAAATTCATGTTAAATATGGAATTGCACTATAAAGAAATTGATAGGGATTGTTTTGGACCTAGTCACTATTTGCCTAGCGGAGACTACCATAAGGATTTAATAGCGATTGTCTTTACGGCTGAAATGATGTTAGACGAAATGGAATTAGAAGGTGAATGGCCTGCTGAAGAAGGGGATGTTATATTTAACGAAGCATAATGAATCTATCTGCATAAAAAGGTCTGCACTTACAAATATAAGTGCAGACCTTTTTTATTAATGGTTGTTATATCTGATAATAAGATTTACTATTAGTATGTGGTAATAATTTTTATCGCGCTATTATTTTCTTTCAATATTATTCAAATTTCGGTTGTAAGTTGTAAATCTCATTAATACATATAAATTAATAATATTTTGGAATGGGTGTCTGTGATAGCATTCTCCTTTTACCAAACTTATTGTACAATAGAAACAAGGGGGAGATTAGTTTGAAGGCAAGTCTTTTACAAGAACAAAGCTTACGTTTGGCAATGACACAAGAGTTAAGGCAAGCGATTACAATGCTCCAGTATAATGTACAAGAATTATCGGAGTTTTTGTATGAGCAATCGTTAGAGAATCCCCTTATTGAGTTAGGTGGTTTTGAGAGGGAGAAGAAAAAGAGCTCTAACAACAGTAAAAGTACCAGCAAACAAGTCGAGAATCAGATGGAAATCTACAGTGTGGATTCAACAACGATTCAACAACATTTATTAAATCAAATACAGTATTATAAAATAGATGAAGAAGAGAGAAAATTAGCTTCTTTCATTATTATGAACATGGATGGAAATGGGTATTTACAAGAAACGAACGAAGAGTTAGCGGAGCTCCTTTCCGCACCGATCCATGTAGTCGACCGCTCTGTAGAGCTTGTCCAATCACTCGAGCCAGCAGGGGTAGGAGCGCGTAATATTCAGGAATGTCTAACTTTGCAATTGAAGCGCTTACAAAGACGGAATGGATTAGCGGAAGAGGTTATAGAGGATCACTTCGCTTATTTCGTGAAGAAAGATTGGCGAAAGCTCGTTCAAGTGTTGAAGTGTAGTAATGAAGAATTGCAATCGGCGGTGAACTGTATTACGTCATTACAGCCGAAACCAGGTCTTGCGTTTTCTTCTGATAAACCACTTTATATTGTGCCTGATATGGCGGTGAAAAAAGATGGTGATCGTCTCGTTTTACAAATGAACGAGAGAAATATGCCGAGAATTGAAATTCATTCTGAGTATAGTGCGCTTCTGAATAATAGTGAAAGTGAAGTAGCATCTTACGTATCAGAAAAGTATCAGCATGTGCAGTGGATTATGCGCAGTTTAAAACAGAGAAAACAAACGCTTCTGCAAGTGATGACTATTATTATGGAAAAACAACGTGATTTCTTCTGGGAAGGTCCAGAATATTTAAAACCGCTTGCTTTAAAAGAGGTAGCGGAAGAGTTAAGTGTGCATGAATCTACAATTAGTCGTGCAACGCGAAATAAATATGTGCAAACACCACACGGTTTATTTGAGATGAAATCGTTCTTTAGTAATGCTGTTTCGACTACTGAGGATGAAGCAGTTTCTACAAAGCGTGTGAAACGATTTATCCAAAAGCTTGTTGAGGCAGAGAATAAGAAAAAGCCACTTTCAGATCAAAAGATTTCAAAATTATTAGAAGAAGAGCATGAAATCATTATTTCTCGAAGAACAGTGGCGAAGTATAGAGAACAAATGCACATTCCAGCGTCGTCATTACGAAAAACGATCGGATAGGTGAAGAATATGAAAGTTGTACTGTATACAAAAAAAGATTGTGGCCTTTGCGTGCAGGCGAAACAAGTTTTACAGGAAGTACAATATGAATATTCTTTTCAAATCGAGGAAATAGATATATATGAAGATAATGACCTTTTGGAGAAGTATCATTTAATGATTCCGGTTGTAGAAATAGGCGGGAAACAGGTAGAATATGGTAACATTCACAAAGGTGTCATAATAAACTATATAAACAATGCAGTTAAGAGTTGAATAAGTTTCTATCTCCTGTTACAATAATACACGTAGCAGGGATTATTTTTTTAACCTATGTGGGACACAAAATGTCACTACGGGACGTAAGGTGACCACGAGGAAAAATGAACCAATGTAGTGAGGAGAAAAGATATGCGCTCATGGATTCAGAACACAAAAAAATTATTACCTGATCTGCTACCTGTTATGCAAACGAGAATGCAAATTCTTCAATACATTAGGCTCATGCAGCCGATTGGAAGAAGAAACTTGTCAGCAAGTCTCGGTATGACAGAACGAGTATTGCGAAGTGAAGTTCAAGTTTTGAAAGAACAAAACTTAGTTCACGTCGCTTCTTCTGGAATGACTTTGACAGAAGAAGGAACAGCTTTAGTTCTTGCTTTGGAAGACTTTATGAAAGAAATTTCCGGGTTAAAGGTTTTAGAAAAGCAACTTAAGGAAACATTAGACTTGGATGAAGTTTTCGTTGTCCCTGGTGATAGTGATGAATCACCTTGGGTCAAACTGGAGATGGGCCGTGCTTGTGTGACTTGTATAAAAGACCGTCTGACAGCGAATAATATCGTTGCTGTGGCTGGAGGAACTACGCTAGCTGCTGCTGCGGACATGATGCAGCTTGATTGCAAAGATTTACATATGCTATTTGTCCCAGCGCGTGGTGGAATTGGAGAGGGCGTCGAATTAGAAGCCAATACCATTTGTGCCAAGATGGCGCAAAATACGATGAGTAATTATCGCTTATTGTATGTTCCAGACCATGTTAGTAGCGAAGCATATGCGTCTATTGTGACAGAGCCTTCCGTGAAAGAAGTTCTTGAGTTGATTCGATCTTCCAATATCGTCATTCATGGAATAGGTGATGCGTTAACAATGGCACGTCGCAGAAATACTTCAGAAGCAGATTGGTTAAAGATTCAAGCAAGCGAAGCAGTAGGCGAAGCTTTCGGTTACTACTTTAATGAACAAGGAAATGTTGTTCATAAAGTAAGAACAGTTGGTATGCAACTTGAGGATTTACAACATGTATCTCACGTTGTTGCAGTCGCTGGAGGTTCTTCAAAGGCAAAGGCAATACAGGCTGTAATTAAACAAGGGCACACTTCAATTCTAATTACAGATGAAGGTGCAGCAAAACAGTTAACAAAGGGTATTACCCTTTAATATAATCCCCCAAGGAGGAAATTCAAATGACTAAAATTGGTATTAATGGATTTGGACGTATCGGACGTAACGTATTCCGCGCAGCTCTTAACAACTCTGAGGTAGAAGTAGTAGCAATCAACGACTTAACAGATGCTAAAACATTAGCTCACCTTTTAAAATATGACACAGTTCACGGAACTTTAAATGCAGAAGTATCTGCTAACGAAAACAGCATCGTTGTTAACGGTAAAGAAATTAAAGTTATCGCTGAGCGTGACCCAGCTCAATTACCATGGAGCGACTACGGAGTAGAAGTAGTAGTAGAATCTACTGGCCGTTTCACTAAAAAATCAGACGCTGAAAAACACTTAGGTGGATCAGTTAAGAAAGTTATCATCTCAGCTCCAGCTTCTGACGAAGATATCACTGTAGTTATGGGTGTTAACCACGAACAATACGATGCAGCTAACCACAACGTAGTATCTAACGCTTCTTGTACTACAAACTGTCTAGCTCCATTCGCTAAAGTATTAAACGAAAAATTCGGCGTAAAACGCGGAATGATGACAACAATTCACTCTTACACTAACGACCAACAAATCTTAGACTTACCACACAAAGATTTACGTCGTGCTCGTGCAGCAGCTGAAAACATGATCCCAACATCTACTGGTGCAGCTAAAGCTGTAGCATTAGTATTACCAGAACTTAAAGGTAAATTAAACGGTGGCGCTGTACGTGTTCCAACTGCTAACGTTTCTCTTGTTGACTTAGTTGTTGAACTTGACAAAGAAGTAACAGTTGAAGATGTAAACGCAGCATTCAAAGCAGCAGCTGAAGGCGAATTAAAAGGTATCCTTGGATACAGCGAAGAGCCATTAGTATCTATCGACTATAACGGATGTACAGCTTCTTCTACAATCGATGCATTATCTACAATGGTAATGGAAGGTAACATGGTTAAAGTACTTTCTTGGTACGATAACGAAACTGGTTACTCTAACCGCGTAGTAGACCTAGCAGCATACATGACTTCTAAAGGTCTTTAATTCTTAATTATATAAGTAATCAATGACAAAACGAGGGAGAGGGTTTGTTCCCTCTCTCTCTTCTTTCGTTTTAAAAGCAAATGTGTTAAGCTTTTGAGTGGGTTTTGTCAATCCTAACTAGTAGTCGGAGGGAAATCCAATGAACAAAAAATCAATTCGTGACGTAGATTTAAAAGGTAAGCGTGTATTTTGCCGCGTTGATTTCAACGTACCTATGAAAGAAGGCAAAATTACAGATGAAACTCGTATCCGTGCAGCTCTTCCTACAATTCAATATTTAGTAGAGCAAGGTGCGAAAGTTATTTTAGCAAGTCACTTAGGCCGTCCAAAAGGTCAAGCAGTAGAAGAATTACGTCTTACTCCGGTAGCAGCACGTTTAGGCGAGCTTCTTGGTAAAGATGTTAAAAAAGCAGACGAAGCATTCGGACCAGTTGCACAAGAAATGGTTGCAGCAATGAACGAAGGCGACGTATTAGTTCTTGAAAACGTACGTTTCTATGCGGGCGAAGAAAAGAACGATGCAGAACTTGCGAAAGAATTTGCAGCTCTTGCTGATATCTTCGTAAACGATGCATTCGGTGCAGCTCACCGTGCTCACGCTTCTACAGCAGGTATCGCAGACTACCTACCAGCAGTATCTGGATTATTAATGGAAAAAGAGTTAGATGTACTTGGAAAAGCACTTTCTAACCCAGAACGTCCATTCACAGCTATCATTGGTGGTGCGAAAGTAAAAGATAAAATCGGTGTAATTCGTCATCTATTAGACAAAGTAGATAACTTAATCATCGGTGGCGGACTTGCTTACACATTCGTTAAAGCTTTAGGTCATGAAATTGGTCTATCTCTATGTGAAGACGACAAGATCGAACTAGCTAAAGAATTTATGCAACTTGCAAAAGAAAAAGGCGTAAACTTCTACATGCCAGTTGATGTTGTAATCACAGAGGAATTCTCTGAAACTGCAACAACTCAAATCGTAGGTATCGACTCTATTCCTTCTACATGGGAAGGCGTGGACATCGGTCCTAAAACACGTGAAATTTATGCAGATGTAATTAAAAATTCTAAGCTTGTTGTATGGAATGGACCAATGGGTGTATTCGAAATGACTCCATTCGCAGAAGGTACAAAAGCAGTAGGACAAGCATTAGCAGATGCAGAAGATACATACTCTGTTATCGGCGGTGGTGACTCTGCAGCAGCTGTTGAAAAATTCGGTATGGCTGATAAAATGAGCCACATTTCTACTGGCGGCGGTGCGTCATTAGAATTCATGGAAGGTAAAGAGCTTCCAGGTGTAGTTTGTCTTAACGACAAATAAGTAGCAGCCAAAGAAAAAGGACGGTGCAAAGCATGCGTAAACCAATTATCGCAGGTAACTGGAAAATGAATAAAACTCTATCTGAAGCAGTTAGCTTCGTAGAGGAAGTTAAAGGTCAAATCCCAGCAGCTTCAGCTGTTGATGCAGTAGTTTGCTCTCCAGCTCTATTCTTAGAGCGTTTAGTAGCAGCAACTGAAGGAACTGATTTACAAGTAGGTGCACAAAACATGCACTTCGAAAAAAATGGTGCATTCACTGGTGAAATTAGCCCAGTAGCACTTAGCGACTTAAAAGTAGGCTACGTAGTACTTGGCCACTCTGAGCGTCGTGAAATGTTTGCTGAAACAGACGAGTCAGTAAACAAAAAGACTCTTGCAGCATTTGAACATGGTTTAACACCAATCGTATGTTGTGGTGAGACTTTAGAAGAGCGCGAAAGCGGAAAAACATTTGATCTAGTAGCAGGTCAAGTGACAAAAGCACTTGCAGGTTTAACAGAAGAGCAAGTTAAAGCAACTGTTATCGCTTATGAGCCAATCTGGGCTATCGGTACAGGTAAATCTTCTTCTTCTGCAGATGCAAACGAAGTATGTGCGCACATCCGTAAAGTTGTTGCAGAAGCTGTTTCTACAGAAGCTGCAGAAGCTGTTCGTATTCAATACGGCGGTAGCGTAAAACCAGAAAACATTAAAGAGTATATGGCACAATCTGACATCGACGGCGCTTTAGTTGGCGGTGCTAGCTTAGAGCCTGCTTCGTTCTTAGGTCTTCTGGGGGCGGTAAAATGAGAAAGCCAACAGCTTTAATCATTCTTGATGGTTTCGGACTACGTGAAGAAACTCATGGGAATGCTGTAGCACAAGCTAAGAAACCTAATTTTGATGGTTACTGGAACAAATTCCCTCACACAACGCTTACAGCTTGTGGTGAGGAAGTAGGTCTTCCAGAAGGTCAAATGGGTAACTCTGAGGTTGGTCACTTAAATATCGGTGCTGGCCGCATCGTATATCAAAGCTTAACACGCGTAAACGTTGCAATTCGTGAAGGTGAGTTCGATCAGAACGAAACTTTCCAAAATGCAATTAAAAGCGTAAAAGAAAAAGGTACTGCTCTTCATTTATTCGGTTTACTTTCTGATGGTGGTGTGCACAGTCACATGAACCATATGTTTGCTCTTCTTCGCTTAGCAGCAAAAGAAGGCGTGGAGAAAGTTTATATCCATGCATTCTTAGACGGCCGCGATGTTGGACCACAAACAGCAAAAGGTTATATCGATGCAACAAATGAAGTAATTAAAGAAACAGGAGTAGGACAATTCGCGACTATCTCTGGTCGTTATTACTCCATGGACCGTGACAAGCGTTGGGATCGCGTAGAAAAATGTTACAGTGCTATGGTGAATGGTGAAGGCCCTACTTATAAATCAGCAGAAGAGTGTGTAGAAGACTCTTATGCGAACGGTATCTATGATGAATTCGTATTGCCGTCTGTAATTGTTAACGAAGATAACACGCCAGTTGCAACAATCAATGATGATGATGCAGTTATCTTCTATAACTTCCGTCCAGACCGTGCAATTCAAATTGCTCGTGTATTTACAAACGAAGACTTCCGTGAGTTCGATCGTGGTGAAAAAGTACCTCACATTCCTGAATTCGTTTGTATGACACATTTCAGTGAAACTGTAGATGGTTACGTGGCATTCAAGCCAATGAACCTTGATAACACATTAGGTGAAGTTGTTGCGCAAGCGGGATTAAAGCAACTTCGCATCGCGGAAACTGAAAAGTATCCGCACGTTACATTCTTCTTTAGTGGTGGTCGTGAGGCTGAATTCCCAGGAGAAGAGCGTATTTTAATTAACTCACCGAAGGTTGCAACGTATGACTTGAAACCTGAAATGAGCATTTACGAAGTAACGGACGCTTTAGTAAATGAAATCGAAAATGATAAACATGATGTTATCATTCTTAACTTTGCAAACTGTGATATGGTTGGCCATTCTGGGATGATGGAACCAACAATTAAAGCAGTAGAAGCAACTGACGAATGTTTAGGAAAAGTTGTAGAAGCGATTCTTGCAAAAGATGGTGTAGCACTTATTACTGCTGACCATGGTAATGCTGATCAGGAGTTAACTGCTGATGGTGGACCAATGACAGCTCATACAACTAACCCGGTTCCTTTCATCGTTACAAAAAATGATGTAGAGCTTCGTGAAGGTGGTATTTTAGGAGATATCGCTCCAACAATGCTTACGCTTTTAAATGTGGAACAACCGAAAGAAATGACAGGTAAAACAATTATTAAATAATTTGCTTATATAAAAAGGAGAGAATTTATTATGTCAACAATTATTGATGTTTATGCTCGCGAAGTCCTTGACTCTCGTGGTAACCCAACTGTAGAAGTAGAAGTTTACACAGAAAGCGGCGCTTTCGGACGCGCTATCGTACCAAGTGGTGCATCTACTGGTGAGCACGAAGCAGTAGAATTACGTGACGGTGACAAATCTCGTTACCTTGGTAAAGGTGTTCTAAATGCAGTAAACAACGTTAACGAAGCAATCGCTCCAGAAATCGTTGGTTTCGACGTAACTGACCAAGCTGGTATCGACCGTGCTATGATCGAATTAGATGGCACTCCAAACAAAGGTAAACTAGGCGCTAACGCTATCCTTGGTGTATCTATGGCAGTAGCTCACGCAGCAGCTGACTTCGTAGGTCTTCCATTATACCGTTACCTTGGTGGATTCAATGCAAAACAATTACCAACTCCAATGATGAACATCATCAACGGTGGTTCTCACGCTGATAACAACGTAGACTTCCAAGAGTTCATGATCTTACCAGTTGGTGCTCCAACATTCAAAGAATCAATCCGTATGGGTGCTGAAGTATTCCATGCACTTAAAGCTGTATTACATGACAAAGGTCTTAACACTGCAGTAGGTGACGAAGGTGGATTCGCTCCAAACCTTGGTTCTAACCGTGAAGCATTAGAAGTAATCATCGAAGCTATCGAAAAAGCTGGTTACAAAGCTGGCGAGAACGTATTCTTAGGAATGGACGTTGCTTCTTCTGAGTTCTACAACAAAGAAACTGGTAAATATGACCTTGCAGGCGAAGGCCGTACTGGCTTAACTTCTGCAGAAATGGTTGATTTCTACGAAGAGCTTTGCAAAGACTTCCCAATCATCTCTATCGAAGATGGTTTAGACGAAAACGACTGGGATGGTCACAAATTATTAACTGAGCGTATCGGTGATAAAGTACAATTAGTTGGTGACGACTTATTCGTAACTAACACTCAAAAACTTGCTGAAGGTATCGAAAAAGGTATCTCTAACTCAATCTTAATTAAAGTTAACCAAATCGGTACTTTAACTGAGACTTTCGAAGCTATCGAAATGGCTAAACGTGCTGGTTACACAGCAGTTGTATCTCACCGTTCTGGTGAAACTGAAGATGCTACAATCGCTGACATCGCAGTTGCAACTAACGCTGGCCAAATCAAAACTGGTTCTATGAGCCGTACTGACCGTATTGCTAAATATAACCAATTACTACGTATCGAAGATGAACTAGGCGAAATCGCTGTTTACGATGGTATCAAATCTTTCTACAACATCAAACGATAATTGTAGAAAATAACGACAGACCGTGAGAAATCACGGTCTGTTTTTTTATGCTTAAAATTGCTCACCCGTCATAAGTGACATGAAATGTTTAAAGAAACGGTTATAATCAAAATCAATTGCAATTTGATGATTCGGCCAATCAGTAAATGGTTTAGATTCTCCTAAAGAGCGAAATTCTCCAATGCTTGCTCCTTGTGCATAGGATTCCGTCATGACAACGATAGGTGATTTGTGATACGTAAACATAGAGTTATCAAGTAAAGCGAGTATTGGCATTGTGTCATGGAAGGGGCTTCCCTCTAAATGCGGTAAGGCGTCTTTATAATAGCCGTAGTAATAATGATCGAATAACGGTTTGACGAGTGGGGCTTTTCCTTTTGCTTCAATGTATTCAGCCATTTCTGGTGTAATGATGGAATACTGAGTGACGTTTAATGGATAGATGTACATGTTAGGTGAGGATTGAAGGACTATATTAGCGGCAGTAGGATCGCCATAAAAGTTCGCTTCGGAAATAGGGGTCACATTACCAGGATGTAAAAAGGCGCCGCCCATTACGTAGTAAGATTTAATTTGCTTCATGAGCTGTTTACATAAGATGAATAAAATTGCTAGGGAGGTAAGTCTTCCTAAACTAACAATGATTAATTCATCTTTATACTGTTCAATAAGAGGAATGACTTCGAAAAAATTCTCCATTTCTCCGTTAGTCACATGTCCCTTTGGAATAATTGGCCCGAGCCCTTGTTTCCCGTGTACTTCCGCAAAGAAAGCAGGAGGGGCGCCAGTAAGTGGACGTTCTGATCCACCAAATATCTTGATATTTCTATCCTTTGCTTCGCTCTTAAGAAAATGAGCGTTTTGTACGGCCATTTCTTTTGGAACATTGCCGTAATCAGCAACAATGCCGACGATTTCTATTTCATCGATAAAGAATGCTAAGAGGAGAGCCATCGTATCATCAATCCCAGGATCACAAAAAATAAGAACTTTTTTTGGCATATGCTCACCACCTATCTTGTTTATCCCGTAAAAGTCCGATTGTGGGAAGGAACAAAACCGCCACTAATGAAAGTTTCACTTTATATATATGTAAGTTTAAGGATAAAAAGATTATTTTATTGAAATAATAACATTACAAATTCAGAAAATAAAAACTTTTTATATTAGGTCAAGGTTTTTGACTTAATTTTTGTTTAGAAATGCAGTCATATCAAGGGTGTAAGCGTATAACATAGGCTGTTTTTGCTGTCAAGTTGATAAATTGCAGCTTTTTACAATTTATACTATGATAAAGATATTAAGAGAAGATCGTATAAACATGAGGGATGATGAACATGAAATTTACAAAGATTCTTGTCCAAATTGCAGCTCTTTACGTTTTTTATATGGTTGGAAATTGGGTACAAGAAGTGTTAAATATTCCGATTCCAGGAAGTTTGATTGGAATGTTCCTCTTACTTGTTTTACTTAGCCTAAAAGTCCTTCCAGTGAAATGGTTCGATTTAGGAGCAGAAACACTCGTTGCTATTATGCCGTTTTTATTAATTCCGCCAACGCTTGGCCTAATGAATTACGGTGCTTTTTTTATGAGTAAAGGAATTTCTCTTTTCATTACAATTGTAGCGAGTACATTTTTAATTATTATTGTCGCAGGACATACGGGACAATATCTTGCGAATAGAAAGGAAAGAGAGTCGCGATGAGCCAAATATTAATCGGAATCGGTTGGGTTCTTTTTACGGTGCTATTATACCAATTATCTAAAAAAATCTATAAATTATTTCCAACACCATTCACCATTCCAATGCTTGTAGCAACAGGATTAATGGCTTTCTTATTTATCATGCTTGATATACCATATCAACATTATATGGAAAGCGGTGGTGGCTGGATTGCAAAACTGCTGGGACCCGGTGTTGTAGCATTTGCAATTCCTCTTTATAAGCAACGTCACGTTCTGCAAAAATATGTTGTACCGATTGCTGGTGGCGTATTAGTAGGGACAACAGTTGCAATCGCAAGTGATTTTGCCATCGCATCACTTATGGGAACAGATAAAAGCTTAATTTTATCTTCTTTACCAAAATCGGTGACAATGCCAGTTGCGATGAGTGTTTCAGAGCAAGTTGGTGGTGTACCGTCATTAACAGCAGCTTTCGTTGTTATCGCAGGTATTACTGGAACGATTACCGGCCCACTTTTATTAAAATGGAGCCGTGTTACAAACTCAGTTGGTAAAGGTATCGGATTTGGATGTGCTTCTCATATTATGGGTGTAATGAGAGCGATGAAAAATAATGAACATGAAGGTGTTATTGGATCGGTAACAATGACATTAACAGCAATTTTGACATGTTTGCTCGGGCCGTTATTTGCAATGATGTTTATGTAATAGAAGAAAAGCGAGAGCGACTCTATAGCTCTCGCTTTTCTATAGAATTTATGCTACAGTTAAAATAACTGAATCTTTGTAGGAGGTACGCCAAGTGCATACGTTATTATCCGTTTTACTTATTATTGTATCGATTTTAATGATTGTTATGGTACTTATGCAGTCTAGTAATAGCTCAGGCCTTTCAGGTGCAATTTCAGGCGGTGCAGAGCAATTATTTGGTAAGCAAAAAGCACGTGGAATTGAAGCAGTATTAAACCGTATTACAATTGTTTTAGCTGTTCTATTCTTCGTATTAACAATTGCTGTTACGTACTTAAATTTATAGAATTGAAAGAAGAAGCGTTAGTAAGATGTACTAATGGTTCTTCTTTTTTTATTTTGCCATTTGAAAGATGTTTCTAATTAGATTATAGAAATATAAATATGGTACACTAAGATATAGAAAGAATACGACTAGATTACAGAAGAGAAAGAGGAGAAGTACATGATGAAATTAGCATCTCCGAAACCATTTACATTTGAGGGTGGAGACCGCGCTGTTTTATTACTACATGGTTTCACAGGAAACTCAGCTGATGTACGTATGTTAGGGCGTTTCTTAGAGAAGAAAGGCTACACTTGTCATGCGCCAATTTATAAAGGGCACGGTGTACCACCAGAAGAGCTTGTTCATACAGGTCCTGAAGATTGGTGGCAAGACGTAATGGAGGCATATCAGCTTTTAAAAGATAAAGGCTTTGAGAAAATTGCTGTTGTTGGATTATCACTTGGCGGCGTATTTTCTTTAAAATTAGGTTATACAGTACCTGTTTTAGGTGTAGTACCAATGTGTGCACCAATGTATATTAAGAGTGAAGAAACGATGTACCAAGGTATATTGGCATATGCCCGCGAATATAAAAACCGTGAGCAAAAATCACCAGAGCAAATCGAACAAGAAATGTTGGAATTCCAAAAGACACCGATGAATACATTAAAAGCATTACAACAATTAATTGCTGACGTACGTAACAATGTGGATATGATTTATGCACCGACATTTGTTGTACAAGCACGTCATGATGAAATGATTAATACAGATAGTGCTAACATTATTTATAACGGTGTAGAATCTACGTTAAAAGACATTAAATGGTATGAAGACTCTACGCATGTCATTACACTTGATAAGCAACGTGACGAGCTACATGAGGATGTATATAACTTCTTGGAGCAACTAGATTGGTAAGATCTAGTTGCCTCTTTTTTTCATAAGGAATTTTTTGTGAAAACTGTAAAAATCATTAGGGGAGTATTAAAGTTTCGCTTTATACATCCCCAGTCTTTCGGATACACTAAATAATATAAGGGTTTAAAGGAGGTATTTCTGCTTGGAAGAAATCATACAAGAAAATATTGATAAGTTGTTATTATTTATGAGAGAAGAAGCGTATAAACCGTTAACAATACAAGAGTTAGAAGAGGCATTTGGAATTGAAGGATCTGAGGGCTTTAAAGATTTTGTAAAGGCACTTGTAATGATGGAAGAGAAGGGACTTGTTATTCGCACACGTAGTAACCGCTACGGTCTTCCTGAAAAAATGAATTTAGTACGCGGTAAATTAATTGGACATGCACGTGGCTTTGCATTCGTTGTACCAGAAGAGAAGAAAACGGGAGATGATGATCTTTTCATCCCGCCTACAGAGTTAAACGGTGCACTTCATGGTGATACAGTATTAGCGCGTGTTAGCGCACAATCAAGTGGATCACGCCAAGAAGGTTCAATTGTACGTATTTTAGAGCGCGGCACAAAAGAACTAGTTGGTACATATACAGAATCGAAAAACTTTGGATTTGTTATACCTGACAATAAGCGCTGGACGAGTGATATCTTTATCTTGAAAAGTGCATCAATGGGTGCTGTAGAAGGCCATAAAGTAGTTGTGAAAATTACGAGTTACCCAGAGAATCGTTTAAGTGCAGAAGGTGAAGTTATTCAAATTCTAGGTCATAAAAATGATCCAGGAGTAGATATTTTATCAGTTATTCATAAACATCATCTACCTTTAGCATTCCCTGAAGAAGTGATGGAGCATGCAAACAGTGTACCAGAAACGATTTCAGAAGAAGATTTAAAAGATCGCCGTGACCTGCGTGACCAAATGATCGTAACGATTGACGGTGCAGATGCGAAAGATTTAGATGACGCTGTTACAGTAACGAAGCTCGAGAACGGTAACTACAAGCTTGGCGTTCATATTGCGGATGTAAGTCATTACGTTCAAGAAGGTTCTCCAATTGATGTAGAAGCAGCGGAAAGAGCAACGAGTGTATATCTTGTTGACCGTGTAATTCCGATGATTCCGCATCGTCTATCTAACGGTATTTGTTCGTTAAACCCGAAAGTAGACCGTCTGACGTTATCTTGTGAAATGGAAATCAACAACTTAGGTGATGTTGTAAAGCATGAGATTTTCCAAAGTGTGATTAAAACGACAGAGCGTATGACGTATGCTGACGTAAGAAGCATTTTAGAAGATGAGGACGAAGAGTTAATCAAACGCTATGAGCCGCTAGTACCGATGTTTAAAGAGATGGGTCAATTGGCACAGATTTTACGTGAAAAACGTATGCGTCGTGGTGCAATTGACTTTGACTTTAAAGAAGCGAAAGTATTAGTAGACGAAGAAGGTAAACCGACAGATGTTGTCATGCGTGATCGTTCTGTATCAGAGAAGTTAATTGAAGAATTTATGCTTGTTGCGAACGAAACAGTAGCAGAGCATTTCCACTGGATGAACGTACCATTCATGTACCGTGTCCATGAAGATCCGAAAGAAGATAAGCTGGAACGTTTCTTCGAGTTTGTAACAAACTTCGGATATGCAGTAAAAGGACGTGCGAATGAAATACATCCTCGTGCGCTGCAACAAATTCTTGAAATGGTTCAAGGACAGCCTGAAGAAGTAGTTATTTCAACAGTAATGCTTCGTTCAATGAAGCAAGCGCGTTACGATGCGGATAGCTTAGGACATTTCGGTTTATCAACCGAGTTCTACACACATTTCACATCACCAATTCGTCGTTACCCAGATACAATCGTTCATAGATTAATTCGTGAATACATTATTAACGGTAAAGTCGACAACGAAACACAAGCAAAATGGCGTGAAAACTTACCTGAAATTGCAGAGCATTCTTCTAATATGGAACGTCGTGCTGTTGAAGCAGAACGTGAAACAGACGAAATGAAAAAAGCAGAGTATATGGTTGATAAGATTGGTGAAGAGTATGACGGTATGATTAGCTCTGTAACAAACTTCGGTTTATTCGTAGAGCTTCCAAATACAATTGAAGGTCTTGTACACGTTAGCTACTTAACGGATGATTACTACCGTTATGACGAGAAACATTTCGCAATGATCGGAGAACGTACAGGTAACGTATTCCGCATCGGAGACGAAATTACAATTCGCGTTATTAACGTAAACAAAGACGAGCGTGCAATCGACTTTGAAATCGTTGGCATGAAAGGGACGCCTCGTCGTAAGTTCAAAGATCGTCCAGTCGTTATCGAACAGCCAAGAACAGGCAGAAAGAAACGCGGTGGACGTAGCGAACGCAGTGATGAGCGCGGCGGAGAACGTGGTACAGGTAGAAAATTCGACCGTGGTGGCAAAGGAAAAGGAAGAGGATCAGCTTCTGCTTCCACTTCCACTTCCACGTCCGCTAGTCAGCCAGGGAAAAAAGATGGTAACGGTAAGAAGAAAAAAGCATTCTTCGAAAATGTACCAGGATTCAAGAAGAAAAAGAAAAAGCGTAAGTAAGAAAAGGAGGGCTTCGCTTTGATGAAAAGCGGGGCTTTTTCTTTTTTATTGGTGGCTTGAGAGCGAGCCACTTTCGCTTTTTATTAACATTTGTTACAATAGTAAAAATAGAGGAGGGACGTTATATGCCAAAGGGTACAGGTAAGGTTATTGCACAAAATAAAAAAGCATTTCATGATTATTTCATCGAAGAAACATATGAGGCAGGGCTTGTCCTTCAAGGAACTGAAATTAAGTCGATTCGCGCTGGACGCGTGAACTTGAAAGATGCGTTTGCACGTGTACATAATGGTGAAGTATGGGTACATAATATGCATATTAGTACATATGAGCAAGGGAATCGTTTCAACCATGATCCGCTTCGCACGAGAAAGTTACTTCTTCATAAAAAAGAAATTGAGAAGTTAACGGGTGCTTCAAAAGAAACAGGCTATGCATTAGTTCCAGTTAGAATTTATTTGAAAAATGGATTCGCGAAAATGGCACTTGGTTTAGCAAAAGGTAAAAAGCAATATGATAAGCGTAACGATTTAAAAGAGAAAGAAGCAAAACGTGAAATTGCACGCGCGTTCCGTGATCGTCAAAAGATGTAATACAGATATTTACATTTGTAAAACGACGCGCGTATGTTATAATAACTTATGTAAGATTGTTGCACATTGAAAAACAGCTCTTAGTAGCTATCACGATATTTCTTCGTATGCTCCATTTTTATCATGGGGACGTTACGGATTCGACAGGGATAGTTCGAGCTTAGGTTGCGAGTCGAGGGGATCGGCCTCGTTAAAACGTCAAAGCCTATAATTGGCAAACAAAACAATCTTTCTTTAGCTGCTTAATTGCACTAAAGGTTCCTCCCTCCATCGTCCATGTGGTAGGGTAAGGGACTCAAACTAAGTGGACTACGCCGGAGTTCGCCGTCTGAGGGCGAAGGAAGAGAACAATCAGACTAGCAACTTGGAAGCCTGTCGATAGGCCGAAGAGTTCGCGAAATGCTAATATATCGACTACACTCGTAGAAGCTTAAGTGCCGATATTTTTGGACGTGGGTTCGACTCCCACCGTCTCCACCAATACATATTTGGTGGTTTTTTTATTTTGTGTGATTTGAACCATAAATTTGCCAGATTGGCAAGGTTATGGTTCTTTTTGTTTGTGGCAAAGTTATGCTTTCTCTATACAAATAGATACATCGACTATTCCTAACAGCAAGAAATATCTATTTTAACAGTAATTATTTGATAGCAGACTCAATTTACACTCATTTTTTTCAATAAAGAGTGAATCGTATCATTAAGACAGGTATATTAAAAAGCCCCTTCAAATTCTGAAGGGACTTTTTAGTATATAGGAATTGGTTTAAACCCGATATAACATTTCTTAGAAGGGGGCATTGTTATGTTATTCAGGTTTATTGAGGAGCTTTCGCTTGAAGCAACTTTAACCCCATACCAATAAAAATCATTCCTGTTACCTTATTTAGAATCATTCCTACCTTTTGGTTTCCTCTTAATTTTTTTGTAACATATGAAGAGAAATAAGCCACAAATAAACACCACAATAATCCAGTGGCTGTAAAAGTAAGTCCCAAAATGATAAAGGGAATAGGACCTGAAGCCTTTGTATCTATAAATTGCGGAAGAAACGCAATAAAGAATAAAGAGACTTTTGGATTCGTAAGACTTGTTAAAAGCCCTTGTATATATATCTTTCTAATGTTTAATTTATTGGATGAAGCTTGGAAATCTACATTCGTCTTATCAAGTACCATTTTAATCCCTAGATATACGAGATAGATAACACCAATAATCTTAATGATGTTAAATAATACAACGGATTTTGTAAGTATAATAGATAAACCAAAAGCAACAAATAACGTATGAACTAAAGAGCCAGTAATAATACCAAAAACAGAATACACACCTGCTTTTCTGCCTTGTGAAATACTTCTTCCCACAATATACATGGTGTCCGCACCAGGAATTAAATTTAATAAAATCCCTGTTAGTAAAAACACTTCATAATTAATAATTCCGTACATTTTAGCACCTCTATCTATTTTTTTGGTGCCCTTATTGATATTAAAGTAAATAAAAGAAAAACAAAAGTATTTTTTATTTAATCAAAAAGATTAACACCTTTTCAGCTTACAACCATTTTTTTATGGTCTAATACTTTATTCTATAGTCTAAAACATTTTTTAATGAAACAAGATATTCCCAATGAAAAATATTTGATTTTAAATGTTGGAGATGGACCACTACTATTTTTTGTGGCAAGCTTATGGTTCTTTTTGTTTTGTAGTTTTATAAAATGCTTAAGTTGATGGGGGAGGGAGGTACCCCTGAAACAGAAAATGAAGAAATAGTTATTGATGATAAACAGGTAGATACTATAGCTACCTTTAATGATTACATAATATTTATTTGAATCTTCATATCCTTTGTGTTTTTATCCTTATCTATTGTAAGATTATATAGAGTTCTCCCAATAAGCTGTTATAATCGCTTTTTTAGGAATTTAATATTTATAAATCTTAAATTATTTTTTTGAGATAATTTTTTATCTAACTAAGTTACATTGAAGTAGAGGTGAACCATCGGTGAAGCAGGTGTTAGTAATTAAGAATGAACGGTCTTTTGCGAAGAAAATCGTAAGTGGTCTAACGCAAGAGGGCTATTTCATTTTAAAACTTCACAATGAAAACCAAGGTTTAAATATAGTATATGAACAAGATTGGGATATTATCATATTGGATTGGGATTCATTAAGTATATCGGGGCCAGAAATTTGTAGACAAATACGACTTGTTAAAACGACACCGATCATTATTGTGACCGACAATATTTCTAGTAAGGATTGCATAGCAGGGCTACAAGCAGGAGCAGATGATTATATTAGAAAACCATTTGCGAAAGAAGAATTAGTAGCAAGGGTTCAAGCTATTTTAAGGAGAACTGACTATAATCAGCAAAATGAGACAAACTTTTTTCAGTTTAAAGATCTCTTTGTTGATGCATCTAGCAATATTGTGAAAAAAGGTAGCGAAAATCTCTCGCTTACGAAGCGCGAGTACGATTTACTCGTATTTTTAATCAAGAATAAAAATACAATATTGAGCCGTGAAATGCTTTTGAATCAGGTTTGGGGATATAACGTAGTAGTGAATCCAAATGTAGTAGACTTATATATTGGGTATGTAAGAAAAAAGTTAAAGTGCAAGAAGAAAGACAGATATATTCAAACGATACATGGCAGAGGCTATTCAATGGTTGAATGATAAAGATAAGATAATAGAAAAAACGAGTGAAACTATTTCCTTCAGTTGTACTCGTTTTTTTCTGTTAAATCTAATAATCAAATAGTTTCTGAGAAATATTAAAAGAATATTGCTATTAGGCAATGGATTATGAAAAGAGTAGCTATTAATGGGCGTGTTTTATAGGAGAAATTATGGTTTATAAGGTGCTCATCTAGTGGTTAGTGTGGAGGGGACGATTCTAGTAAGGATTAGTTGTGACCGTATCCAATGAAAGTCCTTACTCGAAAAGAAAATCAATATTCTCTGTAAAATAAGGGTTAATCAACACGCCTGACTTCACATATTACTTTTCGTATACAAATTATGCGTAATTCTATTAACTCACACCATTCACAAGATTTTCACAGAATTAATGACTATACTAATTAACAGGATATTCAAATGAAAATGATTATCAATATTGGTTTAGGTGAATAGCAGTTACTATCTAATTCAATCTATGGACGTCATCATTTTCGAACTAAATTACATAATAAGGAGTATACGTATGAAAAAAACTATGCTTTTAAAATTAGTAAGTATTCTAGCGATTTTCACTTTAATGTTAGTAGCTTGCTCAGATTCAGGTAAGGAAACTTCGAAAGCTAATAAAGGTGATAGTAGTGATAAGCCAAAAACGGTTGAAATTACTGATGCACATGGAACTGTTAAAGTCCCTGTAAATCCAAAGAATGTAGTTGCTTTAGATAATAGAACTTTTGAAACTTTAGCTGATTGGGGAATTAAATTAGCGGCTGCTCCAAAGGATGTAATGCCTGCAGATTCAGCATATAAAAAAGATGATTCAGTTAAAAATATTGGGAATCACCGCGAACCAAATCTTGAAATTATAGCAGCGGCAAACCCTGACCTTGTAATCGTTGGTCAAAGATTTGCTGGCCATTACGAAGAAATCAAAAAATTAGTGCCAAATGCAGCTGTTATTGATCTTAATGTTGATGTTTCTGAGAAAGCTACTAAGCCTGGAGAAAACTTAGTAAAAGGACTTAAAGATTCTACAATTTCTTTAGGAAAAATCTTTGATAAAGATAAAGAGGCTAAAAAATTAGTAGCTGATTTTGATAAATCTATTGAAAATGCAAAATCTGCTTATAATGGAAAAGATAAAGTTATGAGTGTTATCGTTACTGGTGGGAATATTGGTTTTGCTGCGCCTCACTCTGGTCGCGTTTGGGGACCAATGTATGAAATTTTCGGTTGGACTCCAGCACTAGAAGTGTCTAATTCTACTGCAGGTCATAAAGGTGATGACGTTTCTGTTGAAGCTATTGCACAAACAAATCCTGATTGGCTTTTCGTATTAGATCGTGATGCTGCAACATCTGATGCTGCTACTTCAGCTCCTGCTCAAGATGTTATTTCTAAATCACCTGCTCTTCAAAACACAACTGCTGTTTCTAAAAAACAAGTTATTTATGCACCAGCAGATACTTACACAAATGAATCAATTGAGACTTATATAGAGTTATTTGGAAATATCGCAAAAACTTTAGCTAAGTAGTGTAAAGGAGTACGAAACAGTGTCAAAAAATATGATTTCTAGGGTTGAGAATATTTCTCAACCCCAGTTTTATAATCACAATAAAATATGGACAAAACCTTTTATAATAGCGATTATAGTTGTTATAATTTTAGGGATTATATCACTGTTTACTGGAGTTTATGATATACGTGGACAAGAGGACGGAATGGAGATGTTTTTCATCACTCGTGTTCCGAGAACAGTTGCATTAATGCTTACTGGAGCTGCAATGGCGATGGCAGGGCTCGTAATGCAATTAATTACACAGAATCGTTTTGTTGAACCTACTACAACGGGGACTATTGAATGGTCAGGCTTAGGCCTGCTTTTTGTATATTTATTATTTCCTGCCCCGACTTTAGTTCAAAGAATGACTGGTGCAATCATTTTTTCTTTTATAGGAACTATGATTTTCTTTCTGTTTTTAAGAAGAGTTAAACTTCGTTCGTCTTTAATTGTCCCTATTATTGGATTGATGCTTGGAGCAGTTATTTCTGCAGTGTCTACTTTTTTGGGACTCCTTTTTCAAATGACGCAAAGTATTGAAACTTGGTTCGTAGGTTCATTTGCTACCGTTCAGGTGGGAAGATATGAATATTTATGGCTAATTGTTATCGTTACTTTGCTTATTTTTATGTATGCAAATAGATTGACTTTAGCTGGGCTAGGAGAAGATGTCGCAACAAGCCTTGGAGTTAATTACAATAGAATTGTTCTTTTTGGGACTGGCCTTATCTCTGTTGCAGTTGGAATTGTTGCAGCTGTTATTGGAAACTTACCTTTCTTGGGATTAATTGTTCCAAACATTGTTTCAATGTTTAGAGGGGATGATCTTAGGAGTAATTTACCTTGGGTATGTGTGATCGGAATGGGGACAATAACTACCTGTGACATCATTTCTCGAACAATTATAAAGCCTTTTGAAGTACCTGTTTCTTTAATACTTGCAACAGTGGGAGCAGTCGTGTTTATTACTATTTTATTGAGACGAAGAAAACCAAGGAGGCTACGATGATCACATTAGACTATAAAAATAAAGAAAATGTCGAAATCGATTCTAGCCTTCATAATGAAAGTAGATCAGCTAGTGCTTTTCGTTCTAAGAAGGAAGCAAGACGTTATTGGATTGTACTGATAACATTGATTGCTTTAGGTCTCCTTTCTTCATATGGACTTTTAGTTTATAACAACCCAGTTCCGATAGATTCACCTTCTTTTATCCCAGTTGTTAAGAGAAGGATAATAGCTATTGTTGCGATGATTATTGCTGCAGTTTGCCATAGCTTGTCGACAGTTGCTTTCCAATCTATTACGAACAATAAGATTATTACTCCTTCGCTTTTAGGTTTCGAATCACTTTATTCAGCAATTCATACGAGTACAATATTCTTCTTTGGTGCTAGTGCATTAATAAACTTTAATGGAATTGGATCATTTTTATTCCAAGTTGTTGCTATGGTCTTGATGAGTTTGATACTTTATGGATGGTTACTTTCCGGTAAATACGGGAATTTACAACTTATGCTTTTAGTTGGAATTATTATTGGTACTGGACTGAATTCCGTATCAACTTTTATGAGAAAGCTACTTGCGCCTTCAGAGTTTGATATTTTACAAGCGAAATTATTTGGTTCTGTTAATCATGCAGATCCTGCATATTTTCCTGTTGTAATTCCTATGATTATAATTGTAGCGGTATTAATTTTTGCTCATTCTAAAAAGTTGAATATTTTATCACTTGGAAAGGATGTTGCTACTTCCTTTGGGGTTAAATATCAACCTAGTGTAATTTATACGCTTGTATTAGTTGCTATTTTGATGTCCATTTCAACAGCTCTAATTGGGCCACTTACTTTCTACGGCTTTTTAGTAGCAACTTTGAGTTATCAGGCGGCGTCAACTTATGATCATAGATATATTTTTCCAATGGCTTTTGCAATAGGATTTTTGATAATGACGAGTGCATACTTTTTAATGTATCATGTATTCAATGCTCAAGGTGTAGTTTCAGTTATTATTGAATTATTTGGTGGAATCATATTCTTAACTATAGTTTTAAGGAAGAGGGCTTTATGATAAAAATTGATAATGTTAAAAAGTTCTATACTGATAAGGTAAAAATAGGACCTTTGGATATTGAAATACCAAAAGCGGGCTTTACTTCTTTAATTGGACCAAATGGTGCTGGAAAGTCTACGACACTATTGATGATTGGAAGACTCTTAGATATGGATGAAGGCCAAATTCAGGTAGCGAATATGGATGTTTCTGAATCCAAATCAAAAGACTTAGCAAAAATTTTGACTATATTGCGACAAGAAAATCATTTTGTAACGAGGCTTACTATTAGACAACTAGTTGGATTTGGGCGCTTTCCTTATTCAAAGGGAAGATTAACTAAAGAAGATGAGGTTATTATTTCTAAATATATCGATTTCTTAGATTTAACTAGTCTAGAGAATAGATATTTAGATGAGCTTTCTGGTGGTCAAAGACAAAGGGCATATGTAGCGATGGTATTGTGCCAAGAGACTGAATATGTGCTTTTGGACGAGCCTCTGAACAACCTTGATGTTGCTCGTTCTGTTCAAATGATGGAGCATTTGAGACGTGCGGCTAATGAATTTGGAAGAACAATTTTGACTGTTATGCATGACATCAATTTTGCAGCCAAATACTCTGATAAAATTTGTGCTATGAAAGATGGACAAATTGCTGCTTTTGGAACAGTAGAAGAGGTTATGGACCCAACAATTTTGACAGATATTTTTGAAACAAAAATAGAAATTATCAATGGTCCTTATGGGCCAATTGCTGTTTATTAGTTACAAAATGATTATGCAAAAAAGCTGCTGTCTATATTTTATAGGCAGCAGCTTTTTTTATGCGATTGCCGATGATAGCTCTGTCCCACAGGTATTTCATTACTTCCGGCCCTGCGACGCTTCCAACAATAAACTTGTAAATTACTCATAAAATGCAAAGGAATGCTTCAATTTTTCAAGTATCTACCAAACGAAAAAATTTATCTCTGTATAACTTTTTATGAGGAGTCAGTTTGGTTCTTAGTATGTAATATTGCATATAAGAGTGTATTGATAAAAGTGTAAGGGGTCACTATAATGAGGGCATAAAGATTAATCACATTTTCGTAGCAATAAAAAAGGAGGAAATAATATGGAAATCGCAATGGCAGTTTTGAAATTTGTAGGTGGCGTAATCCCGTTAATTCAAGAACTTTTAAAAGCATTTATGTAGGTTTATTAGTTAGCTATCATTTATCAATCATTATCATATCTTACTAAAAAAAGAACGGGGTGATTTTTCTGAATATTAAGAAAAACACTAAAAGAAGAAAGTTCCTTGCATGTTTATTAGTTAGTCTATGCACTATTAATTATTCATCTATTTCCTTCGCAGAAACACAAGTAGGTAATGCAACTGATGTAATCAAAAATGCTAGTGGCATTGATACTGGTATAGCAAATCTTAAATATAATAATCAAGAGGTTTTAGCTGTAAATGGTGATAAGGTAGAGAGTTTTGTTCCGAAAGAAAGTATCAATTCAAATGGTAAATTTGTAGTAGTGGAACGCGAGAAAAAATCACTTACAACTTCACCAGTCGATATTTCGATTATTGATTCTGTGGTGAATCGTACGTATCCAGGAGCGGTACAACTTGCAAATAAAGCTTTTGCAGACAATCAACCGAGTTTATTAGTGGCTAAGAGAAAGCCTTTGAATATTAGTATAGACTTACCTGGCATGAGAAAAGAAAATACAATTACTGTCCAAAATCCGACATATGGTAATGTGGCTGGAGCAGTAGATGATTTAGTATCTACTTGGAATGAAAAGTATTCTAAAACACATACGTTACCTGCAAGAATGCAGTATACAGAATCTATGGTTTATAGTAAATCACAAATCGCAAGTGCCCTTAACGTTAACGCTAAATATCTCGATAACAGTCTAAACATCGATTTTAATGCGGTTGCAAATGGAGAGAAGAAAGTGATGGTAGCGGCATATAAGCAAATATTTTATACCGTAAGTGCTGAACTACCTAACAATCCATCCGATCTTTTTGATAATAGTGTTACTTTTGGTGAGTTAACTCGTAAAGGTGTAAGTAATTCGGCTCCACCTGTTATGGTTTCAAATGTAGCTTATGGTAGAACTGTTTATGTAAAATTAGAAACAACATCTAAGAGTAAAGATGTACAAGCTGCTTTTAAAGCCTTACTTAAGAATAACAGCGTCGAAACGAGTGGACAGTATAAAGATATTTTTGAAGAAAGTACCTTTACTGCTGTAGTATTAGGCGGAGATGCGAAAGAGCATAACAAGGTTGTTACTAAAGATTTCAATGAAATCCGAAATATCATTAAAGATAATGCTGAATTAAGTCTTAAAAATCCAGCATATCCAATTTCATATACAAGCACTTTCTTAAAAGATAATGCAACTGCTGCTGTTCATAACAATACAGATTATATTGAGACGACAACTACAGAATATTCAAGTGCTAAAATGACACTTGATCATTACGGTGCTTACGTTGCTCAATTTGATGTATCTTGGGATGAATTTACATTTGATCAAAATGGGAAAGAAGTACTAACACATAAAACATGGGATGGTAGCGGCAGAGACAAAACAGCTCATTACTCTACAGTTATCCCTCTTCCACCAAATTCAAAAAATATAAAAATCGTAGCTAGAGAATGTACTGGTCTTGCATGGGAATGGTGGAGAACAATTATTAATGAACAAAATGTTCCATTAACAAATGAAATAAAAGTTTCAATTGGAGGAACAACATTATACCCAACGGCTAGTATTAGTCATTAGGTATAAAAAAGCGCCCTGTAATCAGGGCGCTTTTTTACTTAGTCACAAATTTTACTCTTTCCAAAACTGTTCTAGCAAAATAACGATCATAGTACCTACGAGTAATCCGTTACTTAAAACATATTGTAAGGAAGAAGGAACTCCGCTAAATGCACTTTCTGGAAGAAACATTATTCCCAAACTGATTAATAATGAAATTCCTAATATAGTTAATCGGCGTTGCTTTAATTCTTCACGTAAAATGGATTGAAATGAAATGCCTATTACTTGGACAAATGTAGCTAAAAGTGCAGAATTAGCAATAGGACCTGGTAGCAAGGATATAAAGTTTACAATTGAGGGGATAAAAGAAATACTTGCTAATATAAGACTTGCTATAAGAAACGACTTCACCTTTTTTTGACCTGTTAGTTGAATAAATCCTGCTGATGCAGGTAATGGTACAATTCCAATTGTAGAGAACAATGATGAGATAATATGTGATATACCTCCGACCCATACACCACGGTTCAGTGTTTGCTTTTCATTTTCTTTAGATAACGGAGCCACTTGTTTTACAGCCGAAATAGCAGCAATTGTATTTGCAACTAAAAGAAAGGTAAATAAAGTCGCAGTTAGAGTCATTCCAATATCGAATCTAGGTGTGCCCCAAGCAAATATCTCTGGTAACTTAACTAGCGTTGTATGTGAAGGCATATGAGATGATTTTCCTAATACTGCATACAAAAGCCAACCGCATGAAATTCCAAGTAACACAGCGTAACTTTTCATCCATCCTTTCCCTTTAATTGATAAGAAAGTAATAAGGGCAAAAACAAAGAGCGCAATAGTAGCTGTTGTATAGTCGGGATGAGTTGCAGATTCTTGTAATCCCATCATTCCTTTTAGTAATACACCACTAAGCTGAAGTGCTAAGATTAAAAGAAAAGTTCCTGTAACTAAAGGGGTAAATAAACGTAAGGTTCGATGAACAAGCCCTGTTATACCAAGAACGAAGAGTAATATACCTGCAATAATTAACCCGCCTTCTAAAAGTTGTAATACATCTTTTGCACTTTGTCCCTGATGCATAGCTACTTGTCCCAATATGACAAATATACTTACCCATGAACCTGCTGGCCCATCCGCTATGGGATAGCGATGCCCAAACCACGCTTGTAGAAACGAACTTACTCCCACGACTAAAAAAGTCCGCTGCATTAATGTTGAGATATCTTCTATTGGTAAATGGAATATGCCACCAATAATGATAGGTAATGCAATTGCATTTGCTAATAGAAACACAAACCATTGTAGAATACTAAAGCTCGTATCAAAGTATTTTTTATTCATATTAGTCTCCTTTGCTGAAAAAGAATCGCATAGTAAAAATCCATCCTTTCTACACAGTTAGATTAAAAAGGATGGATTTTGTAAATCTATAAAATTATTTTAATTATATAGATAGATTTTTAATTAATTACCAAGTACGGAATGGTAAGAATTTCCCGTTAAGTGTAATCACGATACGAGGATCGCCACCTTTTGGATCTTCTTGTGTATCCACACCTAGGTTGAAGTTAATCGCACTCATTACACCTTCGCCCGCTTTTTCTAAGATTAACTCTCTAATAGTTGGTGCATATTGTAACATCATTTCATATAAACGATATGCAATCGGGTCAGTAGGAGGCATTTCCATTACTTGGCCGCGAAGTGGAACTACTGTTAATGCTTGAACTACTTCTTCATCTAATTCTAATAGTTTACCGATTTTTTCTGCTTCTGGACGTGTCATTGTAGCTTGTCCTAATAACGCTGTTACAACCCAAGTCTCAGAGTTTTCACTTACTTTTGCAATTTCTTCCCATGTTAAACCTTTTGCAATTTTTGCTTCTAAAATTTTTTTTGTAGCTTCTGGTCGATTCATATCTAATACTTGTCTTTTCATATCTAATAACTTCCCTTCGTGTAAGTAATATTAATTATTTTGTTTCACCATGTAATGCTTTATATCCATCTACCACTACATCTAATTTCCCTGTATGTGGATCAATAACTAAACCGTGTACAGGAACATCTTTTGGAATAAGTGGGTGATTTCTTACTAAATCAACATTAGCTTGTGTTGAATCGCAAACATCATCGAATCCGAATAACCATTTTTTAAGGTCAACACCAGCATATTCAATCGCTGATAAAATTTCTGGTGAAGCTACTCCACGATCTAATATTTTTTGAAGTGTTCCTTTTGGATTCGTTTGGCTCGCACCACATCTATGGTGTCCAATAAGGAAGATTTCATCTGCATTTAAATCGTATACTGACGCGACAACACTTTGCATAACACTATCGAAAGCAGAAGCAATTTTACCACCTGCATTTCTGATGACTTTTGCATCACCATCGTGTATATCTAAAGCTTTTGGAAGTAGCTCAATTAAACGAGCATCCATGCAAGAAACAACAACCATACGTTTTTTAGGCATTTTTGTCGCTTCACGAGGAGCGTATTCCTTATTTTCTACAAATTGTTCATTGAACGATAGAATTTCTTGTAATAACATATTTGTAACCTCCTTTAAATCTAGATGTATTTTTTTGTTGCGTCCTCTGTGTTATAAGTAAATATAACTGATAAATAATGTGATGTAAGAGGATAAACTAAGTATAGTGAATTGTATCGATAAGCAGAATAAGTTGGCGAAACACTTTCGGGCTTTCTACTTTCACGGTGAAAGGATTGGTTTATATCATTGATCAAACAGATTTTGAGATACTGAAATTATTAGGAGAAAACTCAAGAATACAATGGAAAGAGCTGGGCCAAAAAATACATATGACGGGGCAGGCCGTAGGAAATCGAATTCGAAGATTAGAGGATTTAGGGATTATTGAACAATATACAATTGCAATAAACCGAATCAAATTAGGACAAGTAGTGACTGCATTTGTTACTTTGTTCGTAACAACAGCTAATCACCAAGAGTTTATGAATTTCTTTCAAGGAGAAGAAGGGATTTCTGAAGTACACCGTATAAGTGGTGAGGGGTGTTATTTATTAAAAACACATTTTGCTTCCAATGAAGACTTAGATAACTTTCTAGGACGACTATTAAAATACGGGAATTATCGTGTTAACTTATCAATAGGAAAGTTGAAATAAGGTTTCTTTTCCTTGGAGGGGATGGCAACATTATTTGCTAAACCTTATTTGTATAGAGATAATGAAGTCGTTTCATGTGTATCTTAAATAGTCAGAGCCTTACTACAATTTATGTGTAGTAAGGCTTTTTAAAGCTGTTAAAAAAATACATAGTAAAGGAAGAAGGAAAGCCATTAACAATAATGTAATTTCTAATAGAGTTAATTGATTGTATTGTAAAATTTTTTGAGATGAATTGTAGGGGAAATGAAGATCTTATAGAAGGGATTCTTATAGGAAGGGGATGTCCATGTTCGATTCAACAGATTTTAAAATTATAAAGTTACTACAAGAAAACGCTAGAATGAACTGGAAGGAAATTGGAGAGAGAGTACATTTGACTGGCCAGGCTGTTGGGAAACGAATTAATAAATTAGAAGAGGCAGGTGTCATTCAAAAATATACGATAGATATCGACAGGGCTAAGTTAGAAGGGTCTATTATGACGTTTGTGACACTATTTCTGCATGCACCACATTACCATAATCAAATTCAAACCTTTTTTGAAAAAACGGACGTAATTACTGAAATGTATCGTATAAGTGGCGATGGGTGTTATATCATGATTCTTCACACATCTTCGCACCAGCAATTAGAAGAGACTCTTGCAGATGTTTTACATTATGGTGATTATCGTATAAATACTGTCATTAAGACAATCGAAAAAAAGAAAGAATAAGAGATTTATTCTTTCTTTTTTTATATGGAACTGTAATTCTTTATTTGCTCTTGTTTATAAAACAGCTTGCCGACATGATTTTTGCATAAATATCACCAAACTCTAACGAACTCATGAACGATTGATGAGCGTGTACTGCGGGGATCAGATTTCCTTGAAATTCTAAATCTTTTGTTGTACAAGCATCTTCAATTACAACACATTGAAATCCTAAATCACTTGCAGCACGTACTGTTGCATCAATACATACATGAGTCATCATGCCGCAAATGACTAGTTGATCTATTTTTTCATTCTTTAATGTTTCAAATAAATTGGTTCTTAAAAAACTGTTAGGGTGATGTTTTTGTATGACTCTTTCGTTAGCGATTGGCTGTACATCATCATGAATTTGAACACCTACTGTTTCAGGTAAGAAGAAAGTAGCTCCTTCATTGTTCGCAATATGTTGTACGTGAATAACTGTTTTATGTTTTTCACGAAATACTTTCAAGACTTCTTTCGCTTTTTGTGCGGCTTTTTCAGGTTGATGCAATTCCATATTGCCGCCTTCAAAGTAATCATTTTGTATGTCGACTAATAGTAACGCTTCGTTCATAGTTAATCCCCCCACATATATTTGTACAGTACGTTGTTTGTACTGTACCGTTATTATATAAAGTGTAGGTATGTGCAGGTAATAATGTCATGAAACGATTTTGACGCATATAGTTTCATTGTGAAAAAGCTAAAAGATACAAAGTAAAGATTGGGGAAACGGCTATATTAAGCGTAAATATCAGGATGGTGAAGTGATAGTGAAAGAGGACGATCATATTTGATTTAACACTTTTGCTAGTATAATTTTGCTATAATAAATACGTACTTACACGAAGGGGAGTTTAAAGATAAAATGAAGTCGTTTAATATCGATCATCTTATAGCTAGTGTTTTGCAATGGATATTAAATATAGCTTTAATTATATTATCCATTGTGTTATCGATTTTCTTAGTGAATGAGACAATTACATTTGTGCAGTATATCTTTTCGGAAAAGGAGTATACATCGTATAAATTGGTTGAAAGTATTATCGTCTACTTCTTATACTTCGAGTTCATCGCATTGATTATTAAGTATTTTAAGTCGAATTATCATTTTCCGTTACGTTATTTTATTTATATCGGAATTACGGCTTTAATTCGATTAATTATTGTATCTCATGAGGAACCGATGGAGACGTTGTTATATGCGGGATCCATTCTTGTTTTAGTTATTGCTTTATACATATCGAATATGAGAGATTTGAGAAAAGAGTAGTGCAGACATAAGTTTGCGCTATTTTTCATTTTTTCGTTAATAAGTTGTAAATTTCGACATGAAATTTTATATTAGTTTATCGTGTTTTTGTAATAAGGAAATCTAAAAAGGAGTGATGTGATTCATGTTTAACAAATTTTTGGGGAATTCAAGAGCAAAAAAGATTTGTGGAATTGGGGCATTAGCAACTTTAATAGGTTTTTCGTCGTTAGGGTCAGTTAGTGCAGGCGTAGCTTGCACTAACTTTTTATGTCTTGACCTTCAAGTTGCTTGAAAGTTTACAATGTAAATAGGGCGTTTGAAATTGAAAAAAATTGAGAAATTAAGTGAAGAGGTTTCTTTTACTTGGAGGTTATAACAATGAGTCAGGAATTGAAGTTACGTCCTTTAGAACGGGAAGATTTAAAGTTTGTACACGAACTTAATAATAATGCCCATATTAGGTCGTATTGGTTTGAAGAGCCGTATGAGGCATTTGTGGAGCTGCAGGATTTATACGATAAACATATACATGATCAAAGTGAACGCCGATTTATCGTTGAGAAAAATAATGAGATGGTTGGATTGGTCGAATTAGTAGAAATCGATTATATTCACCGAAGAACTGAATTCCAAATTATTATTGATCCTAATTATCAAGGGCATGGCTACGCAGCAGAAGCGACGCGTTTAGCGATGGATTACGCTTTTTCTGTATTAAATATGCATAAGATTTATTTAGTTGTGGATAAAGAAAATGAGAAAGCAGTCCATGTGTATAAAAAGGTTGGATTTATAGTGGAAGGCGAGCTTTTAGACGAGTTTTTCGTTGATGGTAACTATCATAATGCGATAAGAATGTGTATGTTCCAGAAGGAATATTTTAAAAATAAGTAGTTGAATGATTTGGAGGTAATGTTGACGCTTCGTAAAACTGTATGCTAAAATCCCTTTTAAGTATTAAGGAAGGTGCAGAACATGCTTTATATAAAATTTGTAAAACTCATTAGAAAACTTTGCTCCGCACAAATGTATACGGTGAAGCGTTGTACGGAGCTTAATCAAGGGGCATAAATCCCTATATTCATCGACTGAATAACTTTTCTAAAAAAGTATAGTTTATCTATGCTTATTTGGTTATGGTTTTTCAGTTGATGTATAAAATAGATTAAGGGGCCATAGACAATGCTTTGTCTATGGCCCTTTGTGTATATTATTCCAATGAGCTTTTACTGTAAATTGGAGTAGTATGGGAAAAACCACGAAGCAGAGGGCTAGTGTCGAATGACGCTATCTCTCTGCTTTTTTAATTTCAGGAAAAGAGGAATAAAAATGAGTTTACTTAAAGTTGAAAGTTTATCACATAGTTTTATAGATAAAGTATTATACGAAAATGCTTCTTTTGATTTGTATAAAGGGGAACATATGGGGATTGTTGGACAGAATGGTGCAGGGAAAAGCACATTAATGAAAATATTGGTAGGGGAAATTATTTCTGATAAGGGGAGTATTAAGTGGCAACCTAATATTCAAATTGGACATCTTGATCAATATGCAGAAATTGATGGGAGCTATACCATTTCACAATATGTAAAGCGAGCCTTTTATGATTTGTTTGAAATGGAAAAGAGAATGAATAAGTTATATGAAGAAAGTGCGATGACTGGAGATGAGAATCAACTATTGAAAGCAGCTGAAATACAAGAACAGCTTGAGGCTCGTGATTTTTATTCAGTAGACAGCGTAATAAATAAGGTGGCAGCCGGTTTAGGTATTGATGCGATTGGGATGAATCGTGTTATTGATGAATTAAGCGGGGGACAACGGGCAAAGGTAATTTTAGCAAAGCTTTTATTAGAAGAGCCTACTATTTTATTACTAGATGAACCGACAAACTTTCTTGATAAAGAGCATGTCGAATGGCTTGCTAATTATTTAGTAAATTTTGAAGGGGCGTTTATTGTCGTGTCACATGATTTTGACTTTCTAGAAAAAGTGACTTCTTGCATATGTGATGTAGAGTTTGGAACGGTGAAGAAGTATTGCGGCAAATACTCAGATTTTGTAAGACAAAAGGAGCATTTGCGAAAAGATTATATTCGCCAATACTATGCACAGCAAAAGAAAATTGAAAAAACGGAAGAGTATATTCGTAGAAATATTGCTGGAGTGAATTCAAAAATAGCACAAGGACGTAGAAAGCAGTTGCAACGTATGGAAAAAATTGCGCCACCAAGTTTTACTCATAAACCGTCTATTCATTTTCAGGAACTTCCTATTTCGGTTCAGACAGTTCTGGAAGTAAATAATCTTGAAGTTGGTTACGATTTTGCTCTCTTACCAAAATTGGATTTTTCAGTGATGGGTGGGCAAAAACTTGTTATTACAGGGTTCAACGGAGTAGGGAAATCTACTTTATTAAAAACAATCGTTGGAACTATTTCTAGTATTGCCGGAGAATTTCACTTCTCAGAGCAAATAAAGATTGGATATTATGAGCAAGATTTAAATTGGAATAACGATAATTTAACGCCGCTTCAAATTATTTCGGAACAGTTTCCTAAACTAAATGTGAAGGAGGTACGTCATCATTTAGCTACATGTGGTGTGAAAGATACTCATGTTTCACAAGAAATTCGTACGTTGAGTGGTGGTGAACAATCAAAGGTTAAATTATGCGGATTATTATTATCACCTTGTAATTTCTTAATTTTAGATGAGCCGACAAATCATTTAGATGCAGAAGCGAAGGGAGCTTTGCAAAAGGCACTCATTCAGTTTAAAGGTAGCATTATACTCGTATCTCACGAAGCAAGTTTTTATCTTGATTGGGCAGATAGTATTTTTGATATAGAGACAGGATTAGTTAAGGGGGTGTGAAACATATGAGTGGAAATGATTGGGAAAAGAAAATTATTTTATTTTTGACCGCTCAAACGATCTCTTTGTTCGGTTCCTCTCTCGTGCAATACGCGATTATATGGTATATCACCTTAACAACATCGTCAGGGTTAATGTTGACCATTTCAACTGTTTGCGGATTCCTACCGCAAATTGCAATATCTTTATTTGCAGGTGTTTGGATTGATCGTTACGACCGTAAAAAGATGATTATGTTATCGGACGGGAGTATAGCAATTGCTACGTTAGTTTTAGCAGTTTTATTTTTAACAGGATATAAAAGTATTTGGTTACTTTTTATAGTACTACTCATTCGTTCAGCTGGGACAGGGGTACAAACGCCAGCTGTGAATGCGTTAATCCCACAAATCGTTCCGAAAGATTATCTTATGAAAGTAAATGGGATAAATAGCGGTATTACATCTTTAATTATGTTTCTTTCTCCAGCAGCAAGTGCTGCAATTCTTTCTATTGCTAGCATTGAAACGACATTTTTTATTGATGTTATTACGGCTATGATTGGAATTAGTATTATGTTTATCATTCAAGTGGAGAGACATGTGAATACAGAGAGTAAGCAAAAATCTAATTTACAAGGTATAAAAGAAGGCTTTGCTTACTTAAAAGAAAATGTATTTATTAAAAGGCTACTCTTTTTATTAATCATTGTCATGATTTTAATAAGTCCAGCCGCCTTTTTAACACCTTTAATGGTAACTCGTTCTTTCGGTGCAGAAATGTGGAGACTTACTGCTAGTGAGATGACTTTTAGTGCGGGGGCGGCAGCTGGTGGCGTATTGATTGCGGCATGGGGTGGTTTCCGTAATCGTATGCATACAACAGCGCTAGCTTGTGCGTTGTATGGACTGCTTATGATTGGACTAGGGATTGCTCCGGTATTTATTGTGTATTTAGTATTTAACTTTTTAATTGGTATAACAATGCCGTGCTTCAATACACCGGTTACCGTGTTATTGCAGGAAAAAGTAGAACCTTCTATGCACGGACGAATGTTTAGTCTTGTACAAATCGCTAATTCATGCGCGTTTCCTTTAGGAATGATAATATTTGGTCCATTGGCTGATATGTTTAGTGTAGAAATTTTGTTAATTTATGCTGGGATATTCGTGCTATTGTGTGCGATTTATGTTGTAGTAAGCAAGAGGTTTGAAGTGTAAATATTTATGTTTGAAAAGGTTTGTGAGGCAATTTAAGGTGCTTCATAAACCTTTTTCTATTTATAATAATCAATAATTATTTATTGTAAAACAATAAATAATTATTGACGAATGATTTTGTTTTAGGTAATATGATGTTAATAATCTAAGGGTAATTATATGAATAGAGGAGAATGTGAAATGATAAATAAATACGTAGTAGCTATTTCTTTCATGATTTTAGCGATTATTTCTTTAGCTATACATGCTTCAAACAGTAAAGTGGGAGCGAATGGATTCCTTGAAGAACCTTTCTTTTTCTTAGTACCGATAAGTTATGTATTGTTCTTGAGTGGTATTGTTGTATTACTATTTGGCTTTATTACTTCAAAGCTGAAAAAAAGTAATAGATAAAATGAAGTTTAAGTAGTGAGGGATTCATTAATCGGGACAAAACACTCACCATGAAATAGAAACATACTATATGGAAGAAAAATAATAAGTGAGCTGAATCATGATGAATCATTATTTTTATAGTGGTAGACAAGTGGGAGCAGCTATTACACTGGCAGGAGCACAGGGGACAATTCATGCTGTGAATCAAGCGATTCAAATGCAGCAGCAAGCATATTTTGCACAAATGATGCAAGGGCAGTATATGTCGTACTCACAGCCTCCGATGCAAATTGTACATTACGATGTGCATCCAGCGGGTTTATTCTCCATTCCATATGGCGGGACATACTTCTTATGAAAGAAAGCGACTGATAAGAGTCGCTTTCTTTTTTTATATTCCGCCTAGCTTCATTCCAAGGAATGCAAAAAGGATACCGATTATATAAGTAGCACTTAAATATATAAATAGTATGCAAAAGTTTTTACGATTGAAGAGCTGAATGGACTCTAGTTTAAATGTTGAAAATGTCGTGAAGGCACCCATAAATCCAGTACCTAATAATAATTGCCAACCTGTAGTGACGCCATTGCCAATTATATATCCGAGTAAAAACGCCCCTGTTATATTAATGAGAAATGTAGCAATTGGAAAGGAAGTTTTATTTCTTTTTTTAAACCAATTGCTAATTGCAAATCGTGTAATAGCACCGAAGAAACCTCCAGTTGCCACTAATAAAGCTTCCATCATAAGTGATCACCTTTCGTAAGAGGTTTCTTAAGTAAGAAATCACCTAATGTATAGCCAAGACCAGACATAATGAGTCCACCAAGTATGCTGCATGATACATATAAGAAAGCCGTACTCCATTCAGAATGATTGATTAATTGCACAGTTTCTACACTAAATGTCGAAAACGTCGTAAAGGAACCGATGAATCCAGTTCCAATGCCTGTGATAATTTCTGAAGGCAAGATATTTCTTCGAGCGATATACGTAGTTAGCCACGCTAATAAGAAGCAGCCGGCTAAGTTAATAAGTAACGTAGCTAATGGAAATGAATGATGCCATGAAGTATGAATAGTAAGACCTAAATAATAACGAGAGAGGGCTCCTAATATACCGGCTATGCCAACGATAATATAAATCAATTTCTTCACCTCTTTAAATAGCTTGCTCAAAAAAATAGACTCCTACCAGTAGTTATACTGGTAGGAGTCATTAGCTAAGCAGCAGTTATGGCGAACTCCATCGCCTATAATTATTACATATAGTGTACTAAAAATTGCGTAGAATTTCCAGTGAAGAAGTGGAGCTGTTTTGTATGTATGTGATGCTTTAAGATAGGGAACTTCTGTTTATAAACTAAATATAGTGATATAAGGTTTTTGATGTGATAAAATGTTTCTTATGTCTGTCATTTGTTTTTAGTTAACTGAAAATAAAGAAAAGTAAAATTGGTAGTTTTAGAAAAGGAGTCGTTCGTTTGAAAAAATTATTAAAAATAGTACTTATATGTATTTTAGTAGGATTGGGAGTTGTAGGTGGTTTTTTAGCGTATATGACACTTACAAAAGAACAGCCGGCTAATGTTATAAGTTTGAAGGTGGAGAATAATAAGGAACGCGTGTTAGCGCTTGGAAATGAATTTAAAGTTACAACATTTAATATTGGCTATGCTGGATTAGATAAGGATCAAGACTTCTTTATGGATGGTGGAAAGAGATCTGGTTCAAGTAGTAAAGAGCAAACGGAAACGAATTTAAAGAATATGCTTTCGTTTTTACAAAATGAGAATAGTGATTTTACCTTATTACAAGAGGTTGATATAAAATCACTGCGATCTTTTGATGTAAATGGACATGAATTTTTGAAAAAAGGATTACCTGATTATGCTTCGTCGTTCGGAAAGAACTATGATACAAAATGGGTCCCTGTACCAATTACAAGTCCAATGGGATATGCGGAGGCTGGACTAAGTACGTTTTCTAAATATACAGTCCAAACAGCGCAGAGGTTCCAACTTCCTGGAATGGAGCCTTGGCCAAAGCGTTTGTTTGATTTAGATCGAGCGATTGTTGAGCATAAAATACCTGTTAATAATGGGAAGTTTGTGAGACTCGTAAATTTACATTTGTCTGCGTATGATGAAGGCGGGAAAATTAGAAAACAGCAAGTAGAGTTTTTAAAAGAATATATGAACAAGCATTATGAAAATGGTGATTACGTAATAATGGGCGGAGATTGGAATCAATTACTTTCGAACGCTCAGTTAAGTGATCCGAAGTTTGTGAAAGAGCGCCCAGAGTGGTTAGTAGAGTTACCAAAGGACTTTACTGATGGTGGCTTTAAGTGGGCTGTAGATCCGTCTGTTATGACGGTGAGAGATGATGTGAAGAAATATGTGGAGGGTGAAAACTTCGTCACGATTATTGATGGTTTTATCGTTTCACCGAATGTGGAAATTGTAAATGTACAAGGGAAAGATTTAAAGTTTGAAAATAGCGATCATAACCCAGTAAGTGCGGTATTTAAGCTGAAGTAATCGATATGTATAAGTAGAAGGTGGGGCTTCATATATGGAGTGGTTAAAGAGAACTTGTTTTTCTAACCTTGAGAAAGAATCACAGAAAAATCATTTATTGCTGTTCATTACGATTTGTAGTTTCTTTCTTGGAATAATCGCGATTGGGTATTACGGATATATTTTTACAGAGAGAGCAATAGCGTTTTGGGTTTGTGGTATTTCAGTTGTTGTATTTGGAACGCTTCTTACTTTTATAGAAAGCATGGAAGCGATGTATAAATATATCATGACATTTATGTTGCTTATTATGTCTTTCATTATGGTACAAGCTTTTAATGAAAGTCCGGCTGTATTTCAAATGGTCTACTTTACGCTAGCAGTTTCACTTATTTATTTAAGTGAACGTCTCGTTATCATTCTCGGCGGAGTGGCGGTTGTTATTACATTTATTCTTTGTAGTTATTGGCCGAAGCAATTTTTTGCTTATACAGCGGCATCTGAAGCTGCAAACTTCGCAAGCTTGTTAGCGATCGTAACGATCGCGATGTGGGGCGTAACGAAGATTGGCTCTAATTTGTTAGCTCGTTTAAGTGATGAGAAGCAAGAAGTAATGAGGAAAGCTCAGGAGCTAGAAGAGACTCAAAGACTTATTGAGGAAACTGTTGTGAAACTAGATAGTAATTTCAATCATTTAAGACAAAATATGAATACATCGATGGAGTCGATGAGTGAAATTAATTTCGCTTTTGAAGAGGTGGCAGTTGGTACTCAATCACAATCAGAGATGATGCATCGTTCAGTAGAAGTATTGAATGATATGGAGGGGAATATTGAACAAATCATTTCGCAAGTAAGAAATGCATCGACTCGTGTTGATGAAAGTTTAGAGATTTCAAAGGGGAGTGTACATACTTTACGAAATTTTGAAGCGAATATGAGAAGTTTAAATGATGTTGTTTCACAATCAGGAATTATATTTAGAGATTTAATGATGCAGTCGAAGCAAATTAATGAAATTGTAGATGTAATAACGAATATCTCAAGTCAGACGAGTTTGCTAGCTTTAAATGCAAATATTGAAGCGGCAAGAGCAGGCGAGCATGGAAAAGGATTTGCTATTGTAGCGAATGAAGTATTAAAGCTTGCCGAAGAATCGAATCGTTCTGCGGGGAGAATTCAAGGTATTTTGAAGGAGTTTAGTAATCAAGCAAGTAAAGTGGAAGTGCAGGTAGAGAAATCAGAAAAAGTACAAGAAGAATGTAATGAAATGCTAGCAAGTGTTTTAACAAATGTAACGGATTTAGGGAAGTTTATTGATGCAATTAATGATGTAATGAGAGAGATTGTTGGTCATCAAGAAAACTTGCAGATTAAAACGACGAATATCGTAAAGGATGTTACACATGCTTCTAATGTAATTCAGCAAACTTCTGCGGCTACGGAAGAAGTGTTAGCAAGTGTGGAAGAAGAAAAACATCGAAATGATATATCGGTGAAGACGTTACATACTGTTAGTGAGCAAGTGAAGTTACTAGAAAATATTTTAGAAAAGTAATATCTCTTGAAAAGGGCACACCGTGTGTGCTCTTTTTTCATTTAAATGAATACTTGATAGTAATTTAATTGCTTTTCTGCGCGTTTTCTGCCAAGCTTAAGGAGATAAACTGAGACTTTAATTAGTGGGGCTATACGCTACTGATTATTAGTTGAACCCCGCAAATAGCGGAATAAAATACTTCAAAGAAAGAATTATATAGGTGACGCATATGATCGAAGTTAAGACTTCTGAACTTAGTGATGGAGAATTTAATAGAGGGGTATTTGCAACTCGTGATATTAAAAAGGGTGAGTTGATTCACTCAGCACCAGTTATCTCTTATCCGAATGAACAGCATGAACACATTGAGAAAACGTTACTTGCTGACTACGCATTTGAGTATGGGGTAAATCATACGGCATTCCTTTTAGGATACGGCATGTTATTTAATCATGCATATAATCCGAATGCAACGTATGATATTGTCTTCGAGAATCATACGTTTAACTTCTTTGCTTACAAAGATATAAAAGCGGGAGAAGAGATTCTAATCAATTATAATGGTGAAGTTGATGACGATGAGCTATTATGGTTTGATAAGGAAAAAGAAGAGAACGAAAAGTAAATTATAATAAGTAATAAAAAAGATGCTTTTACCTATGTAAAAGCATCTTTTTTATTGATGAAAATAAAGTAAAGATTACAAAAAAATACCACTTTATTTTCGTGTGGTATAGTAAGATACTGAAGGATAGTGTTTTGAAAAAGTAATATATTTTACAAATTGTTGTCTTTCTGATGACATGTCAAGTTTAGTAGCCCATTTTGGTTGCTTTATTATGCAATATATATTTTAATATGAGTGGCACCTCTTATAAATTAAGAGGTTTATAGGTGTCTCGAATTGATTTTGGGTACACTGTATCCACCACTTTAGGTTCGTTCATGTATGTGGGGATATTATGGGCCCGTATAACGGGATAAAAAGAATATAGAAATAGAGGAATCGTAAAATGAATATGCAAGAGGTTTATGAATATTTAAGTACGGTATTGCCTGAAGGTCATGTGAAAAAAGATGAAATGTTAAAGAATCATACACATATTAAAGTTGGTGGAAAAGCAGATGTGTTCGTTGCGCCGACAAATTATGATGAAATTCAAGAAGTTATCAAATATGCTAACGAATATAATATTCCAGTTACGTTTTTAGGGAATGGATCGAATGTCATTATTAAAGATGGTGGAATTCGTGGGATTATAGTAAGTTTAATTCACATTACAGGTGTGACTGTAACAGGAACAACGATTGTAGCACAGTGTGGTGCAGCAATTATTGATGTATCACGTATTGCATTAGATCATAATTTAACGGGTCTTGAGTTTGCTTGTGGTATCCCAGGTTCAGTTGGTGGAGCGTTATATATGAATGCTGGTGCTTACGGCGGTGAAGTATCGTTTGTATTAACAGAAGCTGTCGTAATGACAGGTGATGGAGAGCTACGTACTTTAACGAAAGAAGCATTTGAATTTGGATATCGTAAGAGTGTATTTGCAAACAACCATTACATTATTCTTGAAGCGAGATTTGAGCTTCAAGAAGGTGTACGTGAAGAAATTAAAGAGAAAATGGATGATTTAACGTTTAAACGTGAATCAAAACAGCCTCTAGAATACCCTTCATGTGGTAGTGTATTTAAGCGCCCACCAAATAACTTTGCTGGTAAATTAATTCAAGAATCGGGCCTACAAGGTAAGCGAATTGGCGGAGTGGAAGTTTCTTTAAAACACGCTGGATTTATGGTGAATGTTGATAACGGAACAGCACAAGATTACATTGATTTAATTCACTTTGTACAAAAGACTGTTGAAGAGAAATTTGGCGTGAAGTTAGAGCGAGAAGTAAGGATTATTGGAGAAGATAAAGAGTAACGAAATACGTATGAAAATGTGAATTATTTTAAAATAACATTTGGGTATTGTTGACAAGTTGTTTTCAATTCAATATAATGGCTAATAATTTAACAAATAATATACGTTGAAAGAGCCCAGTAGCAGTTTGTCACTGTTAACGAGAGAGCTAGGGGTTGCTGGAACCTAGCACAAACAAACTTGCGAATTACACTCTGGAGTATCTTAGGTAATGCTAAGCGGATTGGCAATCGATATTATTGCTAAGAGTGGTATGAGTAGCTATGCTATTTATACAAACTGGGTGGTAACACGGTGAATAATCGTCCCTATGTCATAGACATAGGGACTTTTTGTTTTCAAAAAAATAGAGGGGATGACAAAAGATGAATATTATTGATGAATTAGAATGGCGCGGCGCTGTGAATCAACAGACTGATGAAGAAGGTTTACGTAAGCTAGTAGAAGAGAAAAAGATTTCACTATACTGCGGAGTTGATCCGACTGGTGATAGTATGCATATTGGACATTTGATTCCGTTTATGATGATGAAGAGATTCCAGTTAGCTGGCCATCATCCAGTTATTTTAATTGGTGGGGCAACAGGAACAATTGGTGATCCGAGCGGACGTCAATCAGAACGTCAACTTCAAACGTTAGAAGTAGTTCAGCATAATGTGGATGCGTTAACAGCGCAAATGAAAAAGCTATTTGATTTTGGTGGAAATAGCGAAGTGAAGATGGTAAATAACTACGACTGGACACATGAAATAAGCATTATCGAGTTTTTACGTGATTACGGGAAAAACTTTAGCATTAATAGCATGTTAGCGAAGGACATTGTAGCAAGTCGTTTAGATACAGGAATTTCTTTCACAGAATTTACGTACCAAATTTTGCAAGCGATGGACTTCCATCATTTATACACGAAAGAAGATGTTCAACTGCAAATTGGTGGTAGTGACCAATGGGGAAATATTACGAGTGGTTTAGATTTAATTCGTAAGTTAGAAGGGCACGAAGCGAAAGTATTTGGATTAACGATTCCGTTATTACTGAAATCAGATGGTACGAAGTTCGGTAAATCAGCAGGTGGTGCAGTTTGGCTTGATCCTGAAAAAACAACACCATTTGAATTTTACCAGTTCTGGGTGAATACAGATGACCGTGATGTAGTGAAATACTTGAAATACTTTACGTTCTTAACGAAAGAGCGCATCGATGAATTGGCAACGAAGGTAGAAACAGAGCCTCATAAACGTGAAGCGCAAAAAGTATTAGCGGAAGAAATGACGAAATTCGTTCATGGAGAAGAGGCATTCTTGCAAGCTGTGAAAATTACAGCAGCGTTATTTAGCGGAGATATTAAATCGTTAACAGCCGATGAAATTGAACAAGGCTTTAAAGAGATGCCAACATTCCAGTCTGCAAAAGAGACGAAAAACATCGTAGAATGGCTAGTTGATTTAGGGATTGAACCATCTAGACGACAAGCACGTGAAGATATTAATAATGGAGCTATTTCGATGAATGGTGAAAAAGTAATGGATGTGGGTACAGATGTTACTGTAGAAAATTCATTTGATGGACGATTTATTATTATTCGTAAAGGGAAGAAGAACTACAGCTTAGTGAAATTGGGATAATAATTTTTGTGGAAGGGTGGAAGTAAGAAAGATGCTTTCACTCTTTTCATATACAAAATTTCGATGCAAAAAAGTCAGTATATTTAGATAATTAAAAAGGGTTATAGTAATTCTTTGCCGAATATAAGTAAGTAGAGAACATTACGGATAAAAATAGCCCGAACCATGTCGGGCATGATTCGGGCTTATATTCAGATTAGTAAGCTAAGCTGAATAGACCTTTAATGTGTGATAAGTAACGAACGTTACTTGCTTCTTTCATTAATGATGCTGGTAAGCCTTTAAGTGGAGTATTGCTTGCTCCAATTGTAGCAACAGCATCTTTACGTCCTAGACTAGCAAGTGTTCCAGAGTTAATAGGTGCGAACTCTTCGAAAGCTTTGCCTTCTAGTGCTGCGTATAAGTTGTATCCAATTAACTCACCCATTTGCCAAGCGATTTGTGCAGTTGGTGGGTATGGACGACCGTCTGGAGAGAAGACAACAGCGCTGTCTCCAGCAACGAATACGTCTTTGTGAGAAGTAGATTGTAGGTATGCATCAACTGTTGCACGGCCACGGTTTACTTCAAGACCTGATTCACCGATTAATGGGTTACCTTGTACGCCGCCTGTCCAAACGAATGTGTTAGCAACAAGTTTTTGACCGTCTTTTAAGTCGATTTCATTGCCAGCAACGTTTGTTACAGGAAGACCTGTTAAGAATGTAACACCGCGTGCTTCTAGGCTAGTAGTTGCACGTTCGATTAAGTGGTCTGGTAATACTGGAAGGATTTTTGGACCTGCTTCAACAAGAAGAAGTTTAACTTCTTTTGGATTTACGCCGTGGCTTTTTGCAAGTTTAGGCATAATGTCAGCAAGCTCACCAACTAGCTCAACGCCAGTTAATCCGCCACCGCCGATTACGATTGTAGCATCAGCTTCGTTTTTCGTTTTCGCGTATTCACGAATACGGTCTTCAACGTGTTTGTAGATTTTGTTTGCATCAGCAGCAGATTTTAATACCATGCTGTTTTCTTCTAGTCCTGGAATACCGAAGTAAGCAGTTTTACTTCCTAAAGCAACTACAAGTGCATCGTAAGATAAAGTAGTGCCACCAGCTAGTTTAATTTCTTTGCTATCAACTGAGAATGACTCAACTGTTGCGATTTTAAGATCGATGTCTTTACCTTTGAAAAGCTTTGTAAGTGGCATTGCAATTGCTTGCTCAGCAACGTTACCAGCTGCAAGGCGGTGTAGTTCAGTGATGATTTGGTGTGTTGGGTATTGGTTAATCACTGTAACTTGTGCTTCTGATTTGCTGTAATATTTACGTACGTTTAAAGCGGCAAGAAGACCGCCATAACCAGCGCCTAAGATGACAATTTGTTTTGACATAGTATGATATCCCCCGTCTTTACTAATTGTTGTTATAAGTTAAATTATTTATTGTTACGTTCTGCACTAATTTGAAGGTATGCGTTCACAAAGCGGAACATTTTTTGTGCTTGTGGGTCTTTTAGTAATTTTAATAGACCGAACAGGCCGATAACTTCGTTGCTTTCGTCAGCACGATCTTTCGCTTCGATAGCAGTTGCAGCCATGCCTTTCACTGTATCTTTTACAGGTTCTACAAGCTCTGTGATTGCACTAACAGTGTCGCTTTTTAATACTTCATCAGTAGCAACAGTTTGAGCGAAGTCATAAGACTTAGTTAAAATATTAACAAGCTCAGTTAATTTTGGAAGCTGTTCTACTAGTGTTGTTAATGATTCTTGTACCTCAGGTTTTAACAACTGATCAAGTACATCAAGTTGTCCTTGGCTAGCAGAAATTTGTACAGTTTCTTGTTCTGGCTTTGTTTGAGTCATAGTTTCTGGCATCTCCAATTCTCCTTTACGATAGCAATACTCTTATTTTTGATAGGTAAGATAGTAAACGTTTGCGAAACTTTATACAAAGTTTCACAAAGCACAATAAAATGCCTTTAAATTTATGCCAGCAAGTAAGCTGAAATCATAAATCCAAAACCATAATGTCCTACCTATTATTTATGAACTGTCCGATACATGGCTTGTCCGCATAATGGAAAGTTCCTTTATCGGAAAGTGTATATAATATATATCCTATATTATATACTATATACACCTATGTTAACATAAAAATGATTCCTAATTATTTGATATTAAGCGTATAACGTAGTACTGACAAGGCGTGAAAGCGCATAAATTATTTTGATAAGGTAGGAAATGTACGTATATATAAATAAAAAAAGGAAAAAATGGACAAATTTATGTTCATTTTTTCCTTTTTTTATTGTTCACCTTCTGTAATTAGCATCGATGTGTTACCGCTTTTTTCAAGGTGGCATTCGCCCCAAGTACAAAGAGAATCAAGAATGGATTCTAAAGACCAACCGTAGTCTGTAAGAGAATATTCTACTTTCGGTGGTACTTGATTGTATACCTTTCTTTGAATAACTCCGTCTTCTTCTAATTCGCGTAATTGCTGTGTTAACATCTTTTGTGTAATACCAGGCATGAGACGTTTTAATTCACTCGTTCTCTTTGTACCTTTCGTTAAGTGGCAAAGAATAACGACTTTCCATTTTCCGCCGATAACCTCTAAAGTCGCTTCAACGGGAATATTATATTTCTTCATATAAAAAATCTCCTTTGATGAATATAGATTTCAGTTCTCCAACAAAAGAAGCTAAATAATTTAAATGTTACTAAAAAGTACCTATAGCACTTTAAAGTACGTACTTTTTATCATGTTGAATATGTTCCATAATAGCATATGTAAGAGGGAAATGAGTAGTACGGTACTAAAAAGTGCCTATGTTACTTTTTGGTACCTATCGTACTTTAAAGTGCGTTCTTCAAAAAAAGAGTGAAGCCATTCATAATAGCATATATCAGCAGTAAAGTTATGTTTGTAGAAGATAAAAAGGCCTTTTTATCATACTATTATGATTGGATTTCTCGCATTAAGGAGGAGTTCAATTGAATTCATATACAGTATCTTCTTCGGCAGTACAGACGAATCGAAGAAGTATGTTTGCTTTATTAGCACTAGCAATTAGTGCGTTTGGAATTGGTACAACCGAATTTATTAGTGTCGGTTTATTACCATCTATTTCAGAGGATTTACATGTTTCTGTTACAACAGCGGGTTTAACCGTTTCTTTATATGCATTAGGAGTAGCGTTTGGTGCCCCAGTATTAACGTCGTTAACAGCTAGTATGTCGCGAAAGACGTTATTAATGTGGATTATGACTATTTTCATTATTGGTAATGGAATTGCGGCAGTGGCAACAAGTTTTACTGTGTTACTTATCGCGAGGGTTGTATCTGCGTTTGCGCATGGTGTTTTTATGTCGATAGGATCCACAATTGCGGCTGCGCTTGTACCAGAGAATAAACGTGCAAGTGCAATTGCATTTATGTTTACTGGTTTAACTGTTGCGACCATTACAGGTGTACCGATTGGAACATTTATCGGTCAACAATTTGGTTGGAGAGCATCGTTTATGGTAATTGTGGCAATTGGAATCGTTGCCTTAATCGCTAACAGTATGCTGATTCCGTCTAACTTGAAAAAAGGTACATCCGTATCATTTCGTGATCAATTCAAACTGATTACGAATGGAAGACTATTACTTGTATTTACTATTACTGCATTAGGGTACGGGGGGACATTCGTAACATTTACGTATTTATCTCCGCTATTACAAGAAGTAACAGGATTTAAATCAAGTACCGTTACAATTATTTTGTTAGTGTACGGAATTGCAATTGCGATTGGGAATATGGTTGGCGGAAAATTATCAAATCATAATCCGATTCGAGCATTATTTTACATGTTCTTTATTCAAGCGATTGTATTATTTGTTTTAACATTTACAGCACCATTTAAAGTCGCTGGACTCATCACAATTATTTTTATGGGACTATTTGCGTTTATGAATGTTCCAGGGCTACAAGTGTATGTCGTTATCTTGGCTGAGAGATTTGTTCCAAGTGCTGTTGATGTGGCATCAGCGATTAACATTGCAGCATTTAACGCAGGAATTGCTCTTGGTGCTTACTTGGGCGGTATTGTAACGAACTCGTTAGGGTTAATTCATACGGCCTGGGTAGGAGGCATTATGGTAGTAGGTGCTGTTATTTTAACAGCGTGGAGTATGACATTAGAAAAAAGAGATCAAGTGAAGTAAGGGAGAGAAAATATAATGAAAAATTTACAAAGTACAACAACATTGCATAACGGTGTAGAAATGCCTTGGTTCGGTTTAGGTGTATTTAAAGTAGAAGATGGACCAGAACTTGTAGAAGCAGTAAAATCGGCGATTAAAGCAGGATACCGCAGTATCGATACAGCTGCGATTTATGGAAACGAGAAAGCTGTAGGAGAAGGAATTCGCGCTGGTATAAAAGAAGCAGGGATTTCTCGAGAAGATTTATTTATTACTTCAAAAGTGTGGAATGCAGATCAAGGATATGAAACGACACTTGCTGCATATGAAGAGAGCTTAAAAAAATTAGAGCTAGATTATTTAGATTTATATCTTGTTCATTGGCCTGTAGAAGGGAAATACAAAGATACGTGGAGAGCATTAGAAACACTTTATAAAGAAGAACGCGTACGTGCAATTGGCGTAAGTAACTTCCAAGTTCATCACTTACAAGATGTAATGAAAGATGCGGAAATCAAGCCAATGATTAACCAAGTAGAATACCACCCTCGTTTGACACAAAAAGAATTACAAGCTTTCTGTAAAGAACAAGGTATTCAAATGGAAGCATGGTCACCATTAATGCAAGGTCAATTATTAGATAACGAAACATTACAAGCAATTGCTGAGAAACACGGTAAAACGACAGCTCAAGTTATTTTACGTTGGGATCTTCAAAATGGAGTAATCACAATTCCGAAATCAACGAAAGAACACCGTATCATTGCAAACGCTGATGTGTTTAACTTTGAATTAACGAAAGAAGATATGGAGAAAATCGATGCGTTAAATGAAAATCATCGTGTTGGTCCAGATCCTGATAACTTTGATTTCTAAACTTATAGTGGAGAGAAAGAGTGCAAACAGTTTGCACTCTTTTTTGTTTTGTTTATGCATAAAAAAAGTTTCTAACTAAATAATAAACAGAAGAAAATTTGTTATTTCATAAGGGGTTGTAAACATGAATATAAAAAGATCTTTCAAGCTAATGGCCGCTTTTTTGAGTGTTTTATTTGTATTTGCGAACTTATTATTTCCACTTCAACAAGCATTCGCGGAAGTTATGGATCATACAAAGTATGAAATGGATTGGAGTTATAGTAGGTCAAAGAAGAAACCAATTCGAACAGAGCTTATTAAAACGGCAGATGGTAAAATTGCCTTTTGCTTAAATGTAGATTTGAAATCTCCAAGCGGTCAAGATTTACCGGAAATGGGGAAAGTGGATATTAATGTGTATCGTGTACTATTAAATGGATATCCACAAAAGAGCCCACAAGAATTAGGTGTTTCTGATTGGAGAGAAGCGCATTATGCAACGCAGCTTGCAGTATGGAATGCATTAAAACAAATCGATATTAATGATTTAGATTTTCGAAATAAAAATGTAGAAAAGGTAACGAAAGATATCGTTGCAAAGGCAAGCGCTAGTGAAGAATTACAAGAAATTACGATGAGTGTCGTGCCGTCAGAAGAGCAACAAGCAGTGTTGAAAAATGATTTCTTTGAAACAGGTTTATATACAGTAGAAACAAATGCGAAAAGCGGAACGTATAAAGTGCAAGCAACAGGTGCACCAGAAGGCGCGAAATTTGTAAATGAAAAGGGCGAAGCAAAAACGGAATTCAATGTAGGAGAAAAGTTCCGCATCTTAATTCCGAAACAAACACCAGCTGGTGGGTTTAGTTTTAAAGTATCAGGGAATTTAACGAAATTACAAGGAATTGCGCATAAAGGCACACCAACAATTCAAAATGCGGTTGTATTACTTGAGCGTAGTGAGGAAAAAACAAGTCCGGAGTTAGCGGTAAGTTGGAAAACAACAAATGGTCATGATAATAATAAACCACACACTCCAAATGAACCGCATAAACCGAATCAAAAGAGATAAAGAAAAAGCATTGGCGTTTGCCAGTGCTTTTTTATATGAATGATAAAATTATATTAGGAAAATTAAATGTGGGATGAAATTACTGTTTATACAGTTTAAACTCTATTTAGAAATAATATAAATATATTAAAATTCAAACGTTACAATTAATAGATTATATTCACGGAATTGTAACATTATTCCGATTGAAAAGGCTATCAAACCGTGTAGAAAGCGTGTAAAATTCAGTTGGAAAAACTACCTATAGATGGTCATATATGAAGGAAATGTAAGTTCCTATTGTTATTTGTATTTATACATGTATAGATGACAAGACTAAAAATCTTTTACTATTCTCTTTTTATGTAGACAGAGAACTCATCACAAGTAGAGGGAAGTGAGGAGGATACAGTACATAAAAATTTTTACAATGTAATAAAGCGAATACATTGAAAGGAATGCGGTAGTAAATGATGTAGGTGTGCGAGGTGTTAGTCTATTCGTTAAATGTTTTTATAAAAATAATAGGATTATTTATTAAATGAATATATAGGATAGTTTCTCTAAATAAAGGAACAGGGGATACAGATTATGTCGAAGAAACAGAGTAGTAGGGTATTAGTGGCTGGAATATGTATATCTACATTATTATCGCCAGTAGCTTTTGAAGCATCGAAAGGATATGCGGCGCCTTTGGAAGATGTTAAAGGTGGGAGTTTGGAAGAGAACAAATTTGAGCAAAGGACGTTTCATTTGCCTGGAAAAGGGGATTTAGAAGCGGAAACAAACCGTTTAAAAGTAAGTTTTCATCTTTCTGCTAATGAACCAACTGGAATTTATGCAAAGGAAAATGAAGAGATTGCAATTGAAATAAAAGGAACGCAGTCTATTCAAGCTTTTATTGGAACAAGATCATATGATGAAAAAGAACCTGAAAAGTTTGATTTAAAACCGGGAAAAAATGTTATTTCATCGCCGAATGGTGGTATTTTATATTTTTATAATATGAATAAAGAAGGGGAAGTAATAGCTTCTGTTACGAATGGTGGTAGCCATTTTCCTTTGTTTATTTTAGGTAAGCATACGAAAAAAGATTTTGATGAAATGTTGAAGAAATATAAGGATCCTTATGCAGTTGAATTAAAAGGTGAGAGAAGTTTAATTACTGCGAGTTATAATGCTGTTCAAAATCATATGAACGGTACAGATCCAACAAAGCTAATGAAATTACACGATAAGATTATTCGTCTGGAAAATGCAGTAGCAGGATTATCTGAGGACGGTATTGGAGTCGCGAAATCTCCAAATCATTACGTTCAGTTTGTTGAAGAACGGAAGCCTGATGAAGATGATTATATGTTCGCAACAGATTATCGTACAGCATATATCCCAAAAGTAATGAATAGAGTATTGGATTTAGAAGTACTTGAAAAGGATGGTTGGGGACCATGGCATGAAGTTGGACATTTACATCAACAAAGGCCTTGGGACTGGGATGCTGTTGGGGAAGTAACAGTTAACATTTATTCTTTAGCAGTACAAAAAGCATTAGGGAATAAACTAGACATGGGGGATCATTATAAAAAATCATTTGAGTATTTAGAAAGACCTATAGAAGAAAGAATAATTGATAAGTTCGATCCGCTTACAATGTTTTGGCAATTAAATGTAGTGTATGGAGAACATTTTTATCCTACATTGCATCAAGCTTATCGTTTGTTATCTGAAGAGGAAATGCCTACTTCTGATGAAGAGAAAAAGCAAATGTTTATTTATATGACATCAAAAGTGGCGGGGCAAAATTTAGTTCCTTTCTTTGAGGAGTGGGGATTAACTCCAAATGATGAGACTAGAGAAAAAATAGAGAAATTAAATTTACCTAAATTAGAAAAAGAAATATGGAAAGCAACAGATAGTAACGATATTCGTGAAAAACAAGTTACGCCATATGAAGTTCCATATGGTGAAGCATTTAATGTGGAGCAAGACCTTGTAGTAGGTACGGATTTTGATGAGAATTTAGCAAGTCAACTGGTTCAAAATCTAGGTGAGAATGTAAAAGTAACAGGTAAGATTATTTGGCCTAGATTAGAGAATGGAAAACAGGAAGTATTAGTAGAAATTGGAGACGAGAAAGGGAATAAAAATTTAATTCCTGTTCCAATGAATGCTCGTTATGGGGATACTATGGTAATTAAAGGTTTTGGTGATGAAGTGAATTCTGTTATAGCACTTCTTCATAATGAAAAGAAAATTGATGTTGTTTTCGAGGGTAATGCATTGCATCAGCGATTTAAAAATGAAAAATATGTAGAGATTACAGTATACGATAAAGAAGGTAATGAAAAGAAAAATATTTCTGTAGAGGGACAAGAAAGTTCAAAAAAAATTGCTGCGCAATTGAAGGAGTTTGAATTCCAATATGGGGACGTCGTGAGAGTATTTCATGCGGAACCGGATCGTTTTAGTTGGTATCAAAACGACAAACTGGTAAATCCAGCAGAGAATAAAAAAGAAAAGTTTTTCAAAATTACTCCGCAAGGATTTGAATTAAAAGACGGTTTGCAAGAAGTAAAAGCTGTGCCACAAAAAGTAGTAATCGGAACAAATAGCGAAGCATTAGATGCGAAGAAGTTTGTTGAAGTAAAAGATGGAGAAGTAATTGGTTTTGTAGAGAAACCAATTACAACGAAACTAGGTGAACAAAAAGTAAAAGTAGAAACGAAAGACCGTTTTGGAAATAAGCAAGTAACGGAAGTACCTGTAGAAGTGATTTATGGAGATAGCATTGCTTATATAGGATATAACAATGAAATCGCATCAGTTGTAACATTAAAGCATAAAGAGAAGAAATTACATGCGACTGAAATGGATGAACAAATTCATGAGTATTTTAACAAAGAACAATATATAGGAATTACGTTATATGATCAAAACGGAACTGAGAAAAAACATGTAACAGCAGAAGGACAAGAAACTTCAAAGAATTTTGCTGAACAAGTGAATGGACTGCAATATGAATATGGGGACGTTGTGAAAGTATTTCATGCAGAACCAGACCGTTTGAAATGGTATCAAAATAATAACTTTGCTGGTCAAGGTGAGAAAGAGGGAGTAAAAGAACTATTCTTCAAAGTGACAGAAAAAGGTTTTGAGAGAATGGATATGTTGCAAGAAGTAAAAGCGGTTCCACAAAAAGTAGTAATCGGAACAAATAGCGAAATGTTAGACGCGAAGAAATTTGTGGAAGTAAAAGGTGGAGAAGTAGTAGGGTTTGTAGAAAAACCAGACACAACGAAAATCGGTGAACAACAAGTAAAAGTAGAAACGAAGGATATGTTTGGAAATAAGAAAGTGACAGAAGTTCCTCTAACAGTAACATATGGAGATAGCCTACTTGTATATGGATTAAGTTATGGTGCCGACGATATGAAATCAATTGTAACTTTGCATCATGATACGAAAAAACTGAGTGCGACAGATACAAAGAACCTAATTCATGATTACTTTAAAGATGAAAAGTATTTTGAATTCACATTGTACGATAAAGAAGGAACAGTGAAGAAAAATATAGCGGTAAAAGGTTTAGAGAATACGCAAGAATTTGCTAAGGAAGTAAATGGACTTGCATTTGAGTATGGCGATGTAGTGAAAGCATATCATGCGGAATCTTCTCGTTTACATTGGTATCAAAAAGATGTATATGTGGGCGAAGGAAAAAGTAAAGAGATAAAGGAATTAGTCTTCAAAATCACTGAAAATGGATTTGAAAGATTAGACGGTGAGCAAACAGTAAAAGCAAATCCGCAGCAAGTAGTAATCGGAACAAATAGCGAAACGCTAGATGCGAAGAAATTTGTTGAAGTACAGGGTGGAGAAGTAGTAGGTTTTGTAGGGAAACTAGATACGACAAAAATTGGTCAGCAAACAGTGAAAATAGAAACGAAAGATCGATTTGGAAATAAGAAAGTGACGGAAGTTCCTGTAGAAGTGACATATGGGGATAGTCTAGTCTATCAAGGTGTGTCCGATGTTACACGTTCTATTATTACGTTAAATCATGATGAAAAGAAGTTACATGCAACATTTACGAATGATGTGATTCATTATCGTTTTGTGAACGAAGAGTATATAGGCTTTGCGATTTATGATCAAAATGGGAATAAGAAAAAGCATATATCAGCGGAAGGGCAAGAAACTTCAAAGAATTTTGCGGAACAGGTAAATGTTACTTCATTTGAGTATGGTGATGTAGTAAAAGTGTATCATGCAGAACCAAGTCGTCTGAAATGGTATAAAAAGAATGAGTTAGCAGAACAAGTGGCTTCAACAGAAGTTGAATTTAAAATCACTCAAAGTGGATTAGAGCTAGTAAAGAAAACATTGTAATAAAAAATGCGCGTAGATGTTGGGTCTACGCGCATTTTTGTATTATTCAGCTTCAGAAACAACTGTGAAGCGTTCGTTTAGGTGTTTCGGATTTTCGATTTCATCAAGTGCTGCAACTGCGAAGTCTTCGTAACTTACGTAGCTATCACCTTTTGCGTTAACAAGAAGGTTGTCTTTGCCAGCTGTATAAGAGCCTGTGCGTTTTCCTAATGCAAATAGTGCAGAAGGGCTGATGAATGTCCAAGTAATATCGTTAGTTTGTTGCAGAATTTCTAAGTTTTTTCCTTGGTTTTGAGCTGTTGCAAGGTATTCATTTGGGAAACCTGGCGTATCAAATACACGCGTTGTTTTCTCTTCGTCTACAAATAAGCTTCCAGCGCCGCCAACTACAAGTAATTTTGTGTTAGGTGCACCTTTCATAGCTTCAATTAGTACGTTTCCTGCATCTACGTGAAGATGTTCTTCTCCTGCTGGAGCGCCGAATGCATTTACAACTACGTCAAATGCTTGTAGGTCATTGGATGTAAGAGAGAAAACATCTTTCTCTAAAACCTTTACGTTTTTTTCTGTAATTTTCGCGGCGTTTCTTACGATTGCAGTTACTTCATGTCCGCGATCTAATGCTTCTTTTAAAATACGACTTCCTGCTTTACCAGTTGCTCCGATGATTCCGATTTTCATAATAAATCCCTCCAAAGTGTTTTGTTAAAGTGTATATCTGAAAGTAAATGAATTTGTTGTAATAAGGTTTGTTACAACCTGATGTAATCATTATAGTTACAGGATGTTGTTTTTGTCAATGGGGTAGTTTGTAGATTTACTTTTTGTTTAGTATGCACAGTTAGAGGAAGGAGAGTCGTAAAGATATTGTTACTTCGTGTCTGGCTAATATTTGGAAAATGCAAATTGTCGAAAAATGTTGATTTTTAAATGTTTTTTAAATATAATTCGTTTTATGGAGAAAAGGAGGGGTTAATTGTATGAATATTTTAGAGCAATTTGTTTCATCAACGAATACAATTCTTTGGTCATATATTCTTATTGCAATGTTAATTGGTTTAGGTCTTTATTTTTCTATTAAATTGAAATTCGTACAAATTACTCATTTAGGGGAAATGGTTCGACTAATGAGTGATGGATTAACTGGAAAGACGCGTAAAAAAGGTAGTGTATCTTCTTTCCAAGCGTTCTGTATGAGTTCAGCAGCTCGTATTGGAATCGGGAACTTAGCGGGCGTAGCGTTAGCTATTTCTATGGGAGGACCTGGAGCAGTATTTTGGATGTGGGTTATTGCAATTGTCGGAGCGTCTTCAAGTTTCGTGGAAAGTACGCTTGCACAAATTTATAAAATAAAAGATGGCAGTGGCTTCCGTGGTGGTCCTGCTTATTATATGGAAAAAGGTTTAAATAAACGTTGGATGGGAATTTGGTTCTCTATCCTTATTACAATTAGTTACGGATTAATTTTCAACTCCGTACAAGCAAATACAGTTACATTAGCATTTAAAAACGCTTTTGGTATTGAGCGTTACGTTGTTGGGATTGTATTAGCAGTATTAGTTGCGGTTATTATTTTTGGTGGCGTGAAAAGTATCGCGCGTATGTCTGAAATGATCGTTCCGCCAATGGCACTTATTTATATTGCAGTAGCAATTTTCGTTGTTATTAAAAATTATTATTTAATACCGGACATGTTTACAGAAATCTTTAAAGGTGCATTCGGTTTAGATTCAGCTGTAGGTGGCGGTATTGGTGCTGCGATGAAATATGGTATTCAGCGTGGATTATTTGCGAATGAAGCAGGTATGGGTAGTGCGCCGAACGCGGCAGCAACAGCGGATGTAACACATCCAGCGAAACAAGGATTTATTCAAACAATTGGAGTATTAGTAGATACATTTTTAGTATGTACATCAACAGCATTTATCGTACTATGTTCTGGTGCATATAAAGCAACAAATTTAGAAGGTATTGAATTAACGCAAGTTGCGTTAAGTTCACAAATTGGTTCGTGGGCAAGTAGCTTCTTGGCGATTATTATTTTCTTATTCGCTTTCAGTTCACTTCTAGGAAACTACTATTATGGTGAAACGAACATTGAATTCATTAAACAAAGTAAAACTTGGTTAACGATTTACCGTATTGCGGTAGTGGGAATGGTATTATTTGGTTCTGTTGCGACGCTTCAAGTTGTATGGAATATGGCGGATTTATTTATGGGACTAATGGTAATCACAAACTTAATTGCGATTACACTTCTTGGACGATTTGCATACGCTGCATTGGCGGACTATGTAAGGCAAAAGAAACAAGGGAAAGATCCAGTCTTCAGTGCAGATTCTATTCCTGGTTTAACGAATACAGAGTGTTGGGATAAGCCGACGGTAACGGATAAAGAAAAAGCAGTGTAATGAAAAGGTGAGCATCGAGATAAATTCGATGCTCGCCTTTTTTGTTGTAGTAAATGATGAAAAGGGTGAGAGGTAATTAGTAATATAATTTTTGTTTGTTCATTCCTCTCGTTATTTGTAGAGAACGCACTGTCTTAAAAGTATGACCGGTCGAATGGGATGAGTGATTGAGTATTGGATAAATGCACGTACTGGTTATATTTTTACGTAAAAAAACATATATGTTAAGAAGTTTAACGCACCCATGTTATAAAACCTAACATAAAGTTCTTGATTACTAAAAGTTTTTAGAATATAATTTTCTTATTGTTAGGAAGAGGGGGTAATGCAATTATGGATTTTTTAGCTAAGGTAATTGGGGATGTAAATAATGTCCTTTGGTCATATGTCATTATTGCGATGTTAATTGGGTTAGGGCTTTACTTTTCATTTCGTGTGAAATTTGTCCAAGTTCGTTACTTCGGTGAAATGATTCGTTTGCTTGGGGATGGGGCAAGTTCGAAAACGAGGAAAGCTCAAAAAGAGAAGAGCGGTGTATCATCGTTCCAGGCTTTTTGTATGAGTACAGCATCTCGTGTAGGTACTGGTAACTTAGCTGGTGTAGCTATCGCAATCTCAGCAGGTGGACCAGGAGCGGTATTTTGGATGTGGTTAATTGCGGTAATTGGGGGTGCTTCTGCATTTGTAGAGAGCACATTAGCGCAAATTTATAAAGTAAAAGATGGGAATGCATTCCGTGGTGGTCCAGCGTATTATATGGAAAAGGGTTTAAAGAAACGCTGGCTAGGAGTTGTCTTCTCTGTTCTAATAACAGTTAGTTTCGGATTAATTTTCAACGCCGTGCAGTCAAACACAGTAGCGGCGGCTTTTGATGGAGCATTTAACACAGATGGTAAGTTTGTAGGTCTGTTTATGGCTGGTTTACTTGCAATCATTATCTTCGGCGGAGTAAAACGTATTGCACGTGCGGTTGAAATGATTGTTCCAGTAATGGCAATTATATATGTAGCAGTGGCATTATTCGTTGTTGTAACAAACATTACGGCAATTCCGTATGTATTTAAAGAAATTTTCTTACATGCTTTCGGAATTAAAGAAGTAGTAGGTGGGGGATTAGGAGCTGCGATTTTACTAGGGGTAAAACGTGGATTATTCTCAAATGAAGCAGGTATGGGTAGTGCGCCGAACGCAGCTGCGACTGCAAACGTAACGCACCCAGTTAAACAAGGTTTCATTCAAACTTTAGGGGTATTTACAGATACATTATTAATTTGTAGTTGTACAGCATTTATCATTCTTTTATCAGATGTGCATAATGCAGCTGATCTAAATGGTATTCAATTAACGCAGCAAGCATTAAGCCAACATATCGGACCGTGGGCGTCTATATTTGTAGCAGTTGCAATCTTCTTGTTTGCATTTAGTTCATTAGTAGGTAACTACTACTATGGTGAAACGAATATTGAATTCTTAAATGGAAGTAAAGTGTTATTAAATGCATACCGCATTGCTGTACTTGGTATGGTTGTTTTAGGATCTGTAGCAACAATTCAAATCGTTTGGGATTTAGCAGATTTATTTATGGGGATTATGGCTGTTATTAACTTAGTGGCGATCGTATTTCTTTCTAAGTATGCTTTCGCGGCATTATCAGATTACGTTAAGCAAAAGAAACAAGGAAAAGATCCAGTATTCTATGCGGAGTCTATTCCAGGTTTGAACAATACAGAGTGCTGGGATAAGCCAGCAGTAGCTGATAAAGAAAAAGCAGTATAATGAGGTGAGCATCAAGTGAAACTTGATGCTCATTTTTTTGTTTTATCCTGCTATTTGTGAACAGTAAAACTCTCGATTGATACGGGCTAATAATCAGTGGGGATGATATTGATTAAAGTTTCGCTATATAATGTAAAAGACGAACATTCATGAACGTTTTATAATAAAATGTAATTTTTTTAAGAAAAGTGCGGATATGAGTTGTGATTTGTGTTAGAATGGAAAATGCCTTTGAAACAAGAGATTTTATGATCTTTCCTATCCGATTGAAGGTTTTAGAGGAGAAATGGAAAGTTCGGATTATTTCTTATTTTGAATGGTCAGACGTTCAACGTTAATGAAGAGTTAAATGGAGGATTTTATTAATGAAGTTTGTTATGTTTCTTGTAGGATTGCTCGTTGTATTCGTACTCGGTTTTCTTATAAGTGCCGATCGAAAGAAGATTAAGTATAAACCAATCGCAATTATGCTTGTTATTCAGCTAGCGTTAAGTTATTTCTTATTAAATACGCAAGTTGGTTATATTTTAGTAAAAGGAATTTCAGATGGATTTGGCGCGCTTCTTGGATATGCGGAAGCTGGAATCGTTTTCGTATTTGGCGGTCTTGTTAATAAAGGAGAGGTTTCATTCTTCTTAACGGCGTTATTACCAATCGTATTCTTTGCCGTTTTAATCGGAATTCTGCAACACTTTAAAATTTTACCGATATTTATTCGTGCTATTGGTACTGCGCTAAGTAAAGTAAATGGTCTAGGAAAACTAGAATCATATAACGCAGTAGCAGCTGCCATTGTTGGGCAAGCGGAAGTATTTATTACAGTGAAAGATCAATTAAGTAAAATCCCAAAACATCGTTTATATACATTATGTGCATCTTCCATGTCGACAGTATCAATGTCAATCGTAGGTTCTTATATGAAAATGATCGAACCGAAATATGTAGTAACAGCACTTGTATTAAATTTATTTAGTGGTTTCATTATTATTCATATTATTAACCCGTACGATATTACAGAAGAAGAAGATACACTGAAATTAGAAAATAAGAAAAAACAGTCATTCTTTGAAATGCTAAGTGAATATATTATGCTTGGTTTCACAATCGCGATTACAGTAGCGGCAATGTTACTTGGTTTCGTAGCATTAATTACAGCAATTAATAGCTTGTTTGATTCAATGTTCGGTATTACATTCCAAGCTATTTTAGGATACATTTTCTCACCATTAGCATTCGTAATGGGTATCCCGCAAGCAGAGATGGTAACAGCTGGACAAATTATGGCAACAAAATTAGTATCAAATGAGTTTGTTGCGATGCTGGATCTTGGAAAAGTAGCTGGTGATTTATCAGCTCGTACAGTTGGTATTCTTTCTGTATTCCTTGTATCATTTGCGAACTTCTCATCAATCGGAATTATCGCAGGTGCAACGAAAGGTATCGATGAAAACCAATCAAATGTTGTATCATCATTCGGTCTACGCCTTGTGTACGGTGCGACATTAGTAAGTATTCTATCAGCGATTATCGTTGGTGTTATGTTATAAAAAAAAGGATGGCTCTAGCTCATAGCTAGGGCTATTTTTTTTTGGTAAATTTGCATGAAAAAACCAATTAATTAGGAATATATTAACATATAAAAATCTTTTAAAATTTATATTGCATTTCGCCTAGATAACGCTTACAATTTGATTTGTAGGTGGTATCAATTTCAGACTTTCAAGTATGGTAGGAGAGAAGAAGCTACCTTTTATAAATTGCAATTTATGTAAACGCTTACTGATTTTAGAAAACAGTTGAATAATATTTAGGGGTTTTAAATTTTTTTAACATCAATGGTCAGACGTCATTCGTTATACGTTATACGACCGATAATTCGTGGGAGAAGTGGAGGATTCACATATGAAGATCGTAATGTTTCTAGTCGGTTTACTTGTAGTATTTGTACTAGGGTTCCTTATCAGTTCAGATCGTAAGAAAATTAAATATAAACCAATTGCACTTATGCTTGTCATTCAATTGGTACTTGCGTATTTCTTACTAAATACAAAGGTCGGATTTGTATTAGTAAAAGGGATTGCAGATGGGTTTGGAGCTATTTTAAAATTTGCGGAAGCAGGGGTTAATTTCGTATTTGGTGGTCTAGCAAATGATGGACAAGCACCATTCTTCTTAACAGTATTATTACCAATTATTTTCTTAGCAGTATTAATCGGGATCTTACAACACATTAAAGTATTACCAATTATCATTCGTGCAGTCGGTTTCCTATTAAGTAAAATTAACGGCTTAGGAAAACTAGAATCATATAATGCAGTAGCAGCTGCAATCGTTGGTCAAGGTGAAGTATTCATTACAGTAAAAGATCAACTAAGCAAATTACCGAAAAATCGTTTATACACACTTTGTGCATCTTCCATGTCAACAGTATCGATGTCAATCGTCGGTTCTTACATGAAAATGATTGATCCAAAATATGTAGTAACAGCACTTGTATTAAACTTATTTAGTGGATTCATTATCGTTCATATTATTAATCCATATGAAGTGAAAGAAGAAGACGATATTTTAGAATTACAAGAAGATAAAAAACAAACATTCTTTGAAATGTTAGGCGAATATATTATGCTTGGTTTCTCTATCGCTGTAACAGTAGCGGCGATGTTAATCGGTTTCGTAGCATTAATTACAGCAATTAACGGTGTATTCGATTCAATTTTTGGAATCACATTCCAAAGCATTTTAGGATATGTCTTCTCACCATTAGCATTCGTAATGGGTATTCCAACATCAGAGATGCTAACGGCAGGACAAATTATGGCAACGAAATTAGTAACGAACGAATTCGTTGCAATGCTTGACCTTGGAAAAGTAGCTGGTGATTTATCAGCTCGTACAGTAGGTATTTTATCTATCTTCCTTGTATCATTTGCAAATTTCTCATCAATCGGAATTATCGCAGGTGCAACGAAGAGTATCGATGGCAAACAAGCAAACGTTGTATCTTCATTCGGATTAAAACTTGTATACGGTGCAACGTTAGTAAGTATATTATCAGCGATTATCGTTGGGGTTATGCTTTAATAAATTAAGAGAAGCAATGAGCGTAGGCTCATTGCTTTTTTATTTAACTTGCTCTATCTAAGTCTCTTTTAAATTGTGGTTTCTCCAAATAAGTTCCAAGCCTCCATATATACTCAACAGGACCCATTCGATATTTTCGCAGCCAATATGTGCTAACAAATAATTGAATTGTATAGATTCCAATCGTTAAAAGAATACCGAAGAAATATCCTATTTTACCGAATAAGCCAAAGCCGTATGCGTAAAAAATTGTTGTTGTGATAATAGACTGGGCTAAGTAATTACTAACCGACATTTTTCCCATATTGGCCATATATGTTAGTAGACGGGTTGCTTTTTTGTAATGGAATAATAAAATAATTGTGCTTCCGTAAAAGAAGGTCATGGTTACTGGTGTAAGGCCGTCCTGTAACATAAGTAAAATAGGATGTTTAATGAACATAGCTGAAGTTTTGATTGTAAAAGAGAAAATACAAGTAAGAATCCAGACCTTTTTGACAGCAGAGATATGCTTATCAATCTCAAATAACCATCCTTTTTTTCCTACGTACATACCGATTAAGAAGAGTGGAGATAGGAAAATGAGTGTGAAAAGTGTTATAAAGGTTAATCCGAAGAAACCGTCAATGCCTATATATTCGAAAGGATTTTCAGTTAACCTAAAGTTGACATGATCCATATAGCTTCCAGTCTCATGGACTTTATGTTCTTTTTCAATATAAGGAGCAAAATCAGTAACATTTGTATTTGGGTCAGTTGAATAAGTCATAAGTGTAAGGAGTGCGAGTAGAATAGTTGCCCAAATTAATAATGTTTTTGGCTTTCTGTTTATAAACATCAGTAAGAAAATCCCGATGAGGCCATATGAGAATAAAATATCCCCGGACCAAATGAGCACGCCGTGAATAAAACCTAGTAGTAAAAGAATAAGAATACGACGTAAATATGTAGGGGAAAACTTTTTTCCTTTTGCGACAATGCTTTTTTGTAACAAAATAATGCTAAGACCAAATAAAAAAGAGAATAAAGAAATGAAATTTTGTGTGCCAAAAAATTGAATAAACCAATTAGCACCTTTATCGAGTCCGCCAAATATATAGGATGGTTTTTCATTAGCGAAGAACCCGAATTGAATTAATGTTATATTAACAAGTAAAATACCAAATAAAGCAAAACCACGCATTGCATCAACAACTTCTACACGTTGATTCATTTTTTCTCTCCTTTTATATTATTTTATATTGAAAATAATACCATTTTATAGTTGGCACTATGTCAAATACGAGGAAATTTAAGGTGATTTTAAGCTAAAGAGAAAATAAAAAATCACCTTAATACATTCATTAAGGTGATTGAAATACTATTCAGCTGGAGGCGTAAATGTACGTTTCTCTAATTCAGCATCTAGCATAAATAGTGCGTTTGAATCGCTTGTAATACGTTTTAATTTTTGGATGATGCTATCGAATGAAGATTCTTCTTCTACTTGCTCATCGACGAACCATTTTAAGAATGTAATTGTTGCATGCTCACGCTCATCCCAAGCGATATCAGATAAGTTGTAAATACGCTTCGTTACTTCACGCTCGTGCTCAAGTGCTACTTCAAAAGCGTTCAGTACAGATTCATATACGTTATTTGGATTATCAAATCCAGTAATAATAGCGCGCTCACCGCGGTCATTAATGTAGTTGTAAAGCTTCATTGCGTGGAAACGTTCTTCTTCAGCTTGTACAAGGAAAAAGTTAGCGAATCCATCATAGCTCTCAGATGTACAGTAAGCAGCCATTGCCATATAAGCGTGGGCAGAGTAAAATTCAAAGTTCATTTGATCGTTTAATGCGTCGTGCAATTTTTTAGATAACATAAAATCCCCCTTAGTATTGTGACAAGAATATTATACCATAATTGATAATATTCTCATTTGGATACTTCGAACCTTTTCGAAAGCTTTGTGACGTGAGCCTCCATAATGTCTTGTAAATCTAAATCATATTTTTGTGAAAGAATAATAAGATTAGATAGTACATCACCAAGTTCTTCTTTTAACTCTTGTTTTAGTTCTTCTTCTGTTTTCACTTTTTCGTCAGGACGATCACGGCCAATTTCGATTGCGCGAACAACGCGTGAAACTTCTCCAACTTCCTCTGTTAAGAAATTTAAGCGAATAAAGGAATTATACTGTGACCAGCTTCGTTTTTCGTAAAATTCCTCCACCCACCTTTGAAATGCGACGATATCCATTTCTTCCTCATCCCTTCAATATGTTGTACAATGTTCATTGTATCATAACAATATATAGTTTCGGGGTGTAGGAATGAGAAAGATTTGTGTGTTTGCAGGTTCCAACTTAGGGGAGAGACCAGAATTTAAAGAGCAGGCAATAGCGTTAGGAAAAATGTTTGTTGAGAACGATTATGAGCTTGTATACGGTGGTTCTTGCGTTGGATTAATGGGAGAAGTGGCAAACGAAGTTCTTCGCTTAGGCGGACGTGTAACAGGTGTTATGCCACGCGGTCTATTCCGAGGAGAAATTGTTCATACAGGGCTAACAGAATTAATTGAAGTAGAAACGATGCACGAACGTAAAGCGAAAATGGCAGAACTTGCGGATGCTTTTATTGCATTACCAGGCGGATACGGAACGTTTGAAGAGCTATTTGAAGTAGTATGTTGGTCGCAAATTGGTATACATAATAAGCCGGTTGGTTTATTGAACATAAAAGGCTTTTATGGACCAATTCTGCAAATGGTTGAACGTGCAGAAGAAGAAGGATTTATGAATCCATCAAATAAAGAGTTGATCGTTTCAGCTGAGACGGCAGATAAACTAATTCATGCAATCCAAAATTATGAGCGTCCTGTTTTAGGAACGAAGTGGAAGCAGCTATCATAATACAATTTTATAGATATTTTTGGAAACACATGTCATTTTACTTTGAAAAGGCATGTGTTTTTAATTTGGTTAAATATGTTAATGTTGAGATATAATGTTTTTGGAAAAGGAGAAATAGATGGAGGAGTTTGTGTATTTACGTCCTGTTTTTAAAAGTATATTAGCAGCATCTATTCTTGTTATGCTAATTGTTTCAACACAGAAGAAAAAGCTAATTAATGAATTTTCGCTTTGGTTTATTTCGATATTGTGTATCGGTGTTGCCGCAATAACATTGTTTATGTCGGGGTTTATCGTTGATGAGTATAGTCTAGCTGGGGATGCACAGAGTTTTAGCATGTTTATTGCGATTGGCTGTATTAGCGGTTTGAATTTTATTATTTATTATAGACGGCAATAAAAGAAGGCATTCCGTATTACTTTGGAATGCCTTTATCACTTTGATTACTTTGTTTTTTATACAGATACCAGCCACCCCAGCCGCCACCAATTGCTACAACAACGAGGAAAGCATAGTCTTTAACCTCGACACGTATATTGAAAATATTAGCTATAAGTAAGAGAACCCCAACTGTTATTAACGCAAAAAATGCTCTAATTAAGTAGTCTTTCAACTGAACCACTCCCGCCATTTAAGTAGTAAATGATGAATATGGAAAAGCTTTTTTGGATCTATTTTACTAAAGGATGTTACCTATATTTTAACATAAAAGAGATTGTAATATATTGATAAAAGTAGAGGAGAGGGGGCTAATATTGTCGTGATTTGTCGGTAAGTCGATATAATTAGAAAATCGCTGATATAATTTCATGTACCAGAACGTACGACAATCCCCATAGAAAAAAAGCGACTCTGAACGAGCCGCTTCCGCTTTTTATGATATCCAGCTCCAGCGGCTAGAACAGTCGGTTGTTTCACTCCTTCATTCGAGGCAAAAAGCGCCTCGTAATCAGGAGTTCCAACACCCTCCTGTTCTGAACGAGCCGCTTCCGCTTTTAATCTATCTAGCTCCGGTGACTAGAACAGTCGGTCATTTCGCGCCTTCCTGTGAGGCAAAAAGCGCCTCTTCGTCAGGAGCTCCAATGCCCTCTTGTTCTGAGCAAGTCACCTCCGCTTTAAAATCTATTATTGATTCAAGAACGCGCGTAGCATCCAAGCGTGTTTTTCTAGTTCTGTGTAGATGCCTAGTAGTAGGTCAGATGTCATTTCGTCATCAGAGTTTTGAGCGATTTCCATGCCTTTTTTCAGTTCGACTAGCATCATTTCGTAGTCTTTCATGATTGATTCAACCATTCCTTCTGCAGTTTCGCCGTATGCTGCTTCTTGAATAGAAGATAGTTCTAAGTATTCTTTCATTGTTGCTACTGGTTTGCCGCCAATTGCTAAAATGCGTTCTGCAATTTCGTCGATGTGAGTAGCTGATTCTGTGTAAAGTTCTTCGAATTTCTCGTGTAATGTGAAGAATTGAGGTCCTTTTACGTACCAATGGAAGTTGTGTAATTTTGTGAATAAAACGCTCCAGTCTGCTACTTGTTTGTTTAATACTTCGATTACTTGTTTGTTCATTATGATCAATCTCCTTTTGAGTTGTTATGTTATATCAATTACTAATTTATAATTATTATAATCTAGTAATTTGTATAAATCAACCCTTTTGCTGGAATTAATTTGAACAAATTATGAACTGTTATAAATAAAAATCCCTATTACTGTGGAGTAATAGGGATTTTGTTTGATATATAGCTCTTGTTCTAAACGAGCCACATCCGCTTTTAATTATTATACAGCCTTTTGCTTCTCTTCTACATCCTGTCCATCCCAGCACTCTGTATTCTGTAAGCCAGGGATAGAACTTGCAACGAAGACAGGATCTTTTCCTTGTTTCTTTTGCTTTATATAGTCTAATAAGGCTGCGTATGCAAACTTGCTAAGGAATGAGATGGCAATTAAGTTTGTGAATACCATTAGTCCCATAAAGAAATCAGCTAAACTCCAAACCGTTTGAAGGGCAGCGATAGATCCGAAGAACACCATTCCGACAACTGCAACACGATAAATCAGTAACCATGTTTTGCTTTCTTTAATGAATGCGATGTTTGTTTCACCATAATAGTAGTTTCCTAGTAAAGAACTGAAAGCGAATAGGAAAATAATAATCGCTAAGAAAGTGCTTGCCCACGGTCCAATTTGTGAACTTAATGCTCGTTGTGTTAATTCAATACCTTCTAAATTCGATCCTTTGTAAAGTCCAGAACATAATACGATAAACGCTGTTGATGTACATACTAAGAATGTATCTACGAAAACACCTAATGCTTGAACAAGTCCTTGTTTTACAGGGTGAGATACATCTGATGTTGCTGCTGCGTTAGGGGAGCTACCCATACCTGCTTCTGTCGCGAATAAACCGCGCTGAATTCCGAATTTGATTGCTGCTCCAATACCACCAGCGATAGCTTGGTCTAAACCAAATGCGCTGTTAAATATTTCTGTAAAAATGCTTGGTAACATATTGAAGTTGTTAATTACGACAAAAATAGCCACACCGATATAAATGATCGCCATTGGAGGGACAATCATTTCTGTAATACGTGAAATGCTCTTAATACCACCAAAAATAATAACTGCAACTAATAAAGCTAATAGAGCTCCTACGATCGTTCGCTCTAGTCCAAAAGCATTTTCAAACGCTATTGTTACTGTATTTGCTTGTACAGAATTGAAAATTAATCCGTACGCAACTGTAATAAGAAGTGAGAACCAAACACCCATCCAGCGCTTGTTTAATCCTTTTTCCATGTAATATGCTGGCCCACCACGGAACCTGCTTCCATCTTTTACTTTATAAATTTGTGCGAGCGTACATTCTACGAAACTAGTAGCTGCTCCAAGGATAGCGATAAACCACATCCAAAATATTGCGCCGGGTCCACCCATTGAAATGGCTAATGCTACACCAGCTAAGTTTCCGATACCGATACGTGCCGCTGCACTTAAGCAAAATGCTTGGAATGGAGAGATGCTATCTTTCTTTTTTTCTTTTCGATTAAACCCTTTACTAATTAAACTGACCATCTCACCGAAATGAGTAATTTGGACGAATTTTAATTTGAAAGAGAAATAAAGACCGAAGCCGATTAGCATTGCAATAAGAATATATGACCATAAAATATTATTCGTTACCTCAAGGAATCTGCTAAAGATATCAACCATATAATACACTTCCTTTTTTCCGTAATAAGAAAATTATATGCAAAAAATATACGAGAATCAATTTTTCTAAAAAATTATGTTACATAAACGTATATTGTGTTATGATTATGTTACATCGTAATATTTTTAGAATTATTTACATTTTAAAAAACTAAATTTAAAACGAGAAAGAGGGGATAATTTGAAAGAAGAATCTTTATTGAATATAAGCCTTAAGAGTTTGAAAATGAGAAGTAATATGTTTTTTATCATTACATCTTTAAGTATTTTTTTAGGAGCCACTTATTATTACAATAAAAGATTTCCAAGTCATAGGTATCCTGAATGGTTAGAATTTCTAAAGTTGATTGGATGAACAAAAGACAGAAAAACAGAAAATTAAAATAAAGAAGTTATGGAGGAGCTAAATATGAATATTAGAGAAAGTGAACTTCCGGGTATTGGTTATAAGTTTCAAATCGTTACGAAAGGTAACGAAAAGATGGTGATTGTCATTCATGATGATGGGCGTAGAGAAATGTATCATTTTGATTCAGATCATGAAGAAAGTATCTCAAGTATTTCATTACGTGACTCAGAGGCGAGACAAATTGCAGCAATATTAGGTGGAATGGTATACAAACCTAGAGCATTAGAAAATGTTGAAATGGTCTTTGAAGGTTTAGCAATTGAGTGGTTTAAAGTGGAGAATGCAGCTCCGGCAATCGGAAAAACAATTGGCGACCTTGAAATAAGAAAAACATATAGCGTAACGATTATTGCAGTTATGAAAAAGAATATGAAAAAGCTATTCAATCCAGGACCAGAAACGGTAATTGAAGAAGGCGATATGCTTGTAGTTTCAGGTGAGAGAGAAGAAATTAAAAAAATTATTAATGAGTTACTTTCGAATAGGGGGACTGACTAGATGGATACGTTAATTTTTGAAGTTGGTACAGCTTTAGTTTTAGTAGCAATTGCGGCGGTAATTGCTGGGAAATTTAAATTTTCAGTAATTCCTTTTCTAATTGTTCTTGGAATGTTAGTAGGACCGCACGCACCGACAATAGGTGTTATCGATCTCAAATTTATTGAAAGTGCGAGTGTAATTTCCTTCCTTGGACGGATTGGCGTTCTGTTCCTTCTGTTCTACCTAGGACTAGAGTTCTCGATGAAAAAACTAATTAAATCTGGACGTTCCATTGCGATTGGCGGAACAATCTATATTTTAATTAACTTTTCACTTGGATTATTATACGGATTTATAATGGGATTCCCTTTACTAGAAATTTTAATTATTGCGGGTATTATTACGATTTCTTCTAGTGCTATCGTTGCTAAAGTGTTAGTGGATTTAAGAAGAACTGGTAATAATGAAACCGAATTAATTTTAGGAATTATTATGTTTGAAGATATATTCCTTGCTGTATATTTATCAGTCGTATCTGGTTTAGTTCTAGGAGATCATGCTTCCTTCCTAGGTGCTCTTACTTCAATTGGAATTGCTTTAGGATACATGCTTCTATTCTTTATTGTAGCTAGAAAGGCGACGCCTTTATTAAATAAATTGCTCAATATTAGTTCAGATGAAATTTTCATTATTGTAGTATTTGCTTCGTTATTCTTTATTGCAGGTTTCTCGGAAACAATTCACGTTGCCGAAGCAATTGGAGCACTTCTTTTAGGATTAGTTTTCTCTGAGACAGAGCATAGTGACAGAATTGAACATCTTGTTGTTCCATTTAGAGACTTTTTCGGAGCTATTTTCTTCTTCAGTTTCGGATTAAGCATTGATCCGTTTTCATTAGGCGGAGCGATATGGTTAACGTTAGGTGCTGTCCTTCTTACAATCATCGGAAACTTTGTTGCAGGAATGATTGCAGGGCGACAAGCTGGGTTATCTCATAAAGCGTCAACAAATATTGGATTAACAATTGTTTCAAGAGGAGAATTCTCCATCATTATGGCCAATATCGGCATCGCCGGTGGTTTAATGTCAGTCTTGAAACCATTCTCGGCACTATACGTGCTTATACTATCGATCTTAGGTCCACTTCTGACGAAAGAGTCAAAGAATGTATATAAATTTTTAAATAAAATCTTTAAGTGGGATACGAAGACTAACTAATTTTAAAAAAATAAAAGTACAAGATATTTACTGCTTGTACTTTTATTTTTTGCAATGAAAACAGTAAAGAGAGGTACATGATGTTAGGAGAGTTGATTCATTCCGTTTTAGTTTTTCTAGAAGGACTTGGTTATTGGGGAATTATGCTTGGATTGATGTTAGAGGTTATTCCGAGTGAAATCGTATTGTCTTATGCAGGTTATTTAGTATCAACAGGAAGCATTACGTTTTGGGGCGCTGTCGCGTTCGGTACAATTGGTGGTGTAATTGCACAACTATTCATTTATTGGATCGGTCGTTACGGAGGAAGACCTGTCCTTGAGCGATATGGAAAATATATTTTAATTCAAAAGAAACATATTGATTATGCTGAAGATTGGTTTAATCGTTACGGAACTGGCGTTATTTTTACAGCGCGTTTTATTCCTGTTGTGCGTCATGCTATTTCGATACCAGCGGGTATTGCGAAAATGTCACATGCTAAGTTTATTACGCTAACTACATTAGCTGTTATTCCATGGTCAATTGTATTTGTATATTTAGGTTTTAAATTAGGAACAGAGTGGGAAAGTATTAATAAAGTAGCTGGGCCATATGTGAAATACTTTGCACTTGCAGCTATTGTTTGTGCAATTGGTTACTTTGCATTAAAAAAAGTGATGAAAAAAAAGTGATTACGTAAAAAGAATCTATGCTGACATAGGTTCTTTTTTTATTGTCATTTTTCGAAAGGGGAAAGAGTAGGTTTAATATTTTACATATTGTGGCATACATATAGGAAAAGGGAGTTTGGAAAGGGGATTATAGAGAAATGGAACTCCAGTTTCAAAATGTATATCAACAAGTTGAGAATTGGTATGTGTTGGATTCGCAGCTTCCTTGGGATGTCAAAAGGCTTAGAGATGATTTGTTTTCACTGATTGAAGTATGTAAAACACCAGTTGTTTTTTGTGATACGTGTGATGCGAATCATGTGCTTCTATCATTAGGAGAAGAAGAAGAGGAATTCTTATTCCCAGTAGGTGGTTTTTATCATAAAGAAAAACAATTAATTTTTGTTTGTATGTGGGAAGAGTACGAGCAGGTGCTCAAAACACTACTGCATGAGTTTCGTCATGCGATGCAGCATAAGAGAGAAGTATTGTATGTTGGAAGTGAAGTGTACGAAGATAGATGGATTGAGAAAGATGCGAGAAAGTTCGCGGAGAGGAAGTTAGATGAATATAAAAATAGAAAGTTAATGTAAAGCATAGTGGAGAAATGGCACTGTGCTTTCTTTGTTGATTACTAAAAGTAAGTGATTGACTTTTATAAAGTTTAGTTCTAAACTAATGGTATGAAATGAGCGAGGTGATAGAATGAAGACAGAAGATAGACTCGGATTACTATTATGGTTTCGTTTATCACGTTTTTATAACAAAAGTATTCGTGAGACGAATCAGCATTTGAAAGAATGGAATGTATCTGCCGCTCAGTTTGATGTGCTAGCTCAAGTTGGAGGACATAATCGTCTAACGCAGCAAGAGCTCGGAAATAAACTATTTGTTACGAAGGGAAATATTACGCAGCTATTAAATAAAATGGAGCAGCTGGAGTGGATTCATCGTGAACAAGAAGGTACTACAAAATATATTTCGTTAACAGAAAAGGGAAAAGTTTTATATGAAGAAATCGTCCCGCCTCAAGAAACGTTCCAAGCGGAGCAGTTTCAAAATTTAAATGTAGAAGAACAACATCAATTATTACAATTACTAAAAAAATTACAGTGAGAAAAATTTTTAAAATAAATCTTGAATTCGAGATAATATGAGGTGAAGGATATGTTTAGAAAAGTTGATCATAAAAATATGGGAAGAGCAAATCACGGTTGGTTAAATACACATTTTCATTTTTCCTTTGCGAATTACTATAACCCGAATAACATGAACTTTGGAGCATTGCGTGTAATTAATGATGACCTAGTAGCGGCACAAACTGGTTTTGATATGCATCCGCACCGCGATATGGAAATCATTTCGTACGTTGTAGATGGTGCTTTAACACATGAGGATAGCATGGGGAATCGCGGAACAATTGAGCGAGGACATGTTCAATATATGAGTGCTGGCACAGGTGTATTTCATAGCGAGCATAATTTAGGAAATGAAACACTACGTTTATTACAAATTTGGATTTTACCAGATCGTGCGGATCATAAACCAAACTATGGTGAGTTTACATTTGATTGGAGCAAGCGTGAAAATGAATGGTTCCATATGGTATCTCCAGTAGAAGGAGAGGCACCAATTCGTATTCACCAAGATGCGAATTTATATTCTTTATCGTTAGATGCTGGAAAAGAAATTCATTTCCCGGTGCAAGAAGGCCGTCAATTGTACCTTGTACAAATTGAAGGGAGTAGTGTAATAAATGGTGAAAATCTTGTTATGCGTGATGCAGCAGAAGCAGTAGAAGAAGATATTCATATTGAAGCGAAAGAGCAATCACACTATTTAGCAATCGAATTGAAAAGACAATAGAACGTTTATGGAAAAGAGGACATCGAATTGATGTCCTCTTTTTTTGAGTGGAATTGTCAGAAAAAACTTTCTCAATATTTAGAAAAAGGTATTAGCCCGGAAAATAAGAATTGTATAAAAGTGTCAAAAATCTTTATGGGAATGGGGAATGTTATAGTGAAAAAGCAAGTCATTTCATCAGCATTAGCGTTAACTGTTATAGCCGGGGGATTTGGAACATTTGGAGCAACGACAACGAAAGCAGAAGAACAAAAAATTCAATATCATCAAGAATTTAAAACACCTGCATACATAGGTGAAGAATGGAAAGCACCAGAAGGACTAGATAAAAAAGAGACGGTCTTTCAATATTTAGAGAGTAAGAAAGATATGTTTAAATTAGCAGGAAATATTGATAAACACTTCAATGTCGTTGGGGAGGAAAAAGATGCTGAATCTGGTACGACACATGTGAAGTTAGTTGAAAAACATAATAATATTCCTGTGTATGGTTCAGATCAAACTGTTACACTAGATAAAGAAAATAATGTAAAAGCATTCTTCGGACAAGTTATTCCGAATTTAGAGGATAAAAATATTCCTTCGTTTGCAAATATTAGTGCAGAGCAAGCTGAAACGATTGCAAAGGCAGATATTGAAAAAGAAGTTGGTAAAGTAAAGAATTATGACGGTGTGAAAAAAGATTTATTTGTGTATGAAAAAGATGGGAAGTACTATCTTGCATACTTAGTTAAAGCATCGATTTCAAAACCAGCTCCAGGATACTGGCATTATTTTGTTGATGCAACGAATGGAAATGTGATTGAGAAATATAACGCTGTAGATCACATTACAGGATTTGGTTACGGAGTACTAGGCGATAGACAATCATTTGAAATTGCTCAAGATGAGAAAACAGGAGCGTTCAACTTGTTTGATGGTAAACGAGGACAAGGTGTTCATACATTTGATGCAGAAAATATGGATGAAAACTTGTTTAACTTATTCTCACAATGGCTTGGATACACAGGAGAAGAAGTTGAGAGTAAATCTAAGTTCTTCGAAGATAAAGCAGCGGTTGATGCGCATGTAAATGCAGGAAAAGTATATGATTACTACAAAAAGACATTTAATCGTAACTCTTTCGATGATAAAGGTGCGAAGCTTATTTCTACTGTTCACGTTGGAGAAAGCTGGAATAATGCAGCTTGGAACGGTGTACAAATGATGTATGGTGATGGAGACGGTACGACGTTTATTCCATTATCTGCTGGACTAGATGTTATCGGCCATGAATTAACGCATGCTGTAACTGAACATACAGCAAACCTTGTTTATAAAAATGAGTCAGGTGCGTTAAATGAATCGTTATCTGATATTATGGGTGTCATGGTTGAGAAGAAGAGCTGGGATTTAGGTGCTGACATTTATACACCTGGAAAACCTGGTGATGCACTTCGTTCTCTGAAAGATCCAGCATCTATTCCAAATCCATTAAAACCAGGTGAAGGTTACCCAGATCATTACAATAAACGCTACACTGGAACAGCTGATAATGGCGGCGTTCATATTAACAGTAGTATTAACAATAAAGCTGCATATTTAGTATCTGATGGCGGAGAGCATTACGGTGTGAAAGTAACTGGAGTAGGCCGTGAAGCGACAGAAAAAATTTATTACCGTGCTCTTACGAAATATTTAACTGCAAACTCTGACTTTAAGATGATGCGTCAAGCTGCTCTTCAGTCAGCTGAAGATTTATATGGTAAAAACTCTAAAGCTGTACAAGCTGTAACGAAAGCTTATGATGCAGTAGGCGTAAAATAATAAGAGAAAAAGACCTGACTAGGATGTCAGGTCTTTCTTTATTTAGTCGCGAATACCTAATGCGATTTTCGCCATACGTGACATGCGTTCTTTAGACCAGGGCGGATTCCAAACGACATTTACTTCTATTTCATTGACTTCAGGTACGTTCGTTGATAATACCTTTTTTACGTCTGATACAATTTGCCCAGCCATTGGACAACCGATAGAAGTCATCGTCATCGTAATGACAGCATTATTATTTTCATCTGCTGTAACGTCATAAACTAATCCAAGATTAACAATATCAACACCTAGTTCAGGGTCAATAACAGCTTCTAAGTTTGCATATAACTTTTCTTCAAATGCTTGTTGTGACATGTGTAGCACCCCCTGCATATTAATGATATCGATTCTCATTATAACGGATATATATATATAATGCAGGGAATGAGCTCAAAAAAATATTCCTCTTGAAAGAGGAATATTTTTTGAAAGCTATTCAGTTTTGAAATGAGATACGAGTTGATCTAATTCTTCAACTATTTGTTTCATTTGTTTAGCAGTTTGTGTCATCTCATTCATCGTAATGACTTTTTTCTCAGCAGATTGTGCTGTTGCCGCTGTTTCACTAGATACTTCAGTCGAAATAGAAGCGATGTTATTCAGTGAAGCGTTCATTTCTTCAGCGCTTGCAGCCATTTCCTCAGCGGTTGCTGAGATGTCTTGCATTTGAGTAGATACTTTATTTACTTGTTCCACAATCGTTGTGAAAGAGTTGCCAGCTTCACGAATGACATGAATACCTTCAAATGCTTCCGAACGACCTTGTGACATCATAGAACTTGCAGTTTCAGTGTCTTGTTGAATTTGATGTAGTAATTGGTTAATATCTGTTGCCGCTGTTTTAGATTGTTCCGCAAGTTTTCGAACTTCGTCAGCTACGACAGCGAAACCTTTTCCTTGTTCGCCAGCACGAGCTGCTTCGATAGATGCATTTAAAGCAAGTAAGTTTGTTTGTTCTGCGATATTAGAAATAGATTGTACAGCTGTATCAATATATTTCGTGTGGGTGATTAGACGTTCGACCACTTCTGACGTAGCATTTACCGCGTCGTGTATCGTGGTCATTTGTGAAACGGATTTTTGAATAACTGAACTTCCATCGTTAGCCTGTTCAGATGTAGTTACAGCAAGTTCAGTTACAGATGAAGCAGATTCAGCAATACGCTGAACGCTTACTGTCATATCGTCCATTGCAGTTGAGCTTTCTTCCATACTAGAGGCTTGCGATTGAATATTTGCATTTAAGCTAGACATCGAGCTTTGAACTCTTATTGTTGCCTCGCGTGATATATTCGTCTTTTCTAGCATATTTTCAGAAGCGTTTTGTACTTCTACGGATGTTTTTTGAACACGATTGATAATATGTTGTAGGTTTTCTAACATTTTATTAAATGATGTTGCAATCGTACCAATTTCATCATTACTATTTACCTGTAGGCGGGCTGTTAAGTCACCTTCTTGAGATGATAATTCTTTTAGTTTACTATCAATTTGTTGAATTGGTTTTACAAGCTTACCAGAGAACCACCATGCAAGAATGATAGCTACGATAATACAAATAACAAGTGATAAGAAGACAACATATTCAATTTGTAGTGAAGATTGATCAATTTTTTTGATAGATTGATCACGTAACTTAGCTTGTTCATTACTGTAATTTGTGAAATCACCAATTACTTTATAAACAGAGCCATTCTCTGTAGAAGCCACTTGTAAAGCTTCTTCCCATTTTTGTTCTTTTGCAAGGGTGAAGACTTTTTCTTCAATAAATTTTCTCCAAGTGGACCCTAAATTCATTGTATCTTTCACGGATTGAGAAATATTTGGATTAGAAAGAAGTTTATCTTTTGAATCCTCCAGACGTTTACTCATCTCGTTAAACTTGTCTAATTCTACTTGATCGTGTTGTAGTAAATAACCTCTTAAAGCAGAAAGTTGTACTTGATAAGCGTCTCCACGCTCTTTCAATTCTGTTGCCAGAGGAGAAATTTCTTTTTGTAATGTTTCAGCTTTACGAGATTGGTCAATAGCAAAAAATAAAATAAAAGCTAAGGCGATGCCAAATAAAGCGCAAATCGTTCCCATCATGAACATTAGTTTTTTTCGAATGCTAATAAAATTCATATGATAAAAAGCCTCCTTGTGAAATCTTAGTATTAGAATTAACAAATGCAAAAAATTGAAAGAAAGCTTTACTCCGTCGGGAATAAAGCTTTCTTCTTTCCTTTAGGAATTATAGCAGACGGAATGAGAGATAGAAAGAGATATTTTAAGGTGAAAAAAGAGAGACTGTAAATCTCTCTTTTTAATAATTTGAAGCTTATAAAAGGATAAATGAAAGTTTCGCTTTAAACGGTTGTTTTGAAATGAGAAACGAGAACTTCAAGTTCTTGTACGGTCGTTTTCATTTCAGAAGCTTTTTTAGCAACGACACTCATTTTATTTACTTGGTCACCAGCCGAAGTTGCTGTTTGTGATGTTTCGGCGGCAACTTCATTTGAAATAGAGGCGATGTTATTTAAAGCTGCATTCATTTCTTCTGAACTTGCGGCCATTTCTTCAGCAGTTGCAGACATTTCTTGCATTTGTGTAGAGACTTTGTTAATGTGGTTAACAATTTCCGAGAATGAAGATCCAGCGGTACGAATGACTGTAATTCCTTCCGAAGCCTCTGACTGACCTTGTGTCATCATTTCATTTGCTATTTTTGTGTCAGCTTGAATTTGATGAAGTAAATGGTTAATGTCAGTTGCCGCTAGCTGAGATTGTTCAGCAAGTTTTCGTACTTCATCGGCAACAACGGCGAATCCTTTTCCATGTTCGCCAGCACGAGCTGCTTCAATTGAAGCATTTAAAGCGAGTAAATTCGTTTGTTCCGCGATATTAGAAATGGATTGAAGTGCAGTATCAATATGATTCGTATGTGTAATGAGTCGCTCTACTACTTGTGATGTAGCGTTAACAGCTTCGTTAATTGTATGCATTTGTGTAATAGATTTCTCAATGACTTTATTCCCACTATCTGCTTTTTCTGAAGTTGTAACAGCTAGGCTAGCAACAGAGGAGGCAGATTCTGCAATACGCTGAACACTCGTTGTCATATCGTCCATTGCAGTTGAACTTTCTTCGATACTTGAAACTTGTGAACGAATATTATACTCAAGAGCATTCATAGTTTCTTCGGTTTTTGCTGTATTTTCCATAGAAGCAGTGGTTTCGATAAACACATTTTCAGACGCTTCTTTTACACTTGTTGATGTTTGTTGCACTTGTTTTATGATACGTTGTAAGTTAGCGAGCATTTGATTAAAGGAATTGGCGATATCACCAATTTCATCTTTACTCGTTACGTGTAATCTAGCAGTTAAATCGCCATCTTGAGAGGCTAATTCTTTTAATTTCTCATCAATTTGTCGTATCGGTTTAACGAGTTTACCAGAGAACCACCATGCTAATAAAATAGATGTTAACGTACATGTAATGAGAGAGAAGAAAATAATATATTGAATAAGAGATGAAGAAGACTCTACGTCAGCAATTAATGCGTCACGTTTATCATTTTCTTCATTTGCATATTTAGTAAAACGGCTTAAAAGATCGTTTACATAATCGGTTTGAGCTAAAGCGATTTTGGATGCTTCGTCCCATTTTCCTTCGCGAGCGAGAGGGAGGGCTTCATTATCTATGACGCTTCGCCATTTTGCTCCCATTAAAATCGCTTCTTTCATTCCTTCTGGGAGTTTTTTATCACTTGTTACTTTCTCTCTAGTATCAGCAAGTTTTTTTCCTTCTCGGTTGAATTTATCCAATCCTTTTTGATCATGTGACAGTAAATATTCTTGTAAACCGGCAACTTGTGCTTGGAACCAATCACCACGTTCTTTTAAAATTGTTGCTCGTTTAGATACATCATTTTTTAACGTTTCAATTTCGCTTGCTTGGTTCATAGCGAATGAAAGAATAACAATAAGAGCAATACTAAATAAAGAAGAAATGCTTAAGAGTGTGAACAGTAGTTTTTTGCGAATACTAACATATTTCATCGTTATCCCTACCTTTAAAAACTATTTATTATGATTTATAAATATTAAGAACGACATTAATAAAAACACCATTATGAAGTTATTAATCTGTTCAATGAAAATTATAGCAGATAATGGAAGATGGCAGATTAATATGAGTAAATGTTCTTAAAATGTATACATTTGTATATCAAAAAGTTCATAAATAAAAATGAGAAATGCTATTGTAATTTGAAATAACATCATGTATACTTCTAATTAGTTGATAACGATTATCACTATCAACTGTAACATTACTCTTCGTTATGTTGGTCATACCCCTTTTTGACGACGTAAGTCAGAGACGAAATGTTGAAATATCTTGTGTCCTATTCTACAGAATTATGGTAATCTCCAACCTCAACTTATATGCGTGAGCATGCAAAAAGGATCCTATCCGTGAAGGGATCCTTTTTTGCATGCTGTCGCAATTAATGTATATAGACCTGGTATATGTTCTTCAATTCCTTCCGGTGCAGTAGGAGGGAAGACCCACCTTTGATGAGACCCGTGTTCTTCAATTAGTTTTTCAACTTTAAAATGTTCTTGTGCAAGTGTTGTAATAATTTCTCCTAGCGTCCAGCGACGGATGGTTGTTTTAGGCAATGATTCTTTCTGCGCTTCTGTAAGAAGGATGCTATAAGCCACATCATCTTCAATCAATTCTTCATCGAAATAATTTCCATTGGCCCGAAATGATGGGTGGTCTACTCCTAATAATTTCGTGTAAACAGGATGATAGTCACGAAGGATAAGCGTTCCATCTCCTTTAAGCATGGTAGCAATTTTTTGAAAGAGCGGTGTTAAATCTAGAAAGTAATGGAGTACACCAAGTTCCAGTAATACGATATCAAATGATTCGGAGAGCTGCACATTTAGTACATCAGAAACGACATACTGGATAGAGACACCTGCTGCTTCCGCAAGTTCATTTGCATATTTTGCATTACTTGCTGAAATATCAACAACTGTTACATCAGCGCCTAAAAGAGCGAGAGCAACGGCTTTATTTCCTTTTGACCCGAGTAAGTTAATAATACGTTTTCCTTTTGGAGATTGTATGTAAGGTAAATAGTGTTCTACTTCGCGCACGGGATCTTTCATAAGCTTTTTTGCATAATCGGCTGGTGCCCCGTGGCGATTCGTCCAAGCTTCATAAGCAGCTGCATTCCAGCTTTTTTCATTACGTGTGCTTAGTTGTTTTTGATTCAATCGTATCACTCCTTTTGTGAACGTATAGTTATTCTGCAGGAGAAGGGGATTTCCTTTTCTTTTTGAATTTAAGTTTGATTTTTCTGCAATTAAGTCGTAAAATACGTGTTATATATAAAAGCGTTGAAAAGGAAAAGTAGAATGAAATCATTCTGTCCAGAGAGCTTCGGTAGCTGAGAAGAAGCAAGAATATTCATTTGAACAATGGCCTTTGAGCTTCGTCCTGAACTTATCAAATGATAATAGTAGGCGGTGACGAGAGTTGGTACTCGTTATCAAAACCACAGTATAAGAGCATATAGCTCCGTACTTGTTAAGGCTAATTATGTGAGTAATTGGCGAAATAAGGTGGTACCGCGACTGTTTATAAAGCCCCGCCCTTATCTTTTTTAAGATAAGGGCGGGGCTTTTTTATATTTAAAAGGAGGAATGTAAGATGAGTATTTTTATTGGAGGCGCTTGGCCGTATGCAAATGGTTCGTTACATCTTGGACATATTGCGAGTTTGTTACCTGGAGATATTTTAGCACGTTATTACCGGGCAAAAGGTGAGAATGTGTTGTATGTTTCGGGAAGTGATTGTAATGGAACACCGATTGCAATTAGGGCAAAACAAGAAGGTGTGACGGCGAAGGAAATTGCTGATAAGTATCATGAAGAATTCCAGCGATGTTTTCATAAACTTGGTTTTACGTATGATTGCTATACACGTACAGATAGCGAGCACCATCATGAAACTGTTCAAAAAGTTTTTTTACGTTTATTAGAAGAAGATTATATTTATAAAAGGACAGTGGAACAAGCGTATTGCGAAGCATGTACGCAGTTTTTACCTGATCGTTATGTAGAAGGCATTTGTCCACATTGCCATGAAGCAGCAAGAGGAGATCAATGCGATGCGTGTGCAGCTATTTTAGATCCACTCGATTTGCTAGAAAAGAAATGTAAGTTATGTGGTAGTACGCCATCGATACAGGAAACAGAGCATTTCTATTTCGCATTGCATACATTTCAGCAGCAAATTAAAAGGGCTGTAGAAATCGCAAAGCAAACAGGGGCATGGCGTGACAATGCGATTCAACTAACAGAGAGATATGTAAAGGAAGGATTACTAGATAGGGCCGTATCACGTGATTTACCAATCGGGGTACCAATTCCAGTAGAAGGGTATGAAGATAAGAAAATTTACGTATGGATTGAAGCAGTGACAGGATATTATTCGGCGAGTAAACATTGGGCTGAAGAAACAGGGAAAGATGATCAAGAGTTTTGGGATAGAGAAGCGAAAACATATTATGTGCACGGAAAGGATAATATTCCGTTTCATTCCATTATTTGGCCAGCGGTATTGCTTGGAATAGGAGAAGGAGCCATTCCTCGTCATATCGTTTCGAATGAATATTTAACAGTTGAAAAAAGAAAGTTATCTACGAGTAAAAACTGGGCAGTATGGGTGCCTGACATATTAGAACGTTACAATCCAGATTCTATTCGTTACTTTTTAACAGTAAATGCACCAGAAAATCGTGATACTGATTTTTCATGGCGTGAATTCATTTACAGTCATAATAGTGAATTGTTAGGTGCATACGGGAACTTTGTGAACCGGACATTAAAGTTTATTGAAAAATATTATGATGGCATTGTGCCGCAGGGGAGTATTGATGTAGAACTGAAAGATAAAGTAGAAGGATTATATAAAAATGTAGGAGAGTTGATTGAGCAAACTAAATTTAAGGTGGCGTTAGAAACAATATTTGATGCCGTACGTTTTGCAAATAAATACTTTGATGAGAGACAGCCTTGGAAACAAAGAGAAGATGATCCAGCTTCATGCGAAGAAACGATTTATAACTGTGTGTATCTTATCGCTAATTTTGCAAATCTCCTTGAATCGTTTTTACCATTTTCAAGTGAAAGAGTTAGAAACACGTTATCGATTGTGAACCGAAATTGGGAGCCTCAAAACACGTTGCCGAATAGAATTGATAGTGTGCAGCCACTATTTGAACGAATCGATGTAAAACAAATCGAGCATGAGATAGAAAAGCTATATGGAGCAGTAAAGTGAGATAGAGAAAAAGACCTTTCAAATCAATGAAAGGTCTTTTGTTACGCACTATGCACGCTACTATGTTTCTTTTCTTTCCTAGCCGTAAGCAGCTGAGGGGTGAAAATGCCAAGTAGTATAAAGATGATCCCAATCCACTGCATGAAGGTTACGACTTCATGTACAAGTGTAATAGAAGCGATAATGGCCGTTGGTAATTCAGCTGCTCCTAGTATTGTACTAAGTCCTGTTCCTACTTTCGGTACACCAATTGAAAAACAAATGACAGGTACGACAACGCCGAACAATCCGAGGAAGAAAGCGTATTTCCAAAGACCGGCTTGCAGGGCACCATCCGTTAAAAAGGTTGGCGGGAAGAATAGGCATACGATAAGAGTAGCACTTGTTGTCATAAGAAAGCTTTTCGTATAAGGCGGAACTTCTGTAGCAACACGCCCGCTTGCAAAAACATAGAATGAAAAAGAGACAGCGGCTAATAGACCAAAGATAATACCTTTCGTGGAAAAGTTTTGTCCGAGACCTTCAAAGACACCGCCTGCAAACAATGTTCCAGTAAATAAAATAATGATAGATATAACTTTCTCACGGCTTGGTAATGTTCGATTAGCGATTGCTTCTATAACTACACCAATCCATGTGAACTGGAAGAGTAGGACAACAGCGATAGATGCTGGTAGTTCTTCTACAGAAATAGCGTAGAAGATACCAGTCATACTCATTGTTGTGCCAACTGTTAGTAAGGAAAAGAATTGCTTTTTTGTTACTTTATGACGTGAAACGAAAAGAACGAGCAGAAGAAGCCCAATCCATCCGAAGACATATTGTCCTCCTAATAGTTGATGTGCTGAAAATCCATCAATGAATCCGAGTTTGAAAATCGTTGAAAGTACGCCGTAGCTACAAGCTCCGAATAAAACAAGTAATGAATACTTAAATTTCTCCATGAAAATCCTCCTTTTAAATAATAAAAAACGCCCGCTATCCAAATAAGGACAACGGGCGAACGAAACAGAGTAAGACACTCTACAAAATTCCGCCACTCATACGAAGTATGAATTTGGGGTATGAAATTGTAGTAGGTTTTTACATTGCTTTTGGAAATACAATGGAGCATTTTACACCTTGAGGTGTGTTTTGTATCCCATAAGGAAACTGATGCTTATCTAGTATTTGTTTTACAATGTATAACCCAAGACCACTACCTTGTACTAAGCCGTGTTTGTCAGGGTTTGCGCGATAGAATGGTTCAAATAAATGGGCAAGTTTATCTTCATCTATTTGTGAACCTGTATTTAGTACTTCTAATGCGTAACCGTTTGGCTTTTCATAAAGCTTTATATATACATGCTGATGGTCAATTGTGTAATGAATTGCATTTGAAATAATGTTAAAAATAGCAGTTTGAATAAATTTAGGGTCAGCTAAAATTTGTACATCTTGCTTAATGTTAGATTGAACATTTAATTGCTTTACAGATACAAAGTAATCTACTTTCTTCATAACATCCTCAATAATAGTAGTTAATGAGATAACTTTTAAATCAGGTTTAAATTGAGGGTTTTGTATTTTGGATAATTCCGACATTTTTTCCGTTAATATGTTAATATCTTGCATCATTTCATAGGAACGTTTTAAATATTTATCTCTATCTTTATAAGCTCCAATTTCGTGAATCATGCCATCTAGTTGTCCCATAACGGCTGCGATTGGTGTTTTTAATTCATGGGATACCATAGACATAAATTCTTTACGAGATTGTTCTAATTGTTGTTCTCTCTTGAGCTCGTTTCTTAAATCTTGATTGCTTGCATGTAAATTCTTCACGATATTTGGGACCTGTGAAGCAGCTACTTGTAAATTAAAATCAGTTTGGTCTGTATTTTTGTTAAGTAGCTTTTTATCTGAGAAATCAAGATTCATAATATCTTTTAAAGCATCGCTCATAAATTGAAAAGGTTTGGCAATTAGTTTTGTATAAATTAAAGATCCGAGTAAAGATAATGCAAGCATTGTCGCGCCAATATGTGGAGCTAATTGCTGCAGTACATCTGTTAATTTTGGATTATCTTGTGCATCATTTGTTTTACTTGCTGCATTTTGTTTATGTAAGGCATCATTAGTAGCGACTTGCTTTTCCATCTCTGTAAGTGGAGCAGAAGTGCTATTTTTCCCCGTACTACTTTGTGTATGTTCTTTTGCTTTTGCAGTTTGGCTAGGCTGCAAAAGATGATTGATAGCTGTAGAGAGTGATTTATAATCTATAATAGAAGATTGGAAATTAAAAATGTCTCCCTGTGATACAGCTTTATTTTGATTCGTTTTACTTTGGTCGTTTTGTTTGTCTGAATCTGCTTGTTCTGTAGACAGCGCTCCATTTTCTTTTGCAAAACGTTCTTTATCGTAGTTTGAAGCTAGGAAGTAAATAATTTGATAAAGACAAAGTGATAAAAGAATACAAAATAATAAGGTTTTGATGAAAATATTTTTGGTGATGTTGTCTGTGCTACGATTCGATTTTGTAGCCAATGCCTTTCACCGTTTTAATATAAGGAATCCCTAATTTTTTTCTTAAGTTTTTAATATGTGTATCTATAACTCTTACATCACCATAATGTTCATAGCCCCATACCTTATTCAGCAAATCACTTCTTGATAATACTTTTCCCCGATTTTGCAGTAAAGTATAAATAATTTCAAATTCCTTTGTTGTTAATTCAATTTGATTACCATGAACATAAGCGGCATATGCTGTAGAATTTAACATCAATTCACGGAATTGTAGTATATTTGCGGTTTCTGCTTCCTTCGTTGCTGCCCTTCTTAATACAGCTTCTACACGTTTAATAAATACGGTGTAATGGAACGGTTTCGTAATATAGTCATCAATACCTAATTCAAATCCTTTAATTTCACTTTCTTCATTATGTAAGCCTGTTAACATAATGATCGGTACATCAGATTGTCCTCGCATAATTTTACAAATACTATAGCCATCTATATCTGGTAACATCACATCAAGGAGGACAAGATCGTATGAATTTTTTTGGAAAAGAAGTATACCTTCTGTTCCAGCGCCAACGACATCAACGGTAAAGTTTTGTGCCATTAGAAATTCACGAATTAGTTCTTGTATATCTGGGTTGTCTTCAATCACCAGTATATGCGTCATAGTAACACCTCCTAAATAACGCTTTTTACTGCAATATTCGAATTCATCATTTTTCCGATGACTCAGATTGTTTATACATATAATAAGCCCCCGCCATAAAATAATCATGAAAGTAGCAAGGGGAGTTGTTTAGTGAAACTGAATATTTAAGAATTACAGTAATTCTATTATAGTATGTATTGTAAAATTTATAAAATATTATAACTGTATAATTTTAATATCCATGTTTATCAATGTTTAGATGTTACTTAATACAATCTATCCCTATTATATATGTAAATACAGTTGTTTTGCTACTGTAAATGAAGAAATAAAATAAGCCAAGATATAAAATTCTTGGCTACACGTAAATCGTGTTGTTAGGTTATTTTACAGTGACAGTAGCCTGCTGGGGAATACGCTCAAATAACCAGTGTATATCATTGTTATACATACGAATGCAACCTAGTGTTGTCCATTTGCCAATTGCCTGATTATTGTTCGTACCATGAATCGCATAAGTTGTTCCGTAAGTTCCTGCCATGTTTAGTCCGAGCCAACGGTCACCAAGTGGATTACGTGGATCGCCGCCTTTAATTTTGCCTGTATAATAAGGACGATTTTTAATTTTATTTACGATTTGAAAAGTACCTTTAGGTGTAGGAGTAGCTGCTTTTCCAGTAGCGACAGTAAAACTCTTTATAAATTTTCCATTTTGATAATAATCCATTTTATTTAACTGCGTGTTTACAATCAGTTGATCGTTCGTTGTAGCTGCCTCAGCATTTGTGAATGGAATAGTTAAAAATCCTAATGATAATAGTGCGCTTAATAATAGTTTTTTCATTATATTCTCCTTTTTACTATTGTAATAGTCTTACATACAATGAATTTGCAATCCTCGTAATACTTTATTTACATTTTCATCTAATGTTTCAAAGAAGGTAGTAATCTTTGGATTTTGTTTGTTGTTTTTATCAATAAGTAATCTTTCATTTAGTAAAAGTTCACCATGTAGTCCAAAACTTTGAACTTGAATATTTAGCTCATCTTCAGTTTCAGAAATAATTGGTAAGAAGTAGTGGAAAGCTTTCGTTGGAATGATGTAACTTTTACCAATCATGCTTTCTTGATTTGAATTAATCCATTTTTTCGTAACAATCTTAATGTTCTTTTTTGAAACGATAAAAGACAGTGTTGTAGATTTTGTTAAACTTACGTCAAATTCACTTGTTTCACATATGTGTAAATTAAAAACGGTTTCATTTTGGTGAGATTCAACATTTGTATTAATAAAATCGTGCATTTTATAAGCTTCCATTTCTTATTCACCCTTTTTTTAATTTCGAAAAGCGACTTATATTTATTCAATTTAATGATTAGTAATATATTAGTTAAATTTTTCAACAAATTCCGCTATAATCTTACAATACGTATATGAAGCTAATATGAAGTTAGTATGAGTTTGTAGTGGTTTTTTATTGAGAACGAAATAATGTGATTTTTAAGTGTTAAAAACTGGATGGAAAATGTATATTAAGGCCAGGTTTCTCACGGTATATATTTGTTAAGTTGTTTTTAAATGAACGTACATAGAAGTAAATAAAGAACAGAAAACTTTAGTGTGAGTCTTACAAAAATGTAATAAAAATGTAAGCTATTGTGATAGTTATTTCGACAATTTTTTTATACAATAATAGTAAGAAGTTGTACGTGATTGAAAGGAGAGATGACATGGAATGGATTCATGAATTATTTCAGCAATACGGGTACTATGTTGTACTTGTTGGTTTGCTGTTAGAATATATTGCACTTCCTTTTCCGGGAGAGCCAACGTTAGCATATGCAGGATTTTTAGCGCAGAAGGGCGATTTAAGTTTACCGATTTTAATTATCCTATCCTTTATTGGGACAAGTGTAGGAATGACAATTCAATACTTTTTAGGAAATAAATTAGGTATGCCCTTTGTTCAAAAGTATGGGAAATACGTATTTTTAACACAAAGAAAAATCGACTTAACAAGAATGTGGTTTGATAAGTATGGATACTTCCTGATTTTTATCGGTTTCTTTATTCCTGGTGTACGTCATTTTACAGGATACTTTGCAGGAATTATTAACTTACCATTCCGTCGTTTTGCAATTACAATTTACTCAGGTGCTCTATTTTGGGTATCATTCTTCTTAATCGGTGGTTACTGGTTAGGTGGCAACTTACATGATATTTTTGGAGTGTTAGAAGGTCACATCGGTAAAATCATTTTTGGAGTGATTGTGATTGTAGCAATTACGTTAGGTGTTCGTTTCCGCAAACAGTTGAAACGAGTATTGTTACAAAACGCAAGTTAATATGAAATCCATTCTATGTCAAAATTTAGGAAGGCAGTGCAAACGCACTGCCTTTTTATTTTATATTCCAATCTATTCTCAACTTTCCTTTTAACTTATTGCCATTAACTATAATGTAATACGTTCCCGTCTTAATTGCTGCAAATTGGTATGTATTAGGACCGTTTGAAGCTAAATAATTTTCTTCCTCTTGAAACTCACTAGCCATTTTTACGGCTCCCATGTAGCCATCCGGATTTTCAGCTCGTGATTCAATGGTAAATTCTAATATGTCACCTCGTTTTAGTTCAATGGGGACTTTATGTTCACCACTAAAATGTTGAAAAGATGCTTCGAAAGAGTTTTCTGTTTTTGTTTCGACCCATTGTTCTTTTGATGTTCCAACCTTTTCTAGATCGATAAAGTTGATTGTGATAAATATAATAAGCATAATGCCTGGCACGACATATTGTATCCACTTAAGTTTTGTTGCTATAACTGCACATAAGTAGAAAAAAAGAGAACACACTGCTCCAATTGATCCGAGAAACAAGAACTGTATTAGACTAGCTTCTTTAAACATTAGGAATGGAAGAGAAAATAAATAGCCGCAAAAAATATAAAGGCATAATGTCTTCAGTCTTGTATATGTTTTTAATTTCAATTTATCGATGCAAATAGAACAAAAAATTGCATATGCCGCAAGAATAGGAACGAAGGGAACATATAGTAGTTCTCGTAATCCAGCTAAGAAACTATATAATGTTTGTTGACTAGTTGTTAAGAGAAGCGTGCTAATAAGTAATAATAATAATAATAAAGCTGCTGTAAGCTTAGTAAGAATGTAAGAAAAGGTAGATGTTTTCTTCATATGGAACCTCCTTTGTTTAATATTTCACATTCATTATATAAGTTATTTTCATCATAATACATCTTTATTTTTGTCAATTATTATAGTCGTAATGACAATTATAATTGACAAAAATGAGGATGTTATTTACAATTTTAATTAAATAAATGAAAAAGAGGGAAGACATGAAGCTTCAAAATCGAGTGAGGGAATTGCGAGCAAAGCATCGTTTATCACAAGGGGATTTAGGGAAAGCGATAGGATCATCACGGCAAACGATTAGTTTAATTGAGCGCGGGGATTATGCACCATCTATTGTATTGTCGCTAAAAATCGCACAAATTTTCAATGTACGGGTGGAGGAAATATTTACGTTAGTGGAGGGAGAAGAGGATGATGAAGAGTAAACGAAAAAAACAATTTGATTTTGTGGGGAAAATAGCATTAAGTATGATGGGTGGCTTTTTAACATCTTATATAGCTTTAAATTTACTCTCGGATGAACCGAGAGAATTATCATCTAATACATTTATAGGTGTATGTACTATTTTTGGAATTTTAATGATGTACTACACTTGGAAGAATACACGTATGTTAGCGGAGGCACGCGATGAAGAAGAGAGCGTACAAGGCAGAAAATTAGGCATTATAAGTATATATTTACGTGTAGGTGATATAGTTACGCAGGCATGGTTTGTATATGCAGTTATTACATGTAGACGTGCACTGTTGCAGGATACAAATGTTTCATTTGCAGTGTGGAATTTAGTAGCTTCTATCTTCTGTTTAACTATTGTAGTGGTTATCGGGCTCATAACAAAAAATCGTTATAACAAGCTATATCCTGAACAAGGTGTAACGTATATAGAATCTATGAAAATGTGGACGAAAAATGCAGATGAAGGATTAAAGCACATTGTGCATGAGGCTGGATATAAAGCGTATGAATTTACGAATACAATATTAGCATATGTATGGTGGGCTGCCGTTATATATACAGCGGCTAGTGATATCGATTTTGTATTAATTGGCTTAATCTCATTTATTTGGATATTGCATCTTGGAAAATTCATGTACGAAATGCATAGAAAAATGATTTATTAAGGGGAGAAAAAGGTGGATATTTTAAGAAGGCCAGCTGGTTCACTGACAGTGGCGTTAATTCTGTCCATTTTATACGGAGTAATCCGAACTGGAAAATTAGAAACAATGTTGAACATATGGGTATTATTGGCTATTTTTCTGTTAGTGGTAATCATTCATGAGTTAGGACATGTCATATTCGGCGTAATGGGTGGTTTGACATTTAAATTTATGACAGTAGGGCCTATTACTGTTCAAAAAGAGAAGGGGAAAGTACGTATTCGAGAAAATAAATTATGGGCGTACTTCGGAGGCGTGGCAATGTTGATACCGCCTTCTATAGTAACACCGAACCTTTCGAAAAAATGGGCATGGATGACTTTAGGTGGACCAATTACAAGTTTCCTATTTGGTATTACTTTTGGTTACATATACATGGTGAGTTATTATCAATATCTGTTATATTTTTCTGTTTTCCATTTTATCATTTTTGCGGTTACAATCGTGCCGATAAAAGGAACGCTTATGAGCGATGGTATGCAATTTCTCATTTTAATTAAAGATGATGGAAAGGCGAGGCAGCATTTATATAATATTCAAGTATCAAGTGAGTTATTTAGTTATAAGAGGCCGAAAGATTGGGATAAGAGATTAGTAGAACTTACCGAAGATAAAATAAAAGAACATAAAAGTATAAGAGAGATCATGAGCGGACTTATGCTTGTCTTCCTTGCCCGGTCGGATCAAAAGGGAATGGAAAAAGCGATACCGTATGTAGAACAAATCGTGAAACTCCCTGTAACGAAAGAAAATAAATTTTTCGTTAGTAGTTTTCATAGTTGGTATCTTTTATATAAAGCTCTTTATGAGATGGATCGTCTTTCTCTGCAAGAAGCGAAGGAACATTGGAAGGCCATTACAAAAATAGACTTACATGGGTATTATCGAGCACAAGCAATTGTTACATATGCAGAGAATGATTTAGAAGCTTCCCGTATGTATATGAAGAAAGCCGATAAAGAATTACAGAATGCTGAAAAGAATGAACTGGGATATTTACAATTAGAGAGAGAATGGTTTGAGCAGTTGAAAGAGAGGGTATCTTACGATGGGTAAGGTATCCTCTTTTTTCTATGTCGTCTTCTGCCGTTCCATAAAAAGTCTGTGGCGAGTAAAATAAGATAAGAAGAGCAAAGCTTGGAGGAATTCTAGATGGAAATTTTAACGATTATTTTAATAGTCTTGCTCATTTATGCTGTTTTTAAAGTAGCATATGTGGCATTAAAGATACTCGCGATCCTATTAGTTATCTTTTTAATCGTAGAGTTCGGCAGTAAATTGCTTGGGGGATAGGGTATGTTGTACGCTTTGAGTGTCGAAGGATGTCGGTAAGTTGATATCCTGTGTCGAAGCGTCGATATAATGAAAAAATCGCCGATATAAGTGGAGAAATGATCGATATATTTAAAAAATCGTTGATATATTTTAGTGAATACTGAATGGGGTATGTGGAAAAGAAGTTGCCGTGGGGGTAGCTTCTTTTTATTTTAGTGATGGGGTATGAACAGGAAAGAGTAACAAAACAAAAAAGCTGGAAGAGTATCTTCCAGCTTACGAGTTACTTTCAATTTGGCGACCGTTCTCTTCTTCATTGTCTTGTAAAAGGTTGAATACGTCTGCTAGGCAGAATGCAATGAACCAAGTCCATAGACCGTGGAAGAAAGCTGAGCTTAATTGAAGTGGTAATGTATAGTTAGTCATTGAGTAGGAAATACATCCGCCAACGATTCCGATCATTGTTAATAACATTGTTTTTTGTGCATTTTCTTCTGGATTGAAGAGGAAGTAAATGTATCCACCTAAAATTGAAGCGCTTACAAGCGTTTCGATTCCATTAAAAATGATATTCTCTCCAAGCTGAGTGTTTGTCCAGAAGCAGATTGTTCCGCCGATAATAGCAAACAGGACAGCTATTGTATATCTTATATATTGATTCATATGTTCATCTCCTTATGTAATAAGATGATTTGGAAGTCAAAAAGGTAGGTATAGTATATTGAAGTGAATTTTAGTTGTACGTATCTTTTTATAAAAAGATCATGGAAGAATAACTAAGATGATCGGTTTTTTAAACCGTTACGTGTATGGTGTTTGAAATATACCTGACTGCTCGTTTCTTTTTGCTTGTAAAAATAAGAGAAACTTCCAAGTCTATATACTCTTTTTTTGTGAGTCTGCTTTCATTATAACACATTTAGGGCCACAATAATAGAATTATCTGATTTTGTAATAAGTGTAAAAAATAAAAATCGCAAGGAAATACCATTAACAATGCAGTTTAGTGGAAGAAGGATTTTAATTTATTATGATGAAATATGTAATCAAGGTGAGATCTAAGAAGGAGGCTTAAATACTATAAAAAATGTTTTGTAGCATGAATGTAAGGGAGGAGAGCTAACTTGGAGATCACAACAGAAAGATTAATAATTAGACCTTTTAAGAGTACTGATTTACAGGATGTATTTGCTATTTATAATAATGATGATACATGTAAGTTCCTATTACATAAAAAGTGGACTCATGAAGACATGCAGAAAAGATTTAATAAGAAGCTAGCAAACAATGTACTTACTGAAGAATCAATATTAAGTTTGGCAGTTATATACAAGACTAAAGTAGTTGGTGATTTATCCGTATGGTACACAAATATGAAAGACACTGTTGAGATTGGTTATAGTTTTTCAAATGAAGTAGCTGGGAGAGGTTTGGCAACAGAAGCAGTAAGTAGTTTGGTATTTAAATTATTTAATGAATTTCATGTACATCGTATACAAGCTAATCTTGATGCACGTAATACAGCTTCACAAAAATTGTGTGAACGAATAGGCATGAGAAAGGAAGCCCATTTCATACAAGATTTTTGGAGTAAAAATGAATGGACAGATAGTATTGTATACGGAATGCTATCCTCCGATTTGTAGTAATAAACTTCGTGATTTTATTATGCTAAAGGGTGCGTTAGTTGAATAACAAAGGGCATAACATATTATATATGACTAATATGTTATGCCCTTTCATGTATTAACCTTTTTTATATGCGTTTGAAACGGCCGACAATTTCAACTGTTTCAGTAATGTTCATGAATGCTTTGTTATCCACTTGACGGATAATACGTTTCATTTCGCCTAACTCATAGCGAGTCACGACAGTGTAAATCATTTTTTTCTTATGGTTTGTATAGCCGCCGACAGCATCTACCATTGTCACCCCGCGTATGCCGTGATGCAATAGTGCGCTTTTTATTTCCTCGCCTTTTTCTGTAACTGTCATTATCGTTAATTTAATATGTTTCGTATGCACAGCATCGATAACTTTGCTGACTACAAACCGGCTAATTAACGTATAAAGTGTAATATCCCATCCGAAAATAAATCCTGCTGCAACAAGTAAGATTAAGTTGAATCCAAAGATGATTGCTCCAATTGAAATATCTCGATGTTTCGCTACAATCAATCCAACAACATCAAAGCCACCTGTTGAAGAAGCAAATCGGAATATGATTCCGGAAGCTGCTCCGCAGATTACACCACCAAATACAGAAGACAGTAAAATATCGTCTGAAACTTGGTGTACAGGGATAATGTTCATCGCTAACGATGATATAGCTACAAAGTACGCTGTTAAAAAGGTTGTCTTCTTGCCTAAGTAAAAGTGACTTAAAATAAGAAGAGGAATGTTTAGTAAAAAGATAAGTGCACCGATATTGTAGTGCATTAAATAACCGATAATCATCCCTACACCAGCGAAGCCACCGCTAATCATGTTATGCGGGATAAAGAACATATTCATAGAAATTGCATACAAAATAGAGGCTACGAAAATAACAACCAACTGTATGATAAATTCTAAGTGAAATGTTTTAGCTGCTGGGAAGGATAAAAAGGCGGTGTCGGGAACGTAATCGGCGTCTCCTAGTTGACCCATAGTATGTTTCATCTCCATATTCATTTTTGATTACAAGAAGAGAATAAAGGTTTTTTCAAAAACTGGCAATAGTTTTATTATAATGCGAAAATTTTATAAATTTCTAACAAATTAAACCTATACAAGGATACGTGTGAATATACTAAAGAAAGCGAATACATTAGTTTTTTAGCATAGTTTTCTTGAGAAAATATGCAAAATACTTTTTTGACGATAAAAGGAAATAGAGAATGTTTGTTGAATGTGCTAAAATGACCTTATTAAGGATGTGAAGCGATGGAATTTTTATTGCAGGATGCAATTCTATATATATCGTTTGTAACGACAGCACTTTGTTTATTAGAAGTTTTCTTCCTTGCTAACGTTTCTCGCTTTGTGCGTCAGCAAGCATCAAGCGGTAGACAAAGAGCTTTTAAACTAGTTAATACGTGTGAAGAGGGTACTGGTAATGTATCGCTTTTCTCTATTTTTTATAAATATGGAATGATTCGTTCTGTGCGCAGACAAGAATCCAGTGAAGAGAATGACGAGGTCGGTCCGTATACACCAATGTTTCGCTAAATAATTACGAAACATTGGAGGAATGAACATGTTAAAATCATACCGAGCTGTGCTCGTTAGTTTATCATTATTACTTGTTTTTGTTTTATCTGGTTGCAGTAATGCAGCGCCAATTGATGCACATAGTACGGGAATTTGGGATCATTATTTCGTATATCCAATCTCGTATATGATTCAATTTGTTGCTCATCATATACCGGGAGCTAGCTTCGGGATTGCTATCATTATTATGACGCTCGTTATTCGTTCAGCAATGATCCCATTAGCTGTTTCGCAATATCGTAGTCAAGCGAAAATGAAGAAAATGCAACCTGAACTGCAGAAGCTGAAACAAAAATACGGTGATGTGGGTAAAGATCTTGAAAAACAAAAGCAGTATCAAAAGGAAATGTCGGAACTAATGAAATCAGGCGGTTGGAATCCTCTTGCTGGTTGCTGGCCACTCTTTATACAAATGCCGATTTTCTCTGCTTTGTATTATGCGATTAGCCGAACAGAAGAGATTCGCACATCTTCATTTTTATGGGTGAACTTAGGACATGCAGATCCTTATCATATATTACCGATTATCGCAGCATTAACGACATTTATTCAGATGAAAGTTTTCCAATCTAATATTACACCTGGAGAGCAAGTACAGATGCTGAAAGTGCAGCAAATTATGATGCCAGCAATGATTCTATTTATGGGATTTGCGGCGCCATCAGGACTTGTGTTGTACTGGATAACGGGTAATTTATTTACAATGACACAAACAATTGTATTAAGAAGAATAATGGAACGTGAAGAATTACAATTACAAAAAGCTTAGAACAACGCCGCTCGGGATGAGCGGCGTTTTTTTGTTAAGTCGTTAAGGAAATGTTAAGAAACCAACATTACTATAGGCATTGTATACGAAAGTGTACATGCTTTAGAAATATGAAGGAGGAAATTTCCTATGAAGAAGAAAACAGTTGGGTATTTAGCGATTGCAGGTGCTTTATCATTCGGAATCATTGGAGGAGTCGGTATTCCGGCATTCGCGGCAACGAATACTCCAGCAGCTGAGCAGTCTACAAAAACGGCGAAAAAAGATTTGGATGACGCTACAAAACAAAAAGTAAAAACGATTATGGACGACACAAAGAAACAGTTGAAGGAGTTAGGTGTAAACCTTCCAGAGAAAGAAAAACGGAAAGATATGTTTGCAGGGCTAGATGATCAGGCGAAAGAAAAAGCGAAATCGATTTTAGAGCAAGAGAAATCCGGTAAATTAACACGTGAACAAGCAAAAGAAGAATTAACAAAGCTAGGTGTGAAATTCCCTGAGAAAGGTAAGCGTAAAGACATGCTTGCTGACTTAGATGAAGCAACAAAAGAAAAAGCAAAGTCTATTTTTGAACAAGAAAAATCTGGGAAATTAACTCATGAGCAAGCGAAAGAAGAATTAACAAAGCTAGGTGTGAAATTCCCTGAGAAAGGTAAGCGTAAAGACATGCTTGCTGACTTAGATGAAGCAACAAAAGAAAAAGTAAAGTCTATTTTTGAACAAGAAAAATCCGGGAAATTAACTCATGAGCAAGCAAAAGAAGAATTAACAAAGCTAGGTGTGAAATTTCCAGAGAAAGAGAAGCATGAAGACATCTTTGCGGGATTAGATGAGGCAACGAAAACAAAAGCAAAAGCGATTTTAGAGAATGAAAAGAAACAATTAGAGGCGTTGAATGTGGATCTTCCGCATCATAAGTTTTTTATGAACAAAGATGAGAAATAATTGAGTGAAGTCGTATCTTTCGTGTGGGCAACCGAAAGGTACGTGTAAGGACCGATTTCTGTTAGCAGAAATCGGTCCCTTTTAATGATTCAATAAAATTTTTTTCATTGTTAGTATGTATCCAAAGAGGCAGTAGAAGATTGCAAAACCGATAAACACTTCTGTATATTGATATTTACCTAATACGTAGAAGGCAGTAGCTGGTATAATAGCTACCGCTAAAATGCTATAACCAGGATACTTGTGCCTGTACATGATAGCGAATAGAACAGAAAGAAACGTAGCGATAATACAAAAAATAGCAATCATTATTCGTTCACCTCCTATATAGACTATACCATTTTTAGGGGATTCGAGAAGTATCGTAACTTCTGTTATAATATAAGAAGAGAAATATTTCATATGTTATATAAAAAAATATATTGATTTTTTCTAACAATTCAATATAATGAACAATAACTACAAAATTCGACATCAAGAAGTGATGATGAGGACATGATCAATTTTTTACGATTCTCAGAGAGGGAAGCCTTTGGCTGTGAGCTTCCTAATACGGAAAACTGGATTACCACCTCTGAACTGCAGCAGTGAACGGATACCTAGTAATTGCTTGCCGGCAAAAACCGTTATTTTGACTTGAGAAATTGGTGAAGTGTGTTACTTTGCGAATTGAAACAAGGGTGGAACCACGAATAAAACACTCGTCCCTTTTTTAGGGAGGAGTGTTTTTTTATTTCATTTTTGCATCACACTAGAATTGGAAGGAGGATACGCAGCATGCATCATGATGAGAAGAACAAAATTGGTTTAACAGTAGCACTTTCTATCGTAGTAGGAACGATTATTGGATCTGGTGTGTTTATGAAACCAGGGAGCGTATTAGATTACTCAGGGAGTTCTAATATGGCGATTCTTGCTTGGGTAATTGGTGGACTATTGACGCTAGCCAGTGGTTTAACAGTAGCCGAAATTGGAGCGCAAATCCCGAAAAATGGTGGGTTGTATACGTATTTAGAGGAGATTTACGGAAGTTTTTGGGGATATTTATCAGGCTGGATGCAAACAATTGTTTATGGACCAGCTATTATTGGAACATTAGGCTTGTATTTTAGTTCTTTAATGATTAATTTTTTCTATTTAGATAAAGTATGGAATTTACCAATTGCTATTGGAACAGTTGTGTTCCTTGGCGTTGTAAATAGTATGGGAACAAAATATGGAGGTATCGTCCAAACGGTTACGACAATTGGGAAGATGATTCCGATTGTATTAATTGTTGTGCTAGGTTTTTGGAAAGGGAATAGCGATATCTTTAATGTAGTTGTGCCGATATCAGAAAATCAAAGTATCGGTATGGCAATTTTAGCAACGTTATTTGCTTATGACGGCTGGATTCTACTTGCTTCAATTGGCGGAGAAATGAAGAACCCAACAAAGTTATTACCGAAAGCGATGACAGTTGGGATTTTAATTGTAACGGCTGCTTACGTATCAATTAACTTAGCGTTACTAAATGTATTACCAGCAACGCAAATTGTAGACCTTGGAGAGAATGCAACAGCGACAGCTGCGGGCATGCTACTTGGAGAATATGGCGGGAAAATCATTAGTATCGGTATTATCGTTTCTATTTTCGGTTGTTTAAATGGAAAGATTTTAACGTTCCCACGTATTCCGATGTCGATGGCAGAGCGTGGACACCTTCCGTTTGCTAAGTTTATCGCAAAGGAAAGTCCAAGATTTAAAACACCAGCAAATGCGATTACTGTTGAAATCATTTTAGGAATTATTTTAATGATTATTAGTGATCCGAATAAGCTATCTGAGATTTCCGTATTCATTATTTATATTTTCTATGTAATGACGTTTATTGGTGTCTTCATTTTAAGAAAACGTAACAAGAATAAAGAGCGTGCATACAGTGTACCGTTATTCCCGATTGTACCAATCATTGCGATTTTAGGATCATTGTTTGTACTTGGAAGTGCGATTATTAATGATCCGGTAAGTTGTTTCTTATCAATTGGAATTGTCTTTACTGGACTACCGGTATATTGGTATTTAAATAAGAAGAACAAAACTAGTGTTTAATAATTAGAAGGCAGGCGTATGATACGCCTGTTTTTTTATTGTAAAAAAATTGTACTTGTTTTCAATTTCTTTTTTGGTTACTATAGTCGTAGTAACCAAAAAAGAAAGCGTGGGGAAAGACTTGAATTTTCGTGTGTATATTTTAGCTATCGCGGCTTTCGTAGTCGGAACGGTTGAGCTAATTATAGGAGGAACGCTCGATCTAGTTGCCAATGATTTAGGAGTATCTATTAGTGCAGCTGGTCAGCTTATAACAATATTTTCAGTAGTATTTGCTTTATCAGGTCCGGTTTTATTAGCGGTAACTGGAAAATTTGAAAGAAAAAGATTATACATTGGGGCATTATCAATTTTCTTAATCGGAAATATTATTTCAGCATTTAGTGTGAATTACGGGATGTTAATGTTCTCAAGGGTTGTTTGTGCAGCGAGTGGTTCACTTATTATTGCACTGTCAGTAACACTTGCTTCTAGTGTTGTAGAACCGCATTTTCGTGCGCGTGCCATTGGAATCATTTTCATGGGGATTAGTGGATCACTTGTACTTGGAGTACCACTTGGACTTGTACTCGGAAATGCATATGGATGGCGTGCACCATTTGTATTAATTTCGGTATTAACAGTTATAGCAATCGCTTGTATTTCATTATTCTTAACGAAAGTACCACCGACATCAGTGTTATCAATAAGAGAACAAATTGCTACGTTAAAAGATAAGAAAATCGTAAGTGCACAGTTAACATCATTTTTATTTTTAACGGGTCATTTAACACTATATGCATATTTAACACCTTTCTTAAAAGATGTCATGCATGTTGAAGCGGATTGGATTAGTGTATTTTACTTCATTTTCGGAATTGCAGCGGTACTTGGAGGCGGCCTTGGGGGCTTGCTTGCTGATAAATGGGGATCGAAGAAAAGTATTATCTCAATTATTATCGTATTTGCGTGTGCAATCTTCATATTGCCAATGATGACATTCTCATTCCCGCTGTTCATTATTATGATGGGACTTTGGAGTATGCTGAGCTGGGCTATTTCACCAGCGCAACAAAGTTATTTAATTGAAATTGCGCCAGAATCGGCTGGTATTCAGCAAAGTTTAAATAATTCTGCCCTTCACTTAGGAATTGCACTCGGTTCAACAGTAGGCGGAGTTGTTATTGAAAAATCATCTGTTATATATAACGCTTGGGTAGGCGGTGGCTTTATTATATTAGCGCTGCTTTGTGCGATTTTCTCTATTACGAGAGGACGTTCTACTCAGTTTGCAAAAGAAGAATCTATCGTTTGATAGGTTCTTTTTTATTTGTAAAAAATTGCAGGTTTTAGTAGAAAGGTGGAGAATTTGTATGTAGCGAGGTGATGGGTAAATGATGTTTAATTTCTCGATATTCGGTATAATACTTGCACTATTACCGATAGTTGTAGTTGTTTTTGTATTAGGATGGATTCGTGTCATCTATCAAAATTCTGAGAAACAAGTGGAGCAAAATGAGAAAATTATTGAGCTGTTGATGGAGATAAAAGAAAAAGATAAGTAACATGTATTCGTTTGAAATCTGTTTCTGGTAAGTAAAAAAGCACTTATAAAGTGCCTTTTTATTATTTTTAAATATGTAATATTCATTTGTCAATAGCAGCATGAGAGCAAATAATGTAAAGGTTGCTTATTACTTTGAAACTTTCTCAACAATTCGACAAGATACTACAAAAAAACCACCTATTCTCTTTTTTTCACTATAAGTACAATGAAACAGTAAGATTGCTTCATGTGGAAATTTATATATGGTGGTGGAGAAAATGAAACGAAAGATGGTAGGAAAATGGTTTAGTTTTTTAAGTGCTCTTATTATTTTATTAGGAATTGCAATGCCACAAGTAAAGGCAGAGGTAATGAACAGAGAAACATATAAAATGGATTGGAGTTATAGTAATTCGAAACATCGTGAAATAAAAACAGAAATAATTAAAACGGCTTCGGGTAGTATTGCGTATTGTTTAACGCCTGATTTGCGTTCTCCAAATGGGGATGATTTGCCTGAAATGGGGAAAACATCTGATGCCATATATCGTGTTTTATTAAATGGGTATCCTCAAAAAAGCCCATCAGAATTAGGGGTAGCGACAGTAGAAGAAGCACATTATGCTACACAATTAGCGGTATGGATTGCAGCAAATGAATTAACGGTAGAAGATTTAGTTGCAAAAAATGAACGAGTACATAATCTTATGAAGCGTTTAGTAGAGGCTTCAAAACAAGAAACAGGATCACAAGATGTATTTTTAAAAGTTAATCCTGTAGATCCACAAACTGCTACACAAAAAGGTGATTATTTAGAAACAGGATTTTATGCAGTGCAAACAAATGCGGTTTCTGGCTCTTATACAATTCTTCCTGAAAATGCTCCTAAAGGGATTCGAATTGTAAATGAAAATGGAGAAGAGAAAAGTATATTATCAATTAACGAAAAATTTAAAATATTAATCCCGAAAGATACGAGTAGCGGTAATTTTAAAATGAAAGTGAAGTCTACTTTAACAAATTTACAAGCAATAGCTTTTAAAGGCTCGGAAAAAGTTCAAAATACAACAGTATTGTTACAAAGAAATAGTGAGAAAATCAGTACAGATTTAGTTGTAAATTGGGAATCAGTAGGCTCTTTAAAGATTATGAAATTAGGAGAAAAAAAGGAATTATTAAAAGGGGCTGTGTTTGAAGTTTCTAATGAAAACTTTAAACAAAATGTTACGACTAATGATAAGGGGATTGCTGAGCTAGGGAATCTTCCAATCGGTATATATAGCGTCAAAGAAATTCAAGCGCCAGCTGGATATGTGTTAGACGGAAGTACTAAAAAAATTGAAGTGAAAACTGGTGAAACTGCTGTATTAGAGTTGAAAAATGAAAATATAAAAGGGGAACTAGAAATAACGAAAGTAGATATAGCGGATGGGAATACGAAGTTACCAAATGCAGAATTTACAATCTACAACGAACAAGGGAAAGAAGTAGTAAAAGGGAAAACAAATGAGCAAGGTATAGCGAAATTCAAACTACCGTACGGAAAGTACACGTATAAAGAAACAATAGCACCAAATGGATATGTAATAAATGAAGAGACGTTCTCATTTGAAATAAAAGAGGATGGCGAAATTATTAAACATATCGTTCAAGATAAGAAAGTAGAAGGTAAATTAGAAATAACGAAAGTAGATATAGCGAATGGGAATACGAAACTGCCAAATGCAGAGTTTACAATCTACAACGAACAAGGGAAAGAAGTAGTAAAAGGGAAAACGGATGAAAAAGGTGTAGCGAAATTTAAACTACCATACGGAAAGTACACGTATAAAGAAACAATAGCGCCGAATGGGTATGTAATAAATGAAGAGACATTCGCATTTGAAATAAAAGAAGATGGAGAAATTATTAAACATATTGTGAAAAATAAGAAAGAAGAAAAGGCATCACTTCCTTCTAAGCCAAATAAGCCAACACCGAGTGGAGAAGTGAAACCCTCCGCTGATGTGAAGCCGGTACAACAACCTAATATTCATAATGAAATGCGTTTACCAGCTACTGGCGGCGTTGGCAATGAATTTACGGCTTTATTCGTTTTAGGAATTGGTTTTATTATTGCTGGTGCTTATGTGTTAAGGATGAAAAATAGAAAAGAAATGTAGAAAAAAACGCCTTGTAATAGAGGCGTTTTTTTTAGTATCTCAACTTCCTCAACAAACTTTTAATTTCCTCATCTTGCATGAAGAGATCCAGGTGCTTTTCTGTAATTTTTGCAAGTGCAACGTCGTGATAGAAAAATTCTGTAAAGAACTTTACGAAAGGTTGTGACATTGTTTTCATCGCTTGCCATGACTCTTGCTCTACACCAGCAAATAAAATTTCGCGGTCGTCAACGATGAGTAGCAAGTAGCGCTCTAATGCGTTAGGTTCTTCTGTTGGGATTAGAAAATGCATGTTTTCTAAGTCTGTTTCTACCTTTCCAACTATAAGGGACTCGAGTTTGACGCCTTGTTTTTCTTTTTGTTCTAGTAAAGGAAGGTATTCTAAAAGAGTATCATTCCAAGCTGAAATACGAATCGATTCTTTTGCACTTTCGATGAGTTCTTTACTTTGAACTCGAATAGAAGATTGCATTTTTAAGCTCCACACACGGTCATCTGTAAATGATTTTTTCGATAGATTTGTTTCCAATTCTTTAATATTTGATTGGAATTCTGTCGTTAATTTTTCAATTGCTAGCTTAAGTGGTAATGCTGTATACAGCTTTTTCTTTTCTGAAACAGAATCCATTACCATCCCTTTATCGATCAGGCGTGCTAGCACTTCATATATTTTTGCTTTTGGAACACCAGAGTGCTTCACAATCGTTGTAGCATCTAGTGGTTCGTTGCTTGATACGACAACTTCATAAGCTTGGCTTTCATATTGTGAGAAACCGAATTTTTGTAACATAGTTCCCTCCGAACGAATGAGATTATATAGTTTAAGGATAATGAACTATTTGTTTTTGCACAAGTGGTAGTAGGTTTTCTAATCAGATTGAAATTAGAATTAGTTTCAATTTTTTCAATTAATCCATTATACTTAATATAGTGATTAATATAAGTATATTACAACGTGAAGGGTAATTAACTGTTACGATTTATTTAACCAATTATAACTAAAGTTAATTAAATATATCAGTAAGCCCTGCTAGTCAAGTGATTGGCTAGTAGTGAGGGTTAACTGCGGGCAATCCCTAAAGCTGATTGAACTACAACGTGGCCAGAAATGGTGAGCGTGAATGTCGCGAAAGCAGAAAAAATCAATCAGATCGTGCAAGGTTAAATCCTAAACACTAGAACAATGGGTCTTCCGCCTCGAATCATCTAAGTCAAAATGGATAAGATGAACGTTCAACGACTATCTCGTATAACTGACGAGAGTACATCACAAGCCTATGGTGGTGGAAAAATCCTCTATCTTTAAGTAGATAAACATATAGTCTGCGCTCATGTGAAAACATGAGAAGTTCATAAGAGAACTGGCTAAGGAATTGCGCCCTTAGTTGAACAAGATAAATTTTATTGAATCTATCAAACTCCATTGAAAATATCGAACATACGTGCTGTGTTAGGTTCAATGGGGTGAGAATAATAATGAAATTTTCACGAGTTAGTCAAGTATCAGAATTAACAGGTTTGCATCCGAGTAGTCTAAGGAGAATGCTGGTGGAACACGCTACTATTCAGAAGAACAAATCTTTCATTAAAAGGAGTTAAATTCTGATGATATTGGCGAAGAAAGTCAGACTAATTCCAACGCCTGAACAAGAAAAAGTGCTTAGAAACCATGCTGGTGCTGCAAGATTCGCTTATAACTATTGTAAAAGAATGAGTGATAGATATTATAAGCTATTTGGAAAATCTGTTTCACAGTTAGCTTTACAGAAACGATTTACAAAGATCAAGAAGCGAAAGAGATATGAGTGGTTAAATGACATCAACGCACAAGTTCCCAAACAGGCTTCAAAAGATTTTGATACGGCGAGAAAACATTCGTTCAAAAAGTACAAAAATGGTTATCACACTTCTTATAAATCCAAAAAAGATTTAATTCAAGGATTTTATGCCAATTATGAAAGACTGATTATAGGAAAGAAAGTAGTTCATATTCAGTCTATTGGAGAAGTGAAAACAAGCCAACAACTACCAAGAAACAAAAAACCATCCAATCCAAGAGTTACATTTGATGGTCGTCATTGGTGGATTAGTGTAGGATTCCAAGAAGATTTTGAATCCAAAGAACTAACCAATGAGTCGCTTGGTGTGGATGTTGGTTTAAAAGAACTGTTTGTAGCTTCTAATGGTACGAAAGAACGAAATATAAACAAAGATGCTAAGGTTAAAAAACTTTTGAAAAGGAAAAAGTCAGCACAAAGAGATATGTCTAGGAGATTTAAAAAAGGTGTAAAAATTCAGTCTGCCGGATATGAAAAAGCTAAAACTGAGCACCTGCGGTTATGTAGGAAAATTACGAATATCCGAAATAACCATATCCATCAAGCAACAGCTAACTTGGTGAAAACCAAACCAATGAGGATCGTTGTGGAAGACTTACCTATCTCAAACCTGTTAAAAAACAAAAAACTATCGAAAGCATTTTCATTTCAAAAATTACACTTCTTCTTTCAATGTTTATCATACAAGTGCGAGAAGTATGGCATTGAGTATGTAAAAGCTGATAAATGGTTCGCCTCAAGCAAGATTTGCTCATGTTGCGGAGTAAAATACGACCATTCAGTTCAACCAGAAGGACAGTGGAGTTTAAAAATACGTGAGTGGCGTTGTGTTGGGTGCAATAGCCACCACGATAGGGATGTAAATGCTTCGATAAATTTATCAAGATGGGTAAAATAAATGCTTGATAATAGGAGGTAACGATACTGCCTCGTGTGGAGTGTTATACCCCTCGTCCCTTTGGGGCTGCGAGAACACGATGAAGCACTAACTTGTGTAAATTTGATTGAATTGTATAGATTTAGTTAAGTTTATCGTATCGGAGTGCTTGGGGGAAGATGTTAAGAAGTTTACGTTTAAAAATTGCGGTAGTATTTTCGGTACTTATTTCTATGATGTTCGTAATATTAGGTACAGCTATGTATCAATTACAGAAAGAGAAGGAAGTGCGCTCCTTAGACCAGTATTCTCAAAATACGATGGATCTTGTGACAGAGCAACTTACGACATTTGTTCAAAGAACGGATGAAGATATGGGATATTATGCGAACAGTGAGATGGTTCGTAATATACTTCAAGACGGAGTTACTCCAGAAGAAGAACCCTTTTTGACGAAAGAGTTTTCGGAGTACAAAAAGAATCATCCTGGCATTTTAGACTTATATATTGGTACGAAAGATAAAAAAACATTAAGTGCCAATCTTGCTGAAGGTGGACAAGTGCCAGAAGGATATGATCCAACGACAAGACCATGGTATAAAGATTCAGAAGCTGATGTGAAAAAGGTTCACTGGGGACAACCTATGTATGAAATTGCAACAGGTAAGTTAAGCGTGGGAGTTTCTAAAGCAATTACAGCTCAAGATGGATCTGTATTAGGTGTTGTTGCGATGGATGTATCACTTGGAACAATTCAGAAGTTACTTCATAATATTCAATACAATAATGGCGGAGAAATGTTTATTATAAATGATAAAAATATGGCTCTCGTTTATCCAGAGAAAATAGGGAAAGATGTTTCGAAAGAGCCACTTGTGAAGAGTTTAAATAAAGAGGTAACAAAATATGCTGTCACTACATTAAAGGGTGAAGATGTAGTTGTTTATAGTCAGTCATTTGATTTGATGAAATGGAAAATAGGAATTTTTTATCCGAAAGAAACGATTGATGGGCTATTAAATAGTACGAGAAATACAGTCATTATAATGGCTTGTATTAGCTTATTAGTTGGAATCGCAGCTTCATACTTGTTCTCACGAAGATTAGCAAGACCGCTGCAACTATTAACGAATCACGTTCAAAAAGTAGCAGAAGGTGATTTAACGTTGCAAATGAAAGTGACAAGTAAGGATGAAGTTGGAGAGCTGACAAATCATTTTAATCATATGGTTGAGCAAATGAATGAAATGGTAAGTAAAATTAAAAATAGTGTATCAACAGTGCAACAATCAACGAATAATCTACATTATTTAACGAATGAAACTGTAGCAGCTAGTAGAGAAGTATCAGGTGCAATGGATGATGTGAGCGGAGGAGCGTCCACTCTTGCTAATAGTGTAGATGAAGTTTCAGAGCAACTCGAGAATATGGCGCAGTCAGTGGAACAAATGAATAATTCGGTTGGTGAAATAAAAGGTGTGGCTGGCAAAGCTGAAGAGGCATCTAAGCAAGGATTAAATACGATGCGTAATTTAGTTCGTACAAGGGGCCAATCATCTTCGATTGTTGTTCATACAGAGGAAGCATCCGGAAAGTTAGAGCAAAGAGTTGGATCGATTCAAAATGTTGTAGAGCTTATAAAAGGTATTTCGGATCAAACGAATTTACTTGCTTTAAATGCTTCAATTGAGGCGGCACGTGCAGGGGAACAAGGTAAAGGCTTTGCTGTTGTTGCTGAAGAAGTTCGAAAGTTAGCGGAACAATCGAAAGAGGCGACAGGAGAAATCGCAACGATGATTGGTGATGTACAAGTAGAGGTAAGACGAGTTGTAGAAGTTGTAAGTAAATTAAAAGATATCGCGGATATACAAAATAAAGTTACGACAGAGGCAGAAACGGAATTCCGCACAATTATGTCAGTTGTAAATACGATTAGTACTTCAGTGGAACAAATTGTAGAAGAGGTACATAACATCGGTTACGAGCAAGGAGAAATTACAGCAGTAATGCATACAATTGCTAGTACAAGTCAAGAAAGCGCAGCTGTTTCGGAAGAAGTAAATGCTGCAACTGAATCTCAAGTGAGTCATCTAGAAAAGGTAGCTCATACGATGGAAAGTTTGACGGAGCATATGAGAGACTTAGAAAGATTGGTTGAGCAGTTTAAAATAGAGGAATAACAAATTAGTAAAATGATGAGTATTTCGGTAAAATAGACAATGGATATATAAGAAGCAATTATAGGAGGAAGACTACTATGGCAATTGTTGACGTATCGATTATTCCAGTAGGAACTGGTAATCCAAGTGTTAGTGAATATGTAGCAGAAGTACAAAAGGTGCTAGAGAAAAATGCAGATCGCGTGAAGTATCAATTAACACCAATGAATACAGTAATTGAAGGAGATCTTCCTGTCATTCTAGAAGTAATTCAACAAATGCATGAAGTTCCATATACGAAAGGTGCACAGCGCGTTGCAACAACAATTCGTATCGATGATCGTCGTGATAAAGTAAGCACAATGGAGAAAAAATTAAACTCTGTTCGATCAAAATTATAAGAAAAAGCAGCGATCTTCGCTGCTTTTTTCATATAGGAGGTAAATAAGATGAGTGAAAAGTTTAACGAACAATTTGACGGGTTACTAGAGAAATACACGGAACTATTACTGGGAGAGAGCAATGAAGAGAGAAAAGAACAGGTGCAGAAGTGGGCCCTGTATTCTTATATTGCAAAGACGATGCCGGCTTTAGTGAAGCACTGGAATGAGACGTATCCTGATGCAAAAGAAGAGATGGTACAGTTAATTACAGATATTAAAAAGCTGAATGAAGAGAAGCGAAATGAGCAGTGAGAAGGCTTGAGGTAATGTTACATCAAGTTTTCTGTATTAATATCCTCATATAATTTACATGGAATGTAAAGGGTTTTATAAGCATGTCGAATATTTTTCGGCATGCTTATTTTGTGCCTAGTAAACTCGTTTTTTCTAAATGTCGAAAAATATTTCCTGCATATTTATAAGCGAGAATATAGGTTTTTAAATGTTTTTATAGTATTTTATAAATTATCAAAATAATTATTTGTATCCAATAATTTTAAACAGTGATATAATTTTGAAGAGGGGTAAAAAACAGATAAATCACAGTCATAGGGGTGAATTACATGGAACAATTAATGCGAAATTCGTTTCTTTTCTTGTCAAAAAATAAAGCGCTAACAAAACTGGCTAAAAAGTATGGTTTGCGCTTTGGTGCAGGTCGCTTCGTCGCAGGGGAAACGATTGAATTAGCGACAGCTGCAATTAAAGCATTAAATAAGCAAGGTCTTTGTGTAACGATCGATTATTTAGGTGAATTCGTTGATAACGAAGCGGAAGCAAATGAAATGGCTAGCGAATCGATTGAAGCGATTCGTGCAATTGGAAGAGAAGGTCTTAATTCGCAGCTTTCTTTAAAGATGACTTCTATGGGATTAGATATCTCTGATGAAATCGTAATGAACAATATGCGCCGTATTTTAGAAGCTGGAAAAGAAAATGGTGTGTTTATTACAATTGATATGGAAGACTATACGCGCTGCGGGAAAACAATTGAGATCTTTAAACAATTAAAATCTGAATACGATAATATTGGTACAGTTATTCAAGCTTACTTATATCGTACAGAAAAAGATATGGAAGAATTAAATGCTTATAGTCCGAATTTACGTCTTGTAAAAGGAGCTTATAAAGAGCCTGAAGAGGTAGCGTTCCCGGATAAGAAAGATGTAGATGATAACTATAAAAAAATTATTAAAATGCACTTATTAAATGGAAATTATACTGCAATTGCTTCACATGACGAAGCGATTATTGAATATACGAAAAAACTTGCCGAAGAACACAACATTCCAAGAGACCAATTTGAATTCCAGATGTTATATGGTATTCGTAATGAGCGTCAACTTGAGCTAGTAAAAGAAGGTTACAAAATGCGTGTTTATGTGCCTTATGGAAACGACTGGTATGGCTACTTCATGCGTCGTCTAGCAGAACGTCCAGCAAACGTTGCGTTCGTGTTAAAAGGTATGGTTAAAAAATAACCAAGGAGAAAATACTCCTTGGTTATTTTAATTGCTGAAATGCGTAATGAGCCATTTTTTTCGTATCAGGATATAGTTGTGTGCGAGTAGAAGATAATACAACATTAATGACGCGTTTACCGTCTTTTTCATCCACTGTTACGACCGTATATTTTCCGAGTGCTGATAGACCGCTTTTACTTCCAATTGCATATGGATCGTCATATAGTTCTTCTCGTCCATAGTTTGCGATGTTTGGAGAGCGTTCTGAAGTATGTAGAGTTGTACGTGTTGAATTCATATATTCTAAAACAACTGGGTACTTTAATGCTTCTTTCGTAATCATAGCAATGTCATATGGTGATACTTTATTTCCGAGTGCATCAGCGCCACTTGCGTTTTTGAAAGTCGCATGTTTTGTACCAAGTTCCTTCGCTCTAGCATTCATCATTTTTACAAATTCATTTTTTGATCCTGCGATATGTTCTGCGATGGATTCAGCGATTGGGTCTGCACTAATGATAAGCATAAGCTTTAATGCCTCATCCCGCTTTAACTTTTCCCCAGCACGAAGTTTAATTTTCTTACTTTGACTTTCTGTTTTAATTGCGTTCTCTGTAACTGTAATTTCTTCATTTTCTTTTACATTCTCTAGTAAGAGTAAGGTAGTCATCATTTTCCCTATACTAGCCGGATAAGAGCGTTCGTCTTCCCGCTTTCCATACAAAATTTCACCTGTGTCTGCATCAATTGTAATGGCGTATTGCCCAGTAATGTTAGGTTGATCCGCTCTTACAGCTTGTTGCCTTTGTGCATAAGAGAAGAAAATCATCCCTGTAAATAGTGTAGCAATCATTACAATCATAACTATTGTTCGTTTCATCATCGTTCCCTCTTTTGTTTTCCATATGTACAAATAAATTGGGCAGAAAAAGCAGCCATTACCCATTATGCCACGTTTTCTGCCCAAAAATATACCGTTATTTTTCGCCCATATTATGCTTCTTATATTGTTGGTTATTACCTTGACGGCCCTTTTCCACACCGTGATTATGCGGACCTGCATTTCCAGATACGCTTGCTGCGCTAATTCCAGCTTTTGAAGGGTTCTTCTTAAGTTTTGCCATATATATTCCTCCATTTTCGTCAGATTATAAAAAGGAAAAGTGTATTTGAGTGAAGAAAATACATATATATAGCATGGGCAAATAAAAGAAAAATATTTATTTCAGAAAATTTTATCAATAAATATATTGCGAAAATTCAAACTGTATCATATATTTATTAGTAGAGGCTCACTCATTGATTGCGACTTATGTCGAAAAATTGAATGAGCATTCATTCAAGAATAGGGGGAGAATTGGATGTTCCAAATTAAAAAGGCTGCTGTTCTAGGTTCAGGCGTAATGGGTTCAGGGATTGCGGCACACTTAGCTAATATTGGTATTCCGACATTATTGCTTGATATTGTACCACCTGCGCTAACAAAAGAAGAGGAAGCGAAGGGACTTACATTAGAACATAAAAGTGTGAGAAATCGTTTTAGTAATACGGCTGTGCAAAAACTATTAAAGCAAAAACCAGCTCCTCTGACAGTGAAAGGAAATTTAGCACTGATTGAAGCAGGTAACTTAGAAGATGATCTTGAGCGTCTAGCTGATGTAGATTGGATTATTGAAGTAGTAGTTGAAAACTTAGATATTAAAAAGAAACTATTTGAAAAAGTAGATGCTGTTCGTAAACCGGGTTCTATTGTAAGCTCGAATACGTCAGGCATTTCAGTAGAAAAAATGGCAGAAGGTCGTTCAGACGACTTCCAGAAGCACTTCTTAGGCACACACTTTTTTAACCCACCACGATATTTAAAACTTCTAGAGGTAATACCGACGAAAGAAACTGATCCACAAGTATTAAGCTTCATGAAACTATTTGGCGAAGACGTTCTTGGAAAAGGCGTTGTTATCGCAAAAGACACACCAAACTTTATTGGAAACCGCATCGGTACGTACGGTTTATTAGTAACTCTTCAAGAGATGATAAAACGCGGCTATAGCATTGGGGAAGTTGATTCTGTAACAGGCCCACTTATTGGTCGTCCGAAGAGCGCAACGTTCCGTACATTAGATGTTGTTGGGTTAGATACATTCGTACACGTTGCAAATAACGTATATGAAAACGTACAAGAAGAAGAGCGTGATGTATTTAAAGTACCAGCTTTCATGCATGACATGCTTGATAAAAAATGGCTTGGAAGTAAAACAGGTCAAGGCTTCTTCTTAAAACAAGGAAAAGAAATTTTAGAACTAAATCCTGAAACGATGGAATACGAAGCTCGCAAAAAATTAAAAGCTGCATCTATCGAGTTAAGTAAACAAGAAAAAGGTTTATCGAATAAATTGAAAGCGCTTGTATACGCGAAAGACCGCGCAGGAGAGTTGTTATGGAACATCATCACACCAACTCTTTTATACTCTGCAAAACTTCATAAAGAAATTGCTGACGATATCGTTGCAATTGACCAAGCGATGAAGTGGGGCTTCGGATGGGAGCAAGGACCATTTGAAGTTTGGGATGCAATTGGCGTTGAAAAGTCCGTTCAAAAGATGGAAGAAAACGGCGTAGTTGTTCCGACTTGGGTGAAAGAAATGTTAGAGAAAGGTTTCACTACTTTCTACAAACATGATAATGGAGATAGCTACTATTACGATAATGGCGAATATAAGCTAATCGAACGTAATAAAAAGGCAATTTCTCTTAAACAATTAAAAGCGAAAAATGGCGTATTAAAGAAAAATAGCGGAGCGAGCTTAATCGATTTAGGCGACGGTATCCTTTGCTTAGAATTCCATTCGAAGAGCAATGCAATCGGTATGGATATTACGCAAATGATTAACTACGCTGTTGATGAAGTAGAAAAGAATTATAAAGGTCTTGTTATCGGTAACCAATCGAAGAACTTCTGCGTTGGTGCGAACTTAGCAATGATCTTAATGGAAGCACAAGATGACAACTACTTTGAAATTGAGTTGGTTGTGAAAAACTTCCAAGATGCAATGACGAAAATTAAATATTCTTCTAAGCCAGTTGTAGCAGCACCATATGGTATGACGCTTGGCGGAGGTACAGAAGTTTGTTTACCAGCAGCGAGCATTCAAGCTTCTAGTGAAACGTATATGGGCTTAGTAGAAGTTGGTGTTGGCTTAATCCCTGGCGGAGGCGGTAATAAAGAGCTATACATTAAACACTTAAATAAAATGCCAAACGGTGTAGAGTTTGATCTGCAAAAAGTTGCGAATAAAGTATTCGAATCTGTAGCGATGGCGAAAGTTTCTACATCAGCACAAGAAGCTGTATCGAACAACTTCTTAGGCGATAAAGACGGTATTAGTGTGAATGGTGATCACTTACTATATGATGCGAAACAAAAAGCACTTGCTTTATATGAAGCTGGCTATAAAGCACCAATCCGTAAAAAGATACCAGTTGTTGGTGAAACAGGATATGCAACTCTTGTACTTGGTGCAGAAGCAATGCATTTATCAGGTTACATTTCTGAACATGATCTTCACATTGCGAAGAAACTTGCATATGTCATTGCGGGCGGAAAAGTACCGTACGGAACAGAAGTTGATGAGCAGTATTTATTAGATGTAGAACGTGAAGCATTTATTAGCTTAGTAAGTGAGATGAAATCACAAGCAAGAATGCAGCACATGCTTGTAAAAGGAAAGCCATTACGTAACTAATAACGAGGGGAGATATCGTTCATGAGAGAAGCTGTCATTGTTGCGGGAGCAAGAACACCAATTGGAAAAGCAAAGAGGGGTTCATTAAAAACAGTTCGTCCTGACGATCTAGGGGCGTTAGTAGTAAAGGAAACGTTAAAGCGTGCGAATTATGAAGGACCAATCGACGATTTAATTTTCGGTTGTGCAATGCCAGAAGCAGAGCAAGGGTTAAATATGGCTCGTAATATCGGCGGACTAGCAGGACTTTCTTACGATGTTCCAGCTATTACAATTAACCGTTACTGTTCTTCAGGTTTACAAAGTATCGCTTACGGAGCAGAGCGCATTATGCTTGGTCACTCGGAAGCTGTATTATCAGGCGGAGCGGAATCAATGAGTTTAGTTCCGATGATGGGACACGTTGTTCGTCCGAATAGTCGCCTTGTAGAAGCAGCTCCAGAATATTATATGGGTATGGGCCATACAGCAGAGCAAGTTGCTGTGAAATATGGAATTTCTCGTGAAGAACAAGATGCATTTGCAGTAAGAAGTCATCAACGTGCTGCGAAAGCATTAGCTGCAGGTAACTTCGCTGATGAAACAGTATCTGTAGATGTAACGTTACGTACTGTTGGATCAAACAATAAACTGCAAGAAGAAACAATCATTTTCGCACAAGACGAAGGTGTAAGAGCAGAAACGTCGCTAGACATTTTAGGTAAATTACGTCCAGCATTTAACGTTCGCGGTTCTGTAACAGCTGGTAACTCTTCACAAATGAGTGACGGTGCAGCATCTGTACTATTAATGGATCGTGAAAAAGCAGTGAGTGATGGCATGAAGCCACTTGCGAAATTCCGTTCATTTGCAGTAGCTGGCGTACCACCAGAAGTAATGGGAATCGGCCCAATTGCTGCAATTCCAAAGGCGTTAAAATTAGCTGGTTTAGAGCTATCTGATATTGGCTTATTCGAACTAAATGAAGCATTCGCTTCTCAATCGATCCAAGTTATTCGTGAGCTTGGTTTAGATGAAGAAAAAGTAAACGTAAACGGCGGTGCAATCGCACTTGGACATCCACTTGGCTGTACAGGAGCAAAACTAACACTATCTCTTATTCACGAAATGAAACGCCGCAACCAACAATTCGGTATCGTAACAATGTGTATCGGCGGCGGAATGGGAGCAGCGGGAGTGTTTGAATTACTATAAAAAGTGGAAGTGGCTTGCTCAGAACAGGAGGGCGTTGGAAGCCCTGACGAAGAGGCGCTTTTTGCCTCACAGGAAGGGGTGAAACGACCGACTGTTCTAGCCGCTGGAACTGGATTATGAAAAAAAGTGGAAGCGGCTCGCTCAGAATGTGAGTGGGATGGAGCTTCAGACGTAGAGGCGTTCTTTGCCTCGCAGGAAGAAGCGAAGCCACCGAACATTCTAGCCGCTGGAACTAGATTATAAAAAGTGGAAGTGGCTTGCTAAGAACGAGACGACGCTAAAGCAAAGAATGGAAGCAACAAAGGTTTATAAAAAATAAAATTGAGAGCCAGCTTCTTTCAAAAAGAAAGGAGCGGCTTATGAAAATATGAAGGAGGAAATTTTCATGGAAAAAACAGTAGGAAATGCGGTTAAAGGCGGTAGCTTTTTAGTTGATGAGATTACGATTGATCAAGTGTTTACGCCAGAGGATTTTTCATCTGAGCATAAAATGATTGCAAAAACGACAGAGGACTTTATCGTAAATGAAGTTCTTCCAGAGCTTGAATATTTAGAGCAACACGAGTTTGATCGTTCTGTTCGTCTTTTAAAAGAAGCTGGGGAACTTGGTTTATTAGGCGCTGACGTACCAGAAGAGTACGGCGGAATTGGCCTTGATAAAGTAAGCTCAGCGTTAATCGCAGAGAAATTCTCTCGCGCTGGTGGTTTTGCAATTACTCACGGTGCTCACGTAGGTATCGGATCTTTACCAATCGTATTATTCGGTAACGAAGAGCAAAAGAAAAAGTATTTACCATTACTTGCAACTGGTGAAAAATTAGCGGCATACGCATTAACAGAGCCAGGTTCAGGGTCTGATGCATTAGGTGCGAAAACAACTGCACGTTTAAATGTAGAAGGTACACATTACGTATTAAATGGTGAAAAACAATGGATTACAAACTCTGCATTCGCTGACGTATTTATCGTATACGCAAAAATTGATGGAGAGCACTTCTCAGCATTTATCGTAGAGAAAGAATATGCTGGCGTATCTACAAGCCCAGAAGAAAAGAAAATGGGTATTAAATGTTCTTCAACTCGTACGTTAATTTTAGAAGATGCATTAGTACCGAAAGAAAACTTACTTGGTGAAATCGGTAAAGGTCATATTATCGCGTTCAACATTTTAAATATCGGCCGTTATAAATTAGGTGTTGGTACAGTTGGATCTGCGAAACGTGCAGTAGAAATTTCAGCACAATATGCAAACCAACGTCAACAGTTCAAACAACCAATCGCTCGATTCCCATTAATTCAAGAGAAACTTGCGAACATGGCAGCGAAAACATATGCAGCTGAAAGCTCTGTATACCGTACAGTAGGTTTATTCGAAAGCCGCATGAGCACATTATCTGAAGAGGAAGTAAAGGACGGTAAAGCAGTAGCAGCTTCTATCGCTGAATATGCAATCGAGTGCTCTTTAAATAAAGTATTCGGTTCTGAAGTACTAGATTATACAGTAGATGAAGGTGTTCAAATTCATGGTGGTTACGGATTTATGGCAGAGTACGAGATTGAAAGAATGTACCGCGATTCTCGCATTAACCGTATTTTCGAAGGAACGAACGAAATTAACCGCCTAATCGTACCAGGTACGTTCTTACGTAAAGCGATGAAAGGTGAATTACCACTTCTTCAAAAAGCACAAAAATTACAAGAAGAGTTAATGATGATGATGCCAGAAGAAGTAGGCGATGAGCCATTAGCACTTCAAAAATATTTAGTAACTAACGCGAAGAAAATCGGCTTAATGGTAGCTGGATTAGCTGCTCAAAAATACGGTAAAGCATTAGATAAAGAGCAAGAAATTCTTGTGAATATCGCTGACATCGTAAGCAACCTATACGCAATGGAGTCAGCTGTTCTTCGTACAGAAAAAGCAATTAAAACAACTGGTCTTGAAAAGAATAAACAAAAAGTGTTATACACTGAAGTATTCTGTCAAGAAGCATTCAACGAAATCGAAGCAGATGCGAAAGAAACACTTATCGCAGTTGAAAACGGCGACATGCTACGCATGATGTTATCATCATTACGTAAATTAACTCGCCACACACCACTTAACGTAATTCCGAAGAAACGTGAAATTGCTGCGAAAATTTTAGAAGATGAGCGTTACACAGTTTAATAGCTGTAAAGAACAGTAGTCGTATAAACGGCTACTGTTCTTTTTTTTTTTTTTTTTTGCAAAAATGAAAATTTTAGTGTCATAAAACTAATGCCATTAGTATAATAAAACTAATAGCATTAGTTTTATTCGGAAAGGGAGCTGGAAATATGAGAGTGATACATGAAAAAACGGTATATCAATTGTCATTTTTGCCAAGAGTGTTTCCTGTAAATTGTTACTTTGTCGAGGAAGAAGATGGTTTAACTTTAATTGATGCGGCTTTGCCATATAGCGCAAAAGGAATTTTACAGGCGGCTGAGAAAATAGGGAAACCCATTACTAAGATTGTATTAACACATGCGCATGATGATCATATTGGTGCATTAGACGCATTAAAGGAAGTACTTCCTAATGTTCCAGTCTATATTTCTAAGCGGGACGCAAAGCTTTTAGAAGGAGATACGATGTTACAAAAGGATGAACCAAATATACCAATAAAAGGCGGTGTACCTAAAAAGGTAAAAACGGTACCTGATATTTTATTGGAAGATGGCGACCGAGTTGGATCGCTTCTTGCGATTATGACACCGGGACATACGCCAGGGTCCATGTCGCTTCTTGATGTACGAAATAAAGCTCTTATTGTCGGGGATGCCTTCCAAACAAGAGGAGGTATGGCTGTTTCGGGACAAATGAAATTTTGGTTTCCGTTTCCTGCGATGGCAACGTGGAGCAAAGAAATATCATTACAAAGTGCAGAGAAGTTAAGCGAATATGAGCCTTCCTTGCTTGCGGCAGGACATGGGAAAATGATAAAGGATCCAGGTACTGTCATAAAACTTGCTATTAAGGAAGCTAAGCGGAATATAGAAAGTAGAAAAGAAGGTTAATTTATGTCACCGAGAATCGGACTTACATTACAGAAAATTGTAGAAACAGCAGCAGAAATTGCAGATACAAATGGAATACAAGAAGTAACGTTAGCTTCATTAGCGCAAAGGTTAGGGGTACGTTCACCTTCGCTATACAATCATGTGAAAGGTTTACAAGATGTACGGAAAAATCTTGGTATGTACGGAATACAACAGCTGCATAACAGACTGGAAGAAGCGGCCGAGGGTAAACGTATGGACGAAGCAATTCATGCTTTAGGAAAAGCGTATGTAGCATTCGTACGCAAACATCCTGGATTGTATGAAGCAACCTTTTTACGAGATGAAGAAGTAAGAAGAGCAGGAGACGGAATTGTGAAGCTTTGTCTTCAGGTTTTACAACAATACGGCTTAGAAGGAGAGAATGCACTTCATGCGACACGTGGATTCAGAAGTATTTGTCATGGATTTGCGTCGATTGAACAGCAGGGTGGATTTGGTTTGCCAATAGATTTAGATACAAGTTTACATGTATTATTGGAAACGTTTATTAAAGGATTACATGTAATGAGAAATTAAATAAGAAGCGAGGCAACTAAAAACCTTAGAAGCGATTCTAAGGTTTTTTAGTGCATATGATCCCAAAAGAATGGTAGGTTTTTTCTCATTAAATGATATTATTTTGCAGGTTTGAAAAATGTGTATATGGCTACGGAAAGGAAAACGAAAATAAATGCAATAGGATCTTGATATGGGCTAGGCTCAGAGCCCTTCTGGATTTCTGTAAGGAAGTCATGTGTTTTCATGTTTATTGCTCCTTTAACTAATAAATTTTATATGATGCGAGGGTTATGGTGGATAGGAAGTGTTTTTTGAAATTTCATATAATAATTATTGCATAGCAATCCTATTCCTAAAACTATAAAATATAAAGTTTTCATAATATGTAAAATTGCATATTATTCTTTTTGGAAATTTTGTTATATTATCTTTATATTTCAATTAAAGGATTTTGTTGAGATAAATGAGAATAACTGGAGGGATACTGTGAGTAAAACAGTGTTAGAAGCGTATAGTGTGGAAAGAAAAATAGAGAATATAACATATAAAAATCTATTTGTAATGATAGCAACCATTTTAGGATTCTTACTTCTAGGAGGATTATTCCTTGGTTTGGCTTTGGGGATTTATGGTGAGGAGGCGTTACGTGATAATTTAGAGGGGTACCATTTTCTTTTGTTAGATGCAGCTGTTGTTGCTATCGTTTTATTAGCTTATAAACCAGTTCTTCATTTTATTAAATCTATTTGGGATGTATCCGTTTTGAAGAATGGGAAGACATATTTATATCTATTAATTGGTTTTATAGTCATTGCGTTATCACAATATTTAACGTTACATGTGTTTAGTTTTGAAAGTGCAGAAGAACAGAAGGGACAATTAGGGAGCTTAGGGATTCAAAATAGCATACAAAGTATTATATATGTGTTAAGTGTTGCTATAATTACACCGATTAAAGAAGAAATTCTATTTCGAGGTATTTTATATCGATTTTTAGAAAAGAAATATAATTTTTTAGTTGGGATCATTATTTCTTCCTTCATTTTTGGAATTCTTCATGGAGGTCTTCTAATTACGGCAACGATTATGGGAATGGTATTTGCAATGTTATACAAAAAGACGCAATCTATTATACCTAGTATTATTTTACACATTGTATGGAACTTACTTGTGAGTATAAGTATGATTGTGTCTCTATAAAAATAAATACATAACCAGTATAAAAGATGAATGGCTTAGCTATTCATCTTTTATTTTGTATGCACGTGAAAAAGTTAATTCATGTATACAATCAAAAAAGAGCTAAATACTAACAGTGAACGAATAAAGAAAGGTAGGAGTATTCTATGCAAAATTTAACAGAGCTTGAAGTAGAAAACTTACGCCATTTAATTGGTGGACATGCAACAATTATTAATAAGTTAGACCAGTATGCACAGGCTTGTACAGATCCACAACTGAAACAAATGTTACAAAAGGATGCGCAAGATGCACGAAATACGAAACAGCAATTAATGACTTTCCTAGGATAGGAGGAAACGACAGATGAATGAAAAAGATATGGTAAATGATTATTTAGCGGGATTAAATGCAAGTTTAACAAGTTATGCAAATTATATTTCTCAGTCTGATAATGAACAGTTACATCAAACGTTAATCCAAATTCGTAATCAAGATGAGATGCGTCAACGTAATATGTATGAATACGCAAAGCAAAAGAGTTATTATAAGCCAGCTGCACCTGCTAACCCAATGATTGTACAGCAATTAAAAGGTCAATTAAGTGCGGAATAATGGGATGAAAAAACGAGCGAATGAAGTCGCTCGTTTTTTGTTTTGTCCCGCTATTTACTGGGCGGTAAAACCCGACTGATTAATGCTTCACTTTATATATGTCAATAAATATATAATAAATATTTTTCCAGTTGTAACAAATATGACGAAAATTGAATATGACAATTCACAAAAAGGACAAAAGGTTGCTCAATATTTCACAAAGTATCCATGGTTTATATCGTGGGAATCTCTATAATTAGGAGTGTAAAGAACAAAAGAAATAGATTATATGATCAATTAGGAGAGATTGCTATGAAAAGAAATACAAGAAAAGTTGCAATTATCGGTACTGGATTAGTTGGATCAAGTTGTGCATATTCCATTGTAAATCAAGGCATTTGCGAAGAACTATTATTAATTGATATAAATCATGAACGTGCAGTTGGGGAAGCGATGGATTTATCACACTGCATTAACTTTACAAATACAAGAACAAAAGTATATGCAGGAAGCTATGAAGACTGCAAAGATATGGACATCGTTATTATTACAGCAGGACCAGCACCAAAACCTGGACAAAGTCGCTTAGATACTTTAGGAGCGAGTGCGAAAATTATGGAAAGTGTTGTTGGCGGCGTAATGGAAAGTGGATTTGACGGTATTTTCTTACTTGCATCGAACCCAGTTGATATTATTACATATGAAGTGTGGAAATTATCTGGATTACCTAGAAATCGTGTGATTGGTACTGGTACATCACTAGATTCTTCTCGCTTAAGAACAATTCTATCTGAAATGTTACATGTAGATCCTCGTAGTATTCATGGGTATTCATTAGGAGAACATGGTGATTCTCAAATGGTTGCTTGGTCGCACGTAACTGTGGGTGGAAAGCCAATTCTACAAATTTTAGAAGAGAAAAAAGACAAATTTGGTGAAATAGATTTAGATGAAATTGTTGAGAAGACTGCAAAAGCTGGATGGGAAATTTATAAACGAAAAGGTACTACTTATTACGGAATCGGAAACTCTCTAGCTTATATTGCGAGTTCAATCTTTAACGATGATCACCGTGTCATTGCTGTATCAGCCATTTTAGATGGGGAGTACGGTGAATATGATATTTGTACAGGAGTGCCAGCTATTATTACTAGAGATGGTATGAAAGAAGTTGTAGAACTAAATTTAACAGAGGATGAAGAATCTCGATTCGCAAAATCAAACGATATTTTACGTGATTATATGAAAACAATTGGTTACTAACTTATAGGAGAAGGTGAAACAAATGAAGGAATATATAATGTCTCGTGTATTTAAAGCATCAGCTGGAATCGCACAAGGTATTTTCGTATCCCTTGGAATTGGTTTACTAATCGAAAATATAGGAAGAATTGTTGATATTCCATTGCTTATTACAATCGGAGTTGTTGCAAAATCACTTATGGCACCAGCGATTGGTGCCGGAATTGCTTTTATGCTCGGTGCAAATGGTCTTGTAATCTTCTCGGCTATGGTAGCTGGAGCGATTGGTGCCGGATCCATTTCAATTACTGAAGCAGGTCTAATAATTAAAACAGGTGAGCCAATCGGTGCATTATTAACAGCAACTTTAGCTGTATATATTGGTAAACGTTTAAGTGGAAAAACTGCGTTAGATATGATGCTCGTTCCATTTGCGGCCATATTAGGTTCTGGTTTAGTTGGTATTTGGTTATCTCATAATATTACTCCTGTTTTAAATACAGTTGGAGCATTTATTAAAGATAGCTCAGCTGGTAGCCCGTTTATCGCTTCTATCGTCATTGCAGTCGTTTGGGGACTATTACTTATCTCTCCCGCTTCATCAGCTGCGTTAGCGATTGCACTTAGCTTAGACGGTGTTGCAGGTGGTGCTGCTCTTGCAGGCTGCGTTGCTCAGTTTATCGGATTCTCTGTAATCTCAGCGAAAGAAAATAATTTAGGCGGCATATTAGCTCAGGCGCTTTGTACTCCGAAAGTGCAGTTGCCAAATATCACTAAAAATCCAATGATTCTCGTCCCAACTGTCGTCGCCAGTGCTATAGTTGGTCCAGTATCCGCATTAATTTTCCAACTAGAAGCAGGAAAAGAAATTGCAGGTCTTGGATTAAGTTCTCTTATCGCACCAATTAATTTAATTTCTAGCGAAGGATGGGAAGTTGTCCCGGCGATGGTCATCACTTATATCATCATTCCAGTAGCTGTTTCTTATATACTTTACATTGCTCTTAAAAAAGCAGGTCGTATTCACTCTGGTGATATGACTGTACCGCAATCTTAAATCGAAAATCTCCTTTTATATAGAGAAAAGCAGACTGGAAGCCACAGTCTGCTTTTTACATTTTGTGATTTTGTTTTACTGGAACACGTACAGTTTCTTTTGCTAATAAAAGCTGAACGCCGAAGTAAAGTATGCTTGCAAGCGTCATTCCAGAAATGGCGTCTACAAATGCGTGTTGCTTCGTAAATAGCGTTGATAAAATAATAAGCGTACCGAAGAAGGTAAGAATGTAATATTCAAAAGCATGTTGTTCTCTACGTTTAAAGGCAGCTAGCATAATGACAAATGTAGTTAGAACATGAATACTAGGGAAACAGTTTACCGGTTGGTCGATACTATAAATATAGCGGACTAGTTCGGAAAATACGTCTGATCCAACGACTGTTGGACGTGGTACAGTTGTTTGCCAAAAATAATAAATAGAAAAACAAGCAAGTTTTCCAAGAATGATACTACTTAAAGTGACATAATATTGTTTTCGATCCGCAAAGCAATAATAAATAAGTGCGCCGTATAAGTAAGGAAACCAAAGTAAATAAGGAATAATAAATGCTTTCACAAATGGAATCCAATCATCTACTACAGTTGTGACATCTACTGCGTGTACAGTAGATTTATTTAATACATCGTAAAGGGGACTTACGAGTACGAGTAGAAGTATATAACTTAACGGAAGAAAAGATGAAAGTTTAAATTTCTTCATGATAATCTCCTATGTTTAGTAATGTAAGTAAATTCAATTGATTATAATATAGAAACGTCATTTGAGCTATCGATTTTACTTACATTTTCTTGAATTAACCTTACGTTTTCGTCACTTGACTTAAAAGAAGGGGAGGGTGCTAAATGAAGCGTTTATCGTATTTCTTATTTTTTATATTGATATGCCTAGTGAGTGCTGGGTGTGCAAAGGATAAAGAAGGAGAGAAATTAGAATATAACGGAAGAGCACTCGTAATTGGAGTTATTGGAGAAAAGCCGAACGATACGTTTAGGAATATAAAGTTTGAGGAAATGAAGTTAGAGGAACTGGAAAAGAAATCTAAGGAAGTGGATGGTTTTTTAATAATGAAAGATCACTTTCAAGAAGCCTCAACAGAGCAGTATAAAAATGTATTTTCATCGCTAAAGAAACCAGTATTTTTTATCGGTTTGCAAGATAAATCATATTCAACGTTTATTACAAAAGGAATAGAGTATAACAGTGCACGAAAAGATGTAAATGCTATGTATACGCAAGGCTTTGCAAATATCGGAAGTGGTGAAGGACAACAATGGGCAGTCGGTTTGTCCAATGGTGGAAATACTGAAGAAAGTATTCATAATATGTATATCGTCGTATTTCGAACAATTGCCGATTATTTAAGTCGATGATGAAGGAGCCTGTAAAAGGGTCCTTTTTTATGTTTAATCAAACGTTTGTTTAAGGTGTATGTTCGGTAGGAAGAAACCGATGTAGCCCAAGGGTTAGCAAAGAAAAATAGGGAGCTAATCAAACGTTTGTTTAAGGTGTATGTTCGGTAGAAAGAAACCGATGCAATTCAAGGGTTAACAAAGAAAAATAGGGAGTTAATCAAACGTTTGTTTAAGATATATGTTCGGCGAGTGATAAGAGAAGAATCTAAAAAAATTATATATTTATTTTTCTTAACAAATGGCGGAAAAATAAGAAAAATTTGCAGGATTATTAAAAATTATCACGAAATAAGTAAAAGTTTAGCGAATAATCGTTTGAAATAATAAAACGTTTTCTATATGATAAAGGTAAAGGTTAGTAAAAAAGTAGGTGAATTTATGACAGTAACATTTTATTCATATCCAAAGTGTGGCACATGTCAAAAAGCAAAGAAATGGTTTGAGGCAAACGATGTAGCATATGAGATGATTCATATTGTTGAAAATCCACCATCAAAAGAAGATTTACGTAATTTACATGAAAAAAGTGAATTACCATTAAAAAAATTCTTTAATACAAGTGGAATGCGTTACCGCGAACTTGGTCTGAAAGATAAGTTAAAGGATGCAAGTGAAGACGAAATGTACGAACTTTTAGCATCTGATGGCATGTTGATTAAACGTCCAATCGTAACAAATGGAACGAATGTAACACTTGGTTTTAACGAAGAGCAGTTTGAAAGTGTGTGGAAAAAGTACCAATAAGGTATTTTTACATAATTAATACATTCACTGGAGGTACAGTCATGAGCATTCCAAATAATTTACGTTACTCTGAAGAACACGAATGGGTAAAAACTGAAGGTAATGAAGTTGTTATCGGTATTACTCACTTTGCACAAGGTGAGCTAGGCGATATCGTATTCGTTGAACTTCCTGAAGTAGGTGCAACAATCGAAGCTGACGAGCCATTCGGAAGCGTAGAATCTGTTAAAACAGTTTCTGAGTTATACGCACCTGTAAGCGGTAAAGTTGTAGCAGTAAACGAAGAATTAAGTGACCAACCAGAACTTGTTAACGAATCTCCATACGAGGGTGCATGGATGGTTAAAGTTGAACTTTCTGATGCAAGCCAAGTTGAGAAGTTATTAACTGCAGAAAAATATGCAGAAATGACAAACCAAGACTAATTATAGTCGACTAAAGGACAGCCTTTGTGCTGTCCTTTTTTATTTTGTGTTACATAATACATTTAAAATCGAGTGCAAATGAATAAGCTATTATGGGAATGAATGTTTTTCGGTAAGGTTTCATGTGGCTTCGTAATCTGAACGAGCCGCTTGCGCTTTTCTTTGTCCAGCTCCACCTCCTAGCCCTTCATGTCTAAGAACCTTCCGCACGAGAAGACAAAAAAGCGTCTTCTGTACGAAAGAACCTTAGCCAACAGGGCTAAACAGTCGGTGCCGCTTTTCTTTATGATCCAGCTCCAGCAGCTAGATTGTTCGGTGGCTTCGCTTCTTCCTGTAAGGCAAAAAGCGCCTTTACGTCAGAAGCTCCATCCCCCTCACAATCTGAACGAGCTGCTTGCGCTTTTCTTTATGATCCAGCTCCAGCAGCTAGATTGTTCGGTGGCTTCGCTTCTTCCTGTAAGGCAAAAAGCGCCTTTACGTCAGAAGCTCCATCCCCCTCACAATCTGAACGAGCTGCTTGCGCTTTTCTTTATGATCCAGCTCCAGCAGCTAGATTGTTCGGTGGCTTCGCTTCTTCCTGTAAGGCAAAAAGCGCCTTTACGTCAGAAGCTCCATCCCCCTCACAATCTGAACGAGCTGCTTGCGCTTTTCTTTATGATCCAGCTCCAGCGGCTAGATTGTTCGGTGGCTTCGCTTCTTCCTGTAAGGCAAAAAGCGCCTTTACGTCAGAAGCTCCATCCCCCTCACAATCTGAACGAGCTGCTTGCGCTTTTCTTTATGATCCAGCTCCAGCGGCTAGATTGTTCGGTGGCTTCGCTTCTTCCTGTAAGGCAAAAAGCGCCTTTACGTCAGAAGCTCCATCCCCCTCACGATCTGAACGAGCTGCTTGCGCTTTTCTTTATGATCCAGCTCCAGCGGCTAGATTGTTCGGTGGCTTCGCTTCTTCCTGTAAGGCAAAAAGCGCCTTTACGTCAGAAGCTCCATCCCCCTCACAATCTGAACGAGCTGCTTGCGCTTTTCTTTATGATCCAGCTCCAGCGGCTAGATTGTTCGGTGGCTTCGCTTCTTCCTGTGAGGCAAAAAGCGCCTCTAGTTCAGGAGTTCCAATGCCCTCCTGTTCTGAACGAGCTGCTTGCGCTTTTCTTTTGCAAAAATAAACAGGAAACAACATGAAAATAACGAATATACTATATACTAAGTTAAAGGTTGTATAGTATATGGTGATCGGGTGATGACATATGATTTATGTGGAAAAAGTCATTATTGTAGAAGGTAAATCAGATAGAAGAAAGATTGAATCTATTATTCGTGAACCGGTGGAAATTGTTTGTACAAATGGTACAATTGGTTTGTCGAAAATGGATGAGCTCATTGATCAGTTTTTTGATAAGGAAGTGTATGTACTAGTGGATGCTGATGATGCTGGAGAAAAGTTAAGGAAACAGTTTCGAAAAGAATTTCCGCAAGCAGAGCATATTTATATTGATCGCTCGTACCGAGAAGTGGCAACTGCGCCATCTTCACACTTAGCAAATGTATTATGGGGAGCTGACATTGACGTTTATACAGAATATTTACGGTAAGGAATGATAGAAGTGATTGATTGGACAGGAGCCGAAGCTACAGCCCTAATAGAGAACGAAGAAAAAACAGTGTTATATGTATATACTCCAATGTGTGGAACATGCCAATTAGCAAAAAAGATGTTAACAGTCGTTGAGATGACAATTGAAGACTTGAAAATTGGAATGTTAGATTTAAATTATGCTCCGCATTTAGCGAAAGAGTATGGAATCGAAAGTGTACCGTGTTTACTTGTTTTTGAAAATGGGACACTCATGAAGAAGATATATGCATTTCATTCGGTTGAATATTTATATACGGAATTAAAGTAGGCGGCAAAGTTTTTGCCGCCTCGACATATTTCTCGGGAAATATGTCGAGATGCAGGGGGGTTACAGTATTTGTCGAGCGAAAGTAACAGGATTGCTCTTTAGTGAGAGGGAATGGTATGTGTAATAGAAAGTGATATGAAGGATGTGATTTAGGGTGAAATTATATTCTTTGCTGCAATCATTTGTAAATTACGCTAATGGTCAATATCATTTAGAGCCGCTTTTAAGACAAGGAGAAAAAACTGTTAATTTCCGCTTTGGAGATGAAAGTTGTTCGCTACAAATTTCAAGAGATTATATAGAGCTGCTACATGAGGAACGAGGAACAGAGCAAATCGTTTGTTTAGATGAGGAAGATGTAAAACAATTGGTGAACGGCAATGTAAGGTTGCAAATGTTAATGAACGATGGACGTGTACAATATTCAGGAACGTATCGAACGATGCTATTAGTCGAATCGATGTTTCATATATGTAAACCGATGTCAGTGGGTGCTTAAAAGTCTGAAGTTTCTTTTTTTACGAAAATTTCTGTTGACATGGCGTATGGATATTGATACAATTCAATTCATAAAATATAGACAATTTCATAAATTACAAATCAGACGAAAATGTAATCTGATTTCTCTTATCAAGAGAGGTGGAGGGACTGTGCCCTGTGAAGCCCGGCAACCGTCAACTTATGTTGAAATGGTGCCAATTCCTGCAAAGCAAATGCTTTGAGAGATGAGAGAGAGGGATAATGTTGTTATATACGCATATAAACCTTTCTGCTTCTCTAAAGCGGAAAGGTTTTTTTATTGTTTGAATGTGGAGGACATTCAAATAATAAAAGTAGTGATAACGGTGGACTACACGCATTAAACATAAAAAATTGCGGAGTCGACCAAAAATCTAGCTTCAGCGGCTAGAACAGTCGGTCGTTTCATCCCTTCCTATGAGGCAAAAAGCGCCTCTACGTCAGGGATTCGGGCGTCCTCTTGTTCTAAACGAGCCGCTTACGCTTTTTAAACAAAAAAAGGGGTGAACATCATGATCTTGTTAGAAAATGTAAAGAAAATATATAAAGCAAAAAGCGGTGATGTCACTGCTGTAGATAATGCCAATTTAAAAATAGACAAAGGTGAAATATTTGGTGTTATCGGATATAGTGGCGCTGGGAAAAGTTCTTTAATCAGATTATTCAATCAGTTAGAGAAACCAACTTCTGGCCAAATTACAATTGCAAATCGTGTGATTTCAGCAATTACAGGGAGTGAACTTCGTAAGGCAAGGCAAGAAATTGGAATGATTTTTCAGCACTTCAATTTACTTTGGTCACGAACTGTACGCGAAAATATCGAGTTCCCACTTGAAATTGCAGGTGTCGATAAGGCGAAGAGAAGAAAACGCGTCGACGAGTTAATTCATCTTGTTGGATTAGAAGGAAGAGGGGACGCGTATCCATCTCAGTTAAGCGGAGGACAAAAGCAACGTGTTGGGATTGCAAGAGCATTAGCTAACAACCCACAAGTGCTTTTATGTGATGAAGCAACGTCAGCTCTTGATCCAGAAACGACAGATCAAATTTTAGATTTATTATTAGATATTAATAAGCGTCTCGGTTTAACAATTGTACTCATTACACACGAGATGCACGTGATTCGAAAGATTTGTAATCGAGTGGCGGTAATGGAGAAAGGAAAAATTGTAGAAACGGGTCCAGTACTTGATGTATTCCGCAATCCGCAGAAAGACATTACAAAACGCTTCGTACAGCAGTTAACGGATTCTGAAGATACAAATGAAACGATTGAAAGTTTAATTGAAAAGTATCCAGATGGTAAAGTAGTTCGTTTGCAGTTTATCGGTGAAGCTGTAGAAAGACCAGTACTTCAAAGATTAATGCAACGCAGTGATATAGAAGTTAGCATTTTGCAAGGAAATATAGCACAAACGAATAACGGCTCTTACGGTAGTTTAGTTGTTCATTTAAATGGTGAGGAAACAGCGATTCAACAAGCAATAGAGGGAATACATCAAGATCAAGTAGAGCTGGAGGTGATTGCACATGGATAAGTTAATCGCAAATGTTGATTGGAATCAAATGTTAGAAGCAACTGGTGAAACGTTATATATGACGGCAATCGCAGCTCTTGCCACATTTGTATTAGGACTAATTTTAGGATTGTTACTCTTTATGACAGCGAAAGATAATTTATGGGAAAACAAAGCGGTTAACACGGGGATTGGAGCGTTCGTAAACATTTTCCGCTCGATACCGTTCATCATTTTAATCATTTTATTAATCCCATTCACAAAGATTCTGCTTGGAACAATTCTTGGAGCGAGTGCAGCACTTCCAGCTTTAATTATTGGAGCGGCACCATTTTACGCGAGAATGGTTGAAATTGCGCTTCGTGAAATTGATAAAGGTGTAATTGAAGCTTCGAAAGCAATGGGAGCAAAAACAAGCACAATTATTTTGAAAGTGTTAATTCCAGAATCGTTACCAGCATTAGTATCTGGTATTACTGTTACGACAATTGCTTTAGTAGGCTATACAGCGATGGCGGGAGTTGTTGGTGCTGGTGGCCTTGGAACACTTGCTTATTTAGAAGGATTCCAGCGAGGAAATAACGATGTAACAATCGTTGCGACAATTTGTGTATTACTAGTTGTATTTTTCATTCAGTGGATTGGTGATAGTTTAACGACTCGAATAGATAAACGATAATAAAAAACGGGAGGATGTTTTAAATGAAAAAATTATTACTTACAGCACTTATTTCAACTTCAATTTTTGGGTTAGCTGCTTGTGGCGGGAAAGATAAAGATGAAAAAAAACTAGTTGTGGGGGCTTCTAACGTACCGCACGCTGAAATTTTAGAAAAGGCTAAACCTTTATTAGAGAAAAAAGGAATTGAATTAGAAATTAAAAAATTCCAAGACTACGTATTACCAAATAAATCGTTAGCGGATAAGGATTTAGATGCAAACTACTTCCAGCACATTCCATATTTAGAAAAAGAAATTAAAGATAAAAAATATGATTTTGAAATAGCAGGGAAAATTCATTTAGAGCCAATTGGTGTATACTCTCAAAAATATAAGAGCTTAAAAGAACTTCCGGACGGGGCGACAATTATTATGAGTAATTCCGTTACTGACCATGGACGTGGTTTAGCAATTTTACAAAAAGAAGGCATTTTAAAAATTAAAGACGGAGTAGATCCAGTTAGTGCAACTCCAAAAGATATTGCAGATAATCCGAAAAACTTAAAGTTTAAAACGGATATTGAGCCTGGTTTATTACCACAAGTGTATAACAATAAAGAAGGCGACGCTGTTTTAATTAACTCGAACTATGCAATTGATGCGAAATTAAACCCAGAAAAAGATGCAATTGCAATTGAAGGCGATGATTCTCCATACGCAAACGTATTAGTGGTTCGTAAAGGTGATAAAGATAAAAAAGCGATTAAAGAGCTTGTAGAAGTATTGCATTCTAAAGAAATTGAAGACTTTATTACTAAAGAATATAAAGGAGCAGTTGTTCCTGTAAAAGAATAATTGCTGAAAAGGGCTGGTGTATGCCGGCCCTTTTTTATAACTACATAACTATAGGGGAGAAGGGGACATCATATGAAAAAGATTCTACTATCAGTTGTTACAGCACTGTCTGTATTTACATTAGCTGCTTGCGGAGGGAAAGAAGAGAATAAGCTTGTTGTGGGAGCTTCTAACGTGCCGCACGCTGTTATTTTAGAAAAGGCACAGCCGATACTAGAGAAAAAGGGCATTAAATTAGAGATTAAAAAGTTCCAGGATTATGTTTTGCCGAATAAAGCGTTAGCGGATAAGGAAATTGATGCGAACTACTTCCAACACATTCCTTACTTAGATAAAGAAATTCAAGAAAAGGGATATAAAATTGTAAACGCAGGAAAAATCCATTTAGAGCCAATGGGCATTTATTCTAAGAAATATAAAAGTTTAAAAGAATTGCCAGATGGCGGAACAGTTATCATGAGTAATAACGTAGCGGAGCGTGGCCGTATGCTCGCATTGTTACAAAAAGGCGGCGTTATTAAATTAAAAGACGGTGTAGATGTTGTTAAAGCGACAGTAAAAGATGTTGTAGAAAATCCGAAAAACTTAAAGTTTAAAACAGATGTAGAGCCTGGATTGTCACCAAAGCTGTATGAAAATAATGAAGGTGATGCTTTATTCATTAATTCAAACTATGCAATTGATGCGAAATTAAATCCAACAAAGGATGCAATTGCGATTGAAGGATCAGACTCTCCGTATGCAAATATTATTGCAGTTCGTAAAGGTGACGAGAAGAAAAAAGAAATTAAAGAATTAGTAGAAGTATTGCATTCAAAAGAAATTCAAGACTTTATTAATAAAGAATATAAAGGTGCTGTACTTCCGGTAAGTGAATAAACACAAGGAAAGGACTGGGAAATTCCCAGTCCTTTTTTCTTTATATAAATAAGAAGAAAGGTGTATTATATAAGGATGCAAGGGAAATACTTATATACATTTGTGAAAAAATTGTTACTTTTTTTCGTCGTTTGCGATATCATTTTATTTGATATAAGATTAGAATGAGAATAAAATGAGAATATGAACGTTTTAGGAATTTTTAAAATGTATATATAGGATTAATGGAGGTATTGAGATGGCTGGTTCTACATTAACGGTTAAAGACTTACACGTATCAATTGATGGCAAAGAAATTTTAAAAGGTGTAAACCTTGAAGTAAAAGGTGGAGAAATCCACGCAATTATGGGACCTAACGGAACAGGTAAATCAACTTTATCTTCTGCGATTATGGGTCACCCAAAGTATGAAGTAACAGAAGGTAGCATCATCATCGACGGTGAAGATGTATTAGAAATGGAAGTAGACGAGCGCGCACAAGCAGGTCTATTCCTAGCAATGCAATATCCAAGTGAAATTAGCGGAGTAACAAACGCTGACTTCTTACGTTCTGCAATTAATGCACGTCGTGAAGAGGGCGATGAAATTTCTCTTATGAAATTTATCCGTACATTAGATAAAAACATGGAATTCCTAGAAATGGATCCAGAAATGGCACAACGTTACTTAAACGAAGGTTTCTCTGGTGGAGAGAAAAAACGTAACGAAATCCTTCAATTAATGATGATTGAGCCAAAAATTGCAATCTTAGATGAAATCGACTCAGGTCTTGATATCGATGCATTAAAAGTTGTATCTAAAGGTATTAACCAAATGCGCGGCGAAGAGTTCGGTTGCCTAATGATTACGCATTACCAACGTTTATTAAACTACATCACTCCAGACTTCGTTCACGTTATGATGAACGGTCGCATCGTTAAATCTGGTGGCCCTGAGCTTGCACAACGTCTAGAAGCTGAAGGTTATGACTGGATTAAAAAAGAATTAGGTATTGAAGACGAAACAACAGAGCAAGAAGCGTAAGAGAGGAGCATAAACATGACAATCGGTACATTACCTTTCGATCAAGAAACAATCCGTCAACGCGCAAGCGAAGTAAACGAAGCTGCTTGGTTGACTGAGTTCCGCTTACAAGCTCTTGCACAAGCAACTGAACTTCCAATGCCAACGCCTGATAAAACGAAAATTGAAAAATGGGACTTTATCGGAAAAGGCGACGCTGCTAAGCAAGAGCCTGTAAGTTCTTTAACAGAGCTTCCAGAAGCAGTGAAAAACTTAATCGATGAAAATAACAGCGTATTAGTACAACGTACTGGTACAACTGCATTCGTTTCTTTAGCAGACGAAGCAAAAGAAAAAGGTGTTATTTTTACAGACATCGTAACAGCTGCAACAGAGCATGCTGAATTATTACAAAAGTATTTAATGAAAGACGGCGTGAAGGTAGACGAGCATCGTTTAACTGCACTTCATGCTGCATTAATCAACGGCGGTGCATTTGTATATGTTCCGAAAAACGTTGTTCTTGAAACTCCACTTCAAGCTGTATTCTTAGTAGACGGCGAAGAAGCTAACGTATATAACCACGTATTATTCGTGGCTGATGCGAACAGTACTGCAACTTATGTAGAAAACTACGTTGCAAATGAAAATGCTAAAGGTATTGCAAATATCGTAGCAGAAGTAATCGTGGAACAAGGCGCACAAGTGAAGTTCGGTGCGGTTGATCTATTAGCAAAAGATGTAACAACTTACGTTAACCGCCGCGGTGTAGTTGGACGCGACGGCCGCATTGATTGGGCTCTAGGCCTTATGAATGACGGAAACACAATTTCAGAGAACGTTACGAACTTAATGGGCGACGGTTCATATGCTGATACGAAAACAGTAACAATTGGCCGTGGTAACCAAACGCAAAACTTTACAACTAAAGTTGTTCACTTCGGTAAACACTCTGAAGGTTGGATTTTAAAACACGGTGTACAAAAAGATAGTGCAACATCTATCTTTAACGGAATTGGTAAGATTGAACACGGTGCATCTAAATCAAATGCACAACAATCTTCTCGCGTTCTTATGTTAGATGAAAAAGCTCGCGGTGATGCAAACCCAATTCTTTTAATCGACGAAGATGATGTAATGGCAGGTCACGCAGCTTCAGTAGGCCGCGTAGATCCGTACCAATTATACTACTTGATGAGCCGTGGTATTCCAAAACGCGAAGCAGAACGTTTAGTCATCCATGGATTTTTAGCACCTGTAGTAAATGAGCTTCCAATTGAAGGAGTAAAAGCACAGCTTGTTGAGGTAATTGAAAGGAAAGTTCGCTAATGAATATTCATGAAATACGCAAACAGTTTCCAATTCTTGATCAAAAAGTGAACGGCAAACAACTTGTATATTTCGATAGTGCAGCAACTTCTCAAAAACCAATTCAAGTAATTGAAACGTTAGAACGTTACTATAAAGAATATAATTCTAACGTGCATCGCGGTGTTCATACGCTCGGTACGAAAGCTACCGACGCGTATGAAGGTGCACGCGAGAAAGTTCGCAAGTTTATTAACGCGAAATCAATGGAAGAGATTATTTTCACGCGCGGAACGACAACTGCATTAAATACAGTAGCGGCTAGCTATGGTCTTGAAAATGTAAAAGAAGGCGATGAAATCGTTATTTCTTACATGGAGCACCATAGTAACATCATTCCGTGGCAACAAGTTGCGAAGAAAACTGGTGCAACTTTAAAATACCTTCCGCTTCAACCAGACGGTACAATTTCTTTAGAAGATGTTCGTCAAACAGTTACACCGAATACAAAAATCGTTTCTATTATGCAAGTATCAAACGTACTTGGAACGATTAACCCTGTAAAAGAAATCGGAGCAATCGCACACGAAAACGGTGCAATCATGATCGTTGATGGAGCACAAAGTGCACCTCATATGAAAGTGGATGTACAAGATTTAAACTGTGATTTCTACGCATTATCTGCTCATAAGATGTGCGGACCTACAGGTATCGGCGTATTATATGGTAAAAAAGAATTGCTGAACAATATGGAGCCAATTGAATTTGGCGGTGAAATGATTGATTTCGTAGATTTACAAGAATCTACTTGGAAAGAGCTTCCGTGGAAGTTTGAAGCAGGTACACCGATTATCGGTAATGCAATCGGACTTGGTGCGGCAATTGATTTCCTAGAAGAAATCGGTCTTCATAATATTGAAAAGCATGAACATGAATTAGCGCAATATGCTTTAGAAAGACTATCAGAAGTAGATGGCGTTACAATTTATGGTCCAAAGCATCGCGCTGGTCTTGTTACATTTAATATTGAAGACGTACATCCTCATGATGTAGCAACTGTATTAGATGTAGAAGGCATTGCGGTTCGCGCAGGACACCACTGTGCACAACCGCTTATGAAGTGGCTGAAAGCTTCTTCTACAGCACGTGCGAGCTTCTATTTATATAATACAAAAGAAGAAATTGATACATTTGTTGAATCGCTAATCAAGACAAAGGAGTATTTCACAAATGTCATTTAATAATTTAGATACGTTATACCGTCAAGTTATTATGGATCATTATAAGAATCCTCGTAACAATGGCGTGTTAGAAGATAGTGTTACTGTTAACTTGAACAATCCAACTTGCGGCGATCGTATTCAACTTACGATGAAAGTAGAAGAAGGTATTGTGCAAGAGGCGAAGTTTGAAGGAGAAGGATGTTCTATCTCAATGTCTTCAGCTTCGATGATGACACAAGCAGTAAAAGGTAAGAAAATTGAAGAGGCACTTCAGCTTTCTAAAATTTTCTCTGACATGATGCTAGGAAAAGAGTACGATGACAGCATTGATTTAGGAGATATTGAAGCATTACAAGGCGTATGCAAGTTCCCTGCACGTATTAAATGTGCAACATTAGCGTGGAAAGCGTTAGAAAAGGGCTTAAACGAAGATAAGTAATGTTAAAGGTTCCTAAAAACGAGGTTATCTAAGGAGGGACACACCAACATGGCGAAGCAACTGCCAGATATCGGCGATTATAAATATGGTTTCAAAGACAAAGACGTTTCGATTTTCCGTGCTGGACGCGGTTTAACAAAAGAAATCGTTGAAGAGATTTCACGTATGAAAGAAGAACCACAGTGGATGTTAGACTTCCGTTTAAAATCACTGGATAAGTTCTATGAAATGCCAATGCCACAATGGGGCGGCGACTTAAACGACTTAGATTTCGATGAAATTACGTACTACGTAAAACCATCTGAGAAATCTGAGAAGTCTTGGGATGAAGTACCTGAGGAAATTAAAGCGACATTTGATAAATTAGGTATTCCTGAAGCGGAGCAAAAATATTTAGCTGGTGTATCTGCACAGTACGAATCTGAAGTTGTATACCACAACATGAAAGAAGACCTAGAAGCTCTAGGAATCGTCTTCAAAGATACAGATAGCGCATTAAAAGAGAACGAAGATATTTTCCGTGAGCATTTCGGAAAAGTAATCCCACCAACAGACAACAAATTCTCTGCATTAAACTCTGCAGTTTGGTCTGGTGGATCATTCATCTACGTTCCAAAAGGTATTAAAGTGGATACACCACTTCAAGCGTACTTCCGTATTAACTCTGAAAATATGGGACAATTCGAGCGTACGCTTATCATCGTAGACGAAGGCGCACACGTACACTACGTAGAAGGTTGTACAGCACCTGTTTACACGACTAACTCACTTCACAGTGCGGTAGTAGAAATCATCATTAAGAAAGATGCATATTGCCGTTATACAACAATCCAAAACTGGGCGAACAACGTATACAACCTAGTTACAAAACGTGCGGTTTGTGAAGAAAACGCAACGATGGAATGGATTGACGGTAACATCGGATCTAAATTAACGATGAAATACCCAGCAGTTATCTTAAAAGGCGAAGGCGCTCGTGGTTTAACATTATCTATCGCGATTGCTGGTAAAGGCCAACACCAAGATGCTGGTGCGAAAATGATTCACTTAGCACCAAACACATCTTCAACAATCGTTTCTAAATCGATTGCGAAGCATGGTGGTAAAGTAACTTACCGTGGTATCGTACAATTCGGACCAAAAGCGAAAAACTCTCGCTCTAACATCGAGTGTGACACGTTAATCATGGATAACCAATCTACATCTGATACAATTCCTTATAACGAAATCAAAAACGATTACGTTTCACTTGAGCACGAAGCGAAAGTATCGAAAGTATCAGAAGAACAATTATTCTACCTAATGAGCCGCGGTATTTCTGAGCAAGAAGCTACAGAAATGATCGTAATGGGCTTCATCGAGCCATTCACTCGCGAACTTCCAATGGAGTACGCAGTTGAAATGAACCGCCTAATCAAGTTTGAGATGGAAGGTTCTATCGGTTAATAGATAAAGTGGAAGCGGCTCGTTCAGAATGTGAGGAAGAAGTGAAGCCACCGAACATTCTAGCCGCTGGAACTGGATAATATATGTATGAAGAAAGCGCCCTGCACAGCAGGGCGCTTTCTTATGTTGTGTGCCTGGAATACCCAGGCGGTGTTCAGCTAAATATATCAGCGATTATTCAAATAAATCGACCATAACTCGAAATATATCGACGTTTCCACAAGGGATATCGACTTATTGACAAAGTAAGACAAAAGAAATTCTTCATATACCCCGCAACATTTTATATGAAAAGAGAACGACTGGAAGTAAGGAAAAGATACTGATAAACCCACCTACCGAACCCTCTGTTAAACTTTTTGACAAATCCCCCGAACCCCAACAAAACCCCAACCCAAAATCCTTCCACACACTAGAAAAAGTTTTCATATTAAAAAGGACAATCTTTTGCTTTTTCTTATAATGCGAGTACAATGTAAAATAGCAAGAAAAGACGAAAAGTATTTACAGGATTATTGCGTACGTGTAGCGTAAATGGCAGTAAGGAACTGAGAGGAGGTTTTTTCTCTGAATATAAATAAAGAAACAATCATCCACCTTTATCATACAAACGATATACATAGTCATTTTGAAAATTGGCCGCAAATTTCTCGGTTTGTACAAGGGGAGAAAAAGCGAAGACAGGAAGCGGGAGAGACCGTTTTGACGGTTGATATCGGCGATCATGTGGATCGTTTTCATAGTATTTCGGAAGCGACGAATGGACTTGGCAATACGAAGCTTTTGAATGAGGCGTTATATGATTATGTAACAATCGGAAATAATGAAGGAATTACGTTAGCGAAGGAGCATTTGAATCGTCTATATGATGATGCTGGATTTGAGGTGCTCGTTGCGAATTTATTTGAAAAAGAAGGTGTACGTCCGGAGTGGGCAAAGCCTTATAAATTACATACAACGACAGATGGAATTACGATTGCCTTTATCGGACTAACAGTAGCGTACCCAGAGTTTTATCATATGCTCGATTGGCATATTGAAGATCCGCTTATCCATTTAGAGTCTATTTTAGAAGAAGTGCGAGATGAGGCTCATATTACCGTTGTCCTTTCTCATCTTGGAAAAAGCATGGATGAGTATATGGCAGAGCATTATGATATAGATGTTATTTTAGGTGCACATACGCACCATTTATTTGAGCGTGGCGTTCTTATGAATAATACTTTACTTTGTTGTTGTGAAAAGTGGGGACGTTACGTTGGGCACGTTCAGCTCACTGTGGATAAAGAGAAGAAGAAGTTATTGAAAAAGGACGGTAGAGCGATTAAGACAGAACGTTTAGGTGCTTATAGTAAACCGTTATCCACAATTGAAATGCTGCAGGAAGAAAGTAAACATATTATGGCAGAGCCTGTCGTTCATTTAAAGGAATCATTACCGATCGATTGGTTTCATGAGACATCATTTTCTCACATGTTAGCAAATGCGCTGAAAACGTGGTGCGGTGCAGAAATTGGTATGGTGAACGCTGGTGTGCTTCTTGAAGGATTAGAAGAAGGTGTTGTGACGCGCGGAGATATTCACAGAATTTGTCCACATCCAATTAATCCATGTTTATTAAAAGTGCCAGGAAAAACGTTACGAGAAGTTATTTTGAAAGCGCGCCGTCCGAATATGGAGAACCTTGAGGTAAAAGGATTTGGATTTCGCGGAAAAGTGATGGGGAAAATGATTTACGCTGGTGTAGAAGTTATTCCAGATACGATTCCTGGGAATAAAATTTTACTGGAAGATGTATTGATTAACGGGGAATCGCTGGAATTAGATCGTATATATACGGTAGGAACGATTGATATGTTTACATTTGGATACTTATACCCAGAGCTATCCACACTTTCTGACAAACAATATTATATGCCGGAACTACTCAGAGATGTGTTAACAGACGTGTTGATAACTCATACATCTTCTGTCAAACTATAGGCTAGTTAACTTGTAACACTCATTTTTCTCTTGTCATACAGATAAGAAAGAGAGGAGTGTGAACTATGGTTAATGTGGAGCCAATTATAATCGATAATTATACGTTTATTGCGGTTAGCGTCAAACTTCCAAAGACAAATTTGCTAGCTGTAATGAGCGATAAAGGATATATTATGTGCGGTGCATTAGATGTAGGTCTTTTAAATGAGAAGTTAGGTGATCGAGGTATTATTGCTGGCCGTGCGGTTGGTGTAAGAACGATTGAACAACTTCTTGAAGCACCGCTAGAATCAGTAACGATTGAAGCCGAAGCATTAGGTATTACGGCAGGCACAATCGGAAAAGAAGCATTATTAAAAATGAGATAAGCATATATCGTCCCTCCTTCTTGCATAGAAATGATATAAGAAGGAGGGTTTTTTATGAGTATATTTCGTTTGAAAAATTCGCGGTTTCGAAGGGGGCCTATTTCCTTTCGGTACATACTGCTTATGTCGTTTATTCTTTTTGTCATATTACTCGTGCAAGGATTATGGATTGTGAATAGTAGCATTCAGCCGACGTTACTTAAATATGGGGAAGTAGAGACGCATAAAATGGCGACAGCGATTATGACGAAGGCGGTAAAAGATAGAATTAATGAAGGATTCGATGTGGATTCATTAATGAAAGTACAAAATGATAAAAACGGGAAAGTATCCACAATTAATTTAAATACGCAGCAAGTAAATGAAATCGTAACATCAACGACCACATACATAGAAAAATATTTACAGCAAGTAGAACAAGGTGATTTGAAGGGGCTAGGTATTTCTGAAAAAAATGGAGCAACGATGGCAGTTCCTTTTGGTCGTGTAACGGATAATGCGCTTCTTGGAAATATAGGTCCCGATATTCCAATCGATTTCACGACGATTGGTCATGTGAATACGGATATTAAACAAAAAATTGAACCGCACGGGATCAATACGACAGCGATTCAAATTGTTATGGAGATGGAAGTAACGTTGCAAGTGATTATTCCATTTCATACGAAAGAAATAACAGTGAAGCAAGACGTTCCGATTGCAACGCGCATTGTTCAAGGGGAAGTGCCTACTTATTATGGAAGCGGGAGTGTTGTTGTACCTGATAAAAAGAAAACGGATAGTTAGCCGAATTAAAAAAATAACCGTAGCATATTGCTACGGTTATCGCTTTGTATTCGCGCGTTCTTTTCGCTCCCAAAGACTTAAATGCATGTATGGATCGAAAGCCCATTCTGTATAACCATTGTCTTTATACATGCCGAAATGTAGGTGGGGCGGGAATTTTCCAGCTGTGCCGGGAGGGCCGTAACCGGTGCTACCAACAAATCCGATTACTTTTCCGGGCTCAACAATTTGTCCAAGCTGTATTTCCTTTGAGAATCCGCCTAAATGAGCGTAATAATGGTAGTTATTATGAAGGTCACGAATGCCGATGCGCCATCCGCCAAGACGGTTCCAGCCTTTTGTTTCAATAATGCCATAGCAAGTGGATCTTACTGGTACGCCGTAGCCTGCAAAAATATCGGTTCCTTCATGAACTCTCCTTCCCCCAAAACTTCTTCCAGCACCGAAAGTACTACGGTAGCTATGATCACTACGAATCGGAAGAGGGAAAGCATTTCCTTCTAAATTAATACGTCCATAATGTTTATAAATACGGGCGTATTCGGTAATTAATTCAACTGTTTTCGCACGTCTATAATATTCCCAAAGCATAATGTGAATACGGTCTTCGGACGGTCCTTGTTTCTTTAAAATCGTTGCTGCTGTATGCAAAAGATCACGGTCGTTATTTGCATTTGCAAATCCATCTTTGTCACCATCTAAACCCATCCCGCCAAATAGAGAAATTGTATGGGGAAGAGTGTCGTTAATATTAACGGGTCCAGCCCATATTTCTGGTTTGAAATAAAGGGAAATGATGGCATCTGGTTTTTTCGGAATATCTTTTCTTACGCTCCGTATATTTCTTTCATATTGATCCATTGCAGCTAAGTAATACCACGGAATGCCTGAAGATTGCTCGGTTTCTTTATATAGTGCCATGCGCTTTTCGTATATGCTTTGCTGATTATCTTCACCGTAAGCGATGTTTTGGTGGAGAAGAAAGCAAATCGAAAGCAAAAGAGAAATTTTTCGAAGCATGAAATAGACTCCTTTCACAACATCACTCTTTTTAGTGTGGGATATACGGAGTATTTCATTATAGGGAACGATTGGAAAAAATCTTAGAATCTTCATTTGAGCAAATCGCTTTCATACGTTAGAATAGATATGTTACATTGAAAGAAGCGAACACGGTAAACTATTTCATATTGTGCGGAGTTGATAACCATGACAAAACAAACAGAATATAAGCGCAAGCCCGAATGGTTGAAAATTAAGTTAAACACGAATGAAAACTATACAGGCTTAAAGAAAATGATGCGTTCTAAGAATCTTCATACAGTTTGTGAAGAAGCGAAATGTCCGAATATTCATGAATGCTGGGCTGTAAGGAAAACAGCAACATTTATGATCTTAGGTGCGGTTTGTACACGTGCTTGTCGTTTTTGTGCGGTTAAAACAGGCTTACCAACTGAGCTTGATTTACAAGAGCCAGAACGCGTAGCAGATTCTGTAGTACAAATGGGCTTAAAGCACGTTGTTATAACAGCGGTTGCACGTGATGATTTAAAAGACGGGGGAGCAGCTGTTTTTGCTGAAACAGTACGCGCTGTTCGTCGCAAAAATCCATTTACGTCAATCGAAGTATTACCATCTGATATGGGTGGAGTAGAAGAAAACTTAAAAATGTTAATGGATGCAAAACCAGATATTTTAAACCATAACATTGAAACAGTACGTCGATTATCTAACCGAGTTCGCGCTAGAGCAAAATATGACCGTTCATTAGAGTTTTTACGTCGAGCAAAAGAAATGCAGCCTGATATTCCAACTAAATCGAGCATTATGGTGGGCTTAGGTGAAACGAGAGAAGATTTAATTGAAGCAATGGATGACTTACGTGCAAACAATGTGGATATTTTAACTCTTGGACAATACCTACAACCATCTAAGAAGCATTTACCAGTTCTTAAATATTATCCACCAGCAGAATTTGCAGAGCTTAAAGAAATTGCGCTTAGCAAAGGATTTAGTCACTGTGAAGCTGGTCCACTTGTGCGTTCTTCTTACCATGCGGACGAGCAAGTACGTTCTGCAAAAGAAAAAGTAGCAGAAGCAAAATAATGAAAAAAGAGAGCTAATCATTAGCTCTCTTTTTGTTTATATTCTAAAACAGTATTTGAGCATGTTAATAAGATTTTCTTTAATTCCTCTGTGGATAATTCAATTGTAAATTCAGGTACACCAGGTGTAATTAAAATTTTATCGTAAGCGTAAATAGCGCTATCCACAATAATCGTTACATGTTGTGAATAACCGAAAGGAGCTACACATCCTGGAGTACAGCCTGTTTCTTCTCTTAGCTCATCAGGAGAACAGAGAGATAAGCTTTCTCCTGTTATTTCTTTCATCTCTCCTCGGTTGAGCCTTGTGCCCTCTAACGTAAAAAATACGTAATAATCTTTAGACTTTGATTTTAAAAATAAGCTTTTACTTGGAGTGCCGTGTAAGCCAAGCCTTTCACGTACGATACGATCTGTTTCATAATCGAGTACTGGTTCGTGTTCAAACTTTTCGTAAGAAGCATTTGTTTTATGTAGTAAAGCAAGTACATCTTCGTACATATGGAGTGATACCCCTTTCTATTGTTAGTACAGTTTCTTCTCGTGGCGTCAACTGAATGTGTTGGAAAGAGATATTACTTGGACGGTGCTTCCCATAATCGTTTTAGGATACATTGTTTATCGAGTGTAATTTCGTAAATATCAGGATTCGTTAAAGCTCTCCATTCAATAAAGCCGATCGTATGATCAAAGTGCTTTAAAATGAGCGTGAGTAAGTTGCCGTGTGTAACAAGTAGTGTTGTAGTATGGTTTAACTTTAAAACGTCTTGGATAAGTGATATAGCTCGATCCGTCGCTTGTTTTGTTGACTCTCCGCCTGAAAAGGCAATATCTATATTTGTAAAAGTAGATTCTAGTTTTTGCAACCAATCATCCATTGGAACGTCGCTTAATATGCGTTCAGCTAATCGTTCGTCTTCTTGGATAGACAAGTTAGCTTGAAGCGCATAGGGCCGAATAGAATCGATAGCTCGCACAAATGGGCTTGAAATAATACGATCTATTTGTGGTTGGTTTTCTAAGAGGAATGTAGCAAGAGTGTTTGCTTGATTTTTTCCTGCAATCGTTAATTCGGCATCACGTTCTTGTCCAGTTGCTGAACAATGTCGTATTACAATCAATTTCTTCATAATTCATCCCCATCTTTCAAGTTGACGCTTATATACTTCGACAAATGTGGAAAAAATTCCTTTTTATTGGAAACGGCATATTGATCTAAATATGTGGAAAAGTAATGTGGATAAATGAACATTTGAGGTGTAATGATGAAAAAAATGATATGTATTATATTCGGTCTTTGTTTTTTTATACACTTGTCCACAACATATGCAGAATCCAATCAAAAATTAAATTATCCAAGCAATCGAAATAAATCGTTTGTGAGTGAGGATGTGTTTTACGAACAGTTAGATAAGAAAATCTATAAAGAATACAACAATTCAGCATATAGTGTTCGAAAAAAGATTTTATTTAAAGAAGTGTCGGATGAAGAATTTTCTTTCAGAAAAAGAGCAGCCGTGGGTTGTCGTAGTAGCGTGGTACTTCAAGATTTTTTTGTTCACCCTGATCGCCAAGTTTATTTTTTCGCTTCCTTTTCTCAAAATGAAGTAGACGAATTTCGTAAGTACATTGTTATAGATGCAGAAACAAAGAGGGAGTTGCAAGCGGGAAAAAGCTATCGTCATTATGATAATCCATATAAAAAATAACCCACCAACTGGTGGGTTATTTTTACGCCGGTACACTCATTAATTTTTCTTTCATTTTACGAATAAGAATGACAGCACCAATTGTGAAGAGAAGGGTAATTCCTTCTGCAACGAAGATGTTAATTGTTTTTGTTTGGTAAAGTGCCGCGAAAAAGTCTACAAATGCGTGGAATAATATAGCGTAAACAAGGAAGATATATTTCTTCTGTTTTACAGCGTATAAGACAAGCATTGTAAAGGCAATTTGTAATACAAGAGCCATAATTCTTTCCAAGCTGCCAAGGAAGTATAAATAAGCAGGTTGTTCTATTAACATATCCTTTACAAGATTTAATTGTGGTAGTTTTTCTGCCATTTGAGCGAAGCTACCATTGTTAATAGCATTAGCGAATATAAGTGTTTGCAATGCAGAGAATCCACCAACTAAAATGGATTCAATCCCGCCATGACCAATTCCATAAGCGAAGCCATCTTTATATTCTAGATATTTTTTTAGTAGGAAGAAGAAGGCAACGAAGCGTCCTAATTCTTCAAAAATACCAGCAGTTAGTCCGCCATAAATTGCAAAGACAAACGGATTTTCTAAAAATGGAGCGATTGCTGGATTACCACGCATAAATAGGTGGAACGGTGTCTCGAGTATTTGAGTAAACCCAATAAAAATAAGAACACCAACACCGACTACTTTCCAATTAATATGATATTTTTTACGAAAATAAACAAACGCAATAATAGGTACCAGAATCGAAAGCACAAGTTGAATTGTGATACTGGCAATTACCGTACTTGAAACCATACTTTCACCGCTTTCTAATATATGTACATATCTATTATGCATGAAATATAGTGGAGATGAAACTTTTAACAAAAAATGAATGTGCTTATTGACTCTAACGTTGCGTCATACTTTATCGTATGTATTAAGGGGGAGATACACATGACAATGAAGGTAAAAGAAGTAGCTAATTTAGTTGGAATTAGTGTGCGCACACTGCATCATTACGATGAAATTGGGTTGTTAATCCCAGACGAGACGACAGAGTCTGGATATCGTCTATATTCCAATGAAAATTTAGAGACATTGCAGCAAATTTTATTTTTTAAAGAACTAGGCTTCCCTTTGAAGAAGATTAAAGAAATTATCATGAGTCCATCATTTGACCGAGAAGAAGCGCTACAGCTTCATAAAAAAATGCTTCTTGAAAAGCGTGCTAGGTTAGATAAAGTGATTGCGACGATTGATAAAACAATTCAGCATACTAAAGGAGAGATTGAAATGACGAATAAAGAGAAATTTGAAGGCTTCGATTTCAGCCATAATCCGTACGAAGAAGAAGCGCGTGAAAGATGGGGAGATACAGCTGTAGATAAAGCGAATGAATATGCGAAGGGTATGTCAAAAGATAATCAAGAAGAGTTTAATACGATTTACAGAAATTTAGCGGCGCTTAGACACGGCGCACCAGATTCTAAAGAGGCACAGGAAGCAATTGGAGTATGGTACGATTACTTGCAAAACTTCGGAGAATATTCATTAGATGCTTTTAAAGGACTCGGTCAAATGTACGTCGCTGATGAGCGCTTTACGAAAAATATTGATAAGTTTGGCGAAGGGTTAGCACAGTTTATGTGTGATGCGATGGAGGTTTATGCGGATCGTAAGAAATAGCCAAAAATAAAGAAGGTGGAGGTTTTCTCCATCTTCTTTATTTTTTAATCATATCATTCAAAGTTTGATCCCCCGTATTGTTTAAATGAGGATTTTTGCTCATTTCTCGCTTTAGCATGTCGAGGCTCTGTGTATATTCTGTATCATTTAATGCGCCAGATTGAAGCCCTTGAATTTGAGAAATCAACTTTTGGTCTGTTGATACATATGCTTTATAATAGCGAGGGACGATGGACAAAGCAGCTTTATATACTTGATCTGCTACGAGTTTTGGATCCGTTGTGTTTGCACGGTATACAACAAATACTTCATCATCGGTAACGAGCGTAGCAGCGTTTGTAACGTCAGGAAGTTTGACTGTCATGCTTGTAATCATTTCAGCGACTTTCTCACGGTTAATGGCTCCTACTTGTTTGTTAGATACTTCATGTTTTTGTTTAGATGAATAACCGACTCTCGTTAATCTTGTATTTTCCGTATGATACATGTCGTTTTTATTGGAAACAAGAACACGACTTCCTTCTTCACGTTCCATTTCGGCTTTATTAGATGATTGACAGCCTGCGAATAAGGAAAGAGTGAGGAGAGAGAGTATAATTTGTTTTTTCACGATGTATCACCTCCTTCTCCATAGCATGCACTAATTTTCAATTTTTTGTATTTGAAATTGTTGGTTGGTATGCTTTGTGATACGATAAAAAGAAGAATGCTTAGAGAGGAAGTTAATGATGGAGCAAAAGCAAGAGCAAGAGCAAGAGATGCATGCTACGGTGAGCATTAATAATGTGCAGTACGAAGTAATTAAAAACTTTCGTGACGGTTTTAGTGAAGAAGCATTTAAAGAGCGTTATGCAGAAATTTTAAATAAATATGATTATATCGTTGGGGACTGGGGTTATGAGCAACTTAGATTGCGCGGTTTCTTTGATGATAGTAATCAACGTTCGACATATGATACGAAAATTAGTACGTTAACGGAATATTTATACGAGTATTGTAACTTCGGTTGTGCACACTTCGTATTACGAAAAGTGAAGAAATAAAAAAAACCTCTTACGATTGTAAGAGGTTTTTTTGCATATTTTCGCTTATAAACAAATCGAGATATGATCGCCTTCAGAAAGTATTGCATTTGGTTTCATTTGTTGTCCGTTCAATTGAATATCCCCATTTTTAATTTTATCCACAATGAGTGTACGGCTCCAGTCGGAAATATATGTGGATAAAGCTTTATCCATTCGGTGGGAACCGAAAACGATATCTAATACGATTGTAATTTCAGCTACGCCACTTTCTTTATGATGTGTAATGGAAATGGTAGTAGTTGTTTCTGTTTGATCTTGCGTATTCATGTCGACTGTTTCCACATGATCAGTAAATGATTTATAAATACGAAGTTTTTGGTTCCACGTATGATCTTTCGGACATTTATAAATGGCAAAACGATATATATTTTTTCCGTTGGCGTTATGCCTACGAATATTCGTGTCAGTAAATAGGGTAGTGCGTCTGCAATTTTTACAATACTTTTCAATTGTACCTTGTTCATTTTCATATAAACTCCAAGAAAGTTGTACTTTCTGCATTTTCCTTCACCTCTTATAGTAGTGGTAAAGGAACGTAATACAGCTATTTGGATGTCTTGTAGTATGAAGACATGAGAAATAGACAAAAATAAAAGGAGGTTCCCCAAAGAGGAACCTCCGTAAACATCATACTACAGATGCGTTACGTTCCTTGTAATGGGAATGGGCAGACTACTCCCTTGAAAAAGCAAGGTGCTTTTTTGAGAGTAATGCTATCCAATTGCTGGTCCATTACAAAGTAAATGTCGGCATACGTAGATAACGTCCTTTCTATCCAAATAGATTTATTCTTAATTATAACATAATGTTTGAAAATTCAAAATACTTACAGTGAAAAAACACCAGCTAAAATAGCTGGTGTCTACGATAAATTATATAAGTTCAAATAAAAATGAGCGTAGTTCTTCTGCAATTTCTTCAGTCATAGAAAATGCATGCTCTAAGTAGCCTGGTTCGTTTAAATCGTCAGGACCGATGATTGCAAATCTATTGCGCTGTATATCAAGGACAATTGTTTTACCGTAATGACGATCGGAGTATAAAAGCGCTAAATCATGACGCTCATTTTCTCCCATAAAGCTAACGAAACGAGTTCTTGTAGCGACTGTATCGTCGTACAGAAAGAAACGTTCTTCCATACACATGGCTCCTTTATTAAATATCTAAGTTTAAGTGTGGTTTATGATCTAAATGGTGATGCGTTTTAATGAATCGTACCGTTCTTGTTTTGTAACGCATAACGATAGAATATGTTTCAGCTAAATCTCCGCCAAGGAATTTCACACCGTCTAATAACTCACCAGCAGATACACCAGTTGCTGAGAAGATTGCATCATCCCCAGATACTAAGTCATCTAACATAAGAAGTTGACGAGGATCTTCTAATCCCATTTCACGACAACGAGCTTCTTCTTCTTCGTTCATTGGAACTAAGCGAGCTTGCATTTCACCTTCAAGGCATTTTAATGCTGCTGCAGAAATAACACCTTCTGGAGCTCCGCCAATACCTACGAATAAATCAATACCCGTTCCAGGTAGTGCTGTTGCGATTGACGCACCAACATCACCATCACCAAATAATTTTACGCGTGCACCTTTTGCACGAACACGGTCAATAATATCTTGATGACGTTCACGTTCTTGCACGATAACTGTTAGATCACGAATCTTTTTATTGTTAGCTTCTGCTACAATTTCAATTGTTTTTTCAATTGGATCATCTAAGCTAATTTTACCAGCTGCTTTTGGACCAACCGCGATTTTTTCCATGTACATATCAGGAGCATGAAGAAGGTTTCCTTTATCTGCGATTGCGATAACTGCCATTGCATTTGCAAGACCTTTTGCAACGATGTTTGTACCTTCTAATGGATCAACGGCGATATCTACTTCTGGACCGTTACCTGTTCCTAGTTCTTCACCAATATACAACATCGGTGCTTCATCAAGTTCTCCTTCACCAATTACAACTGTACCTGCCATGTTTACCGAATCAAACATATCACGCATTGCTGTAGTTGCTGCATCATCTGCTTCGTTTTTCTTTCCGCGGCCCATCCACTGTGCGGATGCTAATGCTGCTGCTTCTGTTACACGGACAATTTCTAGTGCGAGTTCACGTTCCAAGATTCCATTCCTCCAATTTCAAAAATCATACAAATATAACTATAACAAATAACGGAGAAAAGGTGAATTCGAAAAATTGTCGATTTTTTCAGAAGAAAGCGTTACAATTAAAATGTAAATGCTTTAATTTCCAGGTAGGTGACATTCATGTATTTTGTAGACAGAAAGAAAATAGAACAAATGCTAGCATGTTTAGAACGAGCAACAAGTACATTTCAAGAGAAAAAGATATATGAAACCGAGTTTGAATTTTACGCATTAGAACGTATAGCTCATCTAATTATTGATTGTGTATTAGATGTAGGGAATGCGATGATTGATGGATTTATTATGCGCGATCCAGGAAGTTATGAAGATATTATCGATATTTTGATGGACGAGCGAGTGATAAGTGCAGAAGAAGGACAAGGGATGAAAGAAATTATCCTTCTTCGAAAAATGCTTACGCAAGATTATATTCAAATGAATCATGATGAATTATATAAGACGATTCAAAAACATATTGCAGTGGTAGAGAAATACCCAGTAAATATTCGCAGTTATTTAGAGAAGGAATTAGGACCTGTATCTGCATTTGTACCAGAATAATTATGCTTATAAGATCCCCAAGGTGCCTTTTTGGGGATCTTATATTGTATGTGAGAAAGAAAAGGGAGAAGGTTGAAGCATGGGGGAAGCACGTACGACGAAAGATGAAATTGTGCAATTGTTGAAAGTAAAGGGAGAGCACACGGTAGCAGAGCTAGCTGACGTTTTAGAGATTACCGAAATGGCGATTCGAAGACATTTAAGTAATCTTGAGAAAGATGGTTTCATTTATTCTAAGATGGTAAGACAACATGTCGGAAGACCAACTTATTTGTATGGATTAAGCGAAAAGGGAGAAGATACATTCCCGAAGGAGTATAAGCAATTTGCTATTGATATGCTAGAAGATTTAGCTCGAATGGGTGATGAAAAAATACTTAGTCACGTTTTAAAAGAGCGAACGAAGCGAATGGAAGAACAGTTGCAAAAGCGAGTGAGTAATCAAAAGAATTTAGCATATAAAGTGCAAGAGATAGCAGCTATGCAAGAGAAAAATGGTTATATGGTTCAAATAAAGAGAGATGGAGAGAACTCTTTCGTAATTGAAAAACAAAACTGTCCGTTAAAAGAAATTGCAGAGAGATTCCCGCAAGTATGCGAAGATGAAAAAGAGATGTATAATCGTTTATTTGCAGGAGCAGATGTAAAGACGTTAGCAAACATGTGTGAGGGCGATTGTAGTTGTTCTTACCAAGTAAAAGAGAAAAAATGAACGTTATGGGGCGCTTTAAGGTAAAGCGTTTTTTTCTTTGGAAAAAGCGGGTAATATAAGAGTGGTATGATAGGTGAGAACGTTAGCATAGAAGGAGAGACATAATGATGTATAAAGGTTACTTAATTGACTTAGACGGTACGATGTATCGCGGAGAAGAACAAATTGAAGAAGCGAGCGACTTCGTAAAAGCATTAGGAGAGCGCGGCATTCCTTATTTATTCGTTACGAATAATTCGACGCGTAAACCAGAACAAGTGGCAGAAAAACTTGTTCGTTTCGATATTCCAGCGGAAGCAGAGCAAGTATTCACAACGAGTATGGCGACAGCGAACTTCATTTATGAACGTAAACAAGACGCAACTGTATATATGATTGGTGAAGAAGGCTTACATGATGCACTTGTGGAAAAAGGATTTGAACTTGTGGATGAAAATCCTGATTTCGTTGTTGTCGGTTTAGATCGTGACATCACATATGAAAAATTAGCAAAAGCATGTCTTGCTGTGCGTAACGGCGCAACGTTTATTTCTACAAATGGAGATATCGCCATTCCGACTGAGCGCGGATTATTACCAGGTAACGGTTCATTAACATCAGTTGTAGCAGTATCAACAGGTGTTGATCCAATCTTTATCGGAAAACCAGAATCAATCATTATGGAACAAGCGTTAAAAGTGCTTGGTATAGGAAAAGATGAAGCATTAATGGTTGGGGATAACTACGATACAGACATTTTAGCGGGAGTAAATGCTGGCATGCATACGCTTCTTGTCCACACTGGAGTCACAACTGTGGAGAAGTTAACAGAATATGAAGTACAACCAACGCAAGTTGTGCATAACTTGACGGAGTGGATTGAGAAGATGTAATGAAAAACAGGTAACCGGAAGAGGTTACCTGTTTTTTTATGCATAATTGCATATGTGCTATTGTTATATAAAATGTAAAATTTATATGTAATGATATTGAGGGGAGGGAATCAGAGTGTACTGGATGTCATGTATTATGTTTGTTTTTACATTATGTGTTTTATTTTTTGTTCTATGGAAGATATATATAATAAATGAAATGAAAAAAAGTGCAGGAAAACTTATTGCAACATATCCACGAGTGAAGAGACGTTGGATTGCATTACTTGGGCCAGCATATTTCATTGGACAATGTATGTATATATATGCTCAGTACGTAAGTGGCGATATTGATACAGCTGAACAGTTTCTTATTCAGTCGGGTAGTTATGTTGTAGCAAGTTGTTTTATGACTTTAATAGCTGTTCATCTTATTAAAAGTGTACAAATATATGAAAAAGGTGTAGTAGACGGATTAAACTTTTATTCATACGAAGAATTAAAAGGCTATAAAACATCAACATGGGAAAATCCAAAAGAAAATATATTTTTATATCGCGGGCGAGAAAAAATGAATGACAATGTGAATTTACTTATTAGACAGGAAGATATGAATGAATTAGAAAGCATTCTTCAAAGATATATTCCGAAATTAATGATGAAATAAAAAAACTCCGGTTTTAACAACCGGAGTTTTTTTATTAGAATGCACGATTCACAACATCTTTCACTTCTTCAAGATATTGTTTACGCACATTATCATCCACAGAAGGGACACTCGTATAGAATGTATGCTCAATTGTTTCAATGCCTGTAAATTCAAAAATACCAACATCCGCTGTTTTCTTCATTGCGTCAAACATACCGCCTGCTGTGTATGCTTCTTTTGAATTTCCCATTGTAGATAGTAATAAGCCTTTTTTACCGCTTAATAACTTCTCGATACCATTTTCACCGTAAGCATAAGCGAAGCCGTGGCTAAATACACGGTCAACGTATCCTTTTAAAATGGCAGGAAGTCCCGCCCACCAAACTGGATAAATGAATGTAATGCTATCAGCCCAAGCGATATGCTCTTGCTCTTCTTTAATATCTTCTGGTGTGTTTCCTTGAGAAAATGAGATGAAATCGGAAGCGCCTAATACTGGATTGAAGTTTAATTCGTATAGATCGCGAACGCGTACTTCATGACCTTTTTCTTCTAATTCACTTTTTACCGTTTCTAAAATCGCATGGTTGAAGCTTTCTGTATTTGGGTGTGCATAAACGATTACATGTTTCATTGTTCTGCCTCCTATTTGTGGATATGTGAATAGTTTTTTATTTATGTAACAATTATGGTTACTTCTTTTGCGGAAGTCAAATGATACATATGTATAAAAAGACGGCAAAAATCGTCTTTCTATACCCCACTCATACAAAGAACAAAGAAAACAAATAAAATGATAACAATACCAATGCCGAAGTTAAATACGAGAGTACTATCCATATTATGTAACCTCCTTGTTTGAAAGTAAAAAGCACTCTAGCCAAGAGTGCTTTTTTATTTTGAGTATACTTAAAAACTTTGAGAAAAGGACTCATGCATGTAAAGAGTTACATTATTTTATGTGTTTATACTTTGAAATGAGTAAGTCCTCGTGAGATATAAAAAAAAGACACTCTTTCGAGTGTCTTTCATGATGACAAAATGTGCCAATTGCTTGAGTTTGATAAGGCGCTAATATCCGTTTTAACGCCTTTTCTTTGATCAAGAAGTGTAGCAACAGCGATTCAAATAAATTGTACCATTTGTTTCATAGGTGTGCGTATGTAATTATGCATATTCCAATTAGAGGGAAATGAGGCGCGGAAAATGAATGAGTATATATAGAATATTTGATTAGGAGAGAGAAGGATGGATATACATAAGTTAACGGTAGAAGAAGCAAATGAGATAAATACGTGGACGTATGAAGAACCTTATGATTTGTATAATTTTTCAGGAGAGGAAGAAGCAATAGAAGAATTATTAGATGGGACGTATTATGGCTGTTGTGACGACAAGGGAGAGTTTATCGGCTATTTTTGTTTTGGGGAAAATGCACAAGTACCAGGGGGAAGAGATGCTCATTTATATGGTGGAGAAGATGTAATTGATATCGGACTTGGCATGAAGCCAGCGTTAACAGGGAAAGGGCTGGGGAACATATTTTTTCAAGCTGGGATAGCTTTTGCAGCGAAAGAATATAAGCCGAAAACGTTTCGACTTAGTGTAGCGACATTTAATACAAGAGCGATTACGCTATATAAAAACTTAGGTTTTCAGCAAGGTCCTATTTTTCTGAGTCGCGGAAGAGAATTTATGCTCATGGAATATGAAAGACCGTCAGTATGAAACTGACGGTCTTTCATATTTTATTATTCCGAATGCTCAGCTCTGTGCGCTAAACGGCTTGAAGCAGCGGCAGCGATTCCGCCAACGATATCATCAAGGAATGTGTGTACCTTTCCAGATGATTTATCATTTAAGAATTCTAAAATACCAGGTTTTAATTTATCGATATATCCAAAGTTCGTGAAACCGATAGACCCGTACACATTAACGATAGAAAGTGCGATCACTTCATCAATTCCGTATAAGCCTTCATCACGTTTTACGATATCTTGTAACGGCTCACTTAACATTCCTTTTTCAGCAAGAACATCGAGTTCGATACCAGTAATCAGTGCGTTTTGTACTTCACGTTTTGATAATACACGCTCAACGTTATAACGGCATTCTGACATCTCTAAATTTGGATGATATTTTTTTTGAAGAAAATGAACAAGCTCAGCAATATCGTCAATTGTTACACCGCGCTCTTGTAATAGTTGTAATGCTCTTTCTTGTAGTTGATTTGATTCTTTCATGTTTATCACCTTTTTTTCTTTTTAGTATTTGTATACGTTTCGTTGCTTTATCATGTGCATAGGAATGAAAGGCGAGCACAAGCTCATATATATAAAGAAAAACCATAGGTGGCGACTGCGATGATTCATCATATTTATGAGCATTATCACATGCATGTTAAAGAATTAATCCCCCTTGGCCCCTATAAAAGCTTTTGGATTCGCAACAAAATTTATGTACTTGTTCCAATTGGAGAAATGGAGGAAGAAGTACTTGTAGAGATGAAAAAGCTCAGTGACTATATGAACCAGCAAGGGGATATAACTGTAGCGACTTTCGTTCCGACTATACACGGCTACTATGTATGTGAGATAGAAGAACAAAATTACTGCTTATTAAAAGGTATGCGTGCGTTAGAACGACATGCTACATCATTAGGAAGTGAGCTTTCTATATTCCATAAACGAGGCGCATTCTTTCCAGAAGAAATCGAGCAATTAAGCCGCATTGGTGAATGGAAAGCGTTATGGGAAAAAAGACTCGACCAATTAGAAAAGTTTTGGCAATCACAAGTGATGAACCACCCTACAGACGTATTCGATCAATTGTTTATTGAATCCTTCCCGTATTACTTAGGAGTTGCAGAAAATGCAATTCAATATGTTGTCGATACAGAGATGGATGATACACCGCAAATGACTGATGCAGCAACAATTTGCCAAGAACGATTCACACCTTTATTATGGCATCAAACGAAGCGCCTCAAACTCCCTTTTGATTGGGTGTATGATCACCCAACTCGAGATATGGCAGAATTAATCCGCTATATGATGATAGAAAAAAAGAAAGACTGGGAGCAAACAATCGTTCAATTTGTTACAGATTATGAACGGAATTATTCGCTATCTTCGTTTGGTTGGCGCCTATTATTTGCAAGGCTCCTGTTTCCACTTCACTATTTTGAAACAGTCGAACGATATTACCAAACGGGAAACGAAGAACAAAAAAGTATATATAGAGATCGCTTAGAAGCCATTTTACACGATGTGAACCGCTCTGAGCAATTTATGAAGCACTTTTATGGATCACTTCGTTTACCAGTTGATAAGTTAGGTATTAGGAAATTAGATTGGCTATCTTAAAATATAAAAAAGAGACCGATTGAGGTCTCTTTTTTATATATCACAATTGTATGTAATACATTATGCCCCTACCTGTTGATCTGCACATATATTTAAAATGAATTGATGTCTTTCGATTTTTTCATTTACTTTACTCAATAATTCTTGCTGGATTTCTTTAAATAAAAATTGATAACTCGCATTCCATGTTGGTATAACGGATGAAAGGTCTAATAAATACTCTTTTTTCTTTTCTAGTTCTTGAATTGTTAAAAAAGTGTTTCCCATTCTTGGCATGTGTCGTCCCCCTATGTTTTTTACTTTTATATGTGTGAACGATTCTATATTATTAATTATCTCATTTTTTGAGAAGGATTTCCAATTTTGTTTTATGATGTTAAAGGGGAAGTATTATTTAAATAAAAAAAGAGACCCATTTGGGTCTCTTTTTAGGAAGCGATTCTGAACGAGCCGCTTCCGTTTTTAGATTAATATCTAGCTCCAGCGGCTAAAATGTTCGGTGGCTTCGCTTCTTCCGCCGAGGCAAAAAGCGCCTCTATGTCAGAAGCTCCATCCTCCTCACATTTTGAACGAGCCGCTTCCGCTTTTAGATTAATATCTAGCTCCAGCGGCTAAAATGTTCGGTGGCTTCGCTTCTTCCGCCGAGGCAAAAAGCGCCTCTATGTCAGAAGCTCCATCCTCCTCACATTTTGAACGAGCCGCTTCCGCTTTTAATTAAAATACTTGTTCTACTTCAATAACGCCTGGTACTTCTTCTAGTAATGCGCGTTCGATACCAGCTTTTAGTGTGATTGTAGAACTTGGGCAGCTTCCGCAAGCACCCATAAGGCGTAATTTTACGATACCTTCTTCAATGTCTACTAATTCAACGTCTCCGCCATCGCGAAGTAAGAATGGACGTAATTTATCTAATACTTCTAGTACTTGTTCTTCCATATGTGGGTTTTCCATTTTTATCGACTCCTTTCATCAGTTTTATTATAATCAAGATAGAGGGGAAAATCTATTTTTTCTGTTCTTGTTTTAATGTCGAAATTTTTTATCATGTTTACAACGTGTTTTTTCAGTATAGGGGTAGGGAATAAGTTTGTAAAATGATGTGCTTATGTAATAAGACATCTGAATATACTGTTGAAACAAGAAGTGGGGGAGAAGAAATGGTTAATGTGCAAGTGTATGGGACGAAAGTAATTTGTGCGAGCTGCGTTGGAATGCCATCTTCAACAGAAACGTTTGAGTGGTTACAAGCAGCAATTGGTCGTAAATATGAAGGACAAGAAAATAAATTTAATTTCGAGTATATTGACTTTCAAGAAGAACAAGAAGATGAAGATAAAAAAGCATTCGCAGAGCGCGTAGTGGAGGAAGATTTATTTTATCCGGTCGTTCTTGTAAATGGAGAAGTTGTTGGAGAAGGAAATCCTCGTTTGAAGGATGTTTACGAAGAAATCGAGAAATATTTATAAAGCAGGAAGCCTTTGCGAATTCGCAAAGGCTCTTTTTTATTGGAGGGATAGATGTGAAAAATGGAGTGAAGCATGCGTTACCACCGGAAGTACAACAGTTAATGGAGCAGTACACAGTAGAATTAAAAGAAATTTTTTTAGACGAAAAAATAGTCGGAGTATATATTTACGGCTCCATCGCACTCGGTGCATTTCATGCAGAAACGAGCGATGTTGATTTTGTTACAGTAATAAGTGATTCTGTGAATGAAGCTGAAAAACAGCAACTTGTAGAACTTCATAAGAAACTTAGTGAGAGTACGTTAGGTAAAAGAATGGATGGTATGTATATTCCGCTTGCTGATTTAGGGAAATACAATGATGAAATGAATGAGTACGTGTATTGTGCAGATGGTAAAGCGAATATAGGTCATTGGGATATTAATGCGGTCACATGGTGGACGTTAAAAAATCAAGGTATTACAGTTACCGGGAAAGAAGCTGAAGATCTTTCATTTCAAATAAGGTGGGATGATGTAGTAAATACGATGAAATACAACGTAGAACAGTACTGGAGTGAAAAAGCGAAGCAACCATATTTATTTTTTATAGAAGAGTGGGTAGAATCAGCTGTCGTTACAATGGGACGTATTTTATATACACTGGATCATAAAACAATCGTTTCAAAAGATAGAGGATTACAATACTTGTTAGAACGTTCAGGGGAAGAATGGGAGCTTTTATTAAAAGAAGTAGCGAGAATACGACAGAATCCAAAAGAAAAGCGAATGCTCTCAAGGTGGAGAAGGGCAGATATGACGAGGAAGTACTTACTACATTTAATTGAAACGTGTAGAGAGAACTGGTAGGGAAAAACAGACGATACAGTAGATGGTATCGTCTGTTTTTGTGTTAATATTGGTATATAATGGATTAAAAGGTTTAATTATACTGGAGGGGGTAGGATGAATACAGAATTAGCTACATATGAAGAAAAGAATGTAGTAATGAGTATGCTCGAAGTAATTAGTATGATAATAATTATTTTTGGGGTAATGTATGGAGTGGGTTTTTTGAACCTTGTATATGACTCTTCCTTATATCCATGGTATGTAGATCATCTTATTCCGCCTTTAACATTTCTTACTATTATTTCAATATATTCACCAGCGAGGAATCATTGTTTACAGTTAGTGAAATCAATACAGTTCAATAATTTTAAGCATTATGCAACGATAGTAATGACGATGATCGTACTGCTTATATATCTTGCGGTATTAAATTTAGTTTTACCACATGGGCTTGGTGTGGATGAATCTAATCTAGTAATAGAGCCTACGATAAGTGAAATCATTTTATACGTAGTTGTACTCACAATTTTCGCACCGATTTGGGAAGAGCTTGTATTCCGAGGTATGTTTTTTATGAAATTATCTCGGCGCTTTTCTACACTTAGTAGTGCCGTTATAAGTGCTTCTATATTTACTTTAGGTCATCCCCTTACAGTAGGTAGTGTTTTATATATTTTTGGTGGCGGTATATGTTTAGCTTATACGTATAAGAAAACAAATAACTTACTCGTCCCATGGGGAATTCATTTATTAAATAATGCATTTTTTATATTAGTAAATTTTCAACTGTAAAAAGACGCCTTTTTGAAAAGGGCGTCTTTCGTATTTTGTAGAAATGGATTTACATGTACTGTGTAGAGGTAAGGTAATACGAAATATAGATAGTTTCATGTGAAACATTTTTATTATCAAATATAAAAAATGTCGTTCGCTCAAGTAGTGAAGGTGTTACTTTAGAGATTATGACGGATAATCCAACTTGGAAGTTTGTGAAGAAAGAAAAAGATTATGACGTAGTAGAGTTTACTGGTTATGATTATGCAGAGAAGAAAAACGTGAAAATTAAATTTGCTGTTTACTTCATTGAAGACTATTTTGAATGGAAAGAAGTATATGAGAATAATAAGAAGTTAAGTGAAGAAGAGTTAGAAGAGTATCAATTTTACATTGAAGAAAATGGTTGGGGGTTCTAGTCACAACTCGTTCAGTTTGAAAAGAAGAATCTTGTGAAGGTTCTTCTTTTTTTATTGGAAACACCACACGAATTGAAAATTTGTAAAATACAATAAAAAATGAGAATTTGAGGTAGGGTTGTCAATAACGTAAGACTATGGCACTATAAAGAAATGCTGTACAAATTTTATTTATCGAGATGTAAACATCAATTTTGATTTTTACGTATAAATAATGAACGGAGGAAATGAATTTATGGCTACTTTACCAAATTGTCCAAAATGTAATTCAGAATATACGTATGAGGATGGCGTTCTTTTCGTATGTCCTGAGTGTGCTCATGAGTGGGGCCAAGAAGCAGAAGCTGAAAATAATGATGGTGCAAAAGTTGTAAAAGATGCGAACGGAAATGTTCTTCAAGACGGCGATGCTGTTACTGTCATTAAAGATTTAAAAGTAAAAGGAACTTCTTCAGTTGTGAAAATCGGTACGAAAGTAAAGAGTATCCGTCTAGTTGATGGCGATCACGATATTGATTGCAAAATCGACGGTTTCGGAGCTATGAAGTTAAAATCACAGTTCGTTAAGAAGGCGTAATAAAAAAGAGGAGGCGATTAGCCTCCTCTTTTTTATTGTCATTTTTTATCGGTAAGTCGATATAATTTTATTTACCGTGAACAGTGCAACATTTACCGCGCGCCATAGTCAATCTCTTTTAACTGACACCGTTTATTAAAGAATGTTTTATATCCAAGCTGTAAAAAGATAATGACAGCAAAGGCAGTACTCCCAGAAATACCGAGTATGATGGCGATTTGATATTGAATAGCTGTAAAAGGTGATACACCGGCTAAGATTTGTCCTGTCATCATGCCTGGTAGGCTTATAATTCCCATTCCGACCATGGAGTTGATTGTTGGCAAAATAGCAGAGTCAAAAGCGTCGCGTATGAGCGGAGCAGTTGCTTCTTTCGGTGTTGCACCGAGCATAAGTGCTCCTTCAATTTGACCTCTTTGCGATTTCATATTATTTAAGAACGTATTTGCACCGAGAGAAACACCTGTCATTGCATTTCCAACTAACATTCCCGTAATAGGAACGATATATTGCGGAGCATACCAAGGATCATGCCCGATAATAACAAAGATAAATAGTAGAAGTGGCCCAATTGATCCGGCAACCATGGAAAGAGCGGCTACTCGTTTTAAGTCTTTAGACATCGGGATGTTAACCCGTTTATAAATATTAAAAATTGCAAAGGTAGTAATAGAAGTAATGAGAGCAATTGTATAAAATGGATTACTATTTTCAAATACGTATGTAAGGACATAGGCAACAAGTACGAGCTGAATCGTCATACGGAATGTTGCGAGCGCAATTTGTTTTTCACGCGGAATCCCTTTTAATTTTACAAGTCCAATTAAAATAAGAATAAAAATATATGCAGCGGCAAGTTGCCAAATTTGGAGTTCAATAACGCCCTTCAACTGAGAGCACTTCCTTTCTAGTTGCACCGTTTGTTTTGCTAATTTCAATAATATCGTCTGCAATTTCTTCTGGAAGTTGTTGTGAGTGTGTAATGAAGATAACTGTTTTTTTCTTTTCTCTTGCTAGCATAGTAAATTGTTTCATAACGCGACGCTCTGTATCGCTATCTAGTGCCGAGGTTGGTTCATCTAATAAATAAACAGGTGGATCCATAAGTACGATACGTGCAAAAGCAAGTCGTTGTTTTTCTCCGCCTGATAATGAATCGGCGTTGTCTTCTAAATTTTTTTCTAAGCTAACAGTCGTTAGTGCGCCTCGCAAAATATCATCATTTGGAAATGATTTTTCAGAAAGACGAAGTCCCATTAATAGATTGTCTTTAATCGTTCCATCAAAAATAGGTGGCGTTTGCCCAAGCATGACTACGTCACGTCGTAATTGAATTGGAGGATAATCAGAAATCAGCTTTCCGTTGTATTCAATTGTACCGGATGTTGGAGATTGTAAATCATTTAGCATGCGAAGCAATGTACTTTTTCCGCTCCCACTCTCACCGATAATACATGTGATTTTTTCTTTTTGAATCTGTAAATAAGGAATGTGTAGTATATCTTTATATGTAACGTCTTTTAATATAAACATAGATGGCTCCTTTCTGATTCTAGTTATATCGTATCAAAAAAGATTGTAAAACGGTTATAAAGAGCAACGTTTTTTCTTCGTCTTGAGTTTTATTAATAAGTTAAGTAAACGATCTAATTCTTGGCTGAAAGAAATTACTTTATCATGAGTGAATCCGTACTTTTCAACGAGATAGATCAATTCTTTCTTCTTCGCTTCTATTCGATCGTTTAGTTTCGTTAAGTTCATAAGTGAAATGGAATACCTCCTGTAAAAGTATTTACAACATAAAAAATAAGACCGAATGACTTCGGTCTTAAAGGAAATAATAAAACAACTTATAAATAGCATACACTGTTTATCAATAGTTTTTAATATAAAAATGAAAAATAAATCATCATTCATATTGAGAAAGATGTGTCTGATAATTGTATTTTAAGTCATAAAAGAGGCTGCCTACTTAGTAGACAGCCTGTAAAGTATTAACCTTTATGATATTTGTACATCCAAAGAAGACCGGATTTTAATAATCTCGGTACACGTCCCATTAATGGTTGGTTTGCAAGTAAACCGAAGCCGTGCTTCTTACCAAGAGAGCCGAGAACACCTTTTAATTTAATTACAGGTAGTTCGTCAGGAAGTGGCTCATTATTCCAACGTTTTAATAATATTTGGACAATTTGCTCTCCTTGACCTTCAGCAAGTTGTGCAGATGGAGCGTGTGGAAGTGCTGCGCAATCTCCTACAACATACACGTGCTCATTATTTGGAATATTGTGATATTTTGTTAAAACAACCCGTCCGCTACCATCTTGTTCAACTGGAAGGTTTCGAACAACTTCATTTGCTTGAATACCAGCTGTCCAGACGATTGCATCACATTCAAGTGGTTCATCGTGGTTGTACACAATATTTGGTTCTACTTTTGTAATGTTAGAGTTTCGTATAATAGTAACCTTATGTTTTACGAACCATTCTTCTACGTATCTACTTAATTTCTCTGGATATGGGAATAGAATTCTATCTTTTCGATCAAATAAGTGAATTTTTAAATCAGAACGGCTTTCGCGAAGTTCACTTGCAACTTCAACGCCACTTAATCCAGCGCCAACGACAGCTACTGTTGCGTTTGGTTCTAGACTATTTAATTGTTCATATGTCTTACGTGTTTGTTCAATCGATTGTAGGCTATGTGTATATTCCTTCGCCCCAGGAACGTTATGATATTTATCCTCACAGCCAAGACCGATAATTAAATCATCATATGGGATCGCTTCGCCGCCATCAAGATGAACAGCTTTTTCTTCGAGATCAATATTTGTTATTGTGCCGTATTGAATATTGAGGCGTGGGTGCTCGGGAAACGGTATACGAATATGTGTTTCTGAAATAGTACCCGCAACTAATGCATAATATTCAGTTTTGAAGCAATGATATGGTACTTTGTCGATTAATGTCACTTGTACATCATCTGGAAGTTGGTTGCTTGGAAGTAGCCGCTGCAGAATTCTCATTCCACCGTAGCCGCCACCTAGTATTACGAGGTGTTTCATGATGGATTACCCCTTTTCTGTTGAAATATCCCCTAATCATACAATTTTATATTAATAAAATATTTCGACTTTACTCAATCAAATTATATCGAATTTGTGAACAAATAACAATGCATGAATGAATACTCTGTTGTACAATAAGAAGAAAAGTAAAGTAAACTGTTTTTCCTTTTTAGTTACTATTTCATTGTGAGTAGCATGTTATATAAAATAAGACCATCTACTTTGAAGTGAAATAGTGAAGTAACTAAATAGTTTAGAATGTATAACGAAAACAACAAGAGACAGCTTAGTTTTCTTCTTAATAGATAGAGTCAGAAGGTAATTTGTTTTGTAGTACAGGGGGGAGAATTTTGATTAAACCATTAATTGAATTTTGTGTAGGTAATCTTGCGAGTGGCTCACAAGCAGCTTTAGAGAAATTAGAAAAAGACCCGAATTTAGATGTAATGGAGTATGGTTGTTTAGGATATTGTGGCATTTGTTTTGAAGGACCGTTTGCACTTGTAAATGGTGAAGTAGTACAAGGTGCTACAGTAGAAGAATTGGTCAATAATGTATATGATTATTTGGATGAAAATCCAATGTTTTAAGGTGTTGCAATCAGCAGCACCTTTTTCTTTTTCTATTAGATAAAATTTTCTTTCGCGGGGGAGGATAATATTGTATATAAATAAAAAAAGGCCCTTGTAAAAGGGCTTTTTTCTTACACAATTTGTGCAAGAATGGCTTATCGCCAAATGTTGTCAAATATGAGAAACGGGGGACATTCATATTGTGTTCTAAAAGCGTGCATTTTATACTTAAAATAACAAACTATTTTTGGAGTGAATACAAATGAGCCAATTTTCTTTTACAAAAATGCATGGTCTTGGCAATAGTTATATATATGTAAATATGTTTGAAGAACAAATTCCTGAAGAAGATTTAGTTCTTGTGGCGGAAAAGGTTTCAAATATTAATACTGGTATTGGAGCAGATGGAATGATTTTAATTTGTCCATCTGACGTAGCTCCGGTGAAAATGCGCATGTTTAATAATGATGGTTCAGAAGGAAAGAGCTGTGGAAACGGTTTACGCTGCGTAGCAAAATATGCGTATGAGCATAAACTAGTAGAAGAAACAGTTTTCACAATTGAAACGTTAGCTGGTATTGTAACAGCGGAAGTAACGGTAGAAGAAGGGAAAGTTACATTAGCGAAAATCGATATGGGAGCACCGCGTTTAACACGTGCAGAAATACCGATGCTTGGTGAAGGTGAAACACCATTTATTCGTGAAAACTTCTTATACAATAATCATCGCTATGCATTTACAGCTGTTTCAATGGGGAATCCGCATGCGGTTATTTTTGTTGATGATGTAGAACAAGCGCCTCTTACAACACTTGGTCCAGTCTTGGAGACACATGAAATGTTCCCAGAGCGAGTAAATGTTGAATTCATCGAGATTTTGAATGATGCAGAGATGAACTTCCGCGTTTGGGAACGTGGATCTGGTGTAACACAAGCTTGTGGAACAGGGGCGTGTGCTGCAGTTGTAGCCTCTATTTTAAATGGGAAAATGGAACGTGGTAAGGAAATTATAGTTCATTTAGCTGGTGGCGATTTAATGATTGCATGGACAGAAGAAGGCAATGTGTTAATGAAAGGACCAGCGGAAGTAATTTGCCGCGGAGTGTATGAGTACAAGATAGAAGCGTAAAGATGTATAATAGAATGAGAACAGAAAGGATGTGTATTTCATGATTGAAGTAACAGAACAAGCAGCTTTTCAAATTAAAGATATGTTAAAAGATGCTGAAGATGGAGAGAAGTACGTGCGCCTTGCTGTACATGGCGGCGGATGTACTGGCCTTTCTTACGGCTTAGGATTTGAAGTAGAACCAAAAGAAGACGACACAGTTCTTGAGTTTTTCGGTGTTGAATTTGTTATCGATACAGAAAGTGCTCCAATTGTTAAAGGAGTAAAAATTGATTATAAACAATCTATGCTTGGCGGCGGATTCACAATCGACAATCCAAACGCAATCGCATCATGCGGATGTGGATCATCTTTCCGTACAGCGACGAATGCTGGTAAGCCGGAAGAGTGCTAAGTTTTTAGCTTTGTTAGTCTAAGCGGAAACTGAGTCGGAGGGTTATGGATTATACGGTTTAGACCGCAGGAAAACAAGTATCTTTGGGAAGATAAACGACCCGAGAACGTTCAATATACGGTTGTGGAAGACGACCTTCTTAGCGATGAAATTTAATCGTTAGGGAGGTCTTTTCTTTTGGCTTTAAAGAAGAAAAAGCGTATTACAAAGATGAAAAATACGGGTAAAAAGTATCCGCAACTAACTTTGGAGCAAGCGTTGGATATTGTTATTTCAGGAAAACGTGCGGAAGGTTGTCGCGATAGGACGCTAAAAGACTATATGAAGATGTGGGGCTATTTTACCGATTGGCTTTTTGATAATTATGAGATTGAATATCTCGAGGAACTAACGACAGAAATGTTTCGTAACTATATCAACTACATGAAATACGATAAGAAGCGTTACGAAGGGCATAAGTTTATTGATTCTGACAAGCAAGGGATTGGTTTATGTGATACGACAATCAATATTAATATTCGTACATTGCGAGCCTTAATTAACTATTTATATAGAGAAGAATTAATCGAGGTCAATCCGATAGAAAAGATTAAGCTACTTAGGCAAGATATCGACTTGACAAACTCATTTAACGATGAGGAGATAAAAGAAATATTGCGGCAGCCTAACTTACGAGATTTTGTAGGATTTCGAGATTTCGTAGGGATCAACGTTCTGTTAGATTCAGGATTGCGCATACAAGAACTAATGGGCTTACGTGTATCAGATATTGACTTTCAGACACGATTTATTACGATTCAAGCAAATAAAAGTAAGAATAGAAAGCCTCGGTTAGTGCCTGTCTCTACTCATGTTACGAAGGTGTTGCTACAACTTATAAACGAGAACCAAGCACATTTTAAAACAGATAGGGTATTTTTATCTAGCTATGGCGAGCCATTAGGAGCAAATCATTTCAATAAGCGTCTAAAGTATTACGCGGAGAAAGCAGGTATTAAAGACAAGAAAGTGACTGCACATGTTTATCGTCATACTTGGGCTAAAAATATGATTCTAAATGGATGTGATGCGTTCACATTACAAAAGATTGGTGGCTGGTCTGATATTCGTACGATGCGGCGTTATATACAAATGGACGTTGGGGAAATGCGGAAGAGTCACGATGAGTTTTCACCTCTAACAAGATTAAGAAGAACAAGGTAAATAAAAAGCCTCCAACCGCCATTGGAGACTAAAAACAAACTGTTTGCTATCCAATAATTAAATACTAGACAGCCGTTAGCTTCATTCTATCGAAAAAAATCGAAGGGTGCAAGTGGTCTTTAGTGATGTCTTTTTTAGGCATTTACGGTAAGTCACGACGTGGAAGCCGTACCAAGTCGCTAAATTAAAAACGTAAAAGGTTAGCTAGAGCCGACGCAAGTAAATCAGCGCTACACATCTAACACATACCCCTATCTATGTGTGTGTAGGCTAGTGGGTGACGCACGTAAGCGGTCAGGAGTGGAAGTGCTTGTTCTTGCGAGAACGGGACTTGCGAGTGTATTCATTATGGGAAGCACTGTAATGGCTTGCAAGCTGAAGAAATTCAGAAAGTTGATAGGGCTGTACGCTGAAACCTCAGAAACCTTGAACCGAGGATGTATAAGCTTTTCCTCTAAGTTGATGCAGTCTCTTTTGTGTCAACCTAGGGGACAAGTTCGCCCACTTTTCCTAGTTCCCTTTCCCTCGGATGTATAGAAAGAGCGTAAAGACAGTCAACCCCTAAATAAGCGTTTCATGTGAAACAAACGGTATTTTGTTATTTAGGTGGATATTCCAGTGCTGTTTTTTGATGCGAGTTAAAAGGATATAATTGGAGTATAAGATATACAAAACTCTCTTGGGAAGGGGACGGCACAATGCAGAAAAATAGCGAGTTATACAAACGGGTACGATTATCGGGGTATTTAAGAAACATTAAGCAGTATACTTTAGAATCCTATTTTGATTCTGTTTGGGGAGAAGAAGATAAAAAGTATTTGGAGTTGCATCTTCAAATCATAAGGAGAATTCAAAAGAGATATAAACATAGTGATGAAACAATGGTAATAGTAACAGATTATGTTTTACATATATCGAACGGGGTATTGAATTGTAGATACATAGAATACATTGCTTGTATGGTGATAGGAGAGGGAATTGCTACGTCGATTGATCTACTAAAGTATCTATATAACGAGAAACCGTTATGGCAAGAAATCGAAAGAGGATTGGCGACTAAACAAGTGTAACCTATTGAAGATAAATGCCTTTAAAGTGTAAAAATTTGAAGTATATCACCTTTAGAGTATAAAGTGTTGAAGCATATCACCTTTAAAGTATAAATCGCTAATCAGAACATTGTATGAAAATGTAACTCTTGGTATGATAGCAAGACCTTAGGGAACTGAGGTAAATTTAACCAAGAGAGAAGGCTGATTAGATGAATAATGAAGTAAGAAGTTCATACCGAGAGGGACAAGAAAGACAAGTGTACTTTGAAGTAGATGAAGCCAAGTATCAGGAGTTTAAGAGATTAGCTGAAGAGTTAGGCATGGATTACATGAATAAGGAAGCTAAAGCGAAGAAACTTGATGGATTAAGCAGGGAGAAGGCTATTAAGCGCCAACAAGAAGCTAACTATGATACAAGACATTGGAGCATTCAACTAGCAAGCGAGCACATACAACTTGAACATGTTCCCTTAGAAGTTAAAGGGTTAGTGTTGGCACTTAGTAGTTTACTGAAGCCAAAATCCAAAGGGAAGTTAACAGGTAGAGGTTTGAAGGGTTTATCCTTAAATGAAATAGCGGATAAGTTAAACCGTCCAATAAATACATTGCGACCTCTTCTAAAAGGAGCTGAATTATATGGACTGATCCATAGTGTAAAAGTTGGGAAAGAGAACAATTACTTCATAGAGACGGAATACTATCAATGTGGAAAATCCAAAGAAGCTGAAGACTTCATAAAAGTATTTCAAACTAAGATGCTAGCAATTGCACAAGATAAGAAGCTGAACTTTACAGACTTGGGTATCTTATCCGTATTGCTTAATCATATGCATTATGAAAGTCATATCATTTGTGAAGACCCTACAAGCCCTCTCTACAGTGAAATGAAAGTTTGGCGACCTCAGAACATTGCGGACAAGTTGCTATTAAATATACAAGCGGTTAGACGTACACTCCGCAAGTTTAACAATGAAGGTATCACAGTTGAAATGAAAGTTTACGGGATTAAAACTATCATACTGAATCCAGAAAGTTTCTCACGTAGCAAACTCAAGATTGATATGGACAAACTAAAAGAGGTCGCCAATCGAGAGAAAGGCAACCTCACAAGAAAGAACTATTTTAAGTGAATAACCGAAAAGTCTCGCCTTCCTCCTCCTACAGATTAGGCGGGGCTTTTTTGTTTCTATAATTATTCTAACACGTTCATATTTTGCTTTCAATCTCAAAAACGTTCATATTTCGCACTATGTTTAACATATACGTTCATATTTCGCACTATGTTCAAACAGGGTTAATCCCTTGGGAGAGTAAGGCTGAATCCACTTTTTAGCCATTTAATCCTTATTAGTTATTAGCTGTTTGGTTTTTAAAACCTTATCCGTTTTCATTATCTAGTAAGGTCATCTTTCCCACATTAGAGGGCTACTCCTAAAGATATGAGTTCGCTACACTCACTCTGATCCATTCGCAAGCTCATGATATCCGTCAATCTTACAATGATACATACCTATATAGTTTAATGATGAACGGTGGTGGGAGCGTCAGCGAACACGTGCGTAGCACAATGCTACAAGATGAGTCACGCATGAACCTCATGCAAGATATACTCAACAGTTACACACTCTCTCAAGTTATAGCTTATTAAATCAACCTCAACGGTATTAATCTCTGTAGAAAATGGAAGCAATCAAGTTCGCTGCTTTTGGAAGTATAAAAATGTAAAAAATTTACTTCATGGTGCGAAAAACTGGAAAGGAATTCCTCTGAAGTGAAGTCTCTAGTGAGTACCGACGTATAAGACAAATAACTCTATACTTATAGTCAAAATCCTGCCTGTGGCTAAAATAATCACCTCTCAAGGGAAAAGTAAATACCCTGGAGGGTACTCTGTAGAGTGATTCCTACATGAAGTCACTTCCTAAAAAGGTAATTGCATAGAAGTAGTGACTATTATGCGATCAAACCTATAAAGATGGGATCTTATAAGAATAAATATTCATCTAGATACATCGTTTTTACCAGATTGAAACCATAATGATTTATACACTTCAAAGAACCACCTCAATGAATCTATAAGGATACACGCTAAAGCCTTGATACTAATGGGTTGGCTACACGGTTACATCTCTGAAGGGTATTTAAAAAATTATCAATCTAGTTTACATAATAAATCTTATAGCCAGTACTTTATGGTAGTTGATTATTTAAAGTAAGTTATTATCCTAGTAGATAGATCTACTCTGTAGACGTGGCTAGTAAGGGTTAATCTCATCAGATGGGAAGCCTATAGTGTGAGACACCTCGGTTAGATGATAGACTACCAAGACAGAATACTGTAGGGTTATTCCCTACTTAGAAGCCCCCTTAATAGCTATGGTATATTCTAAACCTACATGCTAAATTATAAGCTACAACTGTAGTGCATAGCTATATGATGCTGATACTATATGTCATACTATGATTGGGACACAGAGACAACGAGAGACATCGATGCGTAAGAGGGAATTCAACAAGGAGCCCAGCCGTCACAGAGTAGCTGTGGAAGGTTGTGAGAGGCTTAGACATGGCGCAAGAGAGCGGATACATAACAGGGAATAGACACCACATAGGAGACTGTAGAAGGTTGTGAGAGACATTGATAGAGACGGCAACAGAAATCGACGTGCAAGAGGGAATACAAAGAGAGGAATCAGAGAGAGAACAACAACAGAGAGCCAATGAGCGATTGAGAGAAATAAAAAAGAAAGAGCGGCACGAGAGAGAAAGGAAGTCGATCCACATAGGTGAACTTGCATGCTCATAATCCTTCTGTGATACATTCCTCGGCGACTGACTCAAAAGAAATCTCACAAGGGGCTCGAAGGGGTGGGGGCACCTTTAAAAATAGACCGAGGAGGGACGGGGAACCGACATATAAGTATTTCTTGAAAGTGGATTTCGGTAATTCTTGGAGATTTTACCTTATATGTTTAAGAGCTCCCGAGATTATCTCTAATAATTTTTTAATAAAAAACTTGACGAATTTTATAATTTGATTGTATATTTAAATGTTAATCTATTTACGAATAGGCTGATTTTTGTTATAATGATTTATAGAAGCTGAGATTAGGGAATTACTCTCTAAGTTTTCAGTTTCTACCGCAAAATCCTTCTTTTTTACTTCAGAGATCGCCCTTCTCTAAATTCTACTTTAAAATGTTGCTTCGAGGCAGCGTTCATTCAAGTTCTTCCTTTCTCTTTTTTTGTGACAACCAAGTTTCCTCTTGAGTAAACTTCTTGAGAGGAATAACTTGGTTGGTTACAGCATAACCTTTTAAGCTCCAAAAGAATATCTTGCCGGAACTCTAAAAAAGATACTCACTTAGGCTTCGGGCGAGATATTTTTTATCTATTAAGTTAAATCTTTAACAGATACACCTCGAAAGGAATGATTTATTTTTGAAAATTGATATTACATTGCCTGAGACTGATCTCAGAGCTCGTGACCATCTTCGGTACATTATCTTCTGTCACAAATTCCACAATATCTCAATAGTCAGCCTTTGCAATAAAGCCGGACTTCATTACCAGCAGTTCAAAAGAGCTATTTGCGGAGAATCCTCGTATAGGTCACAATGTTCGGTAGGCTCCAGACTAGTAGCTCAACTTCCGTGGATGACTTCAGAGACTATGATTAAGGAAAGCTTACAATTACTTGACGACATCGCTGATAAGCTCAAACAATTCGAAAAACTTCAAGGCGGTGAGCTTACATGAGTAATCAAAGCGAGAAAACCCCTAAAACAACTCCTAAAACGAAAAACTTCCAAAAAGTAAAAGAAATCACCAGTAGTAAAACCTTAAGGGATTGGCGAAAGTTAGACACCTCAATCACGTTATCGCCATCTCCACAGGACAATGCCTTACAGTTTCACATGAGTATCCCTATAGAGCTATCTGCATCTCTCAACCTCAAGCAACAAGATTTTCTCCATAATTTATTGGAAACTAAGATGAATATTTCCAAAGCAGCTGAAATGTCGGGAATCTCGGAAAGTTACGGGAGAAAAATCACTCAAATGCCTAATGCGAGAGCTTATCTTTCAGCATTACGCAACCAAAGGTCTGCAATTGAAATCATGAGCTATACTGAGCTCTTATCTGAATTGTCAGCAATCGCACGAGGAAATGAGACCGACGACTTTGTAAATGCGAAGACTGACAAGGTCACAGAAGTTAGGACTCCTTCAAATGTAAGGGTTCAGGCCATGCAAATTTTAGCTAAATGGCACAAGGTACTTTTTGACGGCCCAACGAATCAAAATCTCCATCTCGGGGATAAAACTATTGTTGTCGACATCGAGGGATTAGACGAGGACTTTCAAGAGCCTGAACTGAAAGATATAACTTCAGATTCGAACGTTATCGACATTAAAGAATAAAAACTTTAAAGCATCAATCAGTAAAGAATACAAAAAGAAAAGGATGATCTACATATGACAAACCCTATTAACTTTGAAGCATTCATGAGAACACCAGCGGGAAGAAAACTACAAGCCGAATCTGAAAAATACATAGCGGATCTTAAAGCAGAACGTGACAAGAAGAAGGAGGATCTTAAGGCTAAGGAGTTCATATACGGCGAATTGACTACAGGAGCCTCTCATCTTCGAAACACTCAGCTTTATAGAGTGATTGAAGGTGTTCCATCGGTCGTAGAGACAAACTCTTGGGGACAAATCAATAATATTACTCCGCTGAAAGGATATGAGGATGTAACTCCAGCTCTAGCAGAGGATATTAAAAATGCTGATCCACTTACGTATAGACGCTTACGAGCGAATGACCTCAAAGATATTACTAAATCAGATGAGTACTACCAAACAGAAATTTATTCAGAAAACCGTCCTGTAGAGCTCTTTGATGCTTATATTCAAAGACCTAGCAATGATTCAGAGAGTCCAAGATACTCTCAAGATTGGCTCGACCATTATGACAGCCCTAAAGATTTCGAAAACGGCGAAAGCAAGCAACTCAAACAACTTGGAGAGCTTTACTCTACAGAGAACCTTCGTGTAATTGCTCAAGATATCAGAGATCTTCAAACTGAGATTGAAACTATTGAAAAGGAAATCTACTGATATGACGATCCTCAACAATAAAACTACGAATGATTCCCTCCATGAAGTGAAGTCCCTTGAGGGCTTCGCCTTCATAGTCTCAAATCATGAGCTCCGTAACCTGTCTTCATGGATAAAGCCCTCTGAACATTCCTTCGATGACCTAATCTTCTACGGTAAACTTATTCTAGCTGAGAGGAAATCTCTAAAGAGACAACTCAAAAGGAAATACAAACCTATTAAGGTGCTCGAGGAGTCTGATCGCTTTATCTGGTTTATCTCAGAAGATCTCTTCCGCTCTCCAGTAGCTTTCTCATTAGAGGACAGAAACTTAAGGTTTGAAATCTCGGAGGAAGATCGGGATATCTTAAGAGGTGAAATGACTGATAGACTAGCAAGGCAGTTACTTACGTAGCTGTCTTTTTTGTGTGGAATCATAGAAGGAAAAAGAAATCTTAGAAGTAATTTCCGAAATTGTATTGACCTAATTTCCGAAATCGTATAAAGTATTATTTGTAAGAGGGAAACACACAAATTCCCTTATCGAAATGAGGTGATTTCATGAATGAAACTACTCAGAAGTTTTACGAGCGAATCCAAGAAGAGATGAAATTGAAGGACATCAAGGAAGCTCAAAAAGTTTACAGATTCTATAGTGCTCTTAAAGGGATAACTAGGATAGTAAGCGAGGAAGAGTTACAGAAGCTACTCAAGATGGCTCTTAATGGTGAAGCTTTAATCTCAGAGGATAGGAGGTTTAAAGGATAAAACCTTTTTATCTCTTAAGTAATTTCCGAAATTACAAACCAAATAAAAAGCTCAGTGAGTACCAGTCACCGAGCTGAAAGGAGCGTACAAGATGACATTAAAACCATTTTGGAAAGCTTTTCTTGGCGGATCGGCTCTCTTAGTCATGATGTACACACTTGTGTTTCTATACTCGTATCTTATCACGATGTAAGTTAGACGGTCAAAGATCTCACTCATTAAAAGGCAACTAAGCCGTAAAAACTGAATGGAGGAATTTAAAATGAAATTAGTAGGAATTGATACTTTTAACGGGGCGGATAATCTTAATAAGGTGGACAACCAAGGGAAACTTTATATGTCATTACTTAGCTTGGTAGATAACTTGAAAAAAGAAATCTATGAATTTGAAGCTGCCTACAACGAATTAACTTTTGAGACAGAAGATGAGATTCAAGAAGATGAAATTCAAATGGAGATTATTACTAGTAGGCTATCGGATTTCTATAGAGGTTTAGAGAACTGTAAGGATCAACTGATTAAAATTGCAAAAGGCTTTACTTTGAAGGAAATTCAATATCTTCATGCGAACTATAAGAGCTATCAAAATTAAGGTCTGTTTAGAGTAGCTTCTAAGTAACATATAATCTGGATGAGGGAGAGGAGCGATAAGTCGTCACTCCTCTTTTTCACTAGAGTCCTTAACTTCATTAATCTCTTCAGTCTTTCCTATCTTCCCGTTTAAGATATCATTTCTAGTTATTCTTACAAGAACCTCAGCAAAGGTTTTGCAATCTAGAGTACCAACAGAATTTACAATCATTCAGACACCTCTTTTTTATTACAAGATTCTTCAGCCTTTGAGATTTCTTTATACTTATTAAGGTCAATCTCACCGTTGAATTTTTCCCTACGCATCAACCTCACAAGCCCTTCAGCTAATCGTTGAATGTTTGGTTTTCCAACTTCTGTGATAATCCAGCCGTCCTTATGATATACTTTGCGAGGTTTTTCCAATTTCTCACCTCACCTCCTGGTTTATACTGGGAATTATAACATCGGGGAAAAGGAATGAACTTGAGAAAGTTTTGTGAGAGTTTACTAAGATTATACTTGTGTGTGGTGGGAAGTTTGGGTAGAATGTAAGCAACGAGATACATCGCTAAGAGTAATCGATGTACACAACCTTATTGAACGGAAACAATCATTGTAAGTCAGCTTGAATGCTGATACTACTGCGTTTTAATCTAATGCAAACTGACCGTATAATTCACAATCGACAATCCAAACGCAATCGCATCATGCGGATGTGGATCATCTTTCCGTACAGCGACGAATGCTGGTAAGCCAGAAGAGTGCTAAGTTTTTAGTAAGAATAGAGAAAGACCTTTTTAGCGATGGAATAAAATCGTTAAGGAGGTCTTTTCTTTTGTCGTAAAAAATCAAAAACGTCGCCTTCACAATTTAGAAACCGATTTTAAGATATGTTGCACAATGAATTTTACAATTTAATTTATCTTTGCATAGATGCAAGTATCAATTAGTTGTTTACCGTCAGCTGAAAGATCTTCATTACGTAATGTCCCTTCAAGTTCAAAACCTAGTTTTTCAGGAATCGCACGACTTTTCGTGTTATTACGTTCACATCGTATTTCAATCCTGCTAAATTTGAATAACTGAAATCCAAGGTTTATTAACGCACTTACTACTTCTGTCATATATCCATTTCCACTAAATTGCGTGTTAATCCAGTAGCCAATTTCACATTTAGAAACCTTCCAATTAATTCCGTGAAGGCTAGCAGTTCCAATAAAATTATTCGTCTCCTTATGATAGATAAGATAGCGAAAGCTTTCTCTTTTCAAAAAATCTATATGCGCATTTCTCAGGAGAATTTCCGTTTCTTCAACAGTAGGAATTGACTGGAATAAAAGTAGCCATTGCCTTAATTCACTAATGGAATCTTTAATAGCTTGGTGTACTACATTCCCTTCACCAGCTTGAAGTGGTGCTCGAAGAATAAGTCTGTCTGTTTCTATTTGTAACGGAACATCTAATAAAATAGGATTCATATTATTTCTCCTCTCAAAAGCTAGAAAACAATAAATATATATTCCATTCATCATTTAGAAATCCCTTTTCACATATTGAAAACGAAACCGCTACTTAGAAAGGAGTTAAATGATTCCTTTTTAAGTAGCGGTTTTTCTTTTGTTTTGACATTTTGTATACAAACGTATACACTTTTGATTAACGAAATAAATGTATACATTTGTATACAAAGGGGGATTTGAAATGAGAAAAGATAAGTTCATGAAAGAAGGACACCACCGTGGTGAGCGTCATAAAGGGAGAGACGGATCGCATCATCGCGGACCGAAAACATTTCGCCGCGGGAGAGCGATTGCCTTTTTAGAAATGATGAATTTGAAACGAGCGACAATTAAACAACAGTTAAGTGAGCCGGAATTCCAGTCTATTCAGCAAATTTTAATCGGGGAATTAAAGGCAATTGATATGGTTATTAATGAATTTACACAACTATTTGAAATACATGAGAGTGAAACAGAAGAAGCGCCTACGTTAGATGAGAAGGCAAATCTAGAGCAAGGGACTGCATCTGATGAAACAAATTAATCGTTATATCGATTCAGTGTTTTGTGATCAAGATGCTCTTTTGGATGAAGTGATTGCTTCCATAAAAGAAAACGAAATGCCGCCGATATCGGTATCACCTTCTTCGGGGAAACTTTTAACGATGTTAGTTTCCATTTCTGGAGCGAAAGATGTATTAGAAATAGGTGCATTAGGTGGGTATAGTGGCATTTGTCTTGCGAGAGGTTTTGGAGAAGAAGGTACGTTAACTTCACTTGAACTAGAAGAGAAATACGCAGAGGTAGCGCATCGTAATTTACATAAAGCGGGATTTGGAAAACAAGTGTCGTATATGACTGGTGCTGCTTTACAAAGTCTTGAGAAATTAGTCACAAGTAATAAGCGATTTGATTTCTTCTTTATCGATGCTGATAAGGAGAATTATGAAAATTACTTAACGTACTGTATTGAGCTTGCTAATCCAGGTGCTGTAATTGTTACAGATAATGTTTTAGCTGGTGGTAGTGTAGCTGATGAAAGTGCGAAACAAAAACGTTATACAGAAGTTATGAAGAAGTTTAATGAAGTAGTAGCAACTCATCCAAGTTTAGAGTCCGTACTCATTCCAATTGGTGATGGGATGACGGTTTCTAAAGTGAAGAAATAATTATTATCTTACAAAAGTGTAATGTTCATGTCATGTTTTTGAATTTCTTCTTTAAAGCTTAGGCTTTAAGATAACAATATAAGAAAAACACATGAGGTGAAGGAAATGAAAAGATATATTGCACTTTTTAGTATTTTAGTTGTATTTGCAAGCCTATTAGTTGGTTGTGATTTAAATCGTATGGGTAAAGACGAGTATTACGTTCAAATTACAGTAGATGGAAAAGAGTATAATGGTAAATCTGATAATGGTGAGCCGTATAAAAATTACGAATATAAGTTAACTGGTTTTGATAAAGAAGGTAAAGAGAAAGAATTAGAATTTAATGCACAAAAAAATCTTCGTAAAGAAGCATTCTTACGTGTATATCACTCAGATAAAAAAGGTGTATCAGCTTGGGAAGAAGTAAAGAAAGATGAGCTTCCTGCGAAAGTGAAAGAAAAACTAGTTGTGAAATAAGGCAGATAAAAAGGAATTGACGAACAGGGTCAATTCCTTTTTATATTCTCAAAATCCTCTTCTGAAATGACTGTAAATCCATGTCTTTTGAATAAAGCAGTTGTTACGCCGTAACCAGTTTGTTTATTCCCGTTAAATTCTCCAGTGTAAATCGTAGAACTACCACAAGATGGACTGCGTTCCTTTAAAATAATATATTCTGGATGTAAATCTTTCATTTGTTCTAGAGCTTTATAAGCACCGCTCACGAAAGCTTCTGTAACATCTTCACCGTTTTTTGTCATCACTTGCGCTTTCCCATCTAAAACATCATCGCCATTACCGCCAATAATTTCAGCTGAAGGACGAGGCGTTGGTAATCCTCCTAATACTTCAGGACAAATGAGGACTGTATCTTCTTGTTGCAGTAGCTCCTCTATTTTTGAAACGAGATTGTCATTTCCATCATACCGACAAGCGATACCACCTAAACAAGCGCTTATTACAATCATATTTTCATCTCCACTAAAAAAATATTAAATATCACGCCAATTTCTCTTCCCGCTTCTTACCTATAAATGAGGTGATAAAAATGGGAAGCTTATATAATCTAATGAAACCATACAGTGAATTTCGAAGTAAAGAAGAGTTTAATACATATCAAAAAGAAGTTTTGAAGTGCTATCGATTTGAATTAAATAAAACGGATGTTACCATTATTCATTTTTTAGGAAAGTATGCAGTGAATGAGAAACAGAAAACAGTGGGAGTTGCTTGTCCGTTAATGGAGACGATTGCTACAAATGTTGGAAAGAGTATTCGTACAGTACGCCGCTCAATTGCAAAGTTAGAGGAACTAGGAATTATAAAGCGTGTTGCGACAAAAGAAAGACATAAACGCGGCGGGTATAGTGCGAACTTATATGTATTTCTTATATCTGCAATTGACCGCATGGATGACCGTATGAAAATGTCCGCATGTGAAAGTGAGGGTCGTGCAGCTGGCTGTAGTAAAAATGTGCAAAAAAATGAGGGGGAAACAATTCTTTCTAAAAACATTCCACAAATAAAAGAGAATAGAAAAGAAACGTACGAACTTGATGAGACGTATTGCCGCCACGATATACCGAAGCCTTTTATATACGCACTTGTACCGATGACGCGTAATCCGAAGAAGATTAATATATTTTGGAGTAAGGTGGAACTTGCATATAAAAAGAGCGGGTTACTAGAGCAAGGTGTGTTACTGGAGCAAATATTAGCTGATGAAGAAGTGTATGGAAACTTCATTTGGCGAGTGAAGAGTGTTGTGAGAGCGTATAAATACGGGGAAATTCGTAAAAATGTTAAGGCTCTTTTATACAGTACAGTGCGGGATCTATTTTTAGAGGTTGGACTAGAATGGGGAGCAGCTATGAGAAGAAGTAAGGGGATACCGTTATTTGATCCGTTTAAAAAGGAGCCATGCGTATAACACATGACTCCAAGTGGTTAATCAAACTTTCTTACAACTGGAACACGAATTGCTACAAATAGTACGAAGACGATAACAGCGATTGCACCGCTTTTCATAACGGTTACGATTGGAATCCCTATTGCAAGTGCGATTGATGTGAATGCATAAGAAAGCGGGATAAAGCCCATTGATGAGAGCATAAGTAAACTCATTACGCGTCCCATCATTTCTTCTTTTACTGTCGATTGAATCATCGCCATAAGCGGAACGATAGCCATTGCAATTGTAATACCGTAAAACATGCCAGCTAATAATGCTTGCCACAGTACGGTGCTAAAGTTGATGGATAAGAAGAATACACCAGACAGTAGCATCATGATAATACAAAATAGACCGCGTCTACGATTAATATTTTTTAAACCGACAATGACAGCGCCTATTGCCATTCCGCCACCTACAGACGCTTCTAAGTAACTAAATTGAAGCGAATCACCGTGCAGAACATTTTTAACGAAAAGCGGGAAGCCAACTTGCATCGGACCGATTAAAAATAAGTTTAAAAAGGCGCTACAAAGAAGGAAAGTTGAAAGGAATGGTGATTCCTTTACATATAAAATTCCTTCTTTAATCGAAGTGAACATGCCTTTGTCTGTATTTTGCTGTTCTGGCATCGTAAATTGTATTTTTTGAACGAGTATGGCTGCGACGATTAGTAATAAAATCGTGATCGAAAAGATCGTTTCATAGTTCGTAAATTTGATAAGAATTCCGCCCAGTACAGGGCCTAAGATGACAGATGCTTGGTTTGTCATTTGTGTAAGTGAGTTTGCTTGTGTTAAACGGCTTTTTTCTACAAGTTCAGGCAAGATAGATCCATCAGCTGACCAGAAAAAAGCATCAGCAAGCCCGAAGAATAAAGCGAATAAAGCAAATGTATATAGTGTTACATCACCTACGATGAACCATGTAAGGATGGTTGCGACAAGAATAGCACGAATAATATTAGAATAAAACATAATGTTTTTTTTCGGGAATTTATCAGCTACAGCACCGCCGATAATCATAAAAATAAGCCTTGGAACACTAAGAGCTACGAAAACAACACCGAGTGAAGCCTCAAGGTTTAATGTTTTTGCTATGTACCACGTTTGTGAAAAAGTAAAAAAGGCTAAAGCAAAACTTGAAAAAAGAGTAGCTGCCCAAAGGAAAAGGAAATTCGTATTTTTTAATAACGGTTTCGCATTTTCTTTTAAAGCAGATTTATTTTGTTGTAGTTCCTCCATATTACTTCCTTTCTATGTGAAAAATTTAAACTGAAAAACCTGTTAACAATCACTTTATCCCGCGTTAACGGGCAGTAAAACTCCCACCTCAAAATTTGGCTTGAGCAAAGAAGTTAGGTGGGAGACTAACTGCCCGTAAACGTCCGATTGGTTCAACTAATACTCAGTGGGGATGAACAAAACCCCCACTGAGTATAGTTTCACTTTATACAGTTTCTAATATTTCTATACTGCACTTTCTCATTGTAGACAATAATGTTGGGTTTGCACAGTGGCTATTTAACGACAAAAAAGAAGATACCAAATGGTATCTTCTTTTTTGTCATTCAGGCTAATGCGATATAAATATCTAATTGTACGTTGGTTGGATCTGTTGCTTTTTCATCATAAAGCTCAAAGTCTGTTGTAAAAGCACGTTTGTTTTCTTTTGACCATTGCCAAATATATTCCCAAGCCTCACAAACGACTTCAGCAACTGGTCCTTTTCTCGTTGTAAATACCGCATATGTAGCGGCAGGTATTGTTAAAGTTGTCATATTTTCAGGAACGTCTTCTAATGAAGAAACGGGCATACCGATTGTAAATTGATATGTACCAGTTTCGTCTGATTCGTAATTGGAGTAGAAAGCGAATGTTTCTTGCGTTTGTTGATTTGGGATGTGATGCATCATTTGTTCTTGGAAGTAGCGGTTCCAAAGCCCGGGAATTTTTCCTCCAGTAGATGCCTCTATTTCATTTGTCGTCTTAATTGAAACGCCGATTGCTTGGAAAGCTTCTTTTTTTACGATAATAGGTTCTTTCATTTTAAAATATCCCCCTTAGTAAGTAGAACGTTTGTTCTTGTTTATTGTAACATATTTTGGAAGGATACGGTAGCACAATAATAAAAGAACTCCTTCACGTAAAAGGAGTTCTTTTCATTTCTATATTAAAACATACTTGAGCTGTGCATCGGTTGAAGTTTTGCGTTTGGATCGAAGTAAGCTTTTGCATTGTTTACTGCTGTTGGTGCTTCACCAAAGCCGCAAGCAATGAGTTTTACTTTTCCTTCATATGTACAAATGTCACCAGCAGCGTATATGCCAGGAATATTTGTTTCCATTTTCGAGTTCACGAGAATGCTGTTTTTTTGTATATCTAAGCCCCAGTTTTTGATTGGGCCAAGAGAGGAAACGAAGCCGTAGTTTACGATGACATCATCCACATCGATGATAAGTTTTTCTTCTGTTTTTACATGCTGAAGAACGACTTGTTCAATGTTGTCATCACCAATGAGTTCTACTGGAACGTACGGTGTGCTTACTTCTGCACGAGAATTCATTAAGCTTTCTACGCTATGTTCATGCGCACGGAATTTATCACGGCGATGAACGATTGTAACTTTGTCAGCGATTGGCTCTAACATCATTGTCCAATCAACCGCTGAGTCGCCGCCACCAAATACTACGACGCGCTTACCAGCAAATTTATTCATATCATCAACGAAATAATGTAAGTTTTTCTTTTCGTACTTTGCTGTACCTTCTAATTCTAAGCGGCGTGGTTGGAAAGCACCATTGCCAGCAGTAATAATAACTGATTTAGAATAGTGAGTTTGCTTATTCGTAACAAGTTTAAATATACCGTCAGCTTGTTTCTCAAGCGTATCAACAGCTTCTTCTAAACAAACGGTTGGGTCAAATTTCTTCATTTGCTCTTTTAAGTTATCAACTAATTCTTGTGCACGCACTTTCGGGAATCCAGCTACATCATAAATGTATTTTTCAGGGTAGAGTGCGGATAATTGTCCTCCAAGTTGAGGTAAGCTTTCAATGATTTTTACACTTGCTTGTCTCATGCCGCCATAAAATGCTGTGAACAGCCCTGTTGGACCACCACCAATAATTGTTATGTCGTAAACTTTTTGATTTTCTGCCACTTTCATTCCCCCTATAGATGGAATTTTGATATTGATTTCATATATTGTTCATATGTACACGAAAATCCTGCAAATGATGACACTTTCAAATAAATGATAGCATATTTGAGTTCATAATACTTCTGAAAACGACTGAATTGTGTGTAAGTTTTCGCATAGATGCTTTTTTAATTGTATAAAATATGGTGAAAGGAAAATACATGAAAAAAAGGCTGAAAAACCCTTGAAAACGCTATGTTATTTTAAAATATTGATAATTCTCCAGACGCTTGAATTCTGGAATAAAACCGACTAATATAGGGAAGTATTATGTTAAATTTCTATGACAAAATTCGTACGATTTTTTGACTGCGTTTTGTTATGATATAGAATGTGATAAATTCCACATTCTTGACAAATATAGTTTTTAGTACTTGGTATTATTTTTCATTACTATTATATAAAGAAAAGGGTTGTGATTTGGTGAAGACTCCAAAAATCGTAGTTTTAGGTGCAGGTTATGGCGGGATGATTACGACTGTTCGTCTGCAAAAAGCATTATCTGTAAATGAAGCTGAAATTACGTTAGTAAACAACAACAGCTATCACTACCAAGCGACTTGGTTACATGAGAGCGCAGCTGGTACATTACAAGATGAAAAAATCTGTCTAGATATTCAAGACGTTATTGATACAAATAAAGTGAACTTTGTACAAGACACAGTAGTAGAAATTAAAGCTGCTGAAAAACGCATCATCTTAAAAGACGGCGAGCTAGAGTATGACTACTTAGTAATCGGTCTTGGTTTCGAATCAGAAACATTCGGAATTACAGGATTAAAAGAGCATGCATTCTCAATTGCTAACATTAATGCAACTCGTGAAATTCGTGAGCATATGGAAGCTAGTTTTGCTAAATATGCAACTGAACAACGCGATGAATTAGTAACGATCGTTGTTGGTGGTGCTGGATTTACTGGTATCGAGTACGTAGGTGAGCTTGCAAACCGTGTTCCTGAACTTTGCAAACAGTACAATGTACCACGTGAAAAAGCACGTATTATCTGTGTAGAAGCTGCTCCAACAGCACTTCCAGGTTTCGATCCAGCATTAGTAGAATACGCTGTAAAACAACTTGAGAAAAAAGGCGTAGAATTCCGCATCGGTACAGCAATTAAAGAAGCAACTGAAGAAGGTATTATCGTTGCAAACGGCGATGATACTGAATTAATTAAGTCGGAAACAGTAGTTTGGGCTGCGGGTGTTCGTGGTAACGGTATTGTAGAAGAGTCTGGCTTTGAAGCAATGCGCGGACGTGTAAAAGTTGATGAGTACATGCACGCTCCAGGATACGAAGATGTATTCATGGTTGGTGACGCAGCGTTAATCATTAACGAAGAAATTAATCGTCCATACCCACCAACGGCACAAATCGCAATTCAAGAAGGTTACAACATTGCACACAACTTAACTGTGTTAGTTCGTGGTAAAGGCGAAATGAAAAAATTCGCATTCGACAATAAAGGATCTGTATGTTCTTTAGGTCATGACGATGCAATGGGCGTTGTTATGGGCAAAAAGTTAACAGGTTGGAAAGCTTCTTTCATGAAGAAAGTTATCGATAACCGTTACCTATTCTTATTAGGTGGACCTTTATTAGTTCTTAAAAAAGGTAAATTAAAGTTCTTTTAATATATAGTAGAAAAAGCAGAAACGGCTAAGAGCTGTTTCTGCTTTTTTCATTTTAAAAATATAGTATAATATATAAAAAGAAAGAATATTCTGTCCGTTCTAGTAGAGGAGGGTATTACATCATGGAGAAGCGAGGGAAAGTGTGGTTAGCTGTTAGTGGTTTAGTTGCTACAAAAGATGGCAGGTGGCTGTTCGTTAAGAAAAAATACAGTGGATTAAAGGGGAAATGGTCTTTACCGGCTGGTTTTGTAAATGAAGGTGAGACGGTTGATGAAGCTGTGAAACGTGAAGTGTTAGAAGAGACAGGTATCGTCGCTCATGTGAAGGGGATCATTGGTGTTCGATCGGGCGTGATTCGCAATGAGATTAGTGATAATATGATTATTTTCCTTTTGGAGCCTGAAGGAGAAAACATTATTGTACAGGAGAAGGAATTGTCTGAAGTAGCATTTTTACATCCAGATACGATTGCGGACGATCCAAATACGTCTCTACTTATCAAATATTTGTTTGAAGGAAGGTCAGAACTACATCTTGAGATGAACAAAACATTAGATCCAGGAGAGCAATTTGGTTATACAGCCTATCATGTATTTACGGCGCATGCGAAGGAGAGGGAGAAAGAGTGAGTATACCAGTACTACTTATTTCAATGATGTTATTTTTCATTTTGTTTTTTGGAATTGGATTTTTACTCAACATGATTTTGCGAGCGACGTGGGTAATGGTTATTGTGTATCCAATTATTTGTATGCTTATTATTAATAAAGCGAGTATGTGGGATTATTTTTCAAAGCCGAAAGAAACATTCTCTTCATTTGGGACAAGTGTATCGCATTTAGGGCAGGCAGATGTGTTTATTCTATCTACTGGATTAGTAGGTGCTGCTTTAGCCGGAATTGTCATTAAGAAACTGCGGAAAAGCGGATATCAAATGTTTTAATCTCCAATTCATTTGGGGATTATTTTTTTGCATATTCCTTCATCGTATAGGGAATGATTAACGATGAAGGAGTGTGGAATATAAAAATGTTAAAACGATATTGTATTCGCATTATGATGACTTGTTTACTTGTATCCGCATTATGCGTAACATGGAATGCTTTCACAGGAGTTTCTTTATTAGAGATTGTAAAGAAATATGAGGGAACGAGTGCAAAAGAAGTACATGCAGCAGAAGTTAAGAGAAATGTTGCTCCGAGTAAAGAAGTGATAAATGCTTTAGAGCAGGCAAACGACTGGTCTAAATATCGTTCAATTGAAATGACTGCAACAGGTTATACGTCGGGAATTGAGTCAACTGGTAAGAGACCGGGACATCCGGAGTATGGTATTACATATTCAGGAGTTAAGGTGAAAAGGGATTTATATTCCACAATCGCTGCGGACTTACGCGTATTCCCAATTGGAACGATTCTATTCGTACCAGGTTATGGGTACGGTGTAGTAGCTGATAAGGGCGGTGCAATAAAAGGAAACCGTCTTGATCTGTATTATGATACGGTGAAAGATGTTTATAGCCAATGGGGTAAGAAAAAAGTGAATGTGTATGTAGTGAAAGTTGGAAATGGTAAGTTTTCAGAAGAAGAGTTAACGATGTTAAATCAAGACGAAACGATGCAAGTGTTTCGTGGTCAATATTTAAAACAAAGATAGTCTAGTGGGAATTACGCTAGACTTTTTTATTTTATAAATAGAAGAAATACGGATTATGTAGGATGTAACAGAAGTTAGAATTGTCGCATTTTATCGAAAATAAAGTTATAATAAAGGCAGAGTAGAGAAATTTAGGGGGTCTGAACATGTTTCAAGTACAAAAAGAATTAGCAAGCCATGAAGCGGTAATCGTTGCCTTATTTGAAGAAGAGAAAACGAGTAGTTTTGTACAAGAACTGGACAAAGCTTTTGAAGGACAATTACAAGTTTTATTAGAAGAGAAAGAACTTTCTACTAAGAAGAAAGCTATTTCAAAAGTACATAGTTTAGGAAAAACAAATGTGAAACGTTATTATTTCGTTGGTTTAGGTAAGAAAGAGTCTTACACGACAGAAACGTTGCGTTCTGCTCTTGGTAAGGCGTTTAAAACGTTACAAGCAGCAAAAGTACAAGATGCAGCAATCTTGCTTGATTCTTTCGTAACAGAGAAATTAGATGCGATTGATGTAGCTCATATTGCAGCAGAAGTACAAGGTCTTGGTACATATGAGTTACAAACGTATAAATCAGATAAAAAGGATCGTGTGGAACTAGAGAAGTTCACGGCTATTACAGCGGAAGATGCACAAGAAATTGAAGCTGCATTAACAGTTGGCTACGTACATGGACGTGCAACAAATTCAGCTCGTACACTTGTAAATATGCCGCCAAACGTATTAACAGCAACAAAGCTTGCTGAGTATGCTGTTGAGTTAGCGGAAAAGTATGATATGGATTATAAAGTTCTTGAGAAAGAAGAGATGGAAGAGCTTGGTATGGGTGCGTTACTTGCAGTAAACCAAGGATCTACTGAGCCACCAAAAATGATCGCTCTTATTTATAAAGGAAAAGAAGAGTGGACAGATGTCATTGGATTCGTTGGAAAAGGGATTACATACGATACAGGTGGTTATTCTTTAAAACCACGTGAAGGCATGGTCGGTATGAAAGGTGATATGGGCGGTGCTGCTTCTGTATTAGGTGCGATGGAAATTATCGGTGAACTTCGCCCAGAGCAAAATGTGATCGCTGTTATTCCATCAACTGATAACGTTGTGAGTGGTACAGCATTTAAGCCAGACGATGTAATCACATCTATGAGCGGAAAAACAATTGAAGTATTAAATACAGATGCAGAAGGTCGCCTAGCGTTAGCTGACGGTATTACGTATGCGAAAAAACTAGGTGCAAACTATCTTATTGATGTTGCGACATTAACAGGTGGTGTAATTGTTGCACTTGGAAATCAGACGACAGGCGCAATGACAAACAATGAAGAGTTGTTTGAGCAAGTGCTAGAGGCTTCTATGGAAACAGATGAATCAATTTGGCAATTACCGATTTTTGATCGTGATAAAGAACGCGTTCGAAATAGTAAGTTTGCTGATTTAAATAACTCACCAGGCCGAGAAGGACATGCGGTTATGGCAGGTACATTCTTAGGTGAATTTGCTGAAGATACACCTTGGGTACACTTAGACATCGCTGGAACATCTGAAACGTCAGGAGCGCATGATTTAGGGCCAGCTGGAGCAACGGGTGCAATGGTACGTACACTTGCAACACTTGTTGAACGTTTCGGAGAAGAGTAAGATCCATAAGAGAAGGCTGTTCCAACATTTTGGAACAGCCTTTTTTATTGGTATGATTATTGTCATTTTTTTCGTTAATTCGATATAATTTCATTTCCTATTGTACTGTTCTATAGGAAAAGATGGAACCTATAAAGAAATGGTATATAACGTTCCATTTAAAGCGAATGAAGTGCGACCTGTTTCTTCAGAGACAACTAAAATAAGTGCATCGCTTTTTTCTGATAAGCCAATTGCAGCTCTGTGACGTGTTCCTAGTTCAGGATCAACTTCTGTGCTTTTCGTTAACGGAAGAATATTGGCAGCTGAAACAATATGATTATTTTTAACGAGAACGGCTCCGTCATGAAGAGGGTTACCTGGATAGAAAATGGATTCAAGTAACGGTGAGGTTAAATGAGCATGTAATGTTGTTCCAGTTTGAATAAGAGAGTCAAGTGGCTCGTTTCTTTCCACAACAATAAGAGCCCCGTGTTTTCGGGCGCTTAAATGTTGGACAGTTGCTGTGATAGAATGTGAGCTTTCAGTATAAGGTGATAAATACGCTTGAATATAGTATGTAGCTGCCAATGTTTGTACGTTTGCTAACATATGATGAATATCTTCCATTTTGCACAAAATACATTCATCTTCTTTATCAATTGCTTGTCTCATAATTGATAATTCTTTCTCAGCAATTTCAATCATTTGCTTTGTTTGTATTTTGAGCTCTTCTGACAAGCCCCATTCTTGCATAATCCTCATTCCCTTTAGTGGAGTATTTAACCATAGTGTATACAAATATTCCTAGTAAAATCCTGTTAGATTGTAAAAAATATTGAGATACAGGTTGTTTTTTTCATATAATAAAGGTAAGACAAGCGAGAGGAGATAGAAATATGAACTGGAAACAAGAATTTAGTCGCTGGCTTTCATATACAGAGTTAGACGCAGAACTAAAAGAACAGTTAGAAAACATGAAGCAAGATGAGAAGAAAATTGAGGACAGCTTTTATAAAAATCTAGAATTCGGTACAGGTGGTATGCGTGGTGAACTTGGTGCTGGTACGAACCGTTTAAACGTATATACAGTTCGTAAAGCAACACAAGGATTAGCGAAGTTTATTGAAAAATTAGGTGAAGAAGCGAAGAAGCGCGGTGTTGTTGTTGCGTACGATTCTCGTCATAAATCACCTGAATTTGCAATGGAAGTAGCTGCTACACTTGGTGCACACGGTATCACAACATATGTGTTTGAAAGCTTACGTCCAACGCCAGTGCTTTCTTTCGCAGTTCGTCATTTACATACAGTAAGTGGAATCGTTCTTACGGCAAGCCATAATCCGCCGGAATATAACGGTTATAAAGTATACGGTGAAGATGGTGGGCAGTTGCCTCCAAAAGAAGCTGATGAGTTAATTAGCTATGTAAATGCAGTAGAGGATGAGTTAACAGTTGAGGTTGCTAATGTGGAGCAATTAAAAGCTGACGGTTTATTACATATTATTGGACAAGAAGTAGATGATGCATATGCTGCAGAATTGAACAATGTCATTATTAATAAAGAAATGGTACAAAATGTTGGTAAAGACTTAAAAATCGTCTTTACACCATTACACGGAACATCAAATATTTCTGTACGCCGTGGTTTAGAAGAAGTTGGATTTACAGATGTAACAGTTGTAAAAGAGCAAGAGTTACCAGATCCGAACTTCTCTACAGTAAAATCACCGAACCCAGAAGAGCATGCAGCGTTTGAGTATGCAATTCGTGACGGTGAGAAGGTAGGCGCAGATGTGTTAATCGCAACGGATCCTGACGCAGACCGTCTAGGCGTTGCAGTTCGTAATCACGATGGTGAGTTCCAAGTATTAACTGGTAACCAAACAGGTGCATTAATGCTTGATTACTTATTATCTCAAAAGAAAGAAAACGGAACACTTCCAGAGAACGGTGTTGTATTAAAAACAATCGTAACGTCTGAAATTGGCCGTACAATCGCGAAAGCATACGGTTTAGATACAGTTGATACGTTAACTGGATTTAAATTTATCGGTGAGAAAATTAAACAGTATGAAGAAAGCGGACAATACGAATTCCAATTCGGTTATGAGGAAAGCTATGGTTATTTAATCCGTCCATTCTGTCGTGATAAAGATGCAGTACAATCTGTTCTATTTGCATGTGAAGTAGCTGCATACTACAAATCACAAGGTAAAACTTTATACGATGGTTTATTAGAAGTATTTGAGAAGTACGGTTTCTTCCGTGAAGATCTTGTATCGCTAACGCTAAAAGGAAAAGATGGAGCGGAACAAATTCAAGAGATGATGGCAACATTCCGTGAAAATCCTCCGAAAGAAGTAGCGGGCTTAACAGTTGTAGCTGTTGAAGACTATAAAGCGAGCATCGTTACATCTTTACAAGATGGACATAAAGAAGAGATTCACTTACCGAAATCAAATGTGTTAAAATATCAATTAGAAGATGGTTCTTGGTTCTGCCTACGCCCATCTGGAACTGAACCGAAGATTAAGTTCTACTTCGGTGTTCAAGATAATTCTTTACAAAATAGTGAACAAAAGTTACTTACTATTAAAGAAGATATTATGAATCGTTTATAATATAAAGTAATTTTAAGTAGTAGGGAACAAAAGGGAGTGAAACCTCCCTTTTGTTCTATGTAAGGAAATAATCGTTATTGATTCTGACAGAAGAGAGGGTATTTTGTGATGAAAAGAGTAAGAAAAGCGATAATCCCAGCAGCGGGATTAGGAACACGTTTTTTACCAGCAACAAAAGCAATGCCAAAAGAAATGTTACCGATAGTAGATAAACCAACTATCCAATACATTGTAGAAGAAGCAATAAAATCAGGAATCGAAGATATTATTATCGTTACTGGTAAAACGAAGCGCTCTATTGAAGATCATTTTGATAATGCATTTGAGTTAGAGCAAAACTTATTAGAAAAGAAAAAGTATGAGTTACTTGAAAAAGTACAGGCTTCTTCAAAAATGGTAGATATTCACTATATCCGTCAAAAAGAACCAAAAGGATTAGGGCATGCAGTTTGGTGTGCACGTAAATTCATCGGTGATGAGCCATTCGCTGTTTTATTAGGTGATGATATCGTTCAAGCTGAAAAACCATGTTTACGTCAATTAATTGAAGAATATGATAAAACGCTTTCTTCTGTTATTGGTGTACAAACGGTTCCAGAAGATGAAACACACCGTTATGGAATTATCGACCCATTAGAGCAGGAAGGACGTCGTTACCAAGTTCGCAATTTCGTTGAGAAACCAGCAGCAGGTACAGCACCTTCAAACTTAGCAATTATGGGACGTTACGTTTTAACACCTGAAATCTTCATGTTCTTAGAACAGCAACATGTTGGTGCTGGTGGTGAAATTCAGTTAACAGATGCAATCCAAAACTTAAACGAAATTCAACGTGTATTTGCTTACGATTTCGAAGGAAAGCGCTACGACGTAGGTGAAAAGTTAGGATTCGTTCAAACGACAATCGAAATGGCCCTGCAACACCCAGAATTACGTGATGAAATGGTTCCAATGATGCAGAAAATTTTAGAAGAACACACGAAGCAACAGTCTTAATATAGTGATATAATCCCCTGTTGGATGAGCGGTAAAGGAACGTATTTACTGCTTAATCTAAAGGGGATTTTTTGAGAAAAAAAGACACTCTGGAGAGAGTGTCTTTACTTTTAATCAGTAGGCTTTAGCTCATCAGCTTTGGATTTTATTTCATCAGTAATAGCGATATTAATATTACCAGCTGCTTTTTTGTATTCCTGAATCAATGCATTAACGTTTTGATTAAATGAAATTAAGCTGCCACTTGGAGATTGGGCCTGTTCGTTAAGCGCAGTGATAATCCCATATATTTTTTTATATTCTTCATAGGTTTCTTTATATTTATTAGGCTGTTCTTTTGCAGCTTCAGAGACTAACTTTAAATCATTTCCCATATTGTTATAAAACGTATCAACGCTTGTAATCATTCCGTCAATTTCTGTTCTCTTAGAACTTAGTGCATTATTGAAGTCCTGTCTTTTATCTATTGCGCTTGACCATGTAGTTGAATACTCGGATAACACGTAAGATGCTGCATATTTAAAGGTGTTTATATTATTATAAAAAGATGCTGCGGCAATTAAGTAATTAGCTTCTTTTTTCTTTTGGGCTTGAAGAGCTTGATACTCCTCTTCCATATTTGTTACTTTTGTTATCGTAAAGAGAAGAACGATGACGGATATAACGGTTGTTAGAAATAGTATTAACGATGTTATTAAAGATTTTTTTGCTGGTAATTTTCGTACTTTCTTAATTAACCCAATAACAATAAAGATTAAAGCCGCGCATAAACTAACTATAGTAAGAATTAAAAAGAAAAATGCTAGGCCGTTTCCAAAGGTATATGACATTCCTAACTCGCTATTTCCATATAATTTGTAACTGATACTCATACCTAGTATGAAAAATAAAGATAGTACTCCGACACTTACTTTAATAAGTGTATTTTTTGATAGATTCACTGATTTTCCTCCAAAATATTGTTCTAATTAGATGTGCAAAATATCTAATTTGCTGAATTAGCATAACAAAAATCATTTTTAATATGTGTCGTATATTGTCGAAAAACAAAAAAAGAGTTATCTTAACATAGTAAGATAACTCTTTTTATTATGAAATCGTCGAATGAGAATGCTGATAAGCGGAACGACGTACAGCATAGTATATGCGAGGTGCGATAATAGCACCGATAATTGTAAATGCAATATCTTTTACTGCGAACCACATCATAATCATCCAAGCAGCTTTATAACTCATATTACCACCCATGAAGAAATTGACTGCCCCGTACATATAAGTAGTACCGATAATATACGTTAAAATGATTCCTGTGAAAGAGGCAATTGCAAATGTACTGAATGTTGGTCGTTCTTTTTGTTCTACTAGTTTTCCTGATACGTAAGCAACGATAATAAATGCAATAATAAAACCACCAGTAGGATCTAAAAGTGCCCCGAATCCAGCTTTGAAGTTAGCGAAAATTGGTGCACCAGCTAAGCCAACGAGCATATACACAGTCATTGATAATGCACCAAGTCTACTTCCAAGAAGAAGCCCTGCTAAAATTGCAAAAAATGGTTGCATAGATAATGGGATGCCCGCTACTTGCAGGAATGGTGCCCAAGATACAATATTTGCACCAATGGCCATAAGAGCGACGAACATGGCAGCTAATGCTAAATCTAAAACATGAAATCTTCTCATAATGTTAACCTCCTGTTGTTTTTAGGTTAACATTATCGTAGCGAAAATATTTACTTGTTGTCAATCAAAATATTTTGATAAGAAGGCTTCAAATACTCTCTTAGCAACGTATACGGAATACGAAATTGAGGAATTCCGCTTGAATAAGGAGCAATCTCATATAAAGGGAAATAAATGACGAGGTTGTCCGGTTCTAAAAAGAAGTGAAACTTTTTCGTACTCATTATTTTTTCAGTTGCATCAGGAAAATAAATGCCTTCATTTTGTTTAATTTGTCTTACAATCTCAGCGCGGATTATTTCTTTATATTTATCTTCTTGTTGAAATAAATCGTCTAAGTGTAGTAACTTTTTTTCTTTTAAATCAAATGTGTTTGCCTTCCACGTATAAAGACCGTGTGCTCCGCCTGTATATTGATAGTAATTCAAATATAGGCTGAGTAAGGGTGGTTTATTTAAGGAGATTTTATAATCAACATTCGCCACGTACGGATGAAAAGGTGTGCTAGATCCTTCTGTTTCTTTATAATATTTTTTTGCGTCTTTTTCTAATTTAGTTTTAAATTTGTCAGTAGACTTTTTGTAATAGAAATTGAGCTTATTTTGAAATTTAGAATCGGAAAAATTGTGAAAAGAAGGTCTGTTAATTTGATATTCTATATAAGGTTTCTTACCTTTTTTTGTTACAGTCTGAACATCGATTTTCAGGTTGGATGCTTTGGCTGCTAGTGCACAATTTGGTACAATAGTCAGCAAGGAGAGCATAAGCAGTAATATACAAAATTTCTGTTTCATTTAGGTGAAACCTCCTTATATAAGTGTTATAAGTAGTTTGAAAATAAATAGGTAAAATTATACATTCAATTAAAGTAAGAGAAGGAGGAAACGATATGGGAAAAACTTTAATGGATTCACTTGGAATTGAGTTGTTAGAGATGACAGAAGATAAGGTGGTTGCTACGATGCCTGTTGATGAGCGTACGCATCAGCCATTTGGTTTTTTACACGGTGGTGCATCTCTTGCATTAGCGGAAACAGTAGCAAGTGTCGGTTCATACAATTTAATTGATCAAGAGAAATGTATTTGTTTCGGTCTAGAAATTAATGCAAATCACATTCGCTCAAAGAAAGATGGAATTGTAACAGCGATCGGGACACCGATACATAGAGGACATTCAACGATGGTTTGGGATGTGCGTATTATTGATGAAAATGATGATTTACTATGCATATCAAGATGTACAGTAGCAATTAAAGAAAAACGTGAAAAGTAAAAAGAGGCGGCTCAATAGAGCGCCTCTTTTTTATAATTAGAACTGGATTTTCTTCTCTAAGAAACCTTTTAGCTCGCTAATTGGCATACGAACTTGTTCCATTGTGTCACGGTCACGTACTGTAACAGCTTTGTCTTCAACTGAGTCGAAGTCGTAAGTGATACAGAATGGTGTACCGATTTCGTCTTGACGACGGTAACGTTTACCGATAGAACCAGTTTCGTCAAAGTCTACCATGAAGTCTTTAGCTAGTTCTGCGAATACTTCAGTAGCACCTTCAGATAGCTTTTTAGATAATGGTAAGATAGCTGCTTTGTATGGTGCTAAAGCAGGGTGGAAACGAAGAACTGTACGAGAATCGTTTTCTAATTGCTCTTCTTCATATGCATCACATAAGAATGCTAATGTTACGCGGTCAGCACCTAAAGATGGCTCGATGCAGTACGGTACGTAACGCTCATTCGTTTGTGGATCGATATAGTTAAAGTCTTCATTAGAGTGTTCCATGTGACGTTTTAAATCGAAGTCTGTACGAGATGCTACGCCCCATAGTTCGCCCCAACCGAATGGGAATCGGAATTCAATATCAGTTGTTGCGTTACTGTAGTGAGATAATTCCTCTTCACCGTGGTCACGAAGACGCATGCTTTCTTCAGTCATACCAAGTGAAAGTAACCAGTTCTTACAAGTTTCACGCCAGAATGCGAACCACTCTAAATCTTCACCAGGCTTACAGAAGAATTCAAGTTCCATTTGTTCGAATTCACGTGTACGGAATGTGAAGTTACCAGGCGTGATTTCGTTACGGAAGCTCTTACCGATTTGGCCGATACCAAATGGAAGTTTTTTACGCATAGAGCGTTGTACGTTTTTGAAGTTTACGAAAATACCTTGTGCTGTTTCAGGGCGAAGGAAGATTTCGTTCGTGCTAGACTCTGTAACACCTTGGAATGTTTTGAACATTAAGTTGAACTGACGGATTTCAGTGAACTCTTCACTACCACAATCAGGACATTTTACTTCATGCTCTTTCATTAAGTCAGCCATTTGGTCGAAAGTAAGACCATCAACAACCATTTCAATGCCTTTTGCATCTAATGCATCTTCAATTAATTTGTCAGCACGGTGACGCGCTTTACATTTTTTACAGTCGATCATTGGATCGTTGAAGTTACCAACGTGACCAGAAGCGATCCAAGTTTTTGGGTTCATTAAAATAGCTGCGTCTAAACCAACGTTGTATGGAGATTCTTGAATGAATTTTTTCCACCAAGCTTTTTTAACGTTATTTTTTAATTCGATTCCAAGTGGACCGTAATCCCAAGTGTTTGCAAGACCACCGTAAATTTCAGAACCAGGGAAAACAAAACCGCGATGTTTTGCTAAGTTTACAACTTGTTCCATTGAATACATAATAAAATCCTCCTTTTGAAAGTTAACGTATTGGCGATGACGTGCTCAGATACTAGTGAAACGAGCGGTATATGCTTTGAAAACATAAAAAAACGCTCATCCCAAGGCTTAATTGCCTAGGGACGAGCGTTTGCCCGCGGTTCCACCCTAGTTGATACACAACAGGTGCATCCACTTTATCACGTATTGCTCGGGACTGCCGTTTCCTTGCGGCTTCAGGCTTTCACTATCCCTGAATCGCTTTTGTGCAAGTACTTATAAGTCCGTCATCGCTACTTATATTAATAATAATGAACATATTCTAACACGTTCTTTTTTAAATCTCAATAGAGGAACGCGTCTATCTATGATAGAGTCTCGCCTATTTTTTCGTTATTTATTCCGTAATTTTGTTTAATGTGCTTAATTGCTTCACGTTTACTAAGCGAGGCAAGCTCGTTATTTTGCACGTATTCCCAAACGACATCGGGCTTTGTTTTTGCATATTCGCGAAGGACCCAGCCAATCGCTTTTTGAATGAAAAATTCTTTTGAAGAATGTAGCTGTCCAATAATCCAGAAAAGAAGTTCTTCATCCATCTTTTGTTTATATTTTAGCTGGAATAAAATAGCGGCGCGTTGTAACCATATGTTATCTGATGCAATCCATTTTGGAATATAGGCGGAAATTAATTCTGGATGTTTTAAAAAGATATTCCCTAAAAATGTAGGAACGATGCTATCGACAGAATCCCACCAAGATTTTGTTACAATGAGTTCTTCTAAAAACGGGATATGCGTTTCGTTTATATGTTTTTTATATTTTTGCATAATATCGAGTGCAGCCGCTTGAAATTCACGTTCTGGTAAATCCCAAAGCTCACATACGATAACTTGGAAATCTTTTTGATCTGGGAGAGTATGTATTTGGATGACGTCTTTCAATAATTGTCTTCTTTCAGGTGTTTGAATTCCGAGAAATGGGAAGTGATTTTTCATATAACGTGCCATCGGTTCCGCTTTTTCAAGGTTTTTATGAGCTATGAAATGCTCTTGTAATGCTTGTACAAATGGATGCATAAGTGCGTTCTCCTTTCTTATTACCTTTCTCATACCATTATACAGAGAGTTTGGATAAATTTTAAAACATAACTTGTAAAGTAATGAAATATGTTGAGAGTAGAGAGGAGAGGATAAGATGGAAGATCAAGGCGTACTAGCAGGTTTCTTTGCTCTTAGTTTTGCGTTTATTCTTGTTGTATTGATTTGGGCAATTATTGCGTATTTATTAACGGCTTTTGCACTGTATACGATGGCGAAAAATGATGGTGCAACGGATGGTGCTCTTGCGTTTATTCCTTTTTTAAATAGTAAGATCTGGGGTGATTTAGCAAAAGACAAATTACCGGATTTCTTAAAAGAAGAAGCAGGATGGAAAGTATTCGGCATATATGTCGCGTGTTTCATTTTTAACTTCGTACCAATTCTATATTTAATAGCAACAGCTGTATCGATTGTGCTATCTATTTATCTTATCTACGCAATTTTAGATAGATACGGAACGAATTCTATATTGTTTACGATTATTCATACAATCACATTTTCGGTTTTCTTACCGATTCACTTGTTCATTATTCGGAATGAGCCGGTAAGGTATAACGAGTAGATATATGCGGGGAGCTGTTTCGAAGATATTTTGGAACAGCTCTTTGTTGGTTAATCGATATTTCGTTGACCAAGAAAAAAGGGCTGCCACATAGGACAGCCCTTTTTTACTACATAAGGTAGCGTAAATAAATATAAATATGAGAAATGATTAATGAAACGATCATAATTGGGAAGCCGACTTTAAGGAATTCCATGTAGCTAAATTTATGGCCCTCACGACTTGCGATACCTGCAACAATTACGTTAGCAGAAGCTCCGATTAATGTTCCGTTTCCACCTAGACAAGCACCTAATGCTAATGCCCACCATAATACGTCGATTTGTGCGTCAGAAGGTGATAAACCTAGCCCAACTGCCATATCGTTAATAAGTGGGATCATTGTTGCAACGAATGGAATGTTATCAATTGTTGCAGAGGCGATACCAGATACCCATAAAATCAGGATAGATGCGTAAGAAACATCTCCGCCTGTTATTCCAATTACTTTTTGAGCTAACATTTTGATAAGGCCGATATCAATAAGTCCTCCAACAAGTACGAATAGTCCTGCGAAGAAGAAGATTGTTACCCACTCTACACTTGCGAATACCTCTTCAATTTCATGTTCTTTTACACCGATTAGCATAAGTACAGTAGCACCAGTTAAAGCGATGATAGCTGCATCAACATGGAAGATCGAATGAGTCATGAAACCTACGATTGTAAGTCCAAGTACTGTTAAAGATTTTTTCATTAATACTGGATCTTTAATGTATTGTTTTTCATCTAAACTCATTAATTTTTTAATTTGTACAGGATCAGCAATTAATTGTTTACGGTACATGAAGTAAAGTATTGTCGCTGTAACAGCAATAATAATGATTACGATAGGTGCTAAGTTGAATAAGAAAGCATTGAAATCTAAATGCTTATTTGCAGAACCAATCATAATATTTGGCGGATCACCAATTAATGTTGCTGTTCCTCCAATGTTTGAAAAAATAATTTCAGAAAGTAAATAAGGAACAGGATTTACTTGCAGTATGCGCGTAATAGATAAAGTAACTGGAACAACAAGAAGTACAGTTGTAACGTTATCTAAAAATGCGGAACCAAGCGCAGTAAGTAAGGAAAGTGAAATTAAAATTTTAATTGGATTTCCTTGCGCCCCTTTTGCTGCTTTAATGGCAACGTATTGGAAGACACCCGATTTACTCGTAATGTTCACCAGAATCATCATACCGATGAGTAGCGTAATCGTCCCCCATTCAATATGTTTCGTAAAGGCGTTGTGTAAATCAACGACCCCCATAATTACCATGAGTGCTGCACCAAGAAGTGCGATGACAGCGCGATTAATTTTTTCTGAAATAATAATGGCATATGTAATTAAAAAGACTGCGATAGCAAAATAATACTGCCAGTTTGCGAGCTCTTGCGTTGTTTCGTGCAAAACTCTCATCTCCTTTCATTCACTTTTCTTAGTGTGTCAAAAATGTTCCCAAAGAAACACACATAAAGTCATTATAAAGTAGAAAAATGGAGGATGTAAATGAGAGGGGGTATTTTGTCATATTTTCTGCATCGGTCATTTTTTCTTATTTTTAAAAATATTTGTGGGCATTTGACATATATATAAGATACATCCAATCTGAATATTTAAAATGGAATTAGCATTCGAGCTTGTTCGTGTAGGAGTGTCAAATAGAAAGGAATGACAAAGATGATAAGGAAGGGATCGTATGGATGAACAACGATTTTTATTTTTGGATTTTGAGTTTACGATGCCCCAGCACAGAAAAAAACCAAAAGGATTTTTCCCGGAAATTATTGAGGTAGGACTCGTTTCGGTTGTTGGCTGTAAGGTAGAAGACACGTATTCAGCTCATGTTAGGCCGAAAACTTTTCCTTCTTTAACGGATCGATGTAAGAAATTTTTAGGAATTAAACAAGAAGTCGTAGATAAAGGAATTTCGTTTCCAGAACTCGTTGAAAAACTTGCAGAATATGAAAGGAGATGTAAACTAACCATTGTTACGTGGGGAAATATGGATATGAAAGTGTTGAAGCATAATTGTGAAATGGCGAGAGTAGACTTTCCGTTCTTAGGACAGTGTCGTGATTTATCACTTGAGTATAAGAAGTTTTTTGGAGAGAGAAATCAAACAGGATTGTGGAAAGCAATTGAGGCATATGGAAAAGCAGGGACGGGTAAGCATCATTGTGCGCTAGATGATGCGATGACGACGTATAATATTTTTAAATTAGTAGAAAAAGATAAAGAGTATTTAGTGAAACCAGCACCTCCAACATTGGGAGAACTCGTTGATTTTTCAAAAGTGTTAAAGAAAGTGAGTACACAGTAACGACCAAATTGCACAGTATGTAATTTGGTCGTTTTGTTTTTTTAAAGTTTGTAGTCTTTTTTTAACTGCTCTAATGTTTCTAGACTACGAACCGCAAAAGGTGAATCATCTTCAGAAAATGAATTCATTTGAGTTTCTAATGCTAATTTGAGTGACTCTGTATACTCTGGAATTTCTCCTTCATATTTCTTCACCATTTGCTCTGGAATGTTCGTCTGTTCACGGAAAGCTAAAGCACGTCTTTCATGGAAAAATGGTACGTCAGCTTGTTTTACGTTATGTAAGTCACCTTGCACCGGATGTTTTAAAACAGCTAACACTTTTACGACGTAACTGCCAGGACGGCTATTTGTAACTTCGCCGATGTATTTGCCAGTTTTATAAATACCAGTAACGATTTCACCAATTTCAAATGTTTCTCTCATATTTTTCACCTCAAGTTTATAGTAAGGAAAGTATGCGAAGGAGTCAAAGAAATCATTCGCTTTCGGAATGCCCCCTTGAGAATATGGATAGGTTCCACTATAATTTTATATTATATAACAGAAAATTCTGATGTTTTTTAAAATCCTATAATAAGGAGTGTTCCGTATGATGCCTTTATATTTTCCGGAAGATAAAACAGAATATATTATTCCAGGGATTGTTTGCGTTCTATTTATCATTGGTGCCGTTGCTACGTGGCGTATGTTCATTCGTGTATCAAAACGCGAAGCGGAGCGATTACAGAAAGTTGAAGAAAAACTTTTAGCGGAAAAGAAACAGTAACTCATTTTTGTATGTTTCCCTCTATGCTCGGACAATCTAAGGGCAGAATATATTTTGGAGGGAATAGAATGAAAAAACGGCTTTTTTTTAGTTGTTGTTTATTATTTCTGATGGCAGGTTGTGACCAAGGAAAGCCGAAAGAAATTGACGTGAAATTACATAATGCTTCAGGCGATGAAGTGGGGACTGCGAAAGTAGAGCAACAAACAAGCGGAGTGAAAATTACGATTAAAGGGGAAGGTTTTGCACCAGGCCCGCACGGCATACATGTACACGAAATTGGTGAGTGTAAAGCACCACGTTTTGAATCATCTGGCAATCATTTTAATCCTGATAATAAAAAACATGGACTTCTTAATCCGAAGGGTGCAGAAAACGGTGATTTACCGAACGTAATTGCAGACGGTTCTGGAAAGATCAAGGCAGAAATCGATGCGCCGCACATAACGCTTGAAGAAGGAAAAACAACGATTCATAGAAAAGATGGAGCGTCTATTATTATTACAGAAAACGCTGATGATGGTATGACACAACCAACAGGTAAATCAGGTGATCGAATTGCTTGTGGTGTCATTGTAAAAAAAGCATCGGATATGAAGAAAAAGTAAAAGCTACCGTGCATGGTAGCTTTTTTTGTGAAACGTATTTGAAAAGATATTGATAAAGAAGGTTTTCCCGAATTACCTCCTTTCTTATTATGAAAACGTATGGCGCAGTCTATTTAAGATTTCTTCTAAAACAGATCTTGGACACCCGATGTTAATTCGAATATGTTCTTCTCCGCCTAATCCATATTTCTCACCAGGTTCAACGATGATCTTCCCTTTTTCCTCAAGCAATGTGGTGCGTTCGTTTTGAGAAAGCTGTAGGCGAGAGCAATCAATCCATAATAAAAAGCTACCTTCTGGTTTCGTTACAGAAAGAGCAGGTATGTGATCTTTAATATATTCACAAGCGAATTGAGCGTTATCTTCTATATATAATCGAATTTCATTTAGCCAATCGTTACATTCTGTATAGGCGCTTTGCATCGCTGTATAGGCAAACGTATTTAATCCGTGGAAACCTTGTCTATATTGGATAGATGTAAAGGTTTGACGGAGTTTTTCGTTTGGAATGATAATAATCGATGCCTGTAATCCGGCGATATTAAATGTTTTACTCGGAGCCATACAAGTAATCGTGCATGCTGCTAATTCTTCAGATAAAGAAGCGAACGGTGTATGAGTACGATCTCCGTAAATAATATCGGCATGAATTTCATCCGCGACAACGATTACATTATATTTTGTACATAACGTGCCAAGTTGTGTGAGTTCCTCTTTTGACCAAACACGCCCGATTGGATTGTGAGGACTACAAAGAAGCATGAGTTTGACGCCTTGTTGAAATTGCTTTTCTAAATAATCGAAGTCTATCGCATATGTATCATTTTGTTTCTGTAATGGACTCATGCATAATTGTCTATTGTTTGTTGTGACCATTTCGAAAAATGGGGGATAAATAGGTGGTTGTACGAGAACGGATTCGTTTTCCTTTGTGAAGGCCTGTATGCTCGTACTAAGAGCTGGAACGATTCCGGCGCTAAAGACAATCCATTCTTTTTGAATATCCCAGTTGTACTGTTTTTTTGTCCAGTTACAAATAGTATCTCCAATATTTTCGGGAGGAAGTGTATAGCCGAAAATAGGATGCTCGATACGTTTCTTTAAAGCAGTTTGAATTGGTTGTGGTACTTCAAAGTCCATATCAGCTATCCAAGCGTGGATAAGTTCTTCGTTTTTATACGTATCCCATTTTGTACTATGAGTACCACGTCGATTGACTGTTTTATGAAATAGTTGCATAAGTTTGCCCCCTTCTTCTGTAAAACCGTTAAGTTATGAAAGTTCTCTCTCTTCTTATAGAATAGCTGATGTGATAGGATAAAGAAAAGTATTAAAAAGTGAAAAGGCGGGAAGCGAATGGGTACATATGAAAAGATGATAGAGGTTGTGAAGAATTGGGATCCGTTTCAAATGGGACCGGAGTTTTATGAAACAGAAGCGAGCGATGTTGTGAATGTCGTAAGTGTGTTCGACGACCCAAAGTACATCGCAAAAAAGATTCAACATATATACTTTATGTCTTTTGAGGAAGTACCTGCGCTTGAAAAATGTGAGAAGTTAGCTGTGGAATTACTTGTAATAAAAGAAGGCGGAAGTTGTTCATTGTAGGCTGTCGGAATTTCCGACAGCCTTTTACATTATTGCGCGGAAAACGCAATGATTTCTTCATAAACATGTTCAGGTTTTTCTTCAGGTAGTAAATGTCCTGTGTTTTCGTAAGAAATAAATTTCGAATTTGGTAAATCTTTGTGTAGCCGATGACCTACATGTACAGGGACGACACGATCTTTTTCACCCCAAATGAGTAGTGTAGGTGTTTCTATTTTTTGTAATTCAGTTGAAGATAAGTCACCTTCACGGTCTCTTATCATACGAGTTAAAGCAGGGAATATACGGTTGTCATAAAAAGGAGCGGAGTAACCTTCCTTCATTTCATCGTCAATTAATGAGTGATCATGAACGACATTCATTAAGTTATGAACAATCCCGCGCCGTATAATCCAGTTCTTTACGTATAAATGAAAGAACGGTAAATAAGAAGAGTACAGTAAAGGTAAGGCTGCTCGTGCTAAATAGCTAGAGCTGCATAGTAAAATTGTCTTTGAGATTAATTCAGGGCGTATACGGTTTACGTAGAGAGAAATTTGTCCACCCATAGAATGCCCAACTAACACAATATTTGAGAGAGATAAATGTTCAATTAAATCGATAATAACCGTTGCTAAATTATGATAAGAATACTTAAAGAGATGAGACTTATCACTTTTTCCGAACGGTGGTAAATCAAGAGCTAGTACTGTTCCTGCTTTCGATAATAAAGGAATGAGGCGGCGGTAACTGAATGAGGAAGATAAAAAGCCGTGAACGAGTACGAAAGTAGGACGTTCCGTTTTGTTGTCATGTTCATACAATTCGTAATGAATAGTAGTGCCGCGAGTGGAAAAAGTGAAATAAGGACAAGTATATTCGTGATTCATTTTTTGTCACTCCATTGATTTTTGTTCATATCATTTCCAAGGAAGAAAAAAATATGTTAACAAAAAAAGGCAAGATGACGATGTCATCTTGCCTTTCGCTTATTTATTATTACCCACGAACAATATTAGGCGGTGTTTTTCCTTGTAACCCTGCAACTAAATTTTCAGCGGCTGTCATAGCCATTTGCTGCCTAGTTTTTAATGTTGCAGATCCGATGTGTGGTAAAGTCACAACATTTTGTAATGATAGGAGCGGATTATCTTTTTGAATCGGCTCTTGTGTAAACGTATCAATGCCTGCTGCAAAGATTTTCTTTTCGGTTAACGCATGGATTAACGCTTCTTCATCTACTGTTTTCCCGCGAGAAGCATTAATAAAGATTGCTGTTTCTTTCATTAATGAAAATTCTTTTTCTCCGATAAGATGATACGTTTCATCTGTTAATGGAGTAAGAAGGACAATAAAGTCAGACTGTTTGAGTAGCGTCTGTAAATCACAATATGTAGCATCGAATTGTTGCTCTGCTTCTTCTTTACGGCGACGGTTATAATAAAGAACATTCATATCAAATCCGAATTTCGCTCGTTTTGCAACGGCTTCTCCAATTCGCCCCATTCCGATAATACCGATTGTACTATGGTGTACATCCAGTCCGAAGTGCTCTTTTCCAATTTCGGCGTTCCATTCACCATTTTTCACGTAGGAGTCGAGTTCGCAAACGCGTCGACCAGCAGATAACATAAGAGCGAAAACAAGGTCCGCTACTGTATCATCTAATACATATGGTGTATTCGTTCCGATTACATTTCGCTTTTCCATCGCTTGTAAATCAAAATTATCGTAACCGACAGAAATGTTGCTTACTACTTTTAAGTTAGGAGCTACAGCTAATAATTCTTCATTAATAGCAGATCCGAAATTTAATAATCCATCTTTATCTTGTATTTTCTCTAATAGGACATCACGAGGTACCTTCTCATTTTGCTCCCATTTTTCATAATCACAGTGTTCTAATAAATAGTTTTCTACAAATGTTGGAACTGGTTCAGCAATATAAATTTTTGGTTTCACGGTTCCATCCCCTTTCGCTTTATCACGCATTTTTCCGCTGATTAAAGTTTCACTTTACCCCGCTTTAACGAGCAGTAAGACTCCCACCTAAAAAGACGGTTGAGGCAAAGAAGTGAGGTGGGAGATCAACTGCTCGTAAAAGCCCGATTGGTTCAACTAATAATCCATGGGGTGAACCTTTCCATGAATTAAAGTTTCACTTTATTTTGACATAATTCACTAAAAAAATCTTCTTTTCAAACTGGAAAGGGTATTTGTATAATTTAGACACAAACGAAAAGGAAGGATGATTTATATGGTGACAGAAAAGGAATTAGAATTATTAGCTTGTCTTGAAAAAAGTAGTCGATTATCTGTAGATACATTAGCGAAGCTGTTAAATATAGAAGTAGAAGAAGTAAAGAAGATGGTTGAAAAATTAGAAGCGGAAAAGATTATTGTGGATTATGTAACACATATCGATTGGACGAAGGTGAAAGAACATACAGGTTTAACGGCGATGATCGATGTGAAAGTTACGCCAAAGCGCGGCGTTGGGTTTGATGCGGTTGCTGAACAAATTTATCGTTATTCAGAAGTGAAATCTGTGTATTTAATGTCAGGGACATATGATCTTTCTATTACATTAGAAGGAAAGACAATGGGAGAAGTAGCGATGTTTGTTTCTGAGAAATTAGCAACAATTGAATCTGTCGTTTCTACAACAACGCATTTCATTTTGAAAAAGTATAAACATGAGGGAATTATTTATGAAAAAAACGATGATGATAAGCGCATTGTGGTGACACCATGAAGCAATTTGAACTATCTAGAACGGCAGAATCTTTACAACCATCTGGTATTCGAAAGTTTTTCGATTTAGCAGCAAATATGAAAGGTGTTATTTCTCTTGGAGTAGGAGAGCCTGACTTTGTTACACCTTGGAATGTAAGGCAAGCATGCATCCGTTCTTTAGAACAAGGATATACGTCGTATACAGCAAATGCAGGATTATTGGAACTCCGTCAAGAAATAGCAAAGTATCTAAAAAAACAATTTGCAGTATCTTATGATCCAAACGATGAAATCATTGTTACAGTTGGAGCGAGTCAGGCGTTAGATGTAGCGATGCGCGCCATTATAAATCCTGATGATGAAGTACTCATTATTGAACCAAGTTTCGTTTCTTATGCACCGCTTGTGACATTAGCTGGAGGAGTTCCGGTTCCTGTGGCAACGACTTTAGAAAACGAGTTTAAAGTACAACCAGAACAAATTGAAGCAGCTATTACAGCGAAAACAAAGGCAATTTTGCTTTGTTCACCAAATAACCCAACAGGTGCAATGTTAAATAAATCCGAGCTTGAAGAAATAGCAGTCATTGTTGAGAAGTACAATTTAATCGTATTATCTGATGAAATTTATGCAGAGCTTGTATACGACGAAGTATATACAAGTTTCGCGAGTATTAAAAATATGCGTGAGCATACAATTTTAATTTCAGGATTTTCAAAAGGGTTTGCAATGACAGGGTGGCGCCTCGGTATGATTGCAGCTCCTGTTCAATTTTCGGAATTAATGCTCAAAATTCATCAATATTCCATGATGTGTGCACCGACAATGTCTCAGTTCGCAGCACTTGAAGCGTTACGCGCGGGGAATGATGAAGTAATTCGGATGAGAGACAGTTATAAGAAACGCCGTAATTTTATGACGACATCGTTTAATGAAATGGGTTTAATGTGTCATGTGCCAGGCGGAGCATTTTATGTCTTTCCTTCGATTTCTTCAACTGGACTATCTTCGGCAGAATTTGCAGAACAGTTATTATTAGAAGAAAAGGTGGCTGTTGTACCTGGAAGTGTATTTGGCGAAAGTGGCGAAGGATTTATTCGTTGCTCGTATGCAACATCGCTTGAACAACTTATGGAAGCAATGAAGAGAATGGAACGGTTTGTAGAAAATAAAAAAAGGACAAAACAGAATACGTTTTGTCCATAAAAGGGGGGGAATACTAGAAAGCCATGTGTTAGTATTCTATCCCAATATTGGAGAATTATACGTACTCTAGGAAATTTTTCGTTAATTTTGAATGAGTTCTGTCATAGTGGTATAATTTACTAATATAAGGTATGCGTATCCTGAGTAGCTTTAGTTAGGGTACGTACTAACTAATCGGATATTTAACAATAAATCATCTGCTTTGCTATCTACAATTGTAGAGAAAATGGTAAACGTATGGGAGTGTTTCATATGTCAGAACAATATACAACTGGAGTGGTTGTAACAGGGAAAGTGACTGGGATTCAAGATTACGGAGCATTTGTAGCGTTAGATGCAGAAACACAAGGGCTTGTGCATATATCTGAAATTACAAATGGATATGTAAAGGATATTCATGACTTTTTAAAAGTCGGCGATACAGTAGAAGTAAAAGTACTTTCAATTGATGAAGAACACAGAAAAATGAGTTTATCGTTAAAAGCGGCGAAAAGAAAACAAGGACGGATTCTTATACCGAATCCATCTGAGAACGGATTTAATACGCTGCGAAAAAAGCTAACAGAATGGATTGAAGAGTCCGAGGTAACAAAGTAAAAGAGGAGCGCATATGAGCGTTCCTCTTTTACTTTGTTTTATGATATATATTTGCAAATATGATTGCATGCAATCATATTCGTATGTCGGAGGTGAAGTAAGGACATACTGACTAGCGAATTTCGTTCGTTTCTGGGTGAGTGCCAAGATTTTCTGATGGTTTAAAGAGTAAACCAAGATTGATAAGCCCAGAAATACCAACGATGCCGTAAATAATACGGGAAAGAGCTGAATTTTGTCCACCGAAAATGGCAGCCACTAAGTCAAACTGGAAGAACCCGATCAGTCCCCAGTTAACAGCACCAATTACAGTAAAGACTAATGCGATACGTTGCAGAGTACTCATGAAAAAGCCCCCCTTAATTGTGAAGCATGAGCAAGCGATGAGTTAATTAACTCCTTTATAGAATGGCGTAGTTATGTTGTTTTTATACATAAAAAATATAAGAAAAAGGATGTATATACATCTATACCGAAAAATGCGAATTTTTATGCAAAAAATGAACTTTTTCTAAAAAATATATTTTGGTTACGTTTACAATTGTTGAATCGCTTGATTTACAACTTCAGTTTCGCTAAAGTGAATACAGAAATACATATACATTATTGGAGGGAAAAAGATGAGTACACATGTAACGTTCGACTATTCTAAAGCGTTATCCTTCATCGGTGAACATGAAATCACTTATTTACGTGATGCAGTGAAAGTAACACATCATGCAATCCACGAAAAAACTGGAGCTGGGAACGATTTCCTTGGATGGGTAGACCTTCCGCTTCAATATGACAAAGAAGAATTTGCTCGCATTCAAAAATGCGCAGAAAAAATTAAAAATGACTCTGACATTTTACTTGTTGTAGGTATCGGTGGTTCTTACCTAGGAGCACGTGCAGCAATTGAAATGTTAAACCATTCTTTCTACAACACGCTATCTAAAGAACAACGTAAAACTCCACAAGTGCTATTTGTTGGACAAAACATTAGCTCCACTTACATGAAAGATTTAATGGACGTATTAGAAGGTAAAGACTTCTCTATTAACGTTATTTCCAAATCAGGTACAACAACAGAGCCGGCACTAGCATTCCGTATTTTCCGTAAGTTATTAGAAGAAAAGTATGGAAAAGCAGAAGCTCGCAAACGTATTTATGCAACGACAGATAAAGCACGTGGTGCATTAAAAACATTAGCTGATAACGAAGGTTACGAAACATTCGTTATTCCAGATGATGTTGGAGGCCGTTTCTCTGTATTAACGCCAGTTGGTTTATTACCAATCGCAGTAAGTGGCTTAAATATTGAAGAGATGATGAAAGGTGCAGCTGCTGGTCATGGTGACTTCGGTACATCAGAACTAGAAGAAAACCCAGCTTACCAATATGCAGTAGTTCGTAATGCTTTATACAATAAAGGAAAAACAATTGAAATGCTTGTTAACTATGAGCCAGCACTTCAATACTTCTCTGAGTGGTGGAAACAGTTATTTGGTGAAAGTGAAGGAAAAGATCAAAAAGGTATTTTCCCATCTTCAGCAAACTTCTCAACTGACTTACACTCATTAGGTCAATACGTTCAAGAAGGTCGTCGTGACTTATTCGAAACAGTTCTGAAAGTAGGTAAATCTACACATGAACTAACAATTGAATCAGAAGAAAACGATTTAGATGGATTAAACTACCTTGCTGGTGAAACTGTAGACTTCGTAAACACAAAAGCATACGAAGGTACATTACTTGCACATAGCGATGGTGGAGTACCAAACTTAATCGTAAATATCCCTGAATTAAATGAGTACACATTCGGTTACCTTGTATACTTCTTCGAAAAGGCATGTGCGATGAGCGGCTACTTATTAGGCGTAAATCCATTTGACCAACCAGGAGTAGAAGCATACAAGAAAAACATGTTTGCTTTACTTGGTAAACCAGGATTTGAAGAGTTAAAAGCAGAATTAGAAGAGCGTTTAAAATAATAAAAAGCGACCGGATTCCGGTCGCTTTTTATTATTTTATCGAAAAGTCCATCAATATATTCAAACTAGAGTGGGTATGCTAAAGAAAAAGTCTAGGAGGGATGGGCTTGATTCCGATTCAATCAAATTTAGAAGGACGTACATATGCGTTATATAAGTTAGAAGAGATAATGAAGCCACTTGGGTATAGCATTGGTGGCAATTGGGATTACAATAAAGGATGCTTTGATTATAAAATTGATGAAGAAGATGGCTATCAATTTCTGCGAGTGCCATTTACAGCAGTAGATGGAGAGCTAGATGTACCTGGTGTAATAGTCCGTCTTGGAACGCCTTATATTCTTTCGCACGTATATCAAGACGAACTAGATGATCACGTAAATACTTTAACGGCTGGAACGAGTGGAATGGATCAATTTGCTGAGCCGAAAGATCCAGATGGAGATGTGAAAAGAAAATATATCAATATTGGGAAAGTGCTCATGCAGGAACTAGAAAAACATTTTCTTAATGGTGAATAACAATGAGTATGTCGCTTTCAATGAGAACAAAGGAATGGACTGGATTAATCATATATTGTTCGTCGCGTTTTATACCTAGTAAGAGAATATTTTGCTTTAAAAGAGTATAGCTACAATTTGCAAAAGTTTGTCCAGTGCAGGAAGGATAAAGCTCCATCAGTTGTAATTTGTTATCAGAGATTTCATCGTAAAGTGAGAATAGTACGCCTGAAATGGAAGGGAATAAAAGAGAAGCGGTAAATACGTAGCTCGTTAATTTATTTCCTTCTATAATTTCTGATACACCAGCTCTCGTTGCATTTTGTATTTGTTCAGAAGTAAGAAGTTCAGCGATGCAGTGAATGTTTGGGTTGAGACCTTTTGCAGTTAAAATATTTAAAATGGACTGTGTATCTGCTAAGCTTTCATTTTTTTCTTTATCAGCTGTTATTAATATAGTGTGAGCAGTTGTAATATTAGCTTTTAATAAAGTTTGATCGTGATGCGGGCAACCCTTTATAAATTCTAAATGATGAAATGGTTTTGGAAGTAAAGAAAGTGTTTCATCAATTAACACGATATCAAGGTTCGGTTGTAAGATGTGCATTTGTTTTACAACATGTTTTGCCCGTTCGTTC